>NCEM01000013.1 GCA_002280725.1 Alphaproteobacteria bacterium 32-64-14
GGTCCAGGGGGAAGAGGTAGCGCAGGATGATCCAGAGCCAGTCCATGCGCTGAGTATGACCTCAGCTTTTTGCCCGGCCGATTCAGTGCGGCGCTATCCTACAAATTCACGGGGCAGAGATTTGAAATCGCGCGTGATCTTTTTCGGGTTTCCTACGGATCTGCAAAGGCTGTTTCCCCGGATTTAGCCTCCTCGCGGTGTCATTCCGGACGCGCCGCAGGCGTGAGCCGGAACCCAGGGGCTGCAAGCGCAGTGCGTGTGGCTCCTGTGGGTTCCCGCTCTACGCGGCTGCGCCGCTTCGGCTGGAATGACACCGTGGGTGACGGGCGATTGTGAGCGCGGGCTTGGGGTGTTGTTGGCGTGGCTCATGCGTCCAGCGGCTTTGGGTGCGGGCCTGATGGTGCTAGCGTTGTCGCGGGCCGGCGCGAGCGAGGATCATCGGATGAGATATGCGATTGCAGCGGCGCTGGTTGTGGCGGTTTCGGGTTGCGCGACGGCGCCCGGGGCTGCGCCCGCGCGGCCGGCGGTTCAGCAGGTTGTGCTGGATGCCGAGGATGAGGCGATCCTGAAGACGGTGGACATGTTCCTACTGGCGATCGGCAATCATGATACCGTCATGCTGGATGAACTGGTGATCGTTGAAGGCGTGTCGTGGTTCCAGCGCGCGGAGTCGGGCGAGTTGAAGGCCGTCGAGCCGTTCATGAACAGCGGCATGATCGAGCCTGATGCGGACGCGGACCCTTTCATCGAGCGGTACTGGAACCCCATCGTTCACAAGCGCGGCGGGCTGGCGCAGGTGTGGGCGCCGTATGAGCTGCGCGATGATGGCGTGCAGGTGCATTGCGGCATCGACGCGATCGACCTCGTCTATCTCGACGGCGCGTGGCGCATCGCCTCGGTCCTGTCGAGCCTCGAGGTCGGCGTGTGCGAGGCGCTTGGCGCCGGGACGGCGACGGGTGTTCGTCCGCGCGATGGGTGGAAGGAAACTCCCAACCAGTAGGCTATTTGTCCTTCGCGATGAGGCCGGCGTCCTGCATGCGGCCGATCATCAGGGCGTTGTACATGCCGTGATTGCCTTCGTGGCAGGCGTATTCCCACACGCCGGGCGAGCGGCTGAACTCGTACTCGCCGCCCCACGGTTCGGACCACACCAGCGGGTCTTCGACGTGGAACTGGTAGAGCAGACGATCATCGGCCACGCGCGTGAACCGCTCGGTGACTTTCAGCTTGTCGGAGGCGTAGAAGAAATACTGCTCGGGATGGTAGTTGATCGTCTCGACGACGAGCGTGTCGCCTTCATACCAGCCGATTGAATCGCCCATCCAGGGCCGCGTGACTGCGGACGCCGGATTGTGTTTGGAGTTCAGGCGGACGATGCGCGTGTCGTTGATCGTCTCGGCCATGATGGCCACGGCCTCTGTGCCCTGCGTGATCTGGTAGTTCGTGTTGTAGGCGGCGGCGCGGAGGACGGCGCCGGCCTGGCTGGGCCAGAAGATGCAGCGCTCGGCGCCGGAGCGCACTTCGTAGCTGTCGAGATCGCCGACTTCGGGCGTGAAGAAGATGGTCTGCAGCGGGCTGGTCTGTTTGGGCGGCGCATCGGCCTTGCGCGCCGGGATGCGGCCGTTTTCGGGATAGGTGATCAGGGATGTGCGCGGCTCGCCGCCGACGCGCATGACGCGGTTGTTGTTGCCGACCCAGTAGGCGTTGTAGCCGCCCGTGCTGCCATCCTGCGTGACGCCCTGATTGACGGCGGTTGGCGCGTTGGCGCTGGCCCAGCGGGCGTCTGCGCCGCCTTCGCGCTGGGCGACTTCCTCGGGCGTCATCACGCGGCGCGTGCCGACGGCGACGGGCCGTTCGAACGGGGTGAGGCTTTCATTGCCCCACGCGCCGGAGAAATCCGGCTGGCCCATGCCGTTGCGCGGCGCGATGTAGGGCGTCTGCGCGAAGGCGGGCGCGGCCAGCATGATAGCGGCGATGCACAGCAGCGCGGCGCGGGATGCGCGGGTCGGCATGGTGTCCTCCTGACGGCGCGCCTCTACGGGCGGTTTGCAGTCTTTGTAGACGGTAGATGTGGAGGGGGCAAGGTTGGGCTTGGGTGTGAACGCGCTATCAAAAAACCAGATCGGGTTTTTGATCGATCCACGGATTGCTGCAGAACGGATCGCAGCGTTGCCGGCGCAGCGTGTAATGACTCAGCTTCGCGCCGGGTTGTGGGTCTCTGAGGGTCAGGTTGAAGTAGCCACCCCTTGGACTAAAACGGAGAAAGACACCTTCCGTCCGACTAGGATTCACTTCCGTCTCACCGTGCTGGTTGCGGCACACCGAGACGACGGCATAGCCCGCCAAGCTCTTGGCCTCATCATCGATCGAGAACGTGACTCGCTGTGCCTCGGCGTCGCGGCGGCCAGTTATCCACGCCAGACCGATACGATCTGACGAGACGGACAGCGTTGCTGATTTCAGGTCATCCGCGTAGCCCGACGGGTGGCTGGGCAGATGCACCTGACCGATCCAGTCGCCGCCTTCCACCGCTGCCTTGAGTTCCTCAACCGGTACACGCGCGGATTCACCCGTCACACACGACCAACGATCCGGCGAACCGGGCTGCATCAGTGGCGGAACGCATGCGCTCGCGAGGACGGCGGCCGTGATCGCAATGCCCCAACCCCGCATCGACATAGCCTACGTTTCCAGTTCGACGTCCCAGTAGAGGTAGTCGAGCCAGGTGCCGTGCAGGTGGTTGGGCGGGAATTTGCGGCCCTGCTCCTGCAGCTGGAACGTGGTGGGACGATGCGGACGGTGGGACGGGTGCATGTGGATCTCGTGCGCCATGCGGCCGCCCTTGCGCAGGTTGCAGGGACTGCACGCGGCGACGATGTTGTCCCAGCTCGTCCGCCCGCCCTTCGAGCGGGGGATGACATGGTCGAACGTGAGATCCTCGGGCGAGCCGCAATAGACGCACTTGAACCCGTCGCGCAGGAAGACGTTGAAGCGCGTGAATGCCGGCTGGCGATCCTGCTTCACGAATTCGCGCAGCGCGATGACGGACGGGAGCCGCATCGTGAGCGAGGGGGAATGGACGTACTCGTCGTATTCCGCGACCACATCGACCCGCTCGAGGAAGACGGATTTCACCACCTCCTGCCAAGGCCAGAGGGACAGCGGGTAGTAGGACAATGGACGGAAGTCGGCGTTGAGAACGAGGGCGGGCCACCCATTCGGAGCGATGGATGGCGGCGCGTGCGTGACTAGCTGGGTCATGTGTACCCGTCGTCTTTGACAGGTCAGGCGGCGCAACCCGCCGGGCCAGTCAGGTTCCCCGCTTTGCGCCACATGGCTCCAGCAACCGGGGTGATCGATTCTGTCTCATAACATCGTGACAGGGGGGCGACATGGCAAGCCCCGGAAGGGGGATGGCGTGCTGAACGGCCCGTAATGCAGGCAGGAATGTCACGCCCCGCCGCGCTGCTCCTCGCGGACCTGGTTGATGTAGGACCAGAGCATGTGGGCGGCGACGCCCCGATAGGGGCGCCAGCGCTCGCCGGTTTTCAGGAATTTCTTGGGCGGGTGGCGTTTCCGCTCGCTGGTGATCATGCGGTAGGCCTCGGAGAGGCCGATGTCGGCGTGGGGGAAAACGTCCCAGCGGCCGAGGCAGAACATCAGGTAGACGTCTGCCGTCCAGGGGCCGACGCCCTTCACGGCGACGAGTTCGGCCTGGGCGGCCTCGTCGCTTGCCTTCGCAACGCGGCGGAGGTTGAGCGTGCCGGACTGCACCGCTTCCGCGATGGAGCGGATGTGCGCGATCTTGGGCCGCGAGAGGCCGCAGGCGCGCAAGGAGTCGATATCGGCTGCGAGGACGCTGGCGGGCGTGACCTTGCCGAGCACGACTTCCACCCTGCCCCAGATCGTGCCGGCGGCCTTGGTGGAGAGCTGCTGGTAGGCGATGATCCGAGCGAGGCCATCGTAGTTGCCGGGTCGCGCACGCCATTCGGGCACGCCGCAATGATCATGAGCCGCTTTCATGACGGCGCAGGATTTTGCGAGGCTCTTCACGGCCTTGGTGAGCTGCTTGCGGTCGGTGACGTCGATGGCGGTCATGGGGGGAGCTTAGCGCATCTGGGAGCGCACTCAACGAATCCCCTCGTGACTCGCCCCCATCCCGGCTTCGCCGTACTTCCCCCGCACGCGGGGGGAAGACGGGCCATGCCGTACCCATGGAGAATTTCTCCAGCCCGGCTATAAGCGGCGCGTCATCAGGAAGTACCACCATGTCCAAACAGTCCCCCATCCGCCGGCTTCGCCGCGATCGTTCGCGTCTGGCGCAGGAGCTTCAGCTCGCGCAGGGCACGAATGATGCGGCCGCGATCCCGATCCTGCAGAAGAAGATCCGCGATCTCGATGCAGAGATCGCAGCGCTGGATACGCAGAAGCCGGATTAGCCCACCACGCACCACAGGCACCAGAATTCCGGCGGTCTGAAGAACGTCACCAGACGGCCAGCCGTGATCACGCCGAGCCAGCAGGCGAGCGAGATGAAGCCGATCACGCGCGCGCGGCTGGGCGGGAGGTCGTAGTCGCCGAGCGCGGAGACGGCGCGGGATGTGGTGAGGTAGAAGACCACCACATTGACGCCCGCGATGGCCATGAGGCTGAGCTTGGTCTGGATGGCGGGGTTGTAGAGGTACTGCGACGGGGCGCTGACCACGAACATGAAGCCGGTGATGGCGCACATAGCATAGCCCGCGATGCCGAAGGGCACGAGCTTGTGCAGCGCCTTCATGCTGACGCCGCGGGCGACGCCCATCATGCGCAGGTCGAACATGCCGACCGTGGCGATGAGCAGGCAGAGGCCGAAGAAGTGGACGATCTCTGCAGCGGGCCAGCCCCATTGCGAGTTCATCAGGCCGAAAATGCCGACGGACCTGGCCCACTGTTCGATCGCGTCGGGATTGAAGACGGGGTCCATCACGACACCATCAGCACGGTTGCGGTGTGGAGCAGCAGCTTGCCAAACACGACGCCGCCGAGCCACAGCGCGAGCGTGAGGGCCGCGAGCCATTTCGCGCGCGGCGGAAGCGGCTCCCCTGCTGCGGCGAGCGGGAAGTAGCGGCGCGCCATCCACATCATCAGCGCGGCGGCGGCGATGAGGGACGCGAACTTCAGGCCGAAGACGGGATTGGTGAGCGCCTTCGCGGGATAAGCGGCGAGCAGCGCGAGGCCGGAGAGCACGGCGAGCGTGAGGCCGGCCCACATCACCGGGAAGAAGCCGGCGAAGCGTTCGAGCCGGGCTGCGGGGGCGAGACCCATGATGCGCAGCGAGACGAGGATGCCGCCGCCGATGAGCAGCGCCATACCGATGGAATGGAAAATCAGCGCGATGAAATAGGCGTAGAAATCTTCGCGCATGAAGATCGAGAACGCCGACTGCTCGATGGCTGTGAAGATTTCCGTCATCCCGGGCGGAGGATGGCATGGGTTTGTGCGAGTGTCAGGGGGAGGCTCGAAGCATCACCGGTTGTCATCCCGGCCGAGCGTAGCGAGAGCCGGGATCCATCTGTCCGATGTCGATTTGGCGCAATGGGTCCCGGATAGCGCTTCGCGCTTCCGGGATGACAAGCGGTGGACGCTACACAGCCCGCAGCGGGTTGAATGCGGCGAGGAAGGCGCCGAGGCCGTTGTCGGCGCCGGGGGCTGGTGAGCCGGGCATATAGGGGCGTGCGCCGACAGCCTGGCGGAGGTCGGAGAACGCCTGTTTCTCTCCCGGCGACAGGTTGCGCGCGGCGATGAAGCGCATGGGCGCGCCGGGGAAGAGGCGCTCTTCGGCGGGGCCGGCCTCGAGAACGGTGATATTCGCATGGCGGCGGTCGCGGCGGATGCGCTCGAGCAGGCTGGAGACGCCGGCGACTGGCCCCTCGAGAACCTGCAGGAACGCGCCCTCGTAGAGCAGCATCAGGCCCGTGATGCTGGCTTGGGCGTTCGCGGCTTTTGCGCGGAAATAGATGCGGTCGAGCTCTTCGGCGCGCAGCACACCGACAGCGGTGCTCATGTA
This sequence comes from Alphaproteobacteria bacterium 32-64-14, assembly GCA_002280725.1. Classification (GTDB taxonomy): domain Bacteria; phylum Pseudomonadota; class Alphaproteobacteria; order Caulobacterales; family Hyphomonadaceae; genus UBA7672. Next base: position 6,050 of record NCEM01000013.1, read on the forward strand.
GACTAGGCGATGCACGGTACCGGAAGGCATGGCCAACTCCGCTCCACCGATTGAGATGATGCATACTCAATGGTGAACGGGGAATTAGCGTTTGTGTCACACTGCGGTTCCACGACGATGTGTGTCGGGCGCGCACCAGTGTGTTTCGGCTGCGTTACGTGTTGGACAACTCGGCCACCGAATGCGCGAGCACGATGGTTGAGGTGTCGCCCTCGCCTGTGATGCGCTCGGGCCGCCAGCGGCGCTGGAAGGCGCGGACGGCGGCGGCGGTGGCTTCATCGTACACGCCCGTGACGCTGATCTTGTAGCCGATGGCGGCAAGATCACGCTGGAAACCCTCGACCGTCATGCCGGCGTCGCCCAGCGAGGCGCCGTGCATCATCCAGGGTTCGGGACGCGCGGGTTGCGGCCAGAGGCCAATGCCGGCTTCCGCGAAGCGCTTCCACGGGAAGAGTTCGCCGGGGTCTTCCTTGCGATCCGGCGCGATATCGGAATGGGCGACGATGCGGTTCTGCGGGATCGGCCAGCGGGACAGGATGCCCTGGCAAAGTTCGAGCACGGCGGCGATCTGGGGCTCGGGGAATGGGCGGTAGCCCCATTCATGGCCGGGGTTCACGATCTCGATGCCGATGGAGCGGGAGTTGAGGTCTTCGTCACCGCGCCACCATGAGCGGCCGGCCTGCCAGGCGCGTTTTTCCTCGGGCACGAGCACGAAGACGCGGCCGTCTTCCTCGACCATGTAGTGGGCCGAGACGCGGGGCTCCTTGTCTTCCTGCATGCGGGCAAGAGCGGAGGGGCCGTCCTTCATGCCGGTATAGTGCAGCACGAGCATGTCGAGCGGGTGGAGCCGCTCGTTGAAGTTGGCGCTGGGGGCGTCGATCAGGGTCAGACTCATTGGCTGATCTTGTCGCCAACCGAGGCTTCAGGGAAGCGCCGGTTGCGGCGAATGCCGATCACACCCACCCCGGCGAGCGCGATTATGCCGCCGACGATCATGTTCCAGGTGACCCCCTCCCCCAGCAGCAGCACGCCGAGCCCAACGCCCATCACCGGTGTCATCAAGGTGAGCGGCGACAGGAGGGTGACCTCGTACTTCTTGATCAGGCGATAGAAGCTGCCGTGGGCGAAGATGGAGACGCCGGCGACGGCGAAGATGCTGGCCAGATAGACGCGCCAATCGAGCGCGGCGTAGGCGTCGACCTGCCCGGTTTCGAGGGCGAAGGACGTCAGCATCAGGGGCGTGATCGAGAACAGGCCGATCCATGCCTGCAGCCGCATTGCGGGCATGGGATCGATGCGCTTCATCAGGATGTTGGCGACGGCGCCGACGAAGGCTGCGCCGACGAGATAGACGATGCCGATGGTGAGCGAGAACTGGCTGGGGTCGATCACGATGATCATCACGCCCGCGAAGGCGAGGACGATGCCGCTGGTGCGCCAGATGCCGATCTGCTCCTTCAGGAAGATGATCGACAGGATCGTCGTGAACGGCACGCCGAGCTGGCCGACGACTGCAGCGACGCCGGCGGTGGATTCGGCGAGACCAAGGAACAACAGACCGAAATGAATGCCCGCCATGCCCATGGCGATCAGGAACATGACGCCGATCTGGCGCGGCGCGGGCAGCAGGAAGGGCGACAGGACGGCAGCCAGCAGCGTGACGCGGATGGCGGCGAAGAAGATGGGCGGTACGCCGCCCTCGGTCACCGTCCACCGCGTGATGACGAGGTTGAGCGCCCAGAACAGGCACACGGCGACAAGCAGGGCGAAGTCCGCGGGCTTCATGGCGAGCCTGAAACGGGGGAAACGGGAGATTCGCAGCAACACTATCCGCTGGAAGCGGGCGGGCGCGAGAGGACGGTTTGTAGCGAGGCGAGCCTAGAGCTCGATGATCCAGCCGTCGGCGGTGCGGCGGGCTTCGAGGGTTTCGCCGGTTCGTACATCGCCCTGGCGCACCTCGGCCGTGCGGCGGCGGGAGCGGCCGAAGGTGAGGAAGACGGCGGCGATGGCCAGCATCAGGCCGATGAAGGTAGCGGCAAACAACGTGAAGACGGCGGCGGCGAGCAGGAATACCCCGAAGCCGGCCTTGGCGAGAAAGCCGAAGAATCGATTGAACGCCGCAAAAATGCGAGTTGCGAAATCGGGATGGCCAAGCGTGCCGGTCATGTCAGGCTCCGTCGCTTAAAAGGTGCGCTGTGAGGAGCGAAAGTCAATCGGCGCGGGTGAGAAAACCGCGTTCTGCCCGGATACGGGCATAAGCCGTGGTTATCGCCGCCGATTTCTCGTGCGCCACCGGCTCGAATTCGCGCGGGGCAGACTTGGCCCCGGCCATGGTGTCGGGATGGTTTTCGCGCATCAGCTGGCGGTAGGCGGCGCGAATCTCGTCGAAGGGCGCGTCGTTGCGGACGCCCAGAATGCCATAGGGATCGTCTGCATCCTGGCCGAGGTGGGCCGCCTTGATGCGGCGGAATGTGTCGTCGCTGAACGCGAACAGGTCCGACACGCTTTTCAGGTAGGCGAGTTCATCGCTGGTGATGACGCCATCCGATGCGGCGATCTGGAACAGACCGTCGAGCACGCCTTCGAGCAGGCAGGGACGATCACGATATCGTTTGCCGATCCGGCGTGCGTAGGACTCGTAGCCAAGCACCGTCTGGCGCGCGATGTCGAAGACCCTGCGCATTGCGGGCTCATCGCCGGGCGTGGAGCGGAACACACGCGAGAAGGCGGCGACCTCGTCTATCGTGACGAGACCGTCCGCCTTGGCGAGCTTGGCGCCGAGACCGACAACGGCTGCTGTAAATTCAATGTCGTTCGCGTCGGGGCCGCATTGAAGCGCACCCACTTCGGATCCCGGCGCAGCGTCGTCCTCGAACGCGCCGCGCGCGAGCACGGACAGTTGCGACCAGATGCTCATGCTAACGCTGTATGATCACATGCGACCGCATGGCGCAATCGGGAGGTTCCCGCACGTGTGTTTGAGGTCTTGGAATCGCCTGACTTGCCCCCACATGGAGTGGATAGGGAACGCTTCGGTGTCCCGAGAGTAATGTTAGCTCAGAGTTTTCAGGTTCCTGCCCCCGGCGATCTAGTCCCCCCACGTCCCCCCGCCGGGAAGGAAGCGTCGCCGCCGCCTTAACAGGCGGCGGCGATTGCGCTTCTGGGGTTATTGTTTCGACAGATGCTTCATCAGGTCGGACGCGGCCGTGACCGTGCCAGACGCGCGGCCAGCGGAGACGTTCATCACGTCGCCACGTGTCGCGCCCTGTTGGGCGGACGAATGACCCTTGCGGTGGTTGCCGCCCGGCTTGCCATTGCGCGGCTTGTTGTTGGCGCCGTTGCGCGTGCCTGCATTGCCCCAGCCCTTCGGCGCGCCGTCACCACCGCCGCCGCCATTGCCACGACCGCCATTGCCGCGACCGTTGCGGCCGCGAGGCTGGTTCTGGCGTCCTTCGCCTGAAGCGGCTGCTTCATCGCGATGGCCGCTGTGTCCGGCTTCGTTGCGCTTCTCGCCACGATTGTCTCCGCGCTGATCGGGGCGGCGATCATCACGGCGCTTCGGCTGCCCGCGGCGCGGTTGGGCCGGACCGCGTGATTCCACGCGGGCGCCGCCACGTCCGCCCGGCTTTTCGCCATCGGTGACGTTGGCCGACAGCTGGCCCAGCGCTGCATCGTTTCGGCGATCCGAGCTGGGGATCTTCTGGCGTGTCACGCGCTCGATATCGCGCAGGAGCGAACGTTCATCCTCGGCGCAGAACGCCACGGCCGAGCCATCCTTGCCAGCGCGGGCCGTACGGCCGATGCGGTGGACGTATTGTTCAGGCACATCCGGCAGTTCGTACTGCACGACGTGGCTGACCGACGAGATATCGATGCCGCGCGCGGCGATGTCGGTGGCGACGAGCGCCCTCACCTTCCCGGCCTTGAACTCGGCAAGCGCGCGTTCGCGCTGGGCCTGGCTCTTGTTGCCGTGAATGGCCATCGCTTGCACTCCGCCGCCTTCGAGAATGCGGGCGACCTTGTCGGCGCCGCGTTTGGTGCGGGTGAACACCAGCACGCGCGAATAGTCAGGCTGAGCGAAAAGCTCGGTGAGCAGGCCGCGCTTGCGGCCGGCTTCGACGAACACGACCGACTGGTTCACGCGCTCGACCGTGGTGGACGGCGGGGCGACGGAAACTTTCAGCGGGTCGCGGTTCAAAAGGTCGTTCGCCAGCTTCTCGATGTCGGAGGGCATGGTGGCGGAGAAGAACAGGTTCTGACGCTGCTTCGGCAGGTGTTTCACGATCTGCCTGATCGGCACGATGAAGCCCATGTCGAGCATCTGGTCGGCTTCGTCGAGGACGAAGATTTCGAGCTGCGAGAGATCAGCATCACGCTCGCCCAGGTGGTCGAGCAGGCGGCCGGGAGCGGCGACGATCACGTCGACGCCACGCGCCAGCGCCTGGCGCTGCGGGCCATGGCCGACGCCGCCGAAGATGGTGGCGACGCTGAGGCCGAGCTTGGAGCCGTAGGCCTTGAAGTTTTCCGCAATCTGCGTGGCCAGCTCGCGCGTGGGCGACAGGACGAGGCAACGGCAGCCACGGCGCGGCGCCGGCTTACGGTTGGCCGCGAGGCGGTGAAGGATGGGGAGCGCGAAGGCGGCGGTCTTGCCGGTGCCGGTCTGGGCGATGCCGAGCAGGTCGCGGCCTTCCATCACGCCGGGAATGGCGGCGAGCTGGATCGGCGTGGGCTGGGTATAGCCCTTGGCGGTCAGCGCCTCGAGAATCGAGGCGTTGAGGTTCAGGTCCTTGAATTGGGTCAAGTGGGAGGTGTCTTTCGTGTGCGCGAACGTGCGGACGCTCGTTTGCTACGAGTCCGCCAAAGGCGCTGTCTTTATGGGACGGCCCGGCGCGAGCGGGCGATCATGCGATCTTTTCAGGGCGCTCACCGGGCCGGATCCTGTTTCCAAGGACCCTCACGCAGCCGGTGCGCCGATATCGCCCACGACGGTTTACCGTGCGAACGCGAGGGGCATATCGGTCACACAGTCATCAAAGTCAAGTTAATGGGCTGCAGGAAGCGCATTGGCCGCAGCGGGCATCCCTACCTTGGGCTTTGGCGCCTCAGGCGCCCATCATCAGTGCGCCGACCAGCAGGCCGATCTCGAGGCGGACCCACTCCAGTCGGATTCTGGCGAGGTTAACCCTGCCGAATGTGTGGGCCAGTGCGGCGGTCATGCGGGCTCCTGGCGCGGCGGTGCGCGACGATCAGAACAAGCGTAGGCGAGCGCAGCAGCCCCGCAATCACGCGCACCCGTGAGGCGAGGAGCGACCGGGAACAACACGCCGATGCGTTGTTGTCTGCCCGGCGCAGCTGGGTCACACACCGCAGATGACTGATCGTACATGACAGGGCAGATGGGCAAGCGCGCGATCATCGTGGGCGCAGGGCCGGCTGGGCTCTGCGCGGCGGAAGTGCTGGCGCAAGCGGGATGGCGCGTGGCGATCCACGAGCGTATGCCGAACCCGGCGCGCAAATTCCTGCTGGCCGGTCGCGGCGGCCTCAACATCACGCACTCCGAACCGCTGGAAGCTTTCCTGTCGCGCTATGGCCCATCGCAGGAAAGAGGGGCGCGTGACCAGCTTGAACCCGCGATACGCGCCTTCACGCCGGATGATCTGCGGGTGTGGTGCGACGGGCTTGGCATCGAGACGTTTGTGGGATCGAGCGGCCGCGTGTTTCCGAAGCAGATGAAGGCGACGCCCCTGCTCCGCGCCTGGCTGGCGCGGCTGGATGCGCTGGGCGTGCAACTGGTCTCGCGCTCGCGCTGGACGGGATGGCGCGGCGAGGCGCTGACATTAGAGACGCCCGATGGCGTGCGCGAGGAAACGCCGGATGCGGTGATCTTCGCGCTGGGCGGGGCGAGTTGGCCACGGCTGGGGTCGGATGGGAGCTGGGTTGAGGCTTTCGCGGCGCGCGGGGTGGAGATGACGCCGCTACGCGCGGCGAATTCGGGGTTCACGGTAACGTGGTCGGATCTTTTCCGGGACAGGTTTGCGGGTCAGCCCGTCAAACCCGCAGAGTTTTACTTTTCTCCCGGCCTCGATAGCTACAGGATTCGCGGCGAGGCGATCATCACGCGCGACGGCATCGAAGGCGGAGCGATCTATGCTCTCGCCGCTCCGCTGCGCGAGAATATTGCATACAGGGGTCGAGCCTATCTAACGATCGACCTGTCGCCCGACCAACCCGAAGACAAACTCGCAGACCGCCTTGCTTCTGGCCTCAAGACTTCGATGGCCAACCGCCTGCGCAAGGCGGGACTTTCACCGCTGGTCGCAAATCTCGTCCGTGAAGATACCAGCCGCGAGCCGCTGCCTGTTGAACCACTGGCGCTTGCGCGGCGCATCAAGTGTTGCACCATCCGGCTGACAGGGACCGCGCCGATCGCGCGCGCGATCTCCACGGCGGGCGGGATCAGCTGGTCGGCGGTGAATGCCGACTATTCGCTGAAGGCGATCCCGCGCACGTTCGTGGCCGGCGAAATGCTGGACTGGGAGGCGCCGACGGGCGGCTACCTCCTGCAGGCCTGCTTCGCGACGGGACGCGCAGCGGCGATGGGTGTTCTGGCTTCTGCATGAATCGCGACCGGCTTGAGCGGGATAGATAGACGTCGTTGCTCCGCTCATTCCGACGAAAGTCGGAATCCAGTAATGGTCGAGCAACACAAACAGGCTTGAAGCTCCAAGCCGGAACAAGCCTCATCGTCAGCCCTGGGTCCCGATTTTCATCGGGACGAGCGGGGTTGGGGCATGGCCAACGCCAAAACTTGATCAGCGCCTAGAACGATCCGCTGACTGACAGCTGGAACAGCGGGCCGCTGGTCTGTTCGCGGAATTCGCGTGAGGAGATCACGTTGGAGGTGAGACGCGAGGGCGAATAGAAATTGCGGTCGAGCCAGATCGGGCTGTCGCCGACATTGTCGACGGCGACGCGGACGGTGAGGCCCTGCCAGTAGGTCGTCTCGATGAAGAGATCGAGATCGCCATGATCATAGTCGCGGCGCTGGATCTCGTTGAGCCTGAAGGCATAAGCCTCCCCGCCGGGGAAGGTGTAGTCGCCGCCCCAGGCGATCTTCATCTCGGGAATGTCCTGGCGGAATTCGACGTTGGCGCCGAAGGTGAAGTCGTTGGCGATGGGGCGGTCCTGGCCCGTGATCGGATCGGTGACTTCGCTCTCGCGGCCATTGGTGACGACCTTCACGAGGCCGCCCTTGATGCCGAAATCATCGAGCGGATAGGTGATCTCGAACTCGGCGCCCCAGCGCGTACCCTCGCCGATGTTTCCGGCGCCCGTATTCAGGCTGAGGCCGTTCTGCAAAACGACGAAATCCTGCACGTCGTCGATCTTGTCGTAGAAGACGCGGGTCTGCACGGACCCTCGCGCGCCGAGTTGTTTCCTCCACTGGGCAAAGACCTGCGTGGTCTGGGCGGGCTGGAGATCAGGATTTCCAATCGTCGTCTGGTTCTGTACGAGTTGGAATGAGCTTGCGAACTCTGAGAAATTCAACTGCGCGACTGTTCGGGTTACGCCAAAGGTGACCTTGTCTTCCGCTGTCGGCTGCCAGGTCGCAACGAGGCGCGGCTTGGGATAGGTGAACTCGCGATCCCGCTGTTCATCACCCGTCTGCGTGATGCGCGAAGCCTCGAAAGTGAAGCCTGCCTCCAGCGTCCATTGCGGATTGATGCGCCAGGTGTCGTTGATGAAGGCCTCGCCGCGCAATTCCTCGACGCGCGTGGAGGCCACCGGAAGCACCTGCGCAACGAACGGCCCAGCGCCGATCGCGTTCTCGATGCTGCGATCGGTATCAAGGTAGTTGAACGCGGCCTCGAGGCCGATCTCGATCGTGTGGTCGGCGTTGGGCTTGGCCGTCCACACGCCGCGCAGCACGTGTTCGCCGCGCTTGTTCTCGGAATTGATGCGGGTCGCGAGGGCGCGCGGACCTGTGCTCGGGAAGACCTCGAACAGTTCCTGCGGGCGCCAGCTAAGCTGGGAGTTCACCGTGATCAGCTTGAGGCTGTTCTCGGGCGAGAGACGGTGTTCCCAGTCACCGCCGATGTCGAGATAGAGGATGTCTTCTTCGCTGTAATCGTCCGCGATGTATCGCGTGGGCGTTCCCGCTGTCGTGCGGTCGGTTGCGCCCGACTGCACGTTGAACGAACGCGGCATGATGCGGGCGTTGACGTTGAGTGTGTCGCGCGGCGTCGGCGACCAGTTGAGCGAGCCGTTGATCAGCAACTCGCCGAGATACTGCTGGCCGAACTCTTCGCGCGTGCCAGCGGGCGTGCTGCGGCCGGTGAAGAAGGTGGTATCCGTTTCGGCGCGCTGGGCCAGCGCCGTGCCTTGAAGCTGGAGGCGGGCGCTGAAGTCCTTGCCCTTCCACGAGCGTGTTGCGCCCACGCGCTCGGACAGGTGATCGCCGGAATAGTACAGAAGGCCGGCAAACGTCGTGCTCTCCTGCACGCCGGTGGCTTCCTTGAGGACGACGTTGGCGATCTCGGTGAAGCCGCGGACATCGACATCACCGGCGGCCGAGGCGCTGATGATTTCGATGCGCGCCACGTCACGCGCGGCGATGCGCGACAGCTCGTCGGAGATGGAGATTGCCTTGGTCGATGGGCGTTGGCCGTCGATGAGGACGTTGCCTGCCGTCGCGCCGAAGCCGCGCAGGCTGTTGCCGTTGTCGATCGAGAAGCCGGGGAGCTGGCGCACCATGTCGTACGCCGTGACCGGATTGAAGCGCGCGAAGAAGGTTGGCTCGAATGTCTGGACGGCGGACTCCGCCGCGGCCTGAACCGTCTGGGGCGCATCCTGAGCGTGCGCCACATCGGCCAGCGCGAACGCACTTACAGCCAGGGCCGCAGCCCTCTTCCAATGCCTCACGCGCCGTCCCTCCCAGGTCGCCATGTCAGGTGCATGAGCACCCGCTGGCGTTGCTGATTTGTAAATCCCGAACCAATTAATTCACACTGAAGCGCGGCCATTCGCAATTGTCGATGACAATCCCGGGGAGAGCCCCCGAGTTTGATGGGGCGTGGCCCCGGACCCAAACTGGGCCAGGCGATACGGGCCGGTACTACGGGTCAGCTCTGGGCTAGTAGTTCAGGATCGGGCGCAGCCAGCGTTCGGCGGTTGCGAGGTCCCAGCCCTTGCGCTTTGCGTAGTCCTCGACCTGGTCCTTCTCGATCCGTCCGACAGCGAAATAGACCGCTTCGGGGTGCGAGAAGTACATCCCGGACACTGACGCGGGCGGGTTCATCGCGAAGCTCGACGTCAGCTCGATGCCGGCCTTCGCCGTTGCATCGAGCAGATCGAACAGCGTTTTCTTTTCGGTGTGGTCGGGCTGCGAGGGATAGCCGGGCGCGGGGCGGATGCCGCGATATTTCTCCGCGATCAAATCCTCGTTGGTGAGGCCTTCGTCCTTCGCATAGCCCCACAGCTCGCGGCGGACGGTCTCGTGCATGTATTCGGCGAACGCTTCGGCGAAGCGATCGGCCAGCGCCTTCACGATGATGGAGGAATAATCGTCGCCCTTGTCGACGAACTCCTTCGCCTTGGCGAGTTCGCCATGGCCCGCCGTGACGGCGAATCCACCCACATAGTCTGCGCCTTTGGGGGCGATGTAGTCCGAAAGCGCGAGCTGGCCTTTCTCGTTCGTCTTTTCCATCTGCTGGCGCAGCGTGTGGAAGCGGCCGATTTCCGTCCTGCGGGACTCGTCGGCCCAGAGGACGACATCATCGCCATCCTGGTTTGCGGGCCAGAAGCCGACGACGCCCCTGGTCTTGATCCACTGTTCGCCGATCATGCGCTGAAGGATCGCCTGCGTATCTTTCCAGAGCGACTGTGCGGCTTCACCGACAACATCGTCCTCGAGGATCATCGGATAGCGGCCGACGAGATCCCAGCTGGCGAAGTACGGCGTCCAGTCGATGTAGCGCACGAGGGTTGCAAGGTCGGCCTCTATCTCGCGCGCGCCAAGGAAGCTGGGCTTGGGCGGGGCGTATCCATCCCATGCGATCTTCGGCGCCATGCTGCGCGCATCCTTCAGCGAGACGCGCGCCTTCGCCTGCCCGCCGGAGCGGCTGTCGCGGATCTTCTGGTATTTCTCGCGCATGTCGGCCCAGAACTTGTCGCGCGAGTCATCGCCGATGAGCTGGCTGACAACGCCGACGGCGCGGCTGGCGTCGAGCACGTGCACCACGGGCGCGTGCTTGAACATGGGCTCGATCTTGATCGCGGTGTGCGCCGGGCTGGTCGTGGCGCCGCCGATCAGCAGGGGTTTGTGGATGCCAAGACGCTGCATCTCGGAAGCGAAGTAGACCATTTCATCCAGCGAGGGCGTGATCAGGCCCGAGAGGCCGATCATGTCCGCGTTTTCGGCGGCGGCGACTTCGAGAATCCTTTCGGCAGGCACCATGACCCCAAGGTCGATCACCTTGTAGCCGTTGCACTGCAGGACGACGCCGACGATGTTCTTGCCGATGTCGTGCACATCGCCCTTCACCGTCGCCATGACGACGACGCCGTTGGACTTGTCGGCCATGCCGGTACGGAGCTTTTCTTCTTCCATGAAGGGCATCAGGTGCGCGACGGCCGCCTTCATGACGCGCGCGGATTTCACCACCTGCGGCAGGAACATCTTGCCCGACCCGAACAGGTCGCCGACAATGTTCATGCCATCCATCAGCGGGCCTTCGATCACGTGCAGCGGACGCTCGACTGTGAGACGCGCGGCTTCGGTGTCCTCGACGATGAATTCGGTGATGCCGTTGACCAGCGCATGCGCGAGGCGATCCTTCACAGGCTTCTGGCGCCAGGAAAGATCCTTCTTCTGCACCTCACCCTTCTGGCCGCGGAAGCGTTCGGCGATCTCCAGCAGGCGGTCGGTCGAATCCTCGCGACGGTTGAGGATCACGTCTTCAACGCGCTCGCGCAGTTCGGGGTCGATGTTGTCGTAGATATCGAGCTGGCCGGCGTTCACGATCGCCATGTCGAAGCCGAGGGGAATCGCATGGTAGAGGAAGACCGAATGCATCGCGCGGCGCACGGGCTCGTTGCCGCGGAATGAGAACGACACGTTGGACAGGCCGCCGGACGTACGCGCGTAAGGCAGGTTCTGCTTGATGAGCTTCACGCCCTCGAAGAAGTCGAGCGCGTAGTTGTTGTGTTCCTCGATACCCGTGGCGACAGCGAAAACGTTGGGATCGAAGATGATGTCTTCAGGCGGGAAATCGATGCCGACCAGCAACTCATAGGCACGTTTGCAGATCTCATACTTGCGCGTGGCGGAATCGGCCTGGCCCACCTCGTCGAACGCCATCACCACCACGGCGGCGCCATAGCTCAGACATGCGCGGGCCTGCTCGAGGAATTTCTCCTCGCCTTCCTTCATCGAGATCGAGTTGACGATCGCCTTGCCCTGGACGTTCTTGAGGCCCTCCTCGATCACGTCCCACTTGGACGAATCCACCATGATCGGAACCTTGGCGATGTCCGGCTCGGCGGCGATGAGGCGCAGGAAGGTGCGCATCGCGGCCTTCGAGTCGATCAGGCCCTCGTCCATGTTGACGTCGATGATCTGCGCGCCGTTCTGCACCTGCTGACGCGCGACATCCACCGCGGCGGCGAAGTTGCCTTCGACGATCAGCTTCTTGAACGCTGCCGAACCCGTGATGTTCGTGCGCTCGCCGATGTTGATGAAGTTGGCTGTTGTTTGGGTCACTACGCGCGTTCCAGAGTTTGAATCAGTTTTGGATGGAAGTAGGTGTATTTGGGCTTGGTGGCCCAAGAATGACTCGCCGCAATCCAGAAATGCCTTGCTGGATATTCCTTCAGCATTTCCCGAATACGAAACTGGTAAACGACAAGCTCAACATTTCCGCCGGGAGGCAACTCAGCTGGGAATTGGTCCGAGTCCTTGTCGCCAAGAATGATCAACTCTGGAACCATCCACTTAAGCCACGGCCAATTGCGGTGCATGGCGCGTTGGATAGAAACGTGCAGAATTTTAGTTGGCTGGGTTCCATAGTTTTGAACTCGCACCACAAAGAAAGTCTCGCCAGCCCGCGTTATTTGGTTTGTCAGCAACGACATCCGAATGCGAGGCCGGTTTACGAGGGCTTGCTGAACGCTCACCGCCACAGCGACGATCGATATCAAGATCGCCACTATCGATAGCACCGTGTTGAAATCGACAGTCACTCTGCGGCCTTCGGCCTGACCAAGCCCGGAAGCCCGTCAATGCTCTGCGCGTTCTTCGTCAGACGGCTCTCGTGCCACTCATCCAACTCCTTGTGTTCGATGTAGCGGCGCAGCTGGTCGCGTTCGCCCTTGAAGTCCATGAAGGGCACGGCCCAGCCGCAGCTGTCCTGCACCTGGGTGATGTCGGCGAAGATGATGTCGCGGGCGCGTTCGTGGCCGGGTGGGAATTTCGCGATCTCTTCGGCAAAGCCGGGATCGTTGAACTGCATCACCTGTCCGCGACCATAGAGCCGCATGATGTTCGGCGCGCCTTCATAGGCGCAGAACATGAAGGTGATCCGGCCGTTCTCGTTCACGTGCGCCAGCGTCTCGGCGCCCGAACCGCCGAGGTCTGCGTAGGCGACGCGGTTGGGACCGATGACGCGGAACGAGTCATAGCCTTTCGGGCTGAGGTTCACGCGGCCTGCATCGCTGAGCGGCGCAGTGGCGACGAAAAACATCTTCTGCGCCTGAATGAAGGCGACGTGCTTGTCTTCGAGACGGTCGTAGAACTTTGCCATCAGGCCAGCTCGAACGGCTCGAGCCCGGCAAGGCGCAGCGCTGGCGGGCGCGTGGGCGGCACGCGCGGCTTCACGCCCTTCATGGCTTCGGCGACGTGGCGGATGTGGTCCGGCGTCGTACCGCAGCAACCTCCGAGAATGTTGACGAGGCCCTCTTTCGCCCACTGTTCAACCGAGTGCGCGGTCTCGTGCGGCTGCTCGTCATATTGGCCCATTTCGTTCGGCAGGCCGGCGTTGGGATAGGCCGCGACCAGCGTATCCGACACGCGCGACATCTCGGCGATGAAGGGGCGCATCAGATCCGCGCCCAGCGCGCAGTTGAAGCCAACGGCGAAGGGCTTGGCGTGCTTCACGGAATTCCAGAACGCCTCCGTTGTCTGACCAGACAGCGTGCGGCCGGAGCGGTCGGTGATCGTGCCGGAAATCCAGATCGGCAGATGCTCGAGGCCTTCGGCTTCGAGATCCATGATCGCCTTGATCGCGGCCTTGCAGTTGAGCGTGTCGGTGATGGTCTCGATCAGGTAGAGATCGACGCCACCCTCGTTGAGCGCTTTCACCTGGTCGCGATAGGCGTGGTAGACCTCGTCGAAATCGACGAGGCGCGCGCCGGGATCGTTCACGTCCGACGACATGGACAGCATCTTGTTGAGCGGGCCCATCGAGCCGGCGAGGAAGCGCGGCTTGTTCGGTTCTTTCTTCGAGAAGGCATCCGCCACCTCGCGGCCGATGCGGGCGCCTTCGTAGTTGATGTCCCACACTGCCTTGGCGTCGAGCTTGTAGTCGTCCTGCGCGATCGTAGTCGCGGAGAAGGTGTTCGTCTCCGAAATGTCGGCGCCAGCGTCGAAATACATGGTGTGAAGCTGCGCCACGAGATCCGGCCGCGTGAGGCACAGGATATCGTTGTTGCCTTTCATCTGGCCGGCGTGCGTCGCAAAGCGGTCGCCGCGATAGTCGGCTTCGGTGAGGCCCATTTTCTGGAACATCACGCCCCACGATCCATCAAGGATCAGGACGCGTTCTTTGGCGGATTGCTTCAGTTTGGTAATGCGTTCGGCGCGGGTCATTTCTTGACTCCTTCGCGAGGGGGCGGAACCGAGACGGCTCCGTTGGGGTGGAGCGGAAAGAACGGGTTGTGGGCGACTTCCCAGAGATGGCCATCGGGATCGGCGAAGTGGCCGACATAGCCGCCCCATGATGTCTTGTAGGGCGGCTTGAGGCTGACCGCGCCCGCCGCAAGCACGCGCGCGAAGGCGCTATCGACCGTTGCGGCGTCGGACACGTTCCACGCCAGCGTCTGGCGGCGGAAGCCGTGGCCGTCAGCGGCGACGCCTGCATCCTCCGCGAGCAGGTCGTTCGGGAAGAGCCCGAGCACGACGCCATCCATGTCGTAGAAATGGATCGTCGCCTGCGACGCGCGCGACCGCTTCAGCCCCATCGCCTCGTAGAAAGCAGAGGCGCGCGCGAGGTCTTCGACCCCCAGCGTCACAAGTGCGATGCGGATGGCAGGATCGCTCATGACGGCAACGTCTCCGCCTTGATGCCGAGCAGGCGGCAGGTGGACAGCGACAGGCCAGCGCGGTTCATCGTGTAGAAGTGGAAATGATCGACGCCCTGCTCCGCCAGGCGCTGGCAGAGGTCCGCGGCGACATGTGCCGTGACAAGGTCGCGCGTCTCGGCGTCGTTATCGAGGCCTTCGTAGAGCTCGGCGATGCGCGCGGGGATCGCCGTGTTGCACAGCGTGGCCATGCGCTGCAGGCCCTTGAAGTTCGACTGCAGCATGATGCCCGGCACGATCGGTTGCGTGATGCCGGCGGCGCGCGCCTGATCGAGGAACTTGAAGAACACGTCGGGATAGAAGAAGAATTGCGTGATCGCGCGCGTCGCGCCCGCATCGAACTTGCGCTTCAGGTTGTCGATCTCGGCCTTCAGGGACGGTGCATCCGGGTGCACCTCGGGATAGCAGCCGACGGATATGTCGAAGTCTGCGATCCTGCGGGCGCCCGCGATGAGATCGCTGGCGAAGGCATAGCCGCCGGGGTGCGGTTCGTAGCGCGCGCCAATGCCGGCGGTGGGATCGCCGCGCAGCGCGACGACGCGCTTCACGCCAGCATACCAGTAGTCGCGCAGAACCTGGTCGATCTCGCCTTTGGTGGCGGCGACGCAGGTGATGTGGCCGGCAGGTTTCAGCGCCGTCTCTTCCGCCATGCGCTTGACGATGCCGTGCGTGCGCTCGCGCGTGGAGCCGCCTGCGCCATACGTCACCGAGACGTAGGACGGGTTGAGCGGCTCGAGGCGCTTCACCGAGTCCCAGAGCTTCGCCTCCATGTCGGGCGTCTTGGGCGGGAAGAATTCGAAGGAAACGCTTGGCGTCCTGCTCATGCGGCTGACCTCTTGGCGGACTTGCGGACTTCGGCCGCCCACACCATCACTGATATACCCTTCTCGCCGTTTGGCGCCGCGAAGGTCTGCGACTTGCCCGGCCAGAAGCCTGACTTTTCCGCCCAGCCCGCAATGTCGGCCTCGCTGACGCCGAGGTGGCGGTGCGCGTGCTGCTCGCGCAGTCGCTCGAGCTTGTGGGGCGCGAAATCGACGATGACGACGCGGCCGCCGGGACGCAGCACGCGCGCGGCCTCGCGCAGCGCACGCGAGGGATCATCGAGGAAGTGCAGCACCTGATGGATGATCACCAGACTGGCGGAACTGTCGGCATAGGGCGTCGCCGTGGCGTCGCCATGGCGGACCGAAGCGTTGCTCGCGTTGGCGGTTTCCAGCTTGGAGCGCGCAACCGTGAGCATCTGGTGCGACAGGTCGATGCCTTCCACGCGCCGCGCGCGCGGAGAGAAGAGCGTGAGCATGCGGCCCGTGCCGGTGCCAAAATCGATCACCAGGTCGAACGGCCCCGGCCCCGCGGCGGCGAGAACCGCTTTCTCGATTTCGGCGTCGGAATAGTGCAGCGCGCGAAGCTCGTCCCAGTGCTCGGCGACCCGGTTGAAATAGGCATCGGCTGCGGCGACCCGCTCCGTCTTCACTTCACGCAGCCGAACGAGGTCGCGCTGGATTTCGAGGTCCGCTGGGTCGATCGAGCCGATCAGGCTGTCGACCATGGCGCGGCCCCGGCCCTCGCCGGGCAGCCGGTAGAACACCCAGGCGCCTTCCGGCAGGCGCTCGATCAGGCCGGCGCCGGTGAGGAATTTGAGGTGACGTGACAGGCGGGGCTGGCTCTGGTTCAGAACCTGGGCGAGTTCTCCAACCGACAACTCGCCATGTGTTAACAAGGCGAGGATTCGCGCGCGGGTGCCCTCACCCGCCGCGCGAAGCTTCAGAACCAGGTCAGAGAGGCTGGTGAATTCCATTTAATCATATAAACATATCCTTATATGATTTTCAAGCGACCACCTGCGGCCTCCGCGCCTCGGTCCTGCCATGGCGCGGGTTATGCTCGGTAGGCCAGAGACGAAATTCTCAAGTCAACGTCCGTTGACTTGACATTCGCACGTACACATATGCCGACCACGTGGGAGCGCCTGCAATGACAACCAAGATGGCAATCATGCCGGGCGCCGCTTCCCTGCTGGCCGCCTTTACCCTTTCGGGCTGCCTGACGGCTGGCCCTAACCCGGAAGATCCGTACGAGGATTTCAACCGGCAGATGTTCGCCTTCAATGACGGGGTAGATCAGGCCATCATCAAGCCGGTGGCGCAGGGCTATCGCGCCGTGACCAACGAGCCGGTACGCGAAGGCGTGGGCAATTTCTCGTCCAACCTTGGCGAGCCGCTGACGGCCGTGAACCATGTGCTGCAGGGCAAGATTCCCGACGCCGGTGCAACGGTTGGCCGTTTCCTGATCAACACGACGGTCGGCCTTGCCGGAATTTTCGATCCCGCTTCAGCCATGGGCATCCAGCGGACCAAGGAAGACTTCGGCCAGACGCTGGGCACCTGGGGTGTCGAGCCGGGACCGTTCCTCGTGCTGCCCTTCGTCGGGCCGACCAGTCCGCGCGACCTGACCGGCATTGGCGGCGACCTTGCGCTCAACCCACTGAATTATCCCGAATTCCAGAACGACGATGCGATCCGGGCCGGCACGTTTGTGTTGTGGGGCGTGGATGCGCGCGAGGGCGCGCTGGAGGCGACTGACGAGTTGGATCAGCAGATCGATCCGTATACCACAGTGAGGCGCTTGTATGGCCGCACAAGGGCTTCCGACATCGGAATACCCTATGTTGAGCCGAAAGACGCCTCAGAACCGACCGACGACGAATTAGACTTTTGACCGGGTGATCCGAAGGGATCGCGTGGAGGCACACATGAAACTGTTCAGCACTATCGCCGCCGCTCTTGTCGTGGCCGTCTCCGCGCCATCCGCCTTCGCGGATAAGCGGTCGGAAGCCTTCGTGCAGGCCAACGCGAACACCGCGCTGTCAGCGCTCAACGACAAGTCGCTGACGCCCGATCAGCGCGACTTGAAGTTCAGCAAGTACATGAACCAGTTCGCGAACATGCCGGGCATCGCGCGCCGCGTGCTGGGCGTGAATGCGCGCTCGCTGAGCGATGCGGACTTCAACCGCTACTACAAGATCTTCGAGACGTACGCGCTGGAAGTCTACCAGGTCCACTTCGACCAGTTCCGCGGCGAGTCGCTGCGCGTGACCGGCTCGAAGGATGACGGGGCGCAACGCTCCACCGTTGAGTCCGTGATCAAGAGTTCGCAGACCGGCAAGGACACGAAAGTGTACTGGGACGTCCTGCTGTCGAACGATCGCAAGACCTATCGCGTGCGCGATGTCGGCATCGAGCTGGGCGGGTCGATCCTGTGGCTGGCCCAGGAACAGCAGGCGCAGTTCGTCAGCTTCCTCGACCGCAACAACGGCTCCATCGACAAGCTGATCGGCCGCATCAACGTGCTGCTGGCCGATATGGAAGCCCGCAAGCGTGACGGCCGGGGCTCGGCCTACAAAAGCTAGGTTCCGAGCGGCGGGCGAGCCTCAAACATATCTGTGACTGCGGTGGGTACTGGACAGTTTCCAGCCTCGTCCTGTATGGGACTTCCGACGGTTTCGCCGTGGACGGCAGCCGCAGGGAGAGAAACATGATCCGCAAACTCATCGCCGCCGCGGCCTTCGCTGCGGCCCTTTCGCCGGCCGCCCTTGCCCAGGACGCGCCGAAATTCTCGACGGCCTCCACCGTCGGCGCAGTTCTGGACAATCCGGAAGCCAAGGCGGCCTTCGTCAAGGTTTTCCCGGAAATCGCTGACCGCCCGGAACTGGAAGGCGCGCGCGACATGACGTTCGACGGCCTGGCCAACATGGCGGCCGAATACTTCCCGGCCGACAAGATCAAGGAGCTCAACACCGAGCTCGCCAAAATTCAGTAAGTTTCAACCTAGGTTTATAGAAACGGCGCGGTTCTCAACGGACTGCGCCGTTTTTGCTGCGCGCTGCACACCATCTGCGACATGACGGTGCATGCGGGGAACTTTGCGGTCCGCCGCACGTCTAGGGGGCAATGGCGCCTGATCAGGCCCCTACCGAAGAGCCCGCGATGACCGACCACCACACCTACACACCCCGAACCAACGTCATGCGGTGGACACGTGTGTACGGCTCGTCGCTTCGCGAGACCTTTCCGGTTGAAGGCGACCTCTCGGACGACCTGATGAACCTGCTTGAGCAAGCCGACAGCCGGAAGACCAAGCAGGAAATGCCGAACGGCGACTGATCTGGTCTCCGGCTGTGCTTAAAGCCCGGCCCGGCGGTTCCGCGGTTCTTCCATCCGCCACAACGCAACACCCAGCGCGATGGCCATCATGGCCATGCTCGCCCAGAAAGAAGCCTCGTACCCCCAGAGGAGAACGAGCCCCGCGCCGACCAGCGGCGCCAGCGCGCCGACGGCGCCCTCGGCCGTGTTGGACAGCGCCATGCGCATGGGCACGTCGTGGGGATGGCCATACTCCAGCACGATGTTGGTGGTGGACATCTGGAAGCCCGACTGGCCTGCCCCGATCAGGAAGAACGCCAGCGCGAACGTCTCAATCGAATTGCACAGCATCATGCCGGCGATGCCGATGATGTTGATCACGGTGGAGTACAGGAAGGTCGATCGGAAACCCTGGCGGTCGGACAGGTAGCCCCAGATGAGATTGGTGACGGTATCCGCGCCCATGTAGGCGACAGACAGCGCAGCGAGCATAACGCCAAATTCGCCGGGGCTCATCTCATGCGACACGCCGAGAACGCTTGCGGCGTAGAGCGGGAGAAAGGGTTGTGCGATTCGAAAACCCATGACCAGCGAGCGCGCGACCATGAACCAGGCAAAGCCCTTGTCCTCGCGCAGCAGCGCCGGGAAATCCTTCATCCGCTCGCGCAGGCGCATGCGCGCGCGCACAGTCGGCGGCTCGGGCTCGCGCATCATGATCTGCAGCGCGGTGAGCCCGAGGCTGGTTAGCACGAACGAGACAAAGAACGTGGTTGCGTAGCCATTGCCCCACACATGGTTGGCGATCAGCCATGAGCCCGCGAAGTAGGACAGCAGCGCCGCGATGAATCCGCCGATGAGGTTGCGCCAGGCCTGCAGGCGCCCGCGCATGCGGACGGGGATGACCTTGGCCAGCAGAAGCTGGAACGCCACCCGCTGTGGCCCCTGGAACAGGCCGAGCATGAACAGGAACAGCAACGCAAACGCCAGCGCCGGGGGCCCCGCCAGGAACCAGCCCGAGATGGCGAGCCCGAGGATCTGCACCCGCATGAGCAGGCCGAGCGTCACCGAGACGGGCAGGATTTTCTTGCGATGCTCGACCTGCGAGGCGCCGATGACCGGCGAGACGATGCCGCCAAGCTGCTGCAGGCTGGTGCCGATGCCGACCCAGAAATCCGAGCCGGAGATCGAGTACAGGTAGGCCGGCACGAAGGTGGGCGTGTTGACGAGCCGGAAGCCCGTCATGCCCAGCATGCCATGGAGGAAGTGGCCAATATAGTTCCGCTTGAGGTTGTCGTGGACAAACTTGTCGTAGGCGGCGTCCGCCTCGACGACAGCTGATGATCCACGCATGGCCGGTCCGGATGGGGGTATGTCGCCCAAGGCGCTGGCCTTTCCCGCAGGCAAGTCCCTGCCTGTGCCGGGGGTATGCCGAGAAATGCTTGTAGTGCGGCTTCGCTGAGTCTTGAAGTGCGGCGCGATGCAGCGCTCAGACCTCAGCTAGTTATCCGTTGTCGATATGAGATGTACGCGAGGAAACCCACAAAGCCATTGCCCGCAACTAGCATGGCTAGCAAGGTAATTGGCGCGGGATGGTCGGCGGCGCTCACAATGGCAAGATATGTAAACGTGCCCAAGGATGCCGTCGAAAAGATCAACGCAGCGCCCAGCAGAAGCGCGCCCTCATACGGCCAGCCAGAACGAAATCGGTCGCCCTTGGGCACAGCCTGCTCGTGCGCAGCCAGCGTCAGAAAGTAGACGCCGCCCATAGGAATTACAAAACCGACGCTCCCAAATACGGATAGCATTCCTGGCGCCGAGGAAACCGAAATCAAACCGATCGCCACAATCACGCACGCTACCACGACGTTTACCGTCTGGCCGCGAACAAGATCGACCACCCCCTGCTTGCCCAACTTGAGAATTCTGTTCACGAGATCGCCCCAACAACGCCGCGCCGTATATCAGTGTACACGCCCGCAAAATGTGCAATGCCTGTCATTGATAGCAGTCGAGAGAGACCGTCATGAAACGCTTGTTCGTACTGCTTGCCGCCTCGATTCTGGCGGCGCCCGCCATTTTCTCCCCGATCGCTGTGGGTCAGGCGGCGCCAAAGCCGACGCCGGAACAGCTGGCCAAGACGTATGAGGAGGACCAGCTCTCGCTGGAGGCCTGTGGCGTGCCCCGCAACGCGGCCGATGATTATCGCCCCACCCCGCTGACGCCGGACCAGACGCGCGCGCATCGCCTGCCCGCGTCTGACAATTTCAAGCTGGATGTCGTGGCCTCAGGCCTGCCCAACCCGTGGGCGCTGGCTTTCCTGCCTTCGGGCAACTACCTCGTGACCATTCGCGGTGAAGGCCTGCGCGTCGTCTCCGCAGACGGCAAGACATCAGCGCCCGTCGCCGGCACGCCGCCGATCAAGAACGCGATCCGCCTGCTGGGCATGCATGACGTGATCCTGGATCGCGACTTTGCAATCAACCGCACGGTCTATCTCGCCTTCGTGACGACGCCCGAGGGCAAGCCGCCTACGGGCTACATCGTCAACGCGAAACTTTCTGCGGATGAGAAGAGCCTCGAGAACTACACCATCCTCAAGGAACAGGCGGGCATGATCCCGCGCCGCATCGTGCAGGGCACGGACGGACGGCTCTACATCCACACCGCCGAAGTGATCACGCCCTATGTGACCGTGCAGAACATGGCGAGCCCGCAGGGCAAGCTGCTGCGCCTCAACACCAACGGCTCCATTCCGGGCGACAATCCGTTTGCGCCGATGGCGACGGCTGATCCCGCAATCTGGGCGCTGGGATTCCGCGATCCGCAGGGCATGGCGATCGATCCGAAGACGGGCGAGCTGTGGACCATCGAGAACGAGCCGCGCGGCGGGGACGAACTCAACGTCGTGCATGCGGGCCGCAATTATGGCTTTCCGCTGATCTCGTACGGTCGCGACAATGACGGCAAGTTGCTGAACGGCGGACTGACGCAGAAGGCCGGCCTCGAACAGCCGGTGTATTTCTGGACCCCGTCCGTCGCGCTCTCGGGCATGACGATCTATTCGGGCAATGCGTTTCCGGCCTGGAAGGGCGACGTGTTCGCCGGCGGCCTGTCGGGCATGCAGCTCATTCGCCTGAAGATGGAGAATGGCCGCGTGGCCGGCGAGGAGAAGCTGCTGCGCGACAAGTGCAAGCGCATCCGCGACGTGCGTCAGGGACCGGACGGCCTGCTCTACATCCTCACCGACGACGCCAATGGCGAGATCTGGCGTCTCTCGCCCAAGAGCTAGAGGTTCAGCAGCGTGGGATCGCCGCCTTGCGCGGCGATGTTCACGGTGACTGCGCGCTCTGTCGCAAAACGCGCGACATAGTGCGGGCCGCCTGCCTTGGGGCCAGTGCCTGACAGGCCCGAACCACCGAACGGCTGCACGCCGACAACCGCGCCGATGATCGAGCGGTTCACGTAGACATTGCCGGCGCGCACGTTGGCTTTCACCTTCTCGGCGAAGCCCTCAAGCCGCGAATGCACGCCGAGCGTGAGGCCATAGCCTTTGGCGGACAGGGCGCCGCCGACCTTTTCGATATCATCCGGGTCGTAGCGGATGATGTGCAACACGGGGCCGAACACCTCGCGGTCGATCTGGTCGACCGAGTCCAGCTCGATGATCGCGGGGCCGAAGAAGGCGCCCTTGTCGCGCAGGGCGCCGATATCGCGTTGCCAGATTTTGGACGTCGCTTTCATGCGCGTGAGGTGCGCATCCAGGAGGCCGCGCGCTTCGAGATCGATGATCGGACCGATGTCGGTGGCGGGATCGGCGGGATCGCCGATGATCTGCACCTCCATCGCGCCTTTGATCATCTCGACCGTGTCGTCCGCCGTCTCATGCGGCAGGAACAGCACGCGCAGCGCCGAGCAGCGCTGGCCTGCCGAGCGGAAGGCCGACATCACGACATCGTCCACCACCTGCTCGCGCAGGGCGGTGGTGTCGCAGAACAGGGCGTTGAGACCGCCCGTCTCCGCGATCAGCGGAACAATGGGGCCATCCTTGGCGGCGAGCGTGCGGTTGATGATGCGCGCGACTTCGGTGGAGCCGGTGAACGCAACACCGCCACAGCGCGCATCGCCCGTGAGCCAGCCGCCGACCTTGCCATCGCCCACCACCAGGTGAAGCGCGGCTGCAGGCAGGCCCGCCTGATGGAAGAGCTTCACGGCTTCGAACGCGATCAGTGGCGTCTGTTCGGCGGGCTTGGCCAGCACGGTGTTGCCGGCCGCCAGCGCGCCGGCGATCTGGCCGGTGAAGATGGCGAGCGGGAAATTCCACGGGCTGATGCAGGCGAACGCGCCCCGCCCCATCATCTCCAGCGCATTGGTTTCGCCCGCCGGGCCGGGCAGCGCTTCGAGGCCCCGGAATTTCTGCTCGGCGTCGAGCGCGTAGTAGCGGCAGAAGTCGACGGCCTCGCGGACCTCGGCGATGCAATCGTCCAGCGTCTTGCCGCCTTCGCGTGCGAGGATTGCGATGAGGTGATCTGAGTCACGCTCCACGGCGTCAGCCATGGCTTCCAGAATGCCGGCGCGCCTGGGTCCGCCCATCGCATTCCATTCCGGCTGGAAGGCAACGGCAGATGTGTAGGCCGCATCAACATCGGCTTGTGTCGCTATGCTGACCTTGGCGACGGTGCGCGCGTGGTCAGCCGGCGCTTTCGCGGGCTCGACAGCGACGGATGAAACCTTGCCGGCGATGATCGAGCCGACCGCAACAGGCCCTGCTGCATCCAGCTTGCCGATCTCTGCCGTGATGCGGTCGCGCACGTATTTCTGGCTGAAGTCGAGGCCGTTCGAATTGGGGCGCGCGGAGCCATAGAGCTTCGGCGGCGGCGGGATGCGCGGGTGGCGCGCCGGCGCGGCGGAAAGCAGCGTGTAGGGGTCGGTCGCGATCCGCTCAGCCGGCACGTCGTCATCCAGGAACGAGTGGACGAAGGATGTGTTGGCGCCGTTCTCGAGCAGGCGGCGGACCAGATAAGGCAAGAGATCCTGGTGTGCGCCGACTGGCGCATAGATCCGCACCGAGCGCTCGCGGCCCGCGGCCTTGTAGAGCGGACCGCCCATGCCGTGCAGGCGTTGGAACTCATAGTCATCGCGGCCGGCGCGCTTCGCCATCAGTTCGATGGAGGCGAGCGAGTGCGCGTTGTGCGTGGCGAACTGCGCGTAGATGGAGGGGCCTGTCGTCAGCAGCGCGTTGGCGCAGGTGAGATAGGAGACGTCCGTTGCCTGCTTGGTCGTGAAGACGGGATAGTCGGGCTGGCCGTCGATCTGGGCACGCTTCACTTCCGAGTCCCAATAGGCGCCTTTCACGAGACGCACCATCAGGCGGCGGTTTGTATCCTTCGCGAGATTGCCGAGCCAGCCGACAACGGATTCGCTGCGCTTCTGATAAGCCTGCATGGCGAGACCAAGGCCCGTCCATTTGGCGGTGTCAGTCTCGCGGCACAGACGTTCGAGCAGCGACAGCGACAGGGCGAGGCGGTCAGCCTCTTCTGCGTCGAGCGTGAAGTTGATGTTCTGCGCGGCGGCGAGTTTCGCGAGTTCGGCGATCATCGGATAAAGCTCGCGGTGGACGCGCTCGCCCTGTACCGCGCGATAGGCGGGATGCAGCGCCGAGAGCTTCACCGAAATGCCGTCAGAGGTTTCGGGCGATGATCCGGTCTTCGCCTTGCCGACCGCGCCGATGGCGTTGGCGTAGCTTTCAAAATAACGGCGGGCGTCCGCCACCGTGCGTGCGCCCTCGCCCAGCATGTCGAAAGAGTGGGAGGCCGCCTCGCCCTTCTTCACATTGCGCTGGCCGCGCTTGAGCGCCTCTTCAATCGTGCGGCCCATCACGAACTGGCCGCCCATGATGCGCATCGCCTGCATCATCGCGGCGCGGATCACAGGTTCGCCAGCTTGCCGCACCATGCGGGAAATGAATCCGCCGGGATTTTCGCTGGCGTCTTCCGGCGGGCGGACAATACGGCCAGTCAGCATCAGGCCCCAGGTGGAGGCGTTGACCAGAAGCGAGTCCGACTTGCCGTTATGGTCGCCCCACTCGCCGGACGTGATCTTCTCCGCGATCAGCGCATCCGCCGTATCCGCATCGGGTACGCGCAGCAGCGCTTCGGCGAGGCACATGAGCGCAAGGCCTTCGGGGTTCGACAGGCCGAACTCCTCGAGGAAGCTTTCCATGACGCCGGTATGCTGCGTCTCGGCCCGCGCCTTGACGACGATGTCGCGCGCGGCGGCGGCGGCGGCGCGCCGCTCAGCAGCGTCCAGCGCCGGCGCCGCCAGCAGCTCCGCGATGCGTTTCGATTCGTCCTCGAACTTGCCCGCATCTAGCGCGTCGGGAGACGTGAGGGCGGGTAGCTTGGCTTGCGGCATGATCGACACTTTCGTGTGTGGAAGGGCATATCTGCCGGTGCGCTTGCCGCGGATCAACTTGAAACTCTCAATGACGGGGCCACCTTGTACAAGATGATGCTGCGATCCGCCCTCTTCGCGCTTGTTCTTGCCGGCTGTACGGCCCCCGCGCCGCCGCAGGTGCAGCACTCCGACACCGGATGCGATCTGAAGGTTGAATTTGCCAGCATCGGCGCCGGCATCGACCGCGCCGTGCTGGAAAACGTCGACGCACTGCTGTCTAGCGACAAGGGCGTTTCAACAGTCGGGCGCGAGCGGTGGGGCCGCGAAGGCGAGATTACGCTTTGCGTCGCGACGCCGAGCGAGGCCGATGCCGCGCGTCTGTTCGGCCAGGTGAAGGCCCTGTTCCCCGCCATGACCGAAAAGCCGCTGCGCGTCGAAACCCACGCCGGGCAGAGATATCAGGCCCCCGCCAAGCCGCCCTGATTCTCCGTAATTTTCGGGAGCCATGGACGTAACGCATCGCTGCCCGTAATCAGGCGGCGGTCCACAGCCCGGGCCACCCGCAGAGGATTCGCCCCCGCGCCATGCGCATCATGCTCGTAACAGATGCCTGGGACCCGCAGGTCAATGGCGTTGTGCGCACGATGAAGCGCGTGATCACCGAATGCGAAGCGCTGGGACATACGTGGGACATCGTCTCGCCCAACGGCTTCAAGACGATCCCGCTGCCGACCTATTCCGAGATCAAGCTGGCGTTCGGCGCGAAGAAAGTGATCGAAGAACGCTTCCTCGAATTCAAGCCGGACGCTGTCCACATCGCGACCGAAGGACCGCTCGGATGGGCGGCGCGTGCGGTGTGCCTGCGCCACAAGTTTCCCTACACCACCGCGTATCACACGCGCTTTCCCGAATACATTTCGGCACGCTTCTTCTTCCTGCCCACCTGGATGGGCTACATGTATGTGCGCGAGTTCCACAAATACTCGGGCCGCGTGATGGTGGCGACCGCCTCGATGCGCGACGAACTGGCGGCGCAGCGGTTCAAGAACATCATCCCGTGGTCGCGCGGCGTGGACACGGATCTCTTCCATCCCTCCAAGCGCAAGGATGATCGCGGCCCCTTCAAGGGCATGAAGCAACCGATCTGGCTCAATGTCGGCCGCGTCGCGGTTGAGAAAAACATCTCGGCGTTTCTCGATACGCTGCTTGAAGGCACCAAGGTTGTCGTCGGCGATGGTCCGCAGCTGGAAGCCCTGAGAGAGAAGCACAAGGACGTGCACTTTCTCGGTGTGAAGCAGGGCGAGGAATTGGCCGCCTGCTTTGCCAACGCAGATTGCTTCGTCTTCCCCAGCCTCACCGACACGTTCGGACTTGTGATCCTCGAAGCCATGGCGGCGGGAACGCCTGTCGCCGGCTTCAACGTACCGGGACCCAGCGATCTCATCCCCGGAACCGGCGCCGGCGCAGTCAACGATGACCTGGCCACAGCGTGCCGCGAAGCGCTTGCCTGCTCGCGCGAGGTGTCGCGCACCTATGCCGAGACCTATTCCTGGCGCGCCTGCGCCGAGCAGTTCATCAACAATCTCGAGCCCCTGCCCGTGCCGGAACGGCGCCGGTTCTGGAAGCGTCTGGCCCGCCTGCGTCACGCGCTGCGCCTGCGCCGCCGCAAGCCGAAGCCTGGCGAGAAGATCGAGACAAAGCCCGGCGCGCGGCCAAAATCACCGGCGCGCGCAGAGTAAGGCTGCAGGCTGGCCTGACCGCGAGCACGGTTAACCCTCAACACCGCAACGCCGACAATGCCGCAGGCATGCAATTTGCCCCGCGATCCGTCAGAGGCTCGCCAGCAGCCTCATCGGGAGGCTGCATGTCCACCAAGATCGCAATCGCAGGCGCGCTGTTTCTCACGGCGACACCCGCCGGACTGACCGCCCTGTGGCCGGCTGCGGGCGACGCCTCGGTTCAGCGCCATGTCGCAATCAGCGGACCGATCGAAGCATTTACCCAGACGCAGGATCGCATTCAGGTTCGCCTTCACCCAGCCACCAACGCCGCCGAGCGCGCGGCGCGGCGCAGCGTGATCGTCAGCGATCCGAACGGCGGGACGCTGTCCATTCCGCTGAAGCCCGGGCAGACCTGGGCAAGCGGCGTGCTCCCGCCTGATCTGGCGGGCGCCGGCAAGCTGGAGATCAGGGTCGAATAGGCCCCGATCATCCAGCCTGCATGATCGGCTACTGAACCGGATTGCCGTTCTCATCCACGACACGGATTTCGCCGAGGTTGAGTTCGCGGATGCCCTGCTCGATCTTCGCGCGGTCGCCAACGATCACCCAGATATGGTTCTGGTCGGGGATGATGCGCTTGGCCATCGCTGCGATGTCTGTGGACGTGGCGGACCGATAGGTGTCCGCATAGTTCGACCAGTAATCCGCAGGCAGGTTGAACTGGTGGATGTCGACCAGCGAGTTGAGCACCGCGCCCGACGTTTCCCAGCGGCTGGCCATGCCCAGCAGCGTGTTGGTGCGCACCGTATCAAGCTCCGCCGCATTCGGCGGACGGCGGCCGACGACCTCGGTGAGTTCCTTGCGCAGTTCGGCGATCGCGCCCTTGGTCTGGTCGGTCTGCACCGGCGCGCTGATCATGAAGGTGCGCGGACCGCGGCCGCCGCTCACCTGCGAGCGCGCGCCATACGACCAGCCCTTGTCCTCGCGCAGGTTCATGTTGACGCGGCTGGTGAAGTTGCCGCCGAACAGCGCGTTGAACGCTGACACGCGCGTATCGTCCGCCGGGTTGCGCGGCGGCTGGGGCGTTGCGACCAGGATGGTCGATTGCACCGAGTCCGGGCGGTCGACGATGTAGACGATGGGCTTGGTGGGTCGCACGCCGTTGGCGACAGGCGCGCTCTTGTTCGGCGCGTTGGCCCAGCCGGCGAAGGCAGCTTCCAGCTTCGGCGTGATCTGCGCCAGCGTCGTGTCACCAACGATGAAGATCGTCGCGTTGTTGGGGCCGTACCACGCCTTGTGGAAAGCGGCAGCGTCTGCGGCCGTCAGCGACGTGATGTCCTGCGGATCGACAAGGCGGCCATAGGGGTGCGCATCGCCCCACAGCGCGCGCGACATGACGCGCTGACCGATGGAGGCCGGATCGCGCAGCTGCTGTTGCAGGCCCTGCACGGTCTGCGCCTGGATGCGCTGGAAGTCTCCGGCGGTGAAGGCGGGGTTGCGCATGACATCGGTCCAGATCGCCATCACGCGATCGAGCGTGGGCGTCAGCGCCGAGAACGAAACAGCGGCCTGCTCGCCGCCGCCGCTGGTGCCGAGCGAGGCGCCGAGCCGGTCGATCTCGTCCGCGATCTGCAGAGCGGTGCGCGAGGTCGTGCCCTCGTCCATCAGGTTGGCGGTCAGGCTGCCGAGGCCTTCCTTGATGGTGGACTGGTCAGCCGGATAGCCGGTGTCGAACTGCGTGTAGAGCGTCACCTCCGGCACGTCGTGCCGTTCGACGAGGTAGACCTTCACGCCGTTGGACAGCGTCGCCGTCTGATAGGCGGGGAACACCGTATCCGATACGGCGCCCGGCGCCGGCATCTTGGAGCGATCGACCGCTGCGCTGAACGCCTTCGGGCTGCCGAACGGCAGCACGGTGAGCGTGTAGGCGCCGCGCGTGAGCCATTTGGCGGCGGCGGCCTGCACGGTGGCGGGCGTTGCCGCTTCGAGTCGTTCAAGCGAGCCTTTCCAGCCGCTCGGCTCGCCAGCGATCATTTCCCACTGTGCAAGCTGGGCCGCCTTGTCCGACGTGCTTTCGAGGCCGGAGATAATGCCGGACACGGTCTGCACGATATTCTTGTCAATCTCGGCCTGCGTCGGGCCGCTGGCGATGATGCGGCGGAGTTCTTCGTTGATCGCCGCTTCGATCTTCGCGAGGTCGGCATCGGGCTTGGCCGTCACCACGATGCGGAACTGGCCTGCGATCTCGCTCTGCGGGTTGCCGACCGAAACGCTGGTGGCGACCTGCTCGTCATGGACCAGGCGCTTGGTGAGACGTGCGTTGCGATCCCCGCCAAGGGCTGCCGCCACGTGATCGAGTTGCTCGCCATCGGCATTGCCGAGTTCAGGCACGTTCCAGGTGATGTAGATGCGCGGCTGGGCCACGCGATCATACAGGATCTCGCGCTGGTTCGGGGCAAGCTCGGGCACCCACGACTTCGCCTGCGAGGGCGGCGGGCCGGGCGGAATCTCGCCGAAGAATTTCTCGACCTTGGCCTTCGCCTCTTCCGGCTTGATGTCGCCCGCCAGCACGAGGATGGCGTTGGAGGGGCCGTACCAGGTCTTGAAGAAGTCCTGCACATCCTTCAGCGAGGCGGCTTCGAGATCCTCCATCGAGCCAATGACAGTGTGGCCGTAGGGGTGATGTTCGGGATAGGTCGCGGCGATGATGTGGTTGAACACCTGGCCGTAGGGCTGGTTCTCGCCCTGGCGCTTCTCGTTCTGCACCACGCCGCGTTGCTCATCGAGGCGCGCCTGATCAACGGCGCCAAGCAGGAAGCCCATCCGGTCGGACTCCAGCCACAGGATCGAGTCGAGCGCTTCTTTCGGGACGGTCTGGTAGTAGTTGGTGCGGTCAGTGTTAGTGGAGCCGTTCTGGTTGGTGGCGCCGAACTGCTGCGTTGCTTTGAAGAAATCGTCGTTGAAATGCTCCGAGCCGTTGAACATCAGGTGCTCAAACAGGTGCGCAAAGCCGGACCGGCCCTTGGGCTCGTTTTTCGAGCCGACATGATAGATCAGGTGCGCGGTGACGGTGGGCGTCTTCGTGTCTTCGTGCACGATCAGCGTCAGGCCATTCTGAAGCACGTATTTCGTGTACGGAATGTCGAACTTCATCGCCGAGATTTCAGCGACCACCGGATCGCGCGCAGGCGCGGCGGCCTGTTCCGGCGCTGCCGCGGGGATCATGGGCGCGGCATAGGTGTCAGACGTCGGACCGCTGGTGGCGCAGGCTGAAGCCGTCAGGAGGGCGATCGTGGCGGCGCCGAATTTCAGCGTCGTGCGGCTTCTGAACATTGTGCTTCCCTTGAATTGCGTCAGCGCACTGTAGGCGGCGCATATCGAGAAGCAATAAGATTCGAAGCGCCGAACTTCAGAGCGGCTGGCCGATCCGCGGGCGCAGGCATTCGGCGCCTTCCGCACGCATCTCCTCGCTCACGCGACATGTGTTGAGCGAGAAGATGACAGCCACAGCGCGCCCCATCAGGTTCCGGATTGGAACGAAGCCGATGGCGTCGTCGCGCGTATCTGCCGGCAAGCCGGAGCCGCGATAGGGCCAGCCCTCCGGAAATTCTGTCGCCAGTTTGCGATGGCCGCTCGGCGCGCGGCTGTCTTCCGAGTTGTCGCGATTGTCGCCCATCATGAAGAGATGCCCGGCCGGTACTTCGAAGGCCGGCGTCTCGTCGAGGCCTTCCGTGTCGCTGAACTCGTGA
This sequence comes from Alphaproteobacteria bacterium 32-64-14, assembly GCA_002280725.1. Lineage (GTDB taxonomy): Bacteria > Pseudomonadota > Alphaproteobacteria > Caulobacterales > Hyphomonadaceae > UBA7672. The sequence continues at coordinate 36,410 of NCEM01000013.1, forward strand.
ATCAGATGCGGCGCAGTTTCGCCGGGCAGTTGTTCCTGATACTCCTGCGCGCGCGCGGGACGGGTGGAACCATCCGGCAGATAAATGACTTCGCGCACCATCGTGCGCGGCACTGTCTCGCCATTGAGGATCAGTCTGCCGCCCTTCACCTCCACCGTATCGCCCGGCAGGCCGATGATGCGGTCGACCATCACAAGGTTGTGGTTGTTCGGATGCTGGAAGATCACCACATTGCCGCGTTTTGGCTCGGGAATGGCGACCATGATCACGCGGTCGCCAACAACCAGGTTCGGCAACATGTGCTCGGAGACAATACTGCGCATGCCCACAGGCACGATGTCCTTGAACGCATCGATGGCCTGCTGCTGCTGCGCGGTCTGACTTCCCGCCAGCGGCGCGGCGGCTGCAAGGAGCGCTGCCATCGCGATCGCGCCCAAGAGATGTTTCCCCACCCTCAATCCTCCCTAAGCTTCCGGCCCGTAGATCACCCCGCCCCGCTCAGCGTAAGAGCACAGCACGGCTGCGCCCTCTGCCCGCAGATAGCCATCCTGAAACACCACGCCGCGCGCGGACATCTCGGCGCGCAGCTCGGCGGTACCGGCGCCCTCGGCAAAGCCAACCGCTTCCGCGTCGGCCTTGGTGGCGGCGGAGACGATGCGGCTGATGCGCGACCAGTGCGACGCGCCGAGGCACATGATGCAGGGCTCGCAGGAGGTGAACAGCGTCACGCCGCCCGGCTCGGCCAGCCGCCTGGCGGCCAGCGAGATCGCCACCGTCTCGGCGTGCAGCACCGGGTTGCCGCTGGCCATGGCGAGGTTCACGCCGACCGCGATCACCTTGCCGGACGCCTCGAGCCGCAGGCAGGCGCCGAACGGACCGCCCGTGGAGCGCGCGACATTTTGGTCAGCCGCCGCGATGGCGAGACGCATGCAGGCGTCGTCAGACGCCGGTGCGGTCGGTAGCGGCATCGCCGCCAACCACACCGGCAACCGGATCTCGGCGACATCCGCCATGCGACGCTCCTCTACACGGACTGGCAGAGTAAGCGAGCAAAGCGCGGAGGCAAGCTAGAGGTTCTGTTTGAGGAAAGCAGCAACTTCCTGGTAGAGCGACAGGCGATCCTTGCGCTCCCAGTTGTCCCAGTAGTGGTCGGCCTTGGGCATGCGGACCAGCTTCACCGTCTTGCCCGCTGCGCGCAGCGCATCGTTCATGATCATGGATTGGCGCACTGGCACGGTCTGGTCGTCATCGCCGTGGATCAGCAGGACTGGCGCGGTGACATGGCGCGCTAGTTTGGAGGGCGAGGCCGCCTCCAGCGCCGCCGCGTCGGTTTCCAGCTTCCCGATGGAGTCGCGCCAGTAATAGTACACGTTGGAGTTCGACCCTTCCGAGCTGCGCTCCGACCGCAGGATTTCCGGCAGGTCCGACACACCGGAGATCGACACAGCGCACTTGTAGAGTTCGGGCGTCATCGTGACGCCCGCGAGCGCCGCGTAGCCGCCATAGGACGCGCCAACGATGCAGACGCGCGCAGGATCGGCGACGCCGCTTGCAATCATGTGCTTCACGGCGTCGGTAACATCCTTTTGCATCCCAACGCCCCATTCACCCATGCCGGCGCGTTCAAACGCGGCGCCGAAGCCGGACGATCCGCGGAAATTGGGCTGCACAACGACATATCCTTGCGTCGCCAGGAACTGGGCGAAGCGGTTGAAACCGTAATAGTCGCGCGACGCTGGCCCGCCATGCGGCAGCACCACCATTGGCCGGGGGCCGGCGCCCTGCACCCCCGTGACATACGCCCAAAGCTTGGTCCCGTCGCGGCCATCATACGGGACGACCTGGGTGGGCGAGAGCTTCTGGCCGGTCACGCCAGGATAGATTTCGACAAGCTTGTCCATCTGCACGTTCACGCTGTCGAAAATGTAGTAGGCTGCGCCGGCGGCTGGCTCCTCCACGCGCAGCAGCCATTTGGTCGCGTCCGCCGTCATGTCGGCAAGCGACACAGTGGCGCCGCCATCGAAGAACTGGCCGAGCGCGTTGACGTATTTCTGCAGGCCCGGATCGACGGTCTTACACGACAGCCGGGCGGCGAACTCGCAGCCGGCGATCAGCTGGCGCGTCACGGGATGAATCCACGGCATGTCTGCGTCGGCGGCCGCGACGGGCATCAGCGGCGGACCGTACACGCCCGTTGAGGTATCGAAGATGCGCAGCGTTTCGCGATCTTCATCGCCGATGCGCGCGGTCAGGTAGACTTGGTTGGCCGAAGGGCCTGCGCCCACGACCGCAAACTCTTCCGTACCGATCGCGGTGGCGCGGCGGACTTCTCCGGCGGGAATCCACTCCTCGGTTCCGGATGCGCGGCGGAATATGCCGAGGCGATTCGGGTGGGAGTCGACGCGCAGCACCGGATAGCCCTTGCCGTCCGAAGCGTAACCCGTCGTCTGCCACGTTCCGTTGGCCACCTGCTCCACCCGGCCGGTGCGCACATCGGCCCGCCAGGCGCCGACGCCGGAATTCTCCTGAGCCTTGATCAGGACGTGGTTGGGTTGCGACGGCAACTCGTCCACCAGCTCCGTCGAGCCGAAGCCGCCAGCCAGCGTGGAAATCTGGCCCTGGAACATCTGCACTGCGTTGCCGCCATGGGTATCGAGCGCGAAGATGCGGGAGATTTGGACGGTGATGTCGTCCTGCTTCAACAGTTCGCCGGTGCGGGCCCGGCCTTCCTGCGTGATCTCGGCGGTGGCGCCGATCACCAGCCGGTCGTCGCCCTTCCAGCGGACCCAGTCGAGCTCCATCCTGTGCGACGGTTTCAGGCTCTGGATTCCGCGCGCCTGGTTGCTGGCGAGATCGACGACGACGAGCTGCTGGCCGTCCTCGGTGCGACGGATGAACGCAACTTCTTTTCCGGAGGGAGAAATCCGGGCGGAGAAAACCGACGCGGGGTCGACGAATGGAGTGGCGTCCTGCGGCATCGCGGGCGCGGCGCACACCGCAACGAACGCAAACACAGCCGTCAAATTCCGGATCATGCCTATCCCCCCTGCACGCCAAAACTCTCGCAATTGCAAACGGTGAAGGCAACCGGGCGGCGTCAGGGGGCGCTGCGAATCAGGCGGGCGATTCTGCCGCCGGCGGCAGCCGCCGACTGTCACATGACGGCCTCTCGCCGAGCCGCTCCTACTAATAGACGCCGAAAATGAATGGTTGTTGGCAACCCTCTGACGGGCCGCAAGATTTTATTTACATCCTGTCCTCTATTCCCTATATCCATCGCGCCGGCGGACATCGGCTCGAGGCTCTGCGCCTTGATTCCACGTGGCGTCTGAACTTCCCAAGGGTCTCCACTAAAAGAGACCCGCTCTCCCAGAAGGGGAGCTCCTCGTAAGAGGTGGGGTTTGGATGACGTGTGCGGGTTGAGAGGCAGACTTAACGAGTTGAAAGCCCGTACTAACGCCGGATTGGGTTCAACAATCTATCAGGGGGCGACCGGAACGGGTGTCTATAGCGGCTACTTGGTTCAGGGATAATTTTCCGGGCGAAGTCCTCTACGCAGTAAAGGCGAACCCTTCGCCGTGGGCGCTCGACGCGATGTACGCGACGGGCCTCCGCTGGTTCGACGTTGCTTCGGAAGAAGAGATCAAGCTCATCGCCTCGCGTTATCCAGACGCGAAGATGGCGTTCATGCACCCCGTGAAGTCGCGCAAGGCTATCGAGCGCGCCTACTTCGAGCATGGCGTCCGCACCTTCTCGCTGGATTGCGAAGCCGAGCTGGAAAAGATCGTCGCGGCCACGCAACGCGCTGACGACCTGACGCTTGTTGTCCGCCTCGCGGTCAACAACGCCGATGCCGTGTACGCGCTGTCGAACAAGTTCGGCGTCTCGGAAGAGAATGCGCCCGCCCTGCTGCGCAAAGTGCGCGGCTTTGCGGACAATCTCGGCGTCTCGTTCCACGTCGGTTCGCAGTGCATGAACCCGTCCGCCTATCGCGACGCGATGGAGCTGGCTTCGCAGATCATCCGCGAAGCGGGCGTCATCCTCGATGTCGTCGATGTCGGCGGCGGCTTCCCGTCGGCCTACCCGGGCATGATGCCTCCGGACCTTGAGCTCTACGTCAAGGTCATCAAGGAGGTGTTCGAGCAGATGCCGGTCGCCATGAACGCCCAGCTGTGGTGCGAACCCGGCCGCGCGCTTGTCGCCGAGTCGAGCTCCATCCTCGCCCGCGTCGAGCTGGTGAAGGACGGCGCGCTGCACATCAACGATGGCTCTTACGGCAACCTGTTCGACGCCGCGCACTGCAAATGGCCCTTCCCTGTGAAGGCTCACCGCCCGGATGGCGAATTCGAAGGCGAGACCCAGGCGTTCAAGCTCTATGGCCCGACCTGCGACTCGCTGGATGCGATGGAAGGACCGTTCGTCCTCCCCGCCGACATCCGCGAAGGCGACTACATCGAACTCGGCATGCTCGGCGCCTATGGCGTCGCCATGCAGACGCGGTTCAACGGCTTTGGCGAGACGGAAACCATCTCCGTCAAGGACCTGCCGTGGACCTCGATGTACTCGGTTCCCGTGGTCGAGAAACCTGCGCGCCGCGCCGGCCGCAAGCCGACGCGCCGCCTGAAGGTCGTGCGGTAGAAAAACTGTAACAAATGGCAAGCGCGGGCCGAATGAACCCCGGCCCGCGCTTTTCTATTTAAATCCGTCCGTACGCTGCTATATCCCCGCCAAACCAAGGCTGGCCGTCGCCTGATGACGTCCTCATCCCTGGAGACATTCTCCCATGGCAACGAAGCCCACCGCCAAAGCCGCGCCCGTCAAAGCTGTCGCCAAGAAGCGCAACAACACCAAAGCCCAGCTGCTCGGCAAAACCGTCGAGCATGTCGACATGACGTCGTTCGACGCGCGCCCGATCATCGACTCGATGCGCAAGATGTCGTTCTCGTCCCGTGACACGGCCCGAGCCGCCGACATCTTCAACATGGCGCTGAGGGAAAAAGGCTGCTCGACCTGGCTGATCCTCGCGGGCTCGACCTCTGCGGGCGGCTGCATGCACGTCTACCGTGACATGGTGAAGTTCGGCATGATCGACGCGATCGTCGCCACCGGCGCCTCCATTGTCGACATGGACTTCTTTGAAGCGCTTGGCTTCAAGCACTACCAGGCCGCCGGCCCGGTGGACGACAACGTCCTGCGCGACAACTACATCGACCGGATCTACGACACCTATATCGACGAGGAAGAACTCCAGGCGTGCGACCACACGATCCTCGAGCTTGCGAATGCGCTCGAGCCGCGCGGCTACTCCTCGCGCGAGTTCATCCATGAAATGGGCAAGTGGCTTGCCGACGGCAACGCTAAGAAAAAGGATTCGCTGATCCAGACCTGCTACGAGGAAGGCGTGCCGATCTTCTGCCCGGCCTTCGTCGATAGCTCGGCCGGCTTCGGTCTGGTGAAGCATCAGAAGGAACGCGCCAAGGCGAAGAAGCCCTACCTGATGATCGACGCGGTCGCGGACTTCCGCGAACTGACCGACATCAAGATCGCGGCGGGCACCACGGGCCTGTTCATGGTCGGCGGCGGCGTGCCGAAGAACTTCGCGCAGGACACGGTTGTCTGCGCCGAGATCCTTGGCGTCGAAGCAGAGGTCCATAAATATGCCGTGCAGATCACCGTCGCTGACGTGCGTGATGGCGCCTGCTCGTCCTCGACGCTGAAAGAGGCCGCCTCGTGGGGCAAGGTGTCGACCACGCACGAACAGATGGTGTTCGCGGAAGCGACCACTGTCGTCTGGAAGACCCGCAAGAAGCCGCGCTGGGCCAAGCTTTTCCAATAAGCCCGGCGCGTGTTATCGGCGAAGGCCCGCTCCCCGGAGCGGGCCTTTTGCTTTCTGGGGGACACGGATGCGTTCTGCCTTGGCCGTTCTGGGTGCGATCCTCGCCGCCATGGTTCTGGCGTCCTGCGTCACGCCCAAACCGGGGCCGGGGCAGACCGTTCGCATCGTGGTGCGCCCGACCGAGACAGGTCTCAGCGCCAGCTATGGCCTACCCGGCCCCGCCACGCGCTTTCCCTTCCGCGACTTCGCCGGCGATATCCGCACCGATGCGTGGAGCACAGCGACGCCCGGCGCAGCCATCGTGGATGCCGCCGTTACCTTCAGCGCACCGACAACGGCATTCCAGATCGCCATTTCACCAGACACGTCACAGCGTGATCGCATCTATCCCGCGCTCACACCGATCGGCGCTGGCTGGCTCATCTATGCGCCGCACCTGCTTCCGGCTGAGGTCGGAGGCCTCGTCCATGACGTCGACTTCAGCCTCCCCGAAGGCTGGGTCGTCATCGGACGGCGCGACAGCAAGGGCGAGCTTGTCCTCGATGGATGGGTGTATGCTGGACCTGAATCGCCCGTCGAACGTGGCGCGGCCGATGTGGTGACCGCACCGGAGACGCCCGCCTGGCTGCGCGCCGAAGTGTTGAAGGCGGCGAACGACTCCGCCGCCGTGTTCACCGGCCGCCTTGGCGTCTCTCTGACATCGCGCCCTGGCATCATCATCGCGCATTTCCCGAAAGAGCGCAGCGGCGGCATGCGCGGCGACGTCACGCCCGGCGCCATGGTGTCCGTCCGCTTTTATGGCGAGGCCTGGAGCAAACAGGCGCCGGGCGACGCCGAACAGGTGCACGAATTCCTGGCGCACGAGACCTTCCACTTCTGGAACGGCGACATGGTCGACTCCGCCGAAAACTCGGATCGTCCGTGGCTGCACGAAGGCGGGGCAAGCTATGCTGCCCTGCTCGCGCTCGATCCGACGCCCGCGCCGGAGTCTGTCCCGTTGCTGAAAGGCATCAACGAGAACCTCGGCAAGTGCCAGAGCGCGCTGGAAGAGGGTCAGAGCCTCATGACGGCAGACATGCGCGGCGGCGATACGCCCTATGCATGCGGCGTCGTGCTGCAATGGGCGTGGGATGCCGGCCTGCGCGCCACGTCCGGCGGCAAGCGCGATGTGCTCTCGCTGTGGAAGGACGTGATCGCGGAGGCCTTGCGCGCCAACCGCGAATATTCGGTGGCAAGCACGCTTCGCCATGTGCCGCGCGAAGCGGCCAAGGCCGCCGACGTGCTGCTGAACGGCACCGGCGCCGATCGCTGGACGGCGTTTGCGGACGCCCTGCGCGGCTATGGCGCCGTGCTGGCCCCCGCCCGCGTGGTGGACGAGGATCGCGCCACCGCGTTGATGCATATTCTGGGGCAGTACTGCAACGGACAGCGCGGCTTCTACACGCGCCCCACGCACCTGCAGCTGGACACGGGCGATCGCTGCGGCCCGCTGAATGGCGACAAGGAATTCGACGCGGTTGCGGGGCACGACGTCATCAAGGACGTCAGCGCCATGTATGACCGCATCCGGGAAATCTGCGCGGCCAGCGGCGTAATTGAATTCACGCGCAATAGGACGGTGGTGGCGTCTGCGCCCTGCACGAAACCGCTGAAGGCGCCCACCCTGTACCTTCGCGTCACGCGCGCGTTTGGCGCGGGCTGATTTTTTTTCGGGGCGATCCCAAGAATAACGCTGGGTGACTTCGCGTCCTGCACCCCACGCTGTGTCAGCAGCGAACTCGCGGCAACTTGCGCCTGCGCGAGTGTGGCGCGATGGTCGGGCTCACAAGGACGGAGGACACACCCCATGATCGGTTACGCAATGCTGGGCACCAACCAGTATGACAAGGCGCTGGCATTCTACGACCAGCTGCTCGCCCCGCTTGGCGCCAAGCGCGCCATGGATTTCGGCGTCAGCGTTGTCTACGGCAACGGCCAAGGCCCGATGCTGGGCATCGGCCAGCCCTACAACAAGGAAGCGGCCACCTACGGTAACGGCACGATGATCGCGCTGGCCATGCCCTCGAAGGAAAAGGTGCACGAGATCTACGATCTGGCCATCAAGCTCGGCGCCAAGGACGAAGGCCCGGCTGGCGCGCGTGGTGACACTTTCTACGCCGGCTATTTCCGCGACCTGGACGGCAACAAGCTGTGCGCCTTCTACGCACCGGGCTGAGTCTTGCTCCCGCGCCGCTGACGTGATTCCTTCCCTGCAAACGCAGGGAAGGACACTGCATGATCGGCTACACGACCATCGGCACGAAGGATCTCGAGAAAGCGCTGGCTTTCTATGACGCGCTGCTCGGCGAACTGGGCGGCAAGCGCGTGATGGAGATGAAGAATGGCCAGCTCTATGGATTTGCCCAAGGGCCGCTGTTCGGCGTGACAAAGCCGTTCAATGGCGACAACCAGAATTGCGGCAATGGCAACATGATCGCCCTGCGCTGCGGCTCGAAGGAAAAGGTTGCCGAAGTTCACGCCAAAGCCCTGTCGCTCGGCGGCGTTGACGAGGGCGCGCCCGGTGATCGCAGCAGCGGCTTCTACGGCGCCTATTTCCGCGACCTCGACGGCAACAAGCTCTGCGCCTTCACGATGGGCTAGCCGCCCGACGCGGCGATCCTCAATCGGACAGCAGGCCCTCACTGAGCCGGCGGATCGCGACGGACTGCGCATCCGTGGGCTCGCCGCCAATTTCTGCGATCGTGACGGCCATGCCAACGAGATCGCGCCGTTCCGGCTCGGCCAGCGAGCTGGTCCACAGCGGCAGGAAGCGGCGCACGATATCGTTGGTGTCGCTGACATGACCGGACGCCCATTCGGCGAACGCCATCGCGTCCTCGCGGTCCTGCCCGTGCAGGCGGCAGACTGTCTTGAGCAGGCCGTCGATCTTTTCCGCATCCGCCCGCATCACCGGACGGCGCAACGTGGCGAGGGAGTACAGCAGCGTCGCCGCCGCCATGCCCGGCGTATCGACACCCGCCAGAACGGACTGCCCCGCCCGTTGGCGGAACCTCGCGCGGCTGATCATCCCGCGCGCCTTTCCGGCGACATCGATGACGCTGTCGGCCGCGCCCTTCACCTGCTGCGCACGCCACCACCACAGGGCGATGCCGCCGATGATCGCTCCAAGCACTGCAATGACGGCAGCCATGTTCCCCCTCCATGCCGATGGGGATTTATGCGGGTACGCGAGGCGGTCCGTCAAATCCGCGCTATACTGGGCTGCTGCCGGGAGGATTTTCGGATGCCGCTTCACGCACAGATCGCCTGCATGGGCGGCAATGCCCTGTTCGCTCTGTTGTTCGCAATCGCCGCGCAGGGCGCCTTCGCGAACGGCGAAAGCGGGATGGCCGTGTTCATGCTGATACTGGGAGGTTCGGCGGCGTACACATGTTGGGTCCTGCTGAAGTTTCGGCGCTACCTTTCGGCGGAAGAGTCGATCGAGCGGGAGCTGCACATCGAGCGCCTGCGCGAGGAGATCGACGCGCTGAAGGCGAACAACAAACCCGACTGACCGAGCGCGCAACCGCAAACGAAAACAGGCCGCGCATCGCTGCGCGGCCTGCTTCAAACGTATGCGATCAGATCGCCGGATCAGCCGCCCGCCATCAGCCCCCAGTCAGGGCGCCCTGCTTGCGGGCGAGGCTGTCGAGCGCGGAGCGGGCTTCGGAATCGCCCCCTGCCGGACGCTCGGCCTGGTTTTCACCCGCCTGGCCATCGCTCGGACGGCGCCGGCGGCGGCCACGGCGGCCACGACCCTGACGGTCGCCTTCGCCATCTTCGCGATCTTCTTCCTGCGGCGCTGCGGCTTCGACGACTTCGCCGCCGCCACCGTTGCCGGCATCGTTGTCGTCGCCATCGCCATCATCGTCACCATCGTCGCTGGCGCCGTCATCGACAGCTTTGATCGGATCGTGCTGCTCGCCCTGAGGCTGGCCGCCATGCTCGTTCGACGGGGCGCCTGAGCCCTCAGCCGACGATTGGCCCTGCGTGAAGCCTCCCTCGCCGTTCTGCTGTTGCAGAAGACGCTCGCGCGGCATCGTAGCGGCCATCACACGATAATAATGCTCGGCGTGCTGCAGATACGTTTCGTACTTCACGCGGTCGCCACCCGACTGAGCGTCGCGGGCGAACTGTGCGTACTTCTCGTAAATCTGCGCAGCCGTGCCACGGATTTTCACGTCCGGGCCATTGCTCTCAAGCGATCGGTTGCCGTGGTTGTGGTTGTGGTTGCCACCACCACCACCGCCGCCGCCGCCGGGCTTGCGCCCGCGCCCCCGCTGACGCTTCATGAAACCTTCCCTGATCTTCAGAGTATTCGCCCCAATTGGACGGAGTTTCGGTCTGTCACTCACAGACCCAACCGGACGCTTGGCTTGGTTACCGGCACTTAAGCCAGGAATCGCCTGCAGCCCGTCACGAAGAACGCTAGCCGGTTTGACAGGCCGCGCCAAGTGATTTCATGCGTATTTCCGCACGATGCACACCTGTGTTCGCCTGATCTATCCCCGCCTGCGACCGAAAACCGCGCGGGGTATGCCCGCCAGATCATCGAAGACCGTGATCTCGCCAAGGTCCGCTACAGCCATCAGCTGAGCCAGATCGCTCGACTGTCCGATGCCGACTTCGACGCCAAGCCATCCCTCCGGGCGAAGCCAGGCGTTCAGTCCCGCCAGGATCTGCCGATAGGCCAGCAGCGCATCGTCCCCAGGGCTGAGCGCCATGGCGGGATCATGATCGCGCACATCCGGCGCGAGCGTCTCGACATCGGCGCGCGAGATATAGGGCGGATTGGACAATGCGAGATCGAACCATTCGCCCTGCGCGTCGGCAAAGCTGCGCTCGACGAAACGCGCGCGTCCGCCAACGCCAAGCGCCTCGGCGTTCGCGTGCGCCACCCCCAGCGCAGCAGGCGACATGTCGATGCCAACGCCGCTGGCGTCTTCACGCTCGGCAAGCACGGACACGAGAATGCATCCCGAACCCACGCCAAGATCGAGAACACGCCCGCCGGGCGCAAGTCGCTTCAGACCTTCGGCGACCAGCAGCTCCGTCTCGGGCCGTGGGTCGAGCACATCGGGCGTCACTGTAAAGCGGCGGCCGTAGAACTCCCGCCATCCCCGAATGCGCGACACAGGCTCACCCGACAGCCGGCGCGCTATCAACCGCTCAAACACGGTCAGCTTTACCGGATCAATGGCGTCCGTCTCGCGCAGGATCACCTCGACAGCCTCGATCTCCAGCGCCTGCGCCAGCAGCAGCCGGACGTCGCGCGCTGCGCCCTCGACGCCGGCATCGGCCAGCCGCCGGGCCGCGTCGCTCATGATGTCGCGCCAGGAACAATGGAGATTCATGGCGCGGGCTTTAGCACGGCCGGCAATGCGGGCATAAGGGGCGGATGAACACCGCACGCCTCGACGCCCTCGAAATCCGCATCGCGCATCAGGATCAGGCCATCGAGGATCTGAACGAGACCATCACGGCCCAGTGGAAGGAGATCGACCGCCTGAAGCGGGAGATTGAACGGCTGGGTGATCGTGTCGCCAGCGCGGAAGCCTCCATCGGGCAGGACGCCGCCGATGAACCGCCGCCGCCGCACTGGTAGACGTTAAGCTTCTAGCTGATCGCCCAGCTTAACCGCGCCGCTTGCGGCGATGGAGAAGTACGTTCCCAGGGTATCGCGGCCGAAATTCTGGCGGAGCATCTCCACCATATCGATATCGCGTTCGCCCGTGTCGAGGTTCACGTGCGTCGCCACGCAGCGGACGATGGGCTTGAAGACCGATAGCTGCGCCCCGCCCAGCTGCACGGTTGCCCCCGCCACCCACTCATCCTCGGCCCACGGCTTTAGGCCATCGACATAGACGTTGGCGCGGAAACGCAGCGGATCGACCGGCTGGCCAATCGCCTGCTCCACCGCGCGAACGGTCGCGAGATTGATGACGGAGATATAGCCCTGCGGATGATCCATGAAGCGATAGCCCGGCGGGCTTTCCAGCACGCGCAGCTTGAAGGGCGCGTCCTCACCGAGGAATGCCTGCAGGAAATTCTCGAGGCTTGTGCGGCCCGCGTCCGTATCCAGCCGCGTCTCGACGCCGAAGCCATGCGCATCGCCGACATGGAACACGCCCGTCGCATTATCCAGCCGCGTCTTCACCCGCGCCAGTGCCGGGAAGCGTGCAAGCACGGTGAAGCGCTGCTTTGAAATGTGCTTCGGCTTTTCCGGATCGAAGCCCGATGGACCGACTTCAACAGCATAATCGCGATCACCGGGGAAATACGCGCCGGCCGTCAGCTGCACGGCGTCCATGGGCTCAGGCGTGAGACCCTTCACCGGATGGCGATAGATCGATGCAATCGTGCCGTGCATGGCTGCCGTTAGCCCCTGCCCCGGTACGGCGCAACGCCCGTGTCAGGCAGCCAGAGCGCCTCGGGCGGCTTCCCTGTCTGCCAAAACACGTCGATCGGCATGCCGCCGCGCGGATACCAGTAGCCTGCGATCCGCAGCCAGGTGGGGGCAAGCGTATCCACCAACCGCTTGCCGATCGCGACGGTGCAGTCCTCATGGAAGGCGCCGTGATTGCGGAAGGACATGAGATAGAGCTTCAGGCTCTTGCTCTCCACCAGCCAGTCGCCAGGTGCATAGTCGATTACGATATGCGCGAAGTCCGGCTGCCCCGTGACGGGGCATAGCGAGGTAAATTCAGGCGCGGTGAAGCGCGCGAGATACAGCGTACCCGGGTGAGGATTGGCGACGCGCTCAAGCACCGCCTGATCGGGCGAGGCGGGAATGGCCGAGCTGGCGCCCAGCTGTGTCAGACCTGACAGAGGATTCGAGGGGGGCGTTGGACCATTCATTCTGCTTAATCGCGCTGCACCGGAAATTCCGCAAGCCAGGCCATACAACCGGCAGAATAATGATCCCGTGCCGGGCCCATCGGGCGAAAAAATTCCCTTTCATCACGTAAACTTAATGCGTTCGGCCGGTCCGCCGCCTCGACCCTTAATCCTGTTCCCGTCCATGTGATTCCGCGTCGTAGGCGTTCGCCGGGACGCGCATACATGCCCAATTATTGGGCGACCCTGCAGGGAGTGCTGTCATGAAATTGTGCGATGACGCTGCGGCGCACAACGGAGATGGGAAAGCGCTTCGGGTGTTGCCGCATCGGTCGCCAAGTTCGAGCCAAGGCAGACGCGTCCCCCAGCGCCCTGTACTTGCTAAAGCCGCGACTGCGGGTCGGTTCAACAAGAGGGGAAAAGGGTATCGATAATGCGCAACCTCCTGATTTTTGGCGTCCTGGCTGCAGCCGCTGCTGCGCCCGCCTTCGCTCAAGAAGTGACGGTCACGGGCAACGTCGCCCTGACCACTGACTACGCCTTCCGTGGTGTCTCGCAGACCGACGAAAGCCCTGCTCTCCAGGGCGGCTTCGACGCGGCGTTTGGCAATACGGGCTTCTATGCCGGCGCCTGGGCGTCCAATATCAATTTCGGCGCCGGCGGCGCCAACCTCGAACTGGACCTCTATGGCGGCTACAAGTTCGCGCTTGGCCCCGTCGCAATGGATGTCGGCGTCATCGGCTACCTCTACCCGAGCGCGTCGGACGACGCCGCCGAGCTCGACTACTACGAAGGTTATGTGAAGCCCTCGATCGCACTGACCGACCAGTTCACGCTCGGTGGCGCGGTCTACTGGTCCCCGGAATTCACCGGCGAGTCGGGCGATGGCCTCTATGTCGAAGTGAACGGAGCCTACGTCGTTAGCCCCGAACTCTCCTTCTCCGGAGCTATCGGCCAGCAGCAAGTCGATGCGGCAGGCTTCTTCGCCGGCGACGACCAGTACATGACCTGGAACGTCGGGGGCACGTTCAACGCGATCGGCCTCGGCTTCGACCTGCGCTATGTCGGCACCGATGTGGACAATGTGCCGATCTACGATGACCGCGTCATCTTCACGGTCAAGCGCGCTATGTAGGTTCGGTTCCTCCTGCGGAGGACTGAAATGGCGGTTGCCTGACGGCTCTGCCGTCGGAAAACATGGCCTGAAAACTGGGAAGCCGTCGCGGCCACGCGGCGGCTTCCTGCGTTTTGGCGCATTGTCGGCGTTTGGAGGTGGGTTGCGACTTGCCGGATGGCGAGAAAGGCTGTCGAAAGGATAAGGCTGGCAAGCAGGGGCGCAGGCAGGGTCCGGCATGGACCCGATACGGGGGAGAACGCGCACACGTGACGGCTGCCGAAACGCTCCAACCCGCCATCATCTATCTCGGCGCAGGCCTTGCCGCTGCGCTGGCCTCCCGCGCCGTACGGCTCAGCCCCATCGTCGGCTATCTCGTCGCCGGCCTCGTGATCGGGCCGTCGGGCTTCGGCCTCGTCCAGAACAACGAGACGGCGCGTTTCCTCGCGGATCTTGGCGTCGTCTTCCTGCTGTTCGACATCGGCCTGCATTTCTCGCTGCACGAGATCCGTACCCGGCGTGACGACATGATCGGCCTGGCGCCGCTGCAGATCGTGCTGTGCGGCGGCGCCTTCGCGCTGATGGGCCTGGCCTTCGGATTTCCCTGGCCGATCGCAGCCCTCGTGGGCGTCTCGCTGGCCCTCTCCTCCACAGCCGTGGTCGCGCGGCTGCTAGCCGACCGAAATCAGCCCGCCTGCCCGATGGGACGTTCGGCGACTGCCGTGCTGGTCGCGCAGGACATCGTCGCGATCTTCCTGCTCACCTTCGCAGCCTCCTTCGGCGGCGATCCGAACCTGCTGGGCGCCGAAGCGCTGATCATTCTTGGCAAGGGCGTTCTCGCCCTGGTCATCGCGATACTTGCCGGCCGCTTCGTCGTGCGCCCGCTCTTCCAGTCACTAGCGGCGACAAACAATCGCGAGACGTTCACCGTCGTGGCGCTGTTCATCGTGCTGGCCGCAAGCGCTGCAACCGCGCGGGCCGACCTCTCGCTGACGCTCGGCGCATTCCTCGCGGGCATGGCCGTGTCCGATACGCCCTATCGCCATGTGGTGCAGAACGAGATCAAGCCCTTCGCGGGGCTGCTGCTCGGCCTGTTCTTCATGGGCGTCGGCATGGGCGTGAGCCTGCCTGCCATGGCGGCGATCTGGCCTGCCGTGCTCGCGACCGCGCTGGTGATCCTCATCGTGAAAACTGCCGTGGTCTTCGTCGCCGCGCGCCTCAATGGCTGGGGCGTGCCGGGCGCGACGCAGCTTGGCTTCCTGCTGAGCCAGGGCTCGGAGTTCACGCTGGTTGTGGTCGGCATTGCTTCGATCTCGCTCGCCATGCCGGGCAACTGGGCTGGCGTCGTCACAGCGGCGGTCGCGGTGACGTTGGTCGCCGCGCCGATCTGGACGGCGCTCGGCCTCCACCTCGCCAAGTTGCTGGCCGAGCGTACAAAGGCTGCTCAGCCGGACGCTGCCGAAGTTGCGGCCGAACACCCCGTGCTGATTTTCGGCATGACGGAGGAAGGCTGCCTCGTCGCCGATGCGCTGCGCGAGCACGACATCGCCTATCTCGGCGTCGATGCCGATCCCGAGCGGTTCGTCGCCGCCGTCTCCAATGGCTACGATGTGGTGTTCGGGGACGCACGTGACGAGCGGCTGATGAAGAGCGTCGGCATCGCGGACACAAAAGCCATCGTGCTGGGCACGCGCGGCCTTGCAGCGGCCAGCGCCTTCCTTGCCGAAGCAGCGCCCGGAAGCGTGCGCTCTCCCTGCTTCGTTGCGGTATCCAGTCTGGCGGAGCGTACGCAACTGGCCGATCAGGGCTTCCGCGCGCACATGGCGCACGCCGAACCCAAAGGCGTCGAACTGGCGACTGACCTTCTCCAGCAGCTTGGCATCGAGCAAGCCCGCATCACGGCGTGGGTCCGTGACCAGGCCGATGTCCGCGGCCTCCCGGACAAGGCGCCTGAGCCCGCAGAGAGCGAAGCGGCGTAGTCGTCCTTCAGCTCAACCACCGAGAGAGCGGATGACCCGCTCCATGAGCTTCGCCGCAATGACGGCTGCGATGGATTTGATAACGCTGCCGGGTAGAAACGGCGCAACGCCGCTGTCCCATGCGGCGAGCGGACCTGTGAGAATGCTCAGACGCGCCCAGCCGAGCGCGAGGATCAGTGCATGGCCGACCATGAACACGGCGAACATCGCCAGCCATCCACGCATCGCCGGACGTTCCGTCAGCCAGCCGCACGCGAAAGCCGCTACCAGGAAGCCCGCGAGATAACCCGACGTCGGCCCCTCGAACACTGCAAGACCACCGGCGCCATCGGCGAGGAGCGGCAGGCTAAGCGCTGCAAGCGCGAGCCACGTCAGCACGATGGCAGTGGCGAGCCGCGCACCGGCAAGGCCAGCAAGCAGCATCACGACGAAGCTCTGCATCGTCATCGGCACGGGATACATCGGCGCGGAAATCCACGACGCCACCGCGATCATCGCGCTTCCCACAACGACAACCGCGATCCGCCACAGCACGGGGCGATCGATGAGAACGGCCTGCAAGGGCGCAGCGTGGCCAGGCGACATCTGGCTGCTCCCCTATCCGCTCAGCCTGATCGAAACCTAGCGCATCCGGCTCGCACGGCTCCGCGCCGCGTTGCCGCAGGGAACCCGGATGCTACCCGGTGGTCGCCTCAGACGCGCAGCTATTTGCAGCGCTCGAGCGGGCTCGCGCCGGAGTCCTCCATCTTGAGCTTTCCGTCATCGCCGAGAATAATGACAGCTGTGATGTCTTCCGATCCATCGCGCTTGGCGAGCACCGTCTTGCCATCGAAGGTGTAGCTGCCGGTCGCTATCTGGCCCTTGCTCTCCATCTCCACCTTGCCTTCCGGCTTGAACGTGACGTTGCCGTCAGGCGAGCACCACTTGCCTTCAACGCTCGGGCCGCTGCTGCTGCCGCACGCGGAAAGGCCGATTGCCAGGATGCAGGCCAGCGCCGATGTGTATTTCATGTCCCTCGTCTCCCTGAAATTCAGCTCTCGAACGATCAAGCGCGAACGCAGGGCAAAGCGGATCAGCGCCGATGATCCGCAAGATCGCGCAGGGCGTAGACCTCCGGGGAAAGCTGATCGAAGATCAGACGGAGGACACCGCATGGCGCGCCTGCAGTCTCTTGCATTGATCGCCGGAGCGTCTGCGGCGCTCGCCGCCTGCGCCACACGCGAGATCCCGTATGACGAACTGACGGCGCGCTATGGCCTTCCCACCTCGCACACGTTCGAGCCGGAGCCGGGGCTGATTGTCCACTACACCGACGAGGGCGCGCGCGAGAGGCGCACCATCATTCTCGTCCACGGCTTCGCCGCATCGGTTCACGCCTGGCGCCCATGGGTCGAACGGCTGGAGAAAGACTACCGCCTGATCGCGCTCGACCTGCCCGGCCACGGCCTCACCCAGGCGCCCGCCGACTACCAGGCCTCGATGGACCGCAACGCCGCGCTGGTTGGAAAACTCGCGGAACATGCCGGCGCGCAGCGTTTCGTGCTGGCCGGCAATTCGATGGGCGGCGGCGTGTCGCTTGCGTTCGCCATGAAGCATCCCGAACGGCTCGAAGCGCTGGTGCTGGTCGATGCTGCGGGCTGGCCCGGTGAGACAGGCGAGAAACGCGGCGGGCCGCCGGGCTTCGTCGGCCTGCTCAACAACGGCGTCGGCCGCTTCTTCCTGAAGCTGTTCGACGTGCGCATGTTCGCCGTCGACGGGCTGAAGTCCGCCTATCTCGACGAGGCTCTGGTGACCGACGCGGTCATCGCCCGCTATGCCGATCTCGCCATGGCCGTCGGCCATCGCGACATCCTGCTGACACAGCGCTCGCAGCCCGACACGCCATGGACCCCGGCGGACTTTGCAAACATCCACGTGCCCGTGCTGGTGATGTCAGGCGAGCAGGACAATCTCATTCCCGTGGAGGACGCACGCGCCATCGCCGCCGCGATTCCCGGCGCGAAGCTGGTCACCTATCCCGAAGGCGGCCATCTGCCGATGGAACAGCTGCCGGATGCGACCGTGCGCGACCTGCGGGCGTTTCTGGACCGCCTGCGCGGTGCGGAAAAACAGGATTAAGGCGGCGCAAGTCTCTGGCACAAATCGCCCCAACTCTGGCATAAGCCACCCAGAAGGTTGAGGAGATCGGCATGAGAATCGGCGTTCCCAAGGAAATCAAGACGCAGGAATACCGCGTCGGCCTCACGCCCGAGAGTGTTGGCGAGCTTGTGCGGGCCGGCCACGAGGTCGTGGTCGAGACCAGTGCCGGCGCCGGCCTTGGCGCAACCGACGCCGACTACCAGAAGGTCGGCGCGAAAATCCTGCCGGCCGCCGCCGCCGTATTCGACACCGCCGAGATGATCGTGAAGGTGAAAGAGCCCCAGCCGATCGAGTGCGCCATGCTGAAGCCGCACCAGACGCTGTTCACCTATCTCCACCTCGCAGCCGATAAACCGCAGGCCGAAGCCCTGATGAAATCAGGCGCGACCTGCATCGCTTACGAGACCGTCACCAACAATGCCGGCCGCCTCCCCCTGCTCCAGCCGATGAGCCAGGTGGCGGGCCGCATGTCGATCAATGTCGGCGCCTATGCGCTGATGAAGACCAAGCGCGGCCGCGGCCTGCTGCTGGGCGGCGTGCCGGGCGTGCCGCCAGCCAACGTGGTTATCCTCGGGGGTGGCGTCTCCGGCGTCCACGCAGCCGAGATGGCCATCGGCGCCCGCGCCAACGTCACGGTGTTCGACCGCTCCATGCCGCGCCTTGAAGAGCTCGACGTGCAGTTCGCCGGCGCCGTCGACACCGTCTACGCAACGCAAGCCGCCATCGACCGCGCGGTGATCGAGGCCGATCTCGTCATCGGCGCCGTGCTGATCCCCGGCGCCGCCGCGCCCAAGCTCGTCACCCGCGCGCACCTCAAACAGATGAAGCCCGGCGCCGTGCTGGTGGACATCTCCATCGACCAGGGCGGCTGCTTTGAAACGTCCCGCCCGACGACGCACGACGATCCGATCTACGAAGTGGATGGCATCCTGCACTACTGCGTCGCCAACATGCCGGGCGCCGTGCCGCGCACCTCCACCTACGCGCTCAACAACGTCACGCTGCCCTTCGCGCTCGACATCGCGAACAAAGGCACGAAGGCCGCGCTGAATGCCGACAAGCACCTCGCCAACGGCCTCAACGTCGCCGAGGGCAAGATCACGCACGAAGCCGTGGCGCACGATCTCGACCTGCCCTTCGCCAAGCCGTCATGGCTGGCGGCTTGAGCGCCTCGCTCCGCAAGCTGGGCTTCCTGCTCGGCGCGCTGCTGCTTGCCGCCTGTGGCGGCGGGCCAATGACGCCCGACAGGAAGGATCCGGTTTCGGTCACGCGCGCCTTCGTCGAGGCGTTCAACGCCCGAGACTTGCAGCGCATGTTGCCCCTGCACGACCAGGTGAACATCGACGCCATCGCCGCTGCGCTTGCGGGCGGCGTTGGCAGCCCGGAATACGAAGCCATCTTCGCGCCGGGCATGGTGGAGCTTCTGGCGAAGGAAGCCGGCAAGGTCGAAGGCCCGCGCTATGACAGGCGCGATGCTGTCGTGAAGGTCGGAACCGACGAGACCGGCGACGTCTACACCGTCATCTTGTCGAAAGACGAGCAGGAAGAGTGGAGCATCGTGGCTCACTCCCGCATGAGCAAGCCGCAGTACGAAGCGCTGGCGGCAGAGCCGAAGAAGTAGCGACAACTCAAAAACAAACAGGCCCGCGGATCACGCGGGCCTGTTCGTGTTGTGTCAGCGATGAAAGCCTAGCGGCCCGTCGCGCTGCCGAAGTATTTGAAGAAGTCGCTATCCGGCGAGATCACGAACGGCGTGCCGGCCTTGATCGCCTTGTCGTAAGCCAGGAGCGAGCGATAGAAGGAATAGAACTCAGCATCCTTGTTGAACGCCGCCGACGAGATCTTGGCGCGGTCGGCATCGCCTTCACCGCGGATCCGCAAGGCCTGCTGTTCGGCGTTGGCGACAATGACGCGCGCCTGTGCATCTGCTTCGGCTGTGATCGACGCGAACAGGCCTTCGCCTTCCGCGTTGTACTGGCTGATCTTCTGCTGGAGCTGCGACTTCATGCGCTCGTAGACCCGCTGCGTGTTCGCTTCCGGCAGGTCGGCCTGGCGGATGCGGACGTCGATGATTTCCACGCCCAGCGTGTTCATCTGCGTCTGCAGCGCCGTGCGGACACGCTGCATCAGCGTGGCGCGCTGGCCCGAGACGATGTCCGGCTGGCTCACCTTGCCGAGCTCGCCGCGCAGGGCGGCGGTGAAGCGCAGGCCAAGCTGCTGGACGCCGTTCTGCTCCGAGCCGGCGGCGCGGAAGAACTGCAGCGGGTTCTTGATGCGCCAGCGCGCGATGGCGTCGACGTTCAGACGCTGCTGGTCGTTGGCGATGACTTCGGCGGCGTCCAGGTCATAGCCCTGGTTGCGCTTCTCGTAGAAGCGCACGTCGTCGAACAGCGGCATCTTCAGATGAAGACCCGCGCCAAGGTTCGGCAGCTCGCTCTTCTCGGTCGCGTTCACGGTGTACTGCGCCGAGCCGAAACGGATGACGATCGCCTGCTTGTCGATCGGTACGATATAGAGCGAGTTCGCGAGGAGCAGCAGGATGGCTGCTGCGACGACGCCAGCGATGATGAGGGTGCGTTGCATGATTATTGCCCCTGCGGCGCCGGCTGGCGGCCGCGCAACTGGTCAAGCGGGATGATAGGCACCGCGCCCGATTTTGTGTCGATGATCGTGTTCTCGGTTCGGCCGAGCACTCTTTCCATCGTTTCAAGGAACATACGGTCGCGCGTGACACGCGGGGCCTGACGATACTCGTCATAGATCAGGTTGAACGCATCGGCGGCGCCCTTCGCTTCGGCGACGACGGCGGCCTTGTAGCCTTCGGCCTCCTGAAGCGCTGCGCGCGCACGGCCTTCCGCCTCTGGAACGACGCGGTTGCGGTGAGCGATTGCGTCGGCTTCGCGCTTGGCCTTGTTCTGCTCGGCGCTCGACACGTCACGCTGCACGCTCGCGACTTCTTCCGGCGCGGTGGCCTTGCCGATCGAGATCGAGATGATCTCGATGCCGCTGTCATAGCTGTTGAGCGTGAGCTGCATCAGCGCCTTCACGCGCAATTCAACGCCGGTACGGTCGCCCGTGGTGATCGGCTCGAACGCCGACGTGCCAACGACTTCGCGCATCGCGCTCTCGCCTATCTGCTCGATCAGCACGTTGCTGCCGTTCTCCTGGTCGACAACGTTGAAGAGGTACTTGTTCGGATCGTAGATGCGCCAGTTGATGACGAAGCCGATGTCGACGATGCTTTCATCGCCCGTCAACATCAGGTTGGCTTCGTTCTCGCCGCCGATCGCGGTGCGCTTTTCGGTGTTCACTTCGACGATGTAATGCTGCTCGATCGGGCTTGGCAGACGCAGGCGGAAGCCCGGATCCTCGAAGCGCGCAAAGGTTCCAAAGCGCAGCACGACCGCCCGCTGGCGTTCGTCGACCTGATAAACGCCGGTCAGCGCCCAGCCGACAACGGCCAGCGCGAGAATGATCACGATGCCCGTGGCGCCAAGGCCACGCGGGGCGCCGCCCCGGCCGGAGCCATTGGAGCCGCCACCACCGCCAGATCCGCCCTTGCGGCGAAAACGCTCCTGCATGCGGCGCAGGGTCTCTTCCAGATCGGGACGGTCCTTGCCGCCGCCACTGCCGCCGCCACCGGGAGGTTTGGAGCCGCCGGGGCCGCCAGACCCGCCGCCGGGAGGCTTGCCCCAAGGGCTTTCGCCCCCGTTGTTATTGCCGCCGCCCCCGCCCCAAGGGCCGCCACCGCCACCGCCACCGCCCTTGTTGTCGTTCCAGGGCATGTGACCCCTCCTGCTACGTTCAAGTCTGGAGATTTGTGTACTGCACTAGTTGAGCGCGCATTAAAGCGTCTTCAAGGCTGGCACATAAGCCAGTTTCGCGCAGGACGCGACTTTGAGACACTCTGACATACACGTGATTCAGCTAGGCCATTTCTTTGCAAGGTTTGAGCCCGGTAACCACCATTACTTGAAAGCCCCCGGATTGTTCCCGCCAGCCCACCCCCGGGTACGCTTCTTGCTGTTCCCGTGGTTGTAGAAGGCCATCCCCGCCCCGGACGGCAGGCAGGATCCCATGCAGGACGCTCAATCCGCCTCACTGATCGATGTCGTGCTCCCCGTCTATAACGGCGCGGCGACCATCGCTGAATCGGTTGAATCCCTGCTGCAGCAGACGATTACCCGCATCCGGGTGCTTGTCGTCGATGACGGCTCGACCGATGCGACAGCCGGGATCCTCGCCGACCTCAGCCGCAAGGACGCCCGCGTCGTCGTTATCACCAAGACAAACGGCGGCATCGTGGAAGCCCTGAACGCGGGCCTGTCGCACGTCACCGCGCCCTACGTCGCCCGGCAGGACGCCGACGACATCTCCGCCCCCGACCGCTTCGCCCGCCAGCTCGCCACATTCGAGGCCGACCCCGGCCTCGTCGCCATGTCAGGTTCTTGCATCCATATCGACGCCGACGGCCGCGAAACCGGCACGCGCTACGCGATCCCCGATCCAGACGCCGCCGATGATCGCGCCATACCCTCCGTCGAGCCCTATCTGCTCCACCCCTTCCTCATGGTGCGCGCTGACGCCTTCGCGGCGGTCAAGGGCTACCGCTATGTCCTCCACTCCGAGGACACCGACCTCTACTGGCGCCTGCGCGAGCATGGCCGCCTGCGCAATCTTCCCGAAAGCCTCGGCAAGATGCGTCTGCACGGCGGCAGCATCTCCAACGCCTCGCTGCAGAACGGACGCATCATGGCGATCCATTCGCAGCTCGCCGCCATTTCTGCCCGCCGCCGCGCCGAAGGCCGCGAGGATCTCGCCTTCCCGCGCACGGCGCTCGCCGAGTACAAGGCCGCATCCGATCTCGAAGCCATGATCGAAATCGCGGGACGCCAGCTCGACCCGGCCGAACGCGACTACCTGCACACCGCAGCCGCTGTGAAGCTTCTGGAACTTGCCTCTGGCCGTCTGTACGAAGTCGACCGCAAGGATTGCACCTATGTGCGTAGCGTCTACGCCTCGCTGTCGTCGGCGCAGCTGGCGCGCAATCCGATCGCCAACTGGGCTTACCGCGCGACCGTAAAGCGCCTGCTGAACCAGCGCCGGTTCTCGCAGCTCAAGGCCTTGCTCGATGTCTCGGTGCTGAGCCGCACCATCCGCCTCCGCATCGCGGGCGCGTGATCCGGTCCTTCGCCAAGGCGATGGGAATTTCAACGCCACCGGTCTAGGATCGCAGCCTCGAAGAAGGCGCCTCCACCATGCCCAGCCTGCAACCAGTCGGACCCGGCATCTGGATTGCCGATGGCGAGCACGTCTCGGTCGCCGGTTTCCACTATCCGACGCGCATGGCGCTGGTCCGGCTCACCGGTGGCGGTCTCTTCATCTGGTCACCCACCGCGCTGTCCAGCGCGCTGCAGGCAGAGGTGAACGCGCTGGGCGATGTCCACTTCATCGTCGCGCCGAATTCGCTGCATCACCTGTTCATCCCGCAATGGCAGGCAGCCTATCCCGCAGCGAAAACCATCGCCGCGCCTGGCCTCGCCGCACACCGCAAGGACATCGCCTTCACCACAGAACTTGGCGAGACGCCGGATGCAGCCTGGGCGAACGACATCGATCAGGCCGTGGTCCACGGCAATGCCATCACGACCGAAGTCGTGTTCTTCCATCGCGCCAGCGGAACCGCGCTGTTCACCGACCTGCTGCAGAATTTCAGGCCGGGCACGTTCAAGGGCTGGCGCGGACTGGTGGCGAAGCTCGACCGCATGACGGCTGACGAGCCGCAGGTGCTGCAGAAATTCCGCGTCGCCTTCACCGATCGCAAGGCCGCGCGCCTGTCGATCCGCCGCGTACTCGACTGGCCTGTCCAGAGCGTCCTGATGGCGCACGGGCCTATAGTCGAAAAAGACGCTGCAGCCTTCCTGAAGCGTGCGTTCAGCTGGCTGAAAGTCTGACGCGCGGCCAACCCCAAAAGGGGGTCGCGCTGGCGTGGCTGTTCCGCTAGAGCCTTTGCAGACATAGCGGAACGCCCATGCCCTCACCTCTGGAAAATCAGGTCCGTGCCGCGCTCGACGCGGTGAAGGATCCCGCGACGGCCAAGGGCCTCGTCGCCTCCGGGCGCGTGGCGGGTCTGGTGGTTCGCGCCGATGGCAAGGTCGGCTTCGTGATCGAAACAGGCGTTGGCGCGGCTGACGAGCCGCTGCGCAAGGCTGCGGAAGACGCCGCCGCCCGCGTGCCTGGCGTCACCGCCGTCACCGCCGTGCTGACCGCAGACGCGACCACCGGCGCGCGCACAGTTCCAGCCACGGGGCCCGCCGCAAAGCCTGCAACTCTCCCACAACCCGCCCAGCCGCCCGCCAGTGCCGTCACGCGCCCCGCCCGCGCCATCGTCGCGGTTGCGTCCGCCAAGGGCGGCGTCGGCAAATCCACCGTTGCCGTGAACCTTGCCATCGCCGCCGCGCGCAGCGGGCTTCGTGTTGGCCTGCTCGATGCCGACGTGTTCGGCCCGTCGCTTCCCACCATGCTTGGCACAGTCGGCCAGCGCCCTGAAGTGAAGAACAAGCGCATGCAGCCCGTGATGGCGCATGGCCTCGCCACCATGTCGATCGGCTATCTCGTCGATCCCGATCAGGCCGTCGTGTGGCGCGGACCGATGGTGATGTCCGCCGTCAACCAGCTGATCAGCGACACCGACTGGGGCGATCTCGACATCCTCTTCATCGACACGCCTCCCGGCACCGGCGAAGTACAGCTCACGCTGGTGCAGAAGCTTCCGCTCGATGGCGCCGTCATCGTCTCGACGCCGCAGGAAGTTGCGCTTGCAGATGTCCGGCGCGGCGTCGGCATGTTCCGCAAGACGCAAGTGCCCGTGCTCGGCGTGATCGAGAACATGGCATGGTTTGAACAGCCCGATGGCTCACGCGCCTACATCTTCGGCCAGGGCGGCGCCGAGCGCACGGCGGCCGAACAGAAAGTCCCCTTCCTCGGCGCCCTGCCCATCCTGTCCGCCCTCCGCGAAGGCGGCGACACCGGCGTGCCCGCAGCAACGGGAACCAGCAGCGCGGCGGAAGCCTTCCGCCTCCTCGCCAGCGCCATCAACGAGGCGCTGGCCGCCGCGCCAAACAAGGCCGCGCCGAAGATCGTGTTCGAGTAGGCGCGCACGCCTTCGTCCTTCAAGACGGACGGTTCGTACCTCTCCCAGAATGAGGGTAAGAAACCAGACTCCCCACTTGCTCGTTTCACGATCGCTGCAAGGCGACGCCGTTAACGAAGGTAAACGGCGGGCGTCACTCAACACAGTAAAATCGCCGCGTAACGGATGAATCTCCTTGCGCTCCTTCGCGTCTGACTTAACGTTTTGTTTACGCCATCGCTGCGGTGCGCGGTGATGGAGCGTCGAGAGGTCGGACCCGAAAGCTGGGGCTAATGGGGCGGACGGACGGAGTAGCGTAGAATGGGCCACACGGTTCGGTTGCGCGGCGAGTTCTGGCCACAGGACCATTGGGGGCGTGTGACAAACGCCGCCATTCGTCGCGAACAGATTTCACAGCCAGCCCTCGAAGCCGCCGATGAAGCTGTGGACATGGCGCTCGAGCGTTATGGCGATGGCCTGCACTCGGTCTATCTCTCGGGGCCCGCCGCGCGCGGCCGGCCCGGCGGCGCCGCCTTCTTCATCCTGCTGCGTCTCGGCGCGATGACCGGCCCGACGCGCAACAAGGAAAACTGGGAACACGCCCTCGCCGCCCAGCTGCGCCGCCGCCACCCGCGCGTCGGCCGCATCGCGGTCGCCGTGTTCGACTGGAAAGACGTCTTCACCACCGACAGCGCCTTCTCGCCCGCGCGTTTCCGCCTGGCGGTGAATTCAGTCTGCGTCGCCGGCCGCAACATGGCGCGCATGCTGGCCCCGCAGCGGATCGATGCTGCCGCCATGAATGGCGACATTCTCGGCTTCCGCCAGCGGATGCTGAACGCCTCCACCCGCCTCGGCGCCGCCAAGGCGCCGGATCGTGTTCGTGCTGCGGCGATGGATGCAGGCCATGCCGTGCTCTCGGCCGCCTTCGCGCTCGTGATGGAACGCGAGCAGATCTACACCGAAGATCTGGACCTTCGGCGCGACCTGTTCACGCTCAACCATCCGCAGCGCGCAGCAGACCTGGCCGAAGCCTACCAGATGGCGACGCGGCCCTCCGCCGACGCGATGAAGTCCCTGGCCTTCATCGAGCGCACCTGCCGCTGGCTGGCGCCCATGTCGGATGGCTGGCTCAACGCAAACAACCCGCAGCGAGCGGATCGCCTGAAGGCGTAGCTCAGCGCGTCTTCAGGTTGCCCTTCGCATCCAGCTCCGCGCCGCATCCCGCGCAGGTCGTGCCGCCCCACATCGCCTGGCTGCCGCTTGCCGGCTTCCGGAATTTCGGTTGTTCGGCGCCGCATCCCGCGCACTTCACCGGCTTGCGGAAAAGCACCATCGCCAGCAGCACCACGGCCGCAACCGCGCCACCGATGACCGCACCGTTCAGGAAATCTCCGCCCATCACTACCTCCCCTGTTTGCAGGCATCACAATGAGGCGCAGCGGCCCCACGAGCAAGCGACAACGCCCGCGCGACAATATCGTGGACCCTGACGCTCGCGGCGCCTAAGACAGGGCGACACGTTCTGGAGGGTGGTGGATGAGATTGCTGCTGACTGCTGGCGCCTGCCTGGCTGCGCTGATGGGCTGCTCGACGACCGGGCTCGATTCGCCGCAAGCGCCCCCGCCCGTTGCATCGCCCGCTTTGCCCGCGATCGAGACACCGTCGACCTTCACGCAGGCCGAGCACGCGAAAGTTCTCGCCGCCCGCAACTTCGCCGACACACAGGATTTCGCCTTCGCAGACCGCGGCTTCATCGCGACGCGCAAGGACCCGCTGATCACGACCGCCGCCGGACAGCCCGTGTGGAATCTCGCCGCGTTCGACTTCCTGAAGCAGGCCTCCTCCGCAACCGTGAACCCCAGCCTGTGGCGGCAGGGCCAGCTGATGGCCAAGCACGGCCTCTACAAGGTCAGCGACACGATCTGGCAGGTGCGCGGCTTCGATCTCGCCAACATCACCTTCGTCAAAGGCGCGACCGGCTGGATCGTCATCGACACGCTCGGCTCCAACGAAACCGCAAAAGCCGCGCTCGACCTCATCAACGAGCATGTCGGCGCCCGCCCCGTCGTCGCCGTCATCTACACCCACTCGCACACCGACCACTTCGCCGGCACGACCGGGCTGGTGAGCCTCGAGGATGTGCGCGCCGGCAAGGTGCAGGTCATCGCGCCCAAGGGCTTCCTGCACGCCGCCGTCGGCGAGAATGTGATCGCCGGCCCCGCCATGCAGCGCCGCGCCATGTACCAGTTCGGCATTCCCCTGCCCAAGGGCGAAGACGGCCTCGTCAACGCCGGCATCGGCCCCGGCCTCTCCACCGGCACAACCTCGCTGATCCCGCCCACGCGCGAAATCGGCGCCACGGGCGAACAGCTCACCATCGATGGCGTGGACATGGTGTTCCAGTTCACCCCCGGCACCGAGGCGCCCGCCGAGATGAACGTGAACTTCCCCGCATGGAAGATCGTCGACATGGCCGAGAATGCCAACGCCACGCAGCACAACATCCTGACGCCGCGCGGCGCCGTGGTGCGCGACGCAAAGGTCTGGGCCGAAGGTCTCACGGAAGCGCTGCGCCTTTTCGGCGACAGCGAGGTCCTGATCGCGAGCCATGGCTGGCCGCGCTTCGGCAATGGCGAGATCCGCGACTATCTCGGCAAGCACCGCGACGCTTACGCTTACCTGCACGACCAGACCGTGCGCCTGATGAACAAGGGCCTCAATGGAGACGAGATCGCAGCCCAGCTCCGGCTCCCCGCCGAGCTGGAAAACGAGTGGTACGACCGCCCCTATTACGGCTCGCTCAGCTTCAACGCGCGCGCCGTCTACCAGTTCTACATGGGCTGGTACGACGCCAACCCTGTGAACCTCGCGCCTATGCCGCCAGTTGAAACGGGAAAGCGCTACGTCGCCGCGATGGGCGGCGCTGCTGCCGTGAAATCACAGGCGCGCACCGCGTATGATGCCGGCGATTACGCCTGGGCGGCGGAACTGCTCAACCATGTCGTGATGGCCGACAACACGGATATCGAAGCGAAAGACCTGCTCGCCCGCTGCTACGACCAGCTGGCCTGGCAGGCCGAGCCCTCGACCTGGCGCAACATCTACCTCACCGGCGCGAAGGAGCTGCGCGAGGGCGTCGGCGCGCCACGCGCCAACCCGGCGTCCCAGATGGCGCAACTCGCCAACCTGCCGCTCGGCTCGCTGATGGACCTGCTCTCCGTCCGCCTCGATCCCGCGAAGGCTTCAGGCCAGAGCGTCAAGCTCGCCTTCGTTCTCACCGACTCCAGCGAGCAGACCTACGTCACCATCGCCAATGGCGTCCTGGTGCACGAGGAGATCGCAGCCCCCGGCCCTGTCGATGCGAAGCTCACCCTCACCCGCGCGGATTTTCTCGGCGGCATATTCGGCGGCCAGCCCATGCCCGCGAAAATCCAGTCGGGCGCCGTGAAGCTGGAAGGCAATCCGCAGGCGCTGCTCAAGCTCGCCCAGTGGATGGACCCGCCCAATCCGGTCTTCCCAATCGTGACGCGGTAGTCGGCGGCGGGGAGCCCACTCTCGTGGTTCGACGGACGCGGCGACGCGCACGCGCGTCACCGCTGCTCACCAAGAGGGCTAAGGCATCAGCTGGCATGTAGCCCTCATGGTGAGCAGCAATGCTGCGCGAAAGCGCTGCGTTGCGTCCGTCGAACCACGAGGGCGTACTCACAGTCGGCACGGATAAAACAAAACCGGCGGCCCTGCCCGTCTGATGGGGCATGTGGCCGCCGTGATGCACGCGGTTGGTTGCCGGTTCTGTTGCCGGCTTTTTCGGGGAGGTCAGTCGATGGTCTGCCAGCTCGATATTTTTGGCGCAGCGGTGACATAAGGCTTCAGTTTTTCCGTGAGCCCCTGCGCGATCCACCACGCGAAGAACGCTTCCTGCTGTTCGGGCGTTTCCCAGCGCTCGATGTAGACGACAATGTCGGGCCGCTTGGGATCGAGCAGCACATCGAAGCCGAGATTGCCATCGCGGGCGCGCACGGTTTCAACCTGCGCGGAGGAGATGGCGACGAAGTCATCGCGCCTTTCCGGGATCACCGGAAACTCGATCACCATCACCAGCGCTGTTGCCGCCAACACGATCATTTTGATCTCCCACCTATCCGGCCTACTTGCCTGCCCCACTTGCCTGTCTGGGCCTGATGACAGATACCTGCCAGATCGCTGCTGACAGCATCGTGTCAGCATAGGGTCTGTGAGTAATTGGGGGACGAAAACATGCGGAAAGCAGATCGTCTTTTCGAGATCATCCAGATCCTGCGCCGCTCGAAACAGCCGGTGACGGCGGATGCAATGGCGGCCGAACTCGAGACGTCCAAGCGCTCCGTCTATCGCGACATCGCGGCGTTGCTGGCCCAGCGCGTGCCGATCCGTGGCGAAGCCGGCATCGGCTATGTGCTCGACAAGGGCCTCGACATGCCGCCGCTGATGCTGACGACCGACGAGATCGAGGCCGCCGTTCTTGGCGCGCAATGGGTGATCAATCGCGGCGATCCGCAACTCTCAAAAGCCGCGCAGGATCTTCTCGCCAAGATCGAAGCCAGCATCCCCGAGCGCCTGCGCCCCTACATCGACGATCCCGCGCACCGCGTCGTGCCGGCATGGGATCGCGCGAAGGATGCGATCGATCTCGGCATGGTTCGCGGCGCCATAAACAACTCGCGCAAGATGCAGCTCGATTATCGCGACGTCGAAGGCCGCACGACCAAGCGTGTGATCTGGCCGATCATCCTCGGCTATTACGAAACCACGCGCATCATCTGCGCCTGGTGCGAGACGCGGAAGGATTTCCGCTCCTTCCGCTCCGATCGCGTGATGTCGGCCACCGTGCTCGACGAACGCTTTCCCGAACGCCCCTCCTCCCTCCGCGTGAAATGGCGCAAGGCGATGGAAGCGGACTGGAAACGCCGCAAGGCCGAGATGGACAAGCACAAGGCGGCAGGGGCGGACCGGCAGGCCTGAGTAGTCTCAAGCCCGCGCGTCGGTCACCGCTCTCTCCACCGCGTTCCTTGCGAAGGCGGGGAGCCGGCCTGAAGGCCGCCGCGCGCCTTGCCCCGATCCGGAAATAAAAAGCGCCGACCCCGGGGGAGGCCCCAAACGCTGTTGGCGTCGAGCCAGCCGATGTGAAGCACTGGGTCGGCGCCACATAGCGCGTTGGGCTTGTCGCCGTCGCCGGCGACACGGTCGATGTCGATGACGTTTCCCGGAGGCCCGCGAAACGGTTATCGTATACCACCTCGTCAAACATGTTCCGCACAAAGCCGATCAGCGTGATGTTGCCATCGCCGTTGGTCCAGCTGATGCGGCCGTCCGTCTGATCCCAGGACGGAATCTTGGTGTAGCTGCGGTTGAAGATGTCGCTGAACGCGATGTCCTGCCAGAAATAGCTGAGCGAGGCGTCAATCTGAGAGCCGTCGTCAAA
This sequence comes from Alphaproteobacteria bacterium 32-64-14, assembly GCA_002280725.1. GTDB lineage: Bacteria > Pseudomonadota > Alphaproteobacteria > Caulobacterales > Hyphomonadaceae > UBA7672. The sequence continues at coordinate 66,947 of NCEM01000013.1, forward strand.
GTCCCAGGTGTAGACCCCGTTGAGCGCGAGCTTGTTCTTCGGGCTGAAGGGCAGGATGTTGCCATTCAGGTTCTGACCTTGCACGCCGTGGCACCCAGCGCCGGTACACGCTGCGGCTGGCCCAAGCGGTTGCGCAGCAGGATCAAGCGCAAACGGATCAAGTGCGTGAACCAGAGCCGGCGAGTCGCCGATTTCCGGGTTCGTCCAGCCGTAGTTGAACAGGATCCTCAGATTGTCCGTCGGATACCAGATCGTCTCGAGTTCGATACCCGTCGTCGTCGTTTCCGGCAGGTTTACGTACGACGAATACGGCAGCGGACGGACCGCCGTCGGATCAGCTGGCTGCGGCGGAACGACGGTGTTCGCGACCTGGTAGCCTTGATAGTCGTAAATGAAGGCTTCCACGTTCGTGGTGATGTTCCAGTCAGCCCACTCGCGCTTGAAGCCAACCGCAAATGCGTCAACCAGCTCCTTGTCGGTGAAGGGTGTCGCGATCAGCGTGCAGAAGACCTGAGCGCAGCCCAGACCACCAGGTTTGTATCCACGGTTGTACTTACCATAGACCAGCGTGTCGTCGTCCGGCGTCCATTCGACACCGAGCACTCCGGTGTACTCTTGGAAGTCAGCGCGGAGATCGCGATAGCGATTGCCGGTGACCGGGTCGTAGTAGATGCCCAACGGGTTGGCGGTCGTAACGTTGATAACGCCTTTTCCAACCTGGCCGGTCGTTGGATCGAGACCGCCAACTGTGCTCGTCGCGTCGATACGCGACGGGATTAGCGGGGCCAATGCACCAAAGAGAGGCGCAACGGCGGCACGGATGACTTCGTGGCTGATGAACCGGGCGTACTCGCGACCGCTCGAGATATCCTTTGACCAACGTAAGCCAGCGGTGAATTTCCACTCGTCGTTCAACTGATAATCGGCCTGGAGGAAGGCGCCATAGGCGTTGTTCACGGCCTGGTTGTTCGTGTGGTACATCAGCGAGCCGCCGGACGGCGCCCCTGAGCTCGACGAGTATCCCGTGTTTATGGGCAGGACCGGCGCCCCGGCGTAGCCAGGGGCCAGGAATGCGCCACTCAGGACGTCATTGTAGAACGCGACGGGCCCACCCGGATTGCGGACCTGCGAAACGTAGACAAGCTGGTTGTAGTTCTCCTGGTAAGCGTACACGCCGCTCACGAGCTGCAGCGGCCCATCCCAGGTCGAGATGAAGTTCAGCTCGTTCGAGAACCAGCCGCGGTTTTCCATGTAGTCGGAAACCCGCTCGGTGTCGTATCGCCGGCCGCCGACGGTGTAGCTCTTGATCGGCGAGCCGTCGTGATCCTGACGGAGCAGGTATTTGTACCAGACGTATCCGCCGAGATATTTTACGTCGAAGCCTGGCGCATGATAGACGGCCTCGACCGCCAGTTCCGATGTCGGCGACAGCTTGGCGTAGTTCTGGAAATCAGTGTTGAAGCCATTCCGGTCCGTGATCGACGGGTTGGTGTTCTGCGTTCCGACCTGGACGCGGCTGGGGTCCTGCAGGCCGAACCACGGGTTGGGGCCAAGATCCGCCGTCGAGTTGAAGAACCGCGTGTTGTACGGATAGGGAGAATCGACCCCCGTACGCGCGCCCGGGGCGCCATAACGAACATCCCAGTTCAGGCTGCCGGCGCGGATCCACAGATCGAGATCCTCACCGATATCGAACTCAAGCTGGCCTTCGATATAGGTGTCGTCCCTGCGGTTGCCCTCGGTTTCACCGTTAGCGTAGTTGGTCAGCGTGCCCTTGTTCTGGGCCTGGCGGGAGTAGCCGACGCGATAGCGCATCCAGTCCGTGACGGGACCGGCGAACGTGCCGGCCACACCCTGTGAGTCGAAGGAGCCGGCCTGCAAGTTGACCTGGCCCTCGAACTCCTCGGTCGGTCGCTTGGTGATGACGTTCAGCGCACCGCCGATCGAGTCGCGGCCGTAGAGCGTGCCTTGTGGACCGCGCACGACCTCGACCCGTTCGACAAAGATCGGCTCGCGGCTGGCCGGGATGGCGGACGAGAAGTAGACACCATCGACGTAGTTGGAGATGCCCGAGCGGATGCCGAAGTTGTTCGACGTCCGCGTGACGCCGCGCATGCCAAGACGGTCGCTTGCGGTTGAGTAGGAAAGGCCCGGAGCAAAGTTCGTGTAGTCCTGCACCGTCGTGAGGCCGATCTCGTCGCGCATCTCGCTCGTGATGGCCGTGACGGCCACCGCGATGTCCTGAACGGTCTCGTCGCGCTTCAAGGCCGAAACGATAACGACGTCGCGGCGGCTATCTGGTTCTTCGTCCACCGGCGGTTGTGGTCCGGTATCCGTTCCCTGCGCGAAGGCTGGCATGGCCAGACCCAAGGCAAGCATGCTCACCAATGAAAAACGATTTAGCTGCGCCATCCGACGCGTCCTCCCTGACTGCGATCCTCCCGAGGCGTCCTGTGTCTCTGTGTGACGCCCGCGCGCTCCCGGTTTCGTGTTCGGTTCGCGCTGAGGTCATCCTGATTGTCGGTGTCAGGCCGCGTCAACGGCGCCGCAGGGGAGCCCTGCCTTACGTCAGAACCGGGGTATGGCGCGCCGAATGTGCACCGCACCACGCCATTGACCCAATGGAATGTCGCTACGGCATCGACTCACGAAACCGTGATTTCGACCTCCGACGCTGCGGCAATTAGCCGTTAGGTCATGCTTAGCAAGAGATTGCTGCAAGAGCCGTTCAGGGCGTTTCTTGCGCTGCAGCGTTGGTGTGTTCGAGGACACTCTGAAAAATATTTTTGCTTACGTGCACGTAAAGTGAGGTCTCAAAAGCCCGCACTCGACAGTTTCCTAAAGCCGGTATGTCGATTCAGATCGCCTCTACGGTGATCGAATCGAAGTCGCCACGCCACAGTTTGCGCGCCTCGCTCAATGTTGCAGCGCCCTCTTTCGGCCTGGCCAGGGCGTACTGGGCGCGGCCCAGAACCCAGAGCGCCAGGGGATCGTGCTTCCAGTCCTTGAGTGAGGCTGTGGCTTCGGCTTCGGCGCGAGCGAAATCACCGGCCTTGAGATAGGCGGCGGCCAGCGAGCGGCGGACCGGGTACCACCAGTCCGGCGGATCCATCCATCCGCCGAACTCTTTCTCCTGCAACTCGGCGCCCTTTGCGAAGGCTGCCGCGGCGGCCCGCACATTGCCCTCCGCCATTGCCAGGCGGCCTTCGACAACGGAGACGCCGACAAGCGCCTCGGGATCGTCGATGGAGATCGTGCGCAGCTTCTCGAGTTCGGCGCGCGCGCCCGCCGCGTTGCCCTTCTGCAGGAAATCTGGTCGGGCGCATAGCGGGCGAGCGCAACATAGGTGCGCGGCGTCGGGTCGAAGCGGACTTTCTCGCCTGTCTCCGGATAGGCCTTCGCCGCATGTTCCGCATAGCGCAGCGCAAGCTCGCCATCCCCGGACATCATCGCGCCGGCAAGACCGAATGCGAGATTGTGCGAGTAGTACATCGGCGCCGGGAAGTTATCGATCATGGGCGGGCGCGGATCACCGCCGCCAGCCATCCAGCTCGAATCTGCAGCGATCGCCTGCGCGTTCACGACAGCAGCTTCCTGATACAAGCCGGCGCGGAAGAACGTATGCGCGGGCATGTGCACGAGATGGCTGGCGGCCGGCGCAAGGCCTCCGAGGCGCTTCGCGTAGGACAGCGCATCCTCGGCCCGGTCATCGAACTCGGTCGCGTGGATGTAGTAGTGAATCGCGCCGGTGTCGTCGGGATGATCCTTGAGCACGCGCTCCAGCAGCACGAGCGCGGTCTTTAGGCCGTCCGGCTTCTCCTCGCTCGAAGCCATCATCAGGCTGTGCGCGGCAAGGACGGTCAGCTCCACATGCTCGGGATAGTCCGCCGCGATCTTCGTCAGCGCCTGCGCGAAAGCCGGCTCGGTGTCCGTGTCCTCCGCAACAACGCCGGCCTCCCCTGCCTTTGCTCCGGCGACTGGCGTTGCAGCGGCGGCTGGAGGTTCGGCGTAGCGGGCGACCATCGCATCGGCGAGGCGGCGCGCCAGATCATCGCCGGGCTTCACCAGCGTTTGCGCGCGCACAGCCGCCGCAAGCGCGAGCTTCCGGTCGTCTTCATCGATGCCGTAGTTGAGCGTCGGCCCCAGCGCCCAGGCCTCGCCCCATGAACACAGCGAACATGCCGGATCGAGCTCGACGGCGCGCTTCATCGCGGCCTTCACGTCCTGATGGTAAAATGCATGGCTGAGCGCGAGGCCATAATTGAACCAGGCCTGCGCCTCGCTGCTGGCCGTGTCGACCTTGAAGCCGCCCGTGCCCATGCCGGCGGCAAGCTTGAGATCGGGCACAGGCGCGGCAAGGCCGGACTCCTCGGCAGCGCACAACGCCGCAACCGCCAGAAGGGTCTCCACCGACGACTGCGGAGGCGGCGCAAGGGTGGTCACCGGCGTCACGACAGCCGCGCCGGTCGCACAGGCGGCCAGCGCCGTCATCGCGAAGAGGGAAAAGCGTCCACGCATCGGCGTCTCCATTGGAAGGGGCACGTTAGACTGCGCTGCGTTGGGGGGAAAGTATTGCGCGCGGGCGTCTCAGCGCCGCTCCAGCTCCCGGATGACGCATGGAAGCTCGTTGTCGGCGTCGGCCTCGATGCGGCGCGCGCTGACCTCGCGCCATTCGCGGCGATCGAAGACCGGGAAAAAGACAGTGGCCTCGCGCTCGGCGTCGACCTCGGTGAGCGTCATGTGCGTGGCGGCGGGCAGAGCGGCGGCAAAAATATCCGCCCCGCCAATGATGGTGACCTCCGCAATTCCTGCATGTGCCGCCATGGCGCGCGCGGCGGCCAGTGCTGGCGGCACGCTGGAGAAGACGTGCGCGCCGGGCGCCATGAAGGCGAGGTTGCGGGTGACGACAAGGTTGGGCCGTCCCGGCAGGGGGCGGCGCGGGAAGCTGTCCCACGTCTTGCGCCCCATCAGCATCGGCGTTTTCGCCGTGACGCGCCGGAAATTGGCCATGTCGGCCTTCAGGCGGAACAGCAGCTGGTTATTGAGGCCCAGCTCCCCTCGCCTGCCTATTGCCGCGACGATGCGGACGCCGATTGCATCGACAGCTGCGGGAAAGGTGGACGTTGGCATACCTGTACCGCTAATGACGTCGCCAGAGAGTGGGCCGGGGAGTGGGCGCAGTCGAACCTTGTTCGTGCGTCCATTGCAAGCAGGTCCTCACGCACCTCGGAGCAGGCCAGGGGAGCAGGCAGGCATGGACGGCCTCTGGAACGAGCTTGTCTCGGCGCTGACCAACGGAAATCCAGGGCAGCTGCCGCTTGCTGCCGCTGGCATTCTCGCGACCGCGATCCTGATCTGGTATCTGAAGGGCCGGACCTGGGCGTTCATCTATGTGGCGCTCATTCCCTTTCTGAACTGGACGTTTGGCAAGTTCAGCGGTTTTGACGCGACAGCCGAACTTGGGGGCCTGTTCGGCGCGTCATCCAGGATCATGGTCAATCCGCTCACCATCGCCACCGGCATGGTGTTCGTGGTGCGCGACTTTGTTCAGCGGGAAATGGGCCACAGGGTGCTGATCCTGATGGCGCTCGCCGTAGCGTGGTCATTCTACTACTCGTGGCCGGTGATTGCGATCGCGTCGGGCATCGCGTTTGCGATCTCGGAAACGGCGGACTGGCTGATCTTCACATTCACCAGATACCGGCTGTCGACGCGCATCCTGCTGTCGAGTGCGCTGGCCGCGCCGATCGACACGACCGTGTTCCTGTATGGCGCGGACCTGGCGCGGCAGATGCAGCTGGGCGATCCGGCGGGCACGATGTTCAACGCGCCCAACTGGATCCTGTTCATCCTCGGCAAGATGATCGGCGCCGTGGTGGTGTCTGCGATGATCCGCGCGCGCGAAAAGCGTGGCGAAGTGGATCCGGCCGCAGCCTGAGCCGGGATCGTCAAACACCCAAAAACAGCCAACACCCAAAGCAGCCAACGCCCAAAACAGAAAGGGCGGTCCGTGAGGACCGCCCTTCCGCAACTCTTGCGAGTTTTGTTTCCAGCTAAGCTGAAAGGCTCTTAGTGAGCCGGAGCAGCCGGGGCAGCCGGGGTTTCGGCAGCCGGAGCAGCCGGGTCCACAGCAGCCGGAGCAGCCGGGTCCACGACAGCCGGAGCAGCCGGATCCACAACAGCCGGAGCGGGCTCCGGAGCGGCGGGGGTTTCGGCAGCCGGGGCAGCCGGGGTTTCGGCGGCCGGGGTGGCAGCCGGGCTGCAGGCGGTGAAGGCGAGAGCAGCGGTCGAAACCGCAGCGGCAACGATCAGTTTGAACGACATTGGATAGATCCCTCCGACGGATCACACCCGCACGGAAGATCATTTTCCGGGCGGCGCCTGTTATTCTGACGGCGCGTTCCAAAGCACAAGGTGTTGAATTGTTGCGATTCAGTCAGCTTGGGCGCGCCAGACGCCACGCAGCAGTCTGACCAGATCGCGGGCACACGAAGCAGTGCTCCAAGGCAGCCAAGCTGGGTCTTTGAACTCCCGCTTGGAAATCCTTGAATCCATTCACGATACACCAAGCCGTGATGACGCGGGTGCGAACGCGCGGCTGTGAGCAACTAGACCGCTACAGGCGCCTTTATGTGAGCGTCCGGGGCGTAGTCGACCAAGGTGAAATCTTCGTAATCCCACCCGAACAGGTCGGATTTAGCGGGATTGATCTCCAGGCGGGGCAGCGCCTTGGGTTCGCGCTGCAATTGCAGGCGCGCCTGCTCGAAGTGATTCGCATAAAGGTGCACGTCGCCGAAGGAATGGACGAACTCTCCCGGCTGCAGTTTCGTCGCCTTCGCCATCAGGATTGCCAGCAGCGCGTAGGACGCGATGTTGAACGGCACGCCGAGAAAAACGTCGGCCGAACGCTGGTACAGCTGGCAGCTCAGTTTCCCGTTCGCGACGAAGAACTGGAACAGGCAGTGGCAGGGCGGCAGCGCCATCTGGTCCACGTCTGCGGGATTCCAGGCCGAGACGACGAGACGCCGGGAATTGGGGTTCTGGATGATCTCGTTACGCACCCAGGTGAGCTGGTCGATGCTGCGGCCATCGGGGGCGGCCCAGGAACGCCACTGCTTGCCATAGACCGGCCCCAGCTCGCCGTTTTCGTCGGCCCATTCGTTCCAGATGGAAACGCCGCGCTCCTGCAGCCATTTCACATTGGTCTCGCCACGCAGGAACCACAGCAGCTCCACGATGATCGAACGCAGGTGAAGCTTCTTCGTGGTGAGCATCGGAAAGCCTTCCGACAGGTCGAAGCGCATCTGGCGGCCGAACACGCCGCGCGTGCCGGTGCCGGTGCGATCGCCCCGGTCCACGCCGTTGTCGAGGATGTCCTGCAGGAGATCGAGGTACTGGCGCATCGCTATCCGGGTGTCTGTCCGATTCGAATCTGAGCTCGCCCAGTCATGCGCACCACCTCCGCCCGTGGCAAGTTGATGGACCTGTGAATAACGCTGACAAGGGGGCCAATTGCCCCCTATTCCGCTGCCTGACGCGGCTCGCGGGCGGCGTCCGCCTCCAGCCGCCGGACCAGCCAGTCGCGGACCCAGCGGTTTGTCGTGGCGGCCAGCCGTGTCGGCAGGCGGTTGAAGGCGTGCGGGCTCTCGGGAACGATGATCAGCCGGGCATTGCCGCTCGCGGCCTGCCAGCGCTCGGCCATCAGCTTGCTGTCATCAAGCAGCGGATCGATCGTGCCGCACAAGAACAACGCGGGCGGAAGGCGCGCGAGATCGGCGTGGAGCGGCGACACATCCGGCGCGCGCCTGCCCGCCTCATCGCGATCGGGCAGAAGGCGCGCGATCCCCGGCATCATCGCAGGCCCATCGAGCACCAGCGTATCACGCGGCGCGTTGCGGACGCTGGGCGTAGCCGAGAGATCATAGGGACCGAAGAATAACACGGCGCCCTTGAGGCGCGCGAAGTCGGCGCGCCGGTCGCGCAGGCGGATCAGCGAACAGGCGGCAAGATGCGCGCCAGCGGATTGCCCGCCGATAAAGAGATCGCGCGCGCCGAACTCAGCCTCAGCATGCTCGAACACCCAGTCGGCAGCGGCGTGGGCCTGTGTGATCTGATCGAGGAAGGCAATGTCAGGGAGCGTCGTGTAGTCTACGCTGACGACGGCAATACCAGTCTCGCGCACGATATCGGCGTTGATGAGATCGTCCATCGCGGCCGTGCCGATGGCCCAGCCCCCGCCGTGATAATCGATGTGCACGCCACGAACCTCGCCCTGCGCCGGACGCAAGATGCGCAGCGAGACGGCGTAGCCGTTGTGCGTGATGCGCTTCGTTACAACGCGCGTGCCGTGAAGGCCGACAGGCAAGATAGCCTGTGCGCCCAGCATGGTCTGGATCATCAGCCTGCCAAGCGGCGTCGGTGCGCGAAAGCGCGGGGCCCAGCGCAGGTTGCGATTCATCCGGCGAACCTCGGCCAGGTCGGCTTCGGAAATGTCGGGGAAAGGTTCGCGCATCGGCTGCCCTGCTTCACAGATGAAGCTAGTCAACCGCGCTGGCGCATACAATGGTGGCGAAGGCGGGCGGAACACGGGGGCGAGCCAGGCATGATCAAGTCTCTGGACATCCATCTGCCCGCAGGCATGCGCACGGCAACGCCACGCGACTGGCGCGAGGTTGGCAGCGTTATCGCTGAGGCTTTCGCGGAAGATCCGGTGAACCTCTGGATCTTCGGGAAGTTCGATCCGATGCCGGCGGTTTTCAGCACGCTGGCGCGCAATGTCTACCTCGCGCGCGGGCTTTGCCATCTGAGCGGAGGCCCGGACGCCTACACGGGCGCAACGATGTGGAGCCACTCCTCCGCCAACCGCGAACTGGGGCCGCTCGCAACGCTGGGGCTCGTTTCCGCCGTGATGCGAAAGGGCGCGAAGGGCGCAGCCAAGCGCGGCCTCACTGCCGCCGAAACGATGGCGCGCGAGCACCCGAAGGCGCCGCACATCTATCTCTTCGCGATCGGCACGCGGAAGGCGGCGCGTGGCAAGGGTTTGGGGAAGACGCTGATCTCACCCGTGCTTGACGCTGCCGACCGTGCGGGTCTGCCCTGCTATCTCGAGAACTCGAACCCGGCGAACACCGGCTTTTACCGCTCGCGCGGCTTCGAACGCATGAAGCTGTTCGAACCCGGCCCCGGCGCACCGCCCATGGAAGCCATGTGGCGGGAGCCGCGAGCCGTGACAGGTGCGTGACAGCTTTCGGGAATGCAGGGCCTCGCGATCAGATCGCTTCGAGGCCTTCCATCAGCATCGGATCGATCTCGACACGCTTGCCATTGCGATAGTCGGATACGGTCTTTCGAGCCTCGTCACGCGAAAGGCCCTGACGCTCGACCAGGCGCGCCATGAGCATGCGCTCATCGCGTTGGACAGCTTCGAGGTTGCGCGTTTCGACCATGGCGAACTCCCGTAGTAACTGACGACCGGCCAGTGTCTGAGATGGTGACGGAGCCGGACGCTTTCATGCGCCCCTTCCCTCTCCATGACCGCCGATATGGGGCGATGATCGGGCGATGCAATGGCGCCAACGCGAATTGTCGCCACACTTCGATCAGCTCTGCTGACCTGTTCTTTCAGCTGTGGAATCAAGCCCGTTCGAAAGAACGCATGATGCGCTGCACAAGTGATACGGCGCGGCGCGCGCCGCCCTGATTGTTGGTGATCCAGACGCCCACGTGCAGGCCATTTCGATCGCCAGCAACATACATCAAGGCGGGAACATCGTAGACATCGAGCCAGCCCACGCGATGGACAGCGAGCAGCTGCACAAGTTCCGGCCCCTCCTCGCCATCGCGCTCCTCGACTGGATAGCGCTGCTCGTTGGCCGTCCATGCGGTTCCCGGAACGGTATCGGCTGCGCCCCACTGGATCGACAGGGCGCCGTGGCAGGTGTTCATGAACGCGCGCAGGTCTTCGAACTCGCTGGCGAGGCCGACTGCAACCATGCCGTCACATTCGGGATGGCCCGATAGGGTGGAGCGCCAGTTGCGATAGCCAACGAGCACCTCGTCCGCCACGCGCGCGGCGTTGGTGGGATAGCTGGGCTTGCGGTTGTAGGGCTCGGGCATCAGCACCGAACCCGCAACCGCACCCCGGCGGGGAACAGTCATCCGCGTTGGCGAAAGACCGAACAGGCTAGTCCGCGCTCAGCAGCTTGCCGCGGAAGGCGAGACCCGCCATCGCAGCGCCCGCCATCGGCGCGACAATGAAGAGCCACAGCTGGCTCAGCGCATCGCCCTGCGCAAATACGGCCGGGCCGAACGACCGCGCCGGGTTCACCGACACGCCCGTCACCTGGATGCCAACAATGTGGATCACCACAAGCGTCAGACCAATCGCGAGGCCAGCAAGATGCGAGGGACCGCCCGTCTGCGTGACGCCGAGGATGACGGTGACGAACAGGAAGGTCGCCACGATCTCGAACACGAGCGCTGCTGTCATCGAGAAGCCGCCCAGGTACGCAGCGCCCCATCCGTTGGAGCCAAGGCCGTAGGCGCCGATCTGGTAGGCGGCGCCCGCCTCGGCGGCCTGCCCGGCGGCGATGACATAGAGAATGCCGGCCCCCACGAGCGCGCCAAAGAACTGCGCGGCCCAGTACATCACCATCTCGTTCGCAGTCATCCGTCCCGCGAGGAAGACGCCGAGCGACACGGCCGGGTTGATGTGGCAGCCCGACACCGGGCCGATGCCATAGGCCATGGCCACGATGGCGAGACCAAAGGCGAAGGAAATGCCGAGCTGGCCCACCATATCCCCGGCCAGGACCGCGGCCCCGCAACCGAAGAAGACCAGGGTTGCCGTTCCGAGCGCCTCAGCGATCAGCTTTTTCATCCGTCCCTCCCCAGGGCATTGAGACTAAGTGTCGGCGGATGCTGCCGAATTTCGGGTTCCAACGCCAGACGGATTGTAGGGTTCAAGGGAACTTCCGGGCCCAAACAGCGCGGACTCTTGCCGGACGGCCATCAATGTTCTATGTTTGTTCTCGACGCTGATTCTTGCGCAGTCGGGACAAAGCATCATGGCATATGACGCGGGATTTTCGAGAGAGTTCTGGACGCCGGCCGCAGATCCGGCGGCAGGTTACGTAACGCTGGGAACGCAGGACCTGAAGCGGGCGCAGCGCTTTTACGACGAGATCGCCCACGAGATCGGCGCGCGCCGCGCGGTTGAATCGCATGACACGGTGGCCTGGGGCCTGCCTGGCTTCGGGCTGGCGGTGAGTGCGTCCGCGCCGCTGCGGGCGATCGGCCGCACGCCCCTGCAAGCGGACGACCCCGAGCAGGTTCGCCGGCTGTTCGAGATCGCGCTGAGCAATGGCGGCGTAGCCGAGGAAGCCCCGCAGGACCATGGCGGCGGGCTTTATGCGGCTTATTTCCGCGATCCGGACGGCAATCGCATCAACGCCTTCTGCGTCACCGAACACTGACGCGCATCTGAACCTTGAGCCTGCCTGAACCTTGAGCCTGAGTGGACGTTGCGCCCGCAGCGGGGAGTGTCAAAGCTCCGCGCTACGGGAGTGCGCATGTACAGGGTGTTCTGGTTTTTCCGGATTGTCGGGGCGATTGTGCTGCTGGGCATCGCCGCAGCGATGCTGCTGGCCATGCTGGGCGTGGATGTCGGCCTGATCCGGCGATAATCCAGCGCTGGAACCGCCTGCGGATCAGGTGTTTGCGGTTAAGGTTTTCCCGCCTATATTGGGTGTGTCTTCGCAAGAAGACTATGGTGATAAACCCTCGCGTAATAAGCAGACCGGACCCGGGGGCAGTGCCCGGCGGCTCCACCAGATTTCACTCCGGGCATTGGCCGGACTGTCTGGGGCCGACACAGGATCGACGGATGTGTAAAGGTGAAGACTTTACCCGCTTTGGCCCCGATAGAAGCCTTTTACGCAATAGTTGCCAATGACAACTTTGCTCAGGAAGCTCGCCTCGCTGCGTAAGCAGCTGGTGATTTCCAAACCTAAGTCCTTAGCTCTAGCAAGTTAAGGCGGGGCTCGGGGCGGCGCCTGGCAACAGAAGCCGCCCCACTTGTTTCTGGGCAGTCGGCAGTCGGCAATAGGCAGTGGGCTGCCGCGCCCAAGTTTTCGACTGCCTATTGCCGGCTGCCTACTGCCCGGCGACGCATCACGCTCTATGTTCTCGTTACGCAGCCAGCCGCGAGGAAATCACCCCATGAAACGCACAGCCACCGCCGTCTGGTCTGGCGATCTCAAGACCGGCAATGGCGCGATCTCGATGCAGAGCGGCGTCATCAAGGACAGCCCCTACACCTTCAAGGCGCGCTTCGAGGATGAGAGCGGCAAGTCTGCGACCAACCCGGAAGAGCTGATCGCCGCCGCGCACGCATCGTGCTTCACCATGCAGCTCTCGCACTTTCTCGCAGAAGCGGGTCACCCCGCAACGAAGCTGACCACCACGGCCGAAGTCGAAGTGAAGCCGGGCGTTGGCATCACGAAGAGCGCACTCACGCTCACCGGCAAAGTACCCGGCATGAGCGCGGCGGACTTCACCGCCGCCGCACAGAAGGCCAAGGCGGGCTGCCCCGTCTCGAAAGCGCTCGCCGCTATCGAGATCACGCTGGATGCAAAGCTGGAGAGCTAGCCCCGCGGCTCTGCATAAAGCGGCATGCCGCCTTCGGGGCGAAGCGTGATGCGGATATTGGGCTCGACGGTGTGCGCAGCGTTCGGAAGCCAGCGCAGGTCGCGCACCAGCGTCGCCAGCATTGCAACGGCCTCCATGTAGGCGAACTTCATGCCGATGCAGATACGCGGGCCCGCGCCGAAGGGCATGTACTGGAAGCGGTGCAGCTTCTTCGCGTTCTCGGGCGAGAAGCGTTCGGGATCGAACCGCTCGGGGTTCTCCCACAAGAGCTTGTGCCGGTGCATGATGTAGATCAGCGAGAAGGTGAAATCGCCCTTCTTCACCAGCGCATCGCCGATATCGATGTCCTGCGTCGCGACACGATCGATAATGGCGACGGGCGGATAGAGGCGCATCGCCTCCTTGATCACCTGCTCGTGGTAGACAAGGTCCTCGACCATCGCGGCGTCGATCGGCTTGTCTCCGCACACATCGCGAACCTCGCGCAGCAGGCGCTCCTGCACGTCAGGCGAATTGGCGATGAGGTAGAGCGCAAAGGTGAGCGTCAGCGCCGTCGTCTCATGGCCCGCGCCGATGAAGGTGACGACATTGTCGCGCAGTTCGTCGTCCGACAGGCCCCGGTTCGTCTCGGGATCGCGCGCCGCCAGCAGAAGACCGAGGAGGTCCTTGCGCTCTGCGCCCGAAGCCCGGCGGCGGTTGATCGCGTTGACGGCTGATTTCTGAAGTTCGACCGCGCGGCGACGACCCTTGCCTCCCCACGGGCGCGGCACCCAGTTCGGCGTCCCGAACATGTCCAGCATGTCCGGCTTGCCCATGTGTTCGATGTAGTCCGACACGATCCGCGCCATGCGCGCGTAGCCGAACTCCGGATCGGCGCCGCCAAGGATGGTCTCCACGATCACATCGAGCGTCGCGTGCTGCATCTCCTGCATCACATCGACGCTTGCGCCCCTGGGCATCGCCTTGATGCGTTCGATGGTTTCCTGCGCCGAATGCGAGAAGGCCGGAACGAGCGCGCGGAGCGCATCGATACGGAATGCCGGAGAAGCTGCGCGGCGCTGAAACTTCCAGTGCTCGCCTTCGGCCGTCAGCAGGCCCTCGCCCAGCGCGGGACCGACAAGCTTCTTCTGGAACTGCGACTTCTTGAAAATGTCGGCATGGTCGAGGAACACCGCCTTCATGTGCTCTGGCTTGCGCAGGTAGTGGAAGGTGCGGCCGATCCATTTCACGCCATGGTACGGGTTCTCATACATGGCCCGCGGCCACACATAGAGCGGATTGGCGATCATCTGCAGGAGGCCGCGCACCAGCGGCAGCGGCTTGTCAGGCGGGGTTACCGTCTGCGGCACGAAATCCGACGAGGTCAGCGTATCGGGCATGGCGGTGGGAGTAGCACCGCCCGATGATGCTGCCTACTGCTTACTGCCTGCCGTTTATTGGCCGAGCGCCTGCTCGATATCGGCGATCAGATCGTCCGCGTTCTCGACCCCGATCGAGAGCCGGACCAGCGATTCCGTGATCCCGAGGCGCAGGCGTTCGTCCGGCGGGACATCCGAATGCGTCATCGCCGCCGGGTGCGAGGCAAGCGTCTCGGTGCCGCCGAGGCTGACGGCCAGCTTGATCACGCGCAGCTTGTTGAGGAAGGCAAACGCCTCCGCTTCTCCACCTTGGATCTCGAACGAGAACGTAGAGCCCGGCGTGACGCACTGTTTCTCGTAAAGCGCACGGTCGGGATGATCCTTCGGCAGGAAGCCGAGATACCAGACCGACTTCACACGCGGATGTGATTGCAGGTACGCGGCAACCTTGCGCGCCCCGAACTCAGCGGCATCCATCCGGAGCTTCAGTGTCTCCAGCGAGCGCAGCAGCAGCCAGGCCGTGTGCGGGTCCGTCATCGTGCCGAGGATGGTGCGGAAGACCGCCACCTGCCCGATCCAACTCGCGTCTCCCGAGACGGCCCCTGCGATAAGATCGGAGTGGCCGCCGACATATTTGGTCAGCGACGTGACGCAGAGATCCGCGCCATGGGCGAGCGGTTGCTGCCAGATCGGACCGAGGAAGGTGTTGTCGACAATCACAGGCGGGCGGCCAGCCGGTCCCTTCAGCTGCTCCGACAACTCGCGCGCCACGCTAATATCGACGAGGCCATTGGTGGGGTTAGCCGGCGTCTCGACATAGATCGCGCCGACCTTGCCACCGCTCTTCGCCGCCAGCTCGCCAGCCTTCTGTGCAGCTTCACGGAAAGCCTGTGCCCCGCCTTCGGCCATGAAGCCCACGCCGCGTGCACCATACTGCGGCAGGATGTTGTGAACGAGGTATTCTGTGCCGCCATAGACCGGCTCGGAGAAGACGAACGTGTCGCCGGGGCGGATGTACGTCATCAGCGTCGTCGAGATCGCGGCCATGCCCGAGGCGAAGGCCAGTGCTTTTTCCGCGGCGTCCCATACGGCAAGCCGGTCTTCCAGCACTTCAAGGTTCGGGTTGTTGATGCGGGAATAGATGAGGTGCATCTCCTCGCCGCGCCGCTTCTCACGCAGCCCATAGGCGAGTTCGAACGAGGCCTTGCCGTCTTCAGCGGTCTCGAAAACGAAGGTCGAGGTCTGGAAGAGCGGGGGCTTCAGTGCGCCTTCCGAGAGGTGAGGCGAATAGCCATACCCCATCATCAAGGTCTCGGGAGACAGTGTGCGGTCACCGATCGTGCGTGACCGGTAGGACTTCGGCGGTGTCTTCATGTGAGTGAGGATAGGGCGCTTTGCCGGTGTGGGAAATCAAATGTTAGCCCGCGCACTTGCACGTGGCCCAAGGATGGTCCTTATCGTCCCAGCGAAACGAGACGGCTCGGACAGGTTCGCCTTAGGCATGAACCTGTTTTACCGGACAACGATGAGGGCTTAGCTCTCATCTCAAGGCGAGGGAGGGCATGTTGGACCGGTCACCGGGAACGGCCAAGGATCATATTGGCTATCATGACCTCACGCAGGCTGCGCTGCGCGCGGTCGTGCGCGCGGCGTTGGCCAAGGCCGTGAAGATGGGCCACCTGCCGGCCGACCACCACTTCTACGTCACCTTCCGCACACGCCTTCAGGGCGTGCAGATGTCGGATGATCTCAAGGACAAGTTCCCCGACGAGATGACCATCGTCATCCAGCACCAGTACGCCGACTTCCATGTGTTCGAGGACCGGTTTGAAGTGACGCTGAAGTTCGGCGGCGTCAGCCACCCGCTGCGCATCCCGTTCGCCGCGATCTCGCGCTTCGTCGATCCGTCGGTCAATTTCGGCATCCAGCTCGACACGGATTCAAAACCGGCCGGGGGCGAAGCCGCGCTGCAGCTCGCGGCGTCAGGCGTCGAGATCGCGCCGCACCAGCCGGCGGAAGAGACGCCGAAGGGCGCCGTCGTTTCGCTCGACGCCTTCCGCCGCAAGTAGACGCGGGCCACACCGTGAGCCAGGACAGCACCCCGGAGGAAAAGCCCCGCCTTTCCGACGCGGACATGCTGGCGCGTTTCCAGAACTCGAAGAAGCGTCCGCCCTGCACCGATACGCTGGGAATGCAGCTGATCGCTGTCGATCAGGCCGCGATGGTCACGCGCTTCGCTTTCGAGGCGCGTCCTGAATTCGCAAATCCCACGGGCGCGATCCAGGGCGGCTTCATCTGCGCCATGCTGGATGAAGCCATGAGCACGGCGGCAATCATCGCCTCCAACGTCACGATGAATGCGCCGACGCTGGAGATGAAGGTGTCGTTCCTGCGCCCGCTCTTTGTCGGCAAGGCGACGGGCGAGGCGCGCATTCTAAAATGGGGCAAGTCGACCTGCTTCATCGAGGGCGAGATCTACAACCCCGAAGGCGAACTCGTAGCCAAGGCCAGCGCCACGCAGGCGCCGAAGCCGTTCAAGCGGTTCTAGCGCTGGGCCGCTCTCTGGCCCGTTGACTAAGGCTCGCCATCGCTGATTGTTCGTCCGTGACCCTGCTCAATCCCATCTGTCAGACCGCCCTGCCCGTCGCGCCGTGGATGGATCCGCTCGGCGCGCGCCTTCCCGGCCTGCAGCCCGTCGCGCCCGGCGACTGGCTGCGCGTTGACGATGCCTTTGCCGCCCAGATGGCCTATCGCGACCAGCTGATCGCGACACGTCGCGGCGAAGTCGTGATGCGCAGCGCGGGACCAGTCGAGGCGGAAGCGGCCCTGCTGCGCGAGGTCGAAGCGGCTGTCCTGTCCCTGCCCGGCTATCAGCGTGTCGCGGGAGACATTCGCCGCCCCGATGGCGTCATCGTCAGCCTGTCGTCCGACGACAACCCGCTGGTGACCGCAGCCAGGCTCGCGCAGGAGGACTTCCTGATCCTCGAACAGACGCCCGAGGGGCACGTGCTGACCTCCGCCGTCCTGTGCTTCCCCGCGAGCTGGACACTGAGCCAGAAGATCGGCCGCAACATGCTGGGTATCCACCAGCCGGTGGATCGCTATGACGATGGCATCGCCAAGCGCGTGAACCGCGTGATGGACGTGCTGCAGCAGGGCAACGCCGTCTGGCGCGCGAACGTGCTCTGCTACAACGACCCGGAACTGCACCAGCCGCGCCTCGAGCATGAACGCAGGCCGTTCGATCCGGAGGCGCGCGTCTTCGTGCGCGTGGAAAGACAGGCGCTGAAGCGTCTCACGCCAACAGCCACTGTGTTCTCGATCCACACTTACCTCGTGCCCATCGAGGCGCTGACGCCCGAGCAATCCGCCAGTCTGCCGGAAAATGTGCGGCGCGGCGGCAGCATGGGCGAGACCAACTGATGGCCCGCGCAGCCGCGCGCCACATCCTGCCCGACAGGCTGGCGCCCGATCTGCGCGTGTGGTTCGTCGGCACGGCGGCAGGCCCGCGCTCGGCAGAGGTCGGCGCCTACTACGCGCATCGCGGCAACCGCTTCTGGCGCGCGCTGCATCAGGCCGGCATCACGCCGCGCCAGTTTGAGCCGGAAGAGTTTCCGCAGCTTCTGCCGCTTGGCGTCGGGCTCACCGACTTCTGCAAGACAGGCTGGGGCGTCGATGCCGACATCGCGCGCGAGGCGTTCGATGTCGCCGGCTTCACGCGCAAGGTGAAGCGGCTCAAGCCGCGCACGCTGGCCTTCACCAGCAAGACAGCTGCGAGCCTGTGGCTGGGCCGAAGCACGGGGCGGATCATGACCGGGCTCCAGGCGCTTGATGGCGATGGACCCGATGTTTTCGTCCTGCCCTCGCCATCTGGACTTGCCACGTCCTACTGGTCGCTGGAGCCGTGGCGGGCGCTGGGCGCGCACATCGGCCCTGCGGCGCCTTTGAAAGCGCGGTGATGCGCCCTAGGGTGGCGGTGCGAGTCATGCGGAGCCAGATACCCTTGAGGAGATTGCGATGAAGCGCTCCGGCGCCGCCGAGACGTCGGACCGCCCCCGCGAGAAGGGCAGCCTCGACCGCGCGGTGATCGTCGCCACCGCGCTGAAGCTGCTGGACGAGGTCGGCAGCGATGGCCTGTCCACGCGCCGCCTTGCCGCTGAACTCGGCATCAAGAGCGCCTCGCTCTACTGGCACTTCAAGGACAAGAACGAGCTCCTGAACGAAATGTCGGGCGCCATGTTCGAGGAGGCCCTGCTGCCCCCCAATGTCAGCGGGCCGGGTCTCGTCTGGGATGAATGGCTGGCCGAAGGCGCCCGCCGCATCCGCCGCACAGCCCTGTCGCGCCGCGATGGGGCGCAGGTGATGGCGCGGCCCCGGCCCAAATTTCCGCAAGGCCGCATCTCGTTCGAGGACAATGTGAAGACCCTGATGCGCTCAGGGCTCGCCGACATGGAGTGCCGCCTCACCATGCAGGCGCTGCGCCGCTATGCCATCGGCGCCGCACTGCAGGAACAGTCCAACAAGGGCGCAGCAGCCGCCGCCGGCATTGTCGGCACAGGTGAGGAAGGCTTCGAGTTCGGCCTGCAGACTTTCATCGATGGCCTCAAATCCCGGCTGGTCGAACAGGCAAGACTGGCCGGCGCCGTGAAGCGATCGCGGAAATAGGTGCCCGCGCGCCCGCGAAACGCTGCCCCATTTCAGACGTTGATCCGGCATGGAATGGTATCACCGCAGCATTCATGTCCGTCGCCTCGTGGGGATGGCGGCTGTCACGATCGGGATGTCGCTCGCGGTCTGGTGGGTGTTCAACCAGCTGACGCCGCCCCAGCACAATCCATTCAAGCCGCTCGATCTCACGCTCAGGCCGGGCATCGTCACGGGCTTCAAGCTCGACGGACTTAAGGACAACAAGCCGGCCTGCTTCTTCCTGCTCGATCAGGCGGGCGTCCGCTATACGCGCCTCGACAAGCCCGATGACAATCCCGAATGCGGCATCGAGGATGGGCTGACGCTGGATCGCTCGCTGACGCCCTACTCCGGCACGCTGACGATGAGCTGCCGCCTCGCCGCGACGCTCTACATGTGGGAGCGCCATGTCGTGATCCCCGCCGCCCAGGAAGTGCTGGGACAGGGCGTCAAGCGCATCGAGACGATGGGCTCCTATTCATGCCGCCGTGTGAACAGCGCCAAGACGGGGCGATGGAGCGAGCACGCCCATGGCGAGGCTGTCGATATCGGCGGCTTCACGCTGGACGATGGATCCCGCGTCATGATCGAGGATGATTTCTTAAAGGCAGACAAGCGCGGCGAGTTCCTTCGCCGTGTGCGGGACAAGGCCTGCGGCCTGTTCTCGACGACGCTGAGCCCGGATTACAACGCCCTGCATCACAATCACCTTCATCTCGACATGGGCTTTTATGCGATCTGCTCCTAGCTGGCGCGCCTGAACATCGGTACATGCAACACAGCCGATTCTGCACTATATTGCTGGCATGATCCGCACCATTGCCCTGCTCGCCATCGGCCTGTGCGCAGCGCCCGCCTTTGCGCAGATCGAACAACCCCTGCCGCGTTTCGAGGGCCTCGAGATGCAGCTGCAGCGCGAAGAGCAGCGCCAGATCGACCAGCTTGAACAGACGCGCCAGCGCGAGCGGGATCGTGCGCTGATTCCGAACTCAGGCGTCAGCGGCTCCGACGCTGCCCTGCGCGACATGCAGCTGCGCCGCGAGCAGGATCGCCTGCTGCAACAGGCCGAGCAGGATCGCATGCGCCAGCAGCGCGAGCGCGATGTGATCACGAACGCACTTCCCAATTCCCGCGTGCCGGCAACCTCGACCTCCGTCGTGCGCACGCCCGAGGCCTACGCGCTGCCACCCGCGCCGCCGGGCAAATACTACGCGCGCGTGGACGGGCGTTTCGTGATCGTCGATTCAACCTCGGAACTTGTCGAGCAGGTGCTGCCTGTCCGGCCCTCGGATCCAACCGCTGACGTTCCCGCCGGGCCACGCTTGATGCCCACGGTGGATGGCGGCCTGCCGCTCCGCCGCGTGTCGCCCGCCTCCGCGCTGGTGATTGCCGACCCCGGCAGCCTTGCCCTATCCGCCGCGCCCCGGGGTCAGTTCTATGCGCGGGTGGATGGCAAGATCGTGCTGGTCGATGCGCGCACGGAATTGCCGGTGAAGGTCGTCCGCGCCGGCTGAGATTCGCCAGTCGCACAAGGCCACTTGCATCCGGCGCATCTACCCCCCACACTCTTCTCATCGTCAATTTTTCGAAAGGAGGTGATCCGATGTCAGTCACTCTGGGCCGGGGTAAAACCCTGATGCGCGGTCTGTCGTTCGGAGCAACCTCCGGAAACAGCATCGCGTAATCCGGCGCGAGAAGCCGCCGCGCAGCGCGATGCGGCTTCACGACGCCAGGGGCAAGGCCCCGCTCAATGACGGGAGGGCCGCCGGCAAACGCCGCGCGGCCCTTCTTGTATTCTGGGTCAGCCTGTATTTTGGCTCGGCTTGTATTTTCGCGCCCGAACGGGCCTGTTAGGGCAGCAGCCTGACGGGGAATCTTCTTGGCGCACACACCCCTTTTCGCCAGCCTCACCTCCGCCATCGAACGTGCACGCGCCGGTCTGCCCGGCGGCGCGGGCGCTAGTCCGCGCGCCATAAGCCGCCGCGCCGCGCTCGCGATGATGGCGGCCGCGGCCGCCTGTTCGGCAGAGCAGGATCGGGGCCCAGAACACGACCCCGACGCGATCGCCATTGTGGGCGGCGGCGCCTCCGGTCTCGTTGCGGCCTGGCGGCTGGCGAATGCCGGGCGCGCCTGCGAGGTGTTCGAGGCCAGCGGCCGGACAGGCGGGCGGATGTACACGCTGCGCGACTTCACGCCCGAAGGACATTTCTGTGACCTGGGGGGTGAGTTCGTGGCTCCTGTTCACACGGCGCTGATCACGCTCTGCCGCGAGCTTGGCGTCGGGTTGCAGACGCTACGGGCCGACAACGAGACAGGCACAAATATCTACGACATTGGCGGCGTGCGCCTTGCCGATGATCTGATTGATCCAGCGACCGCCGCAGGCGCTTTCGTTCCCGTGGCGGCCCGCATCGCTGCGGATCAGGCCGCCCTGCTCGACAGCGCCGGAGGCTGGACACAGCGGGCGCACGATCTCGATGCGCTGCCCCTGTCGAAATATCTCGAAAGCCTCGCGGGTTCGACCGAGCGCTGGGTGATCGATCTGCTCGCCCTCGCCTATCTCTGTGAGCACGGCATCGCGCCAGACAGGCAATCATCGCTGAACCTTGTCGATGCAATCGGCACGGACACGGCGCAGCCTTTCGGCCCCTTCGGCCATGGCGGCGGTCTTCTGCGCATTGCACGTGGGTCGGCCAGCCTGCCCGAAGCGCTTACCGCGCGCCTGATGGCCTCACCCGCCTCCGCGCGCACCAGCCTTCACATGCGCCATACGCTTTCCGCGATTGCGCGCGCCGGTGAAGCGTTCCGCCTCACGTTCGAGAATGAAGGCAAGCCGCCGGCAGTGCGGACGTTCAAGCGCGTGGTGCTTGCGCTGCCTTTCACGCGGCTGCGCACCGTGAAGGGGCTCGGCGGGCTGGGCCTGCCGGCTGACAAGATGAAGGTGATCAACGAACAGGGCTATGGCGCCAACGCCAAGCTGGTGGTCGGAACATCTTCGCGCCCGTGGACCGGTACGCTGCCAGATCTGCACGCGCCGATGACCGGCTCGCTCTACTCCGACAAGGGCTTCCAGCAGGTCTGGGAGAGCAGCATCGGCCAATCGGGCGATGGCGGCGTGCTGACCAACTACCTCGCCGGCCCGCCTGCCCGCAGCGAGGAAGCATCCGTGCTGGCGACTCTGGAGCGCGGGCTCAAGGCGCTGTCGCCCGAGTTCGCGACTTCGCTGTCGCCGCGCATGCGCGCCAGCATGTTCTGGCCCAGCCACCCGCACACGCGAGGCAGCTATTCCGGCGCGCTGGCCGGACAATACACGTCCTTCCGCGAAATCGGGGCGCGGAGCGAACTGGGCGGGGGTCTGGCTTTCGCCGGCGAGCACACCAGCCTGTCCTGGGCGGGTTCAATGAACGGCGCAGTCGATGCGGGCGAGCGCGTCGCCCGGGAACTGCTCGCCCAGGCCTAGCCTGCGGAACACCTGCGCAGACGCGGCGTTTGGTCCTCGAGGAACAGGATCATGGCAATGAATTCCCTTCTCTTCGGCGTTGTGGGCTTGGGGCTGGTTGCCGTGAGCGCGACCAAGGAGCCCGCCCCGGCGTCATTTCCTGCGCCCGTGCACCTTGCCATGGCTTTAGCTGCGGAAGACGGCGTTGAGCCGGCATCCCAGGTCAGTTTCGCGCCTCCCGCCGATCTCGAGGGCGATGATTCCGGCGCCTACATGAAGCACATGACGCCAGGCCAGCTTGAAAAGCTGTATGCCCAGCACGACGCTCAGGTTGCACGCCTGATGGCCGCCCTGCCCGACGATCCGCTCATGAGCGAGACGTCCTTCACGGACCCGGAAACGGGCGAGGACGTCTCCATCGATCTGGTCGCGTTCTGAAGCGACGCGAAGTCCGATCAGAGCTGAAATCTGCTTTCAGGTGATGGTGCGGGAGGTGGGGGTCGAACCCACAAATCCGTAAGGACGGCGGATTTTGAGTCCGCTGCGTCTGCCAATTCCGCCACTCCCGCGGGTCCGCAGCAAGCCGCGGGCGGTCTGATTAGCCCAGCACAAGCGGCTTGGCCAGCGTCTGTCCCAACTCTGGTAATGTCGGCGTTAGCTGATCACGACGCCCGGCGCGGCGACCTGCAGGGTCACATACGCGCCAAAGAACACGCAGATGAACCATTGCGGCGCGAAACGAAGACTCGCGGTCTGGATGCGGCGAAGCGTACGCATGGGGATGACCCGATACTCAAGGCGCAACGGAACATCCGCCGCGTGAGATGTTTGTCTCACGCTGATCGCAAACATCCGGTTCACGGATTGCAGAAATTTCGATCTAATTTCGCCGAAGCTGGCCGCGCGCGACCCGATCCTTGCCGATCGGTGAATCAGTGGAGCAGCGTCGCCGCCGCGAAGCCGCCAATCAGGATCACCAGGAAGATCAGCGAGAAGAGGCCGATCCGCTTCTCGATCACCGGGGCCAGCGTGGGTCCGAACTTCTTGAACAGCCAGCCGACCAGGACGAAGCGCAACCCGCGCGTGACTACCGACGCCGCAACGAACATCGGGAAGTTGAACATCGCGAGCCCCGACGCGATCGTCACCAGCTTGTAGGGAATAGGCGTCAGGCCCTTCACCAGGATGACGGCAAGGCCCCATGTCGCGAACTGCGCCTCGAAGCCGGCGAGTTGTCCCTTGAACATGTCAAACGTCAGCAGCCATTCGCGCAGGAAGTAGCCAAGCGCATAGCCGAAAATTCCGCCCAGCACGGACGCCACCGTGCAGACGAGCGCATAGCGCAGCCAACGATCCGGCCGCGCCACGCACATCGGCGCCAGCATCACGTCCGGCGGGATCGGGAAGAACGAGCTTTCCGCAAACGATACGCACGCCAGAGCCGGTTCCGCGTGCTTGCCGGCGGCAAGACGCATCACCCAGTTATAGACGGCGCCGAGCGGGCCTTTCGCCTTTGGCGTGTGCGCCGCCTTGCCGGGCGTCGCGGAATCCGCAGGAGTTACGCTGGCCGCGTCGGTCATTGGCTAGGCTTTTCCCGGAAAATGAGGCCTGCCTGCCGATATCATGCCGGGGAAGGCCTGCAACTGAACAAGGCGCCATTCTGGTCCACATCGTTCAACGTAACGTCAATTCTGGCGCCCATGCCCTGCCTTTTTGGGGCCAGCCCTTTCGTCGCATTGCCGCCAAGGTCGGCAGGGATAACCTCCGCTCATGATCTGGTTGCCTCTTGATCGGGAAAGGTGGCCGTTGGCGGCCTTGGCGATAACGGTCGCCACGCTGGCGACCGTCTATGTGCTCGAATACTTTTTCTACCAGGCGCCGTGCCAGATGTGCTGGTGGCAGCGATACGTCTATTTCGTTGCCGCCCCGGTCGCGATGGTCGCCATTGCCGTGCGCTGGCGCGGGGCAGCCCCCGCGGTGATGACCGCCTTCTGCGTCCTGCTTGGACTCGTCTTCCTCGTCAGCTTCTTCATCGCATCCTGGCATGCGCTGTTCGAATGGGGCCTCGCGCCGGGGCCGCAGGGTTGCGTCGCCACGGCCGGCAGCATTCCCGAAGACGTGAAGCCATCCGAGATGCTCAGCCGCCGCATCGCTATCCCCTCGTGCAAGGATGCCCTGTGGCGCATTCCGTTCGGAACGGCCTGGGGCCTGTCGATGGCCGGCCTCAACGCCGTGCTGTCGCTGTTCCTTGCCGCGCTGAGCCTCTTCTCGGCCACGCGCCCGCGCCGCAAGCCGGATACGGCAAACGAGCTGGCGCCCGCATGAGCCTGTCCCGCAACCGCCGCGAGGAAATGCTCCGCGTCGATCACGCGGGCGAATTTGGCGCCGTTGCGATCTATCGCGGTCAGCTCGCGGTGTTCGAGCGCCAGCATGGCAAGGACCGCATCGTCGGCCAGCTGAAGGAAATGGCCGCGCAGGAACAGGGTCACCTCGACGCATTCGACAGCCTGTTGCACGCCGGCAGCGTTCGCCCCACCGCACTGTCGCCGGTGTGGAATGCGGCGGGCTTCGCGCTTGGCGTCGGCACGGCCCTGCTCGGCGAGAAGGCCGCGCACGCCTGCACGGAAGCGGTCGAGACGGTGATCGAGGAGCACTATGGCGACCAGGTCACCGAACTGACCGGCGCGGGCGAAACCGAACTCGCCGCGCGCCTGGCAAAGTTCCAGGAAGAAGAAGTCGCGCACAAGGATCTCGCCACATCCGAAGGCGCTGCCCAGGCGCCCGCCTATCCTCTACTGTCCGCCGCGATCCGCGCGGGCTGCCGCCTCGCGATCCGTATCAGCGAGAAGGTCTGACCTGCAACGGACGGTCCGACCCCAACTACCTGCCGCCCGGCAAGCGCATGTTGATCTGGTAGGTCGCTACGCGGGATCAGTGCTTGTGGCCGCCGCGGCCGCACATCAGGTGCGCGCCGCTGGCCATCCACATCAGCTTGACGCCGGGCGACCATGTCAGCGACCGCTCGCCATCGCTCCACACCACCTGCGCCGGGCCAGGCTCGGGCTCCCTGTAAGGCAGGCGATGAACGGCGCCGTGCAGCGTGACCAGCGCGTCGAGACCGTTGCCGGTCAGATCGAAGGCGAGCTCAAGCTTGGTGCCGTCTTCACACTGGAATGCCGAACCAGTTTCCCGCGCCGGGCTCATGGCCTGGGGCAGCGCAGCTGGTGCGGACAAGCCGGCCATCACGGCCAGTGCGACGCACCGGCCAAGGCGGAAACGAGACATGGAGGCCCCCTCACGATGTACGTGTTCTGAGCGATCAGACTGCGTGACGCCGCACGCACCAGCAAGGCCTGTGGCGTCCCGGGGATTACCCCAGC
The DNA here is from genome assembly GCA_002280725.1 of Alphaproteobacteria bacterium 32-64-14. Taxonomy (GTDB): domain Bacteria; phylum Pseudomonadota; class Alphaproteobacteria; order Caulobacterales; family Hyphomonadaceae; genus UBA7672. The sequence goes on from NCEM01000013.1 coordinate 92,458, forward strand.
AGGTGAAAAACGCGGGATTTATGCTAGACTGGCCGTTCCACACGCGACTTTGCGCCACCAGAAGGAGCGATCATGAAGACGTCTTTCGCTGCATCGCTAGCGATCCTGCTCGCCGCCTCCGCTGCAATGGGTGCGCCTGCACGGGCAGAGCCAGACCGGAAAACGGACCTGGTCACGCTGGACGGCGCAAGCGTCGATCTCATGCGCCTGCGCCACGATTTCGACGGCGTCTGGGTGATCGACAACCAGAACATCCTCTATCGCGACAATGTACGGGACTATTATCTGGTGACGCTGGACGACGCATGCCCCACGCTCGACATCCGAAGCCGCACGTTCAACTTCCGTCCGGGATGGTCATGGCAACTGCGCGCAAGCTTCTCCTACGAAGTGCGCCCTGAAGCTGGATCGCCCTGCGGTGTCAGCAGGATCGCGCAGATCGACGGTGACAAGGCCGTGGCCCTGCGCGATGCCGCGCAATGGCGCGTTTGGTAACACACCCTACGCGCCGCTCATCGGCGCTGCGAGACTGGTTACTTGTCCAGTTCGGCGAGAGTCAGCACGAGCCCGCGCGCCAGTGCTGGATCAGGATTGTCGTGCGAGGCATAGGCCGAGAATACGCGGCGATCGCCGCCGGGCGCGAAGAAGGTAAGCCAGCCGCGGCGCGTCTGCTCATAGGTCGGCATCTTGTTCTGCGCCGGCGGCTGACGAACGCCCCGCCTTGAGCGCCCAGCTTCGACCGCATCACCGATGATCTGAATCGCGCGTGTGAAATCCCCCTCGAACACAGCGATGGTGCATCCGGCGCCGCCCGTCATCGACGGCCAGACAAAAAGGCGCGGGGTCGCTGCCGTGGACCAGACATCGCGCGGGAAGCGCGCATCGACGCTGTGGATGGGATTGATGGCGGGTATCAGGCCGGCTTTCCCGACCGCAAACGATTCCGGGACGCCATCGATCAGGCGCTCGAGACAATAGTGCTCGACGATCCTTGGCAGCATCGCCTCCGTGGCGGCGGCTGATCCGGGCGCGGCGTCGGGTAGCGTCACGGCGACGGTTGCGGCGGGAACGGAAGGCTCGGACGCCTTCATCGACACGGTCTTGCAGCCGGCCAGAACCCCGATCACCGCAAGATACGCAATTGCACGCATCAGCCGCCCCCCTTCGCCGACGATCCCTTTCAGGCTCGCATACGGGGAGATTGGCCTTCAAGACTGCCGCGCGCAACCGGGCAGCACCAACCGCTAGCGCTTACTCCGCAGCCTGAGCGGCCGCTTCCTTCGCGGCGCGCAGGACAGAAGCGCGCGCTTCCACTTGCGCCACGATGCGGTCGATCATCTCGGCATTGCTGACCTTGTGATCGGGCTTGCCCGAGACATACATCATGCCGGCGTCCTTGCCGCCGCCGGTGAAGCCGAGGTCGGTCATGGTCGCCTCGCCCGGACCGTTCACCACGCAACCGATGATCGACAGCGAGATCGGCTCCTGCACGTGCGCAAGCCGCTTCTCCAGCGCCTCAACGGTGCGGATCACATCGAAGCCCTGACGCGCACAGCTCGGGCACGAGATGATGTTGACGCCGCGCGTGCGCAGGCCAAGCGACTTCAGGATTTCGTACCCGGCCCTGATCTCTTCCACCGGCTCGGCGGACAGCGACACGCGGATCGTATCGCCGATGCCGGCCCACAGCATCGAGCCGATCCCGATGGCGGACTTCACCGTGCCGGTACGCAGGCCGCCCGCTTCGGTGACGCCAAGATGCAGCGGCGCGTCGGTTGCTTCGGCGAGCTGGTGATAGGCCGCAACCGTCAGAAACGGGTCCGACGCCTTCACCGATATCTTGTATTCGTGGAAGTCGTTGTCATCGAGGATGCGCGCATGATCGAGCGCGCTCTCGACCATCGCCTCGGGGCATGGCTCGCCATACTTCTCCAGCAGGTGGCGCTCGAGCGATCCGCCATTGACGCCGATCCGCATCGAGCAGCCATGGTCCTTGGCGGCCTGGATGACTTCCTTCACGCGACTGACATTGCCGATATTGCCCGGGTTGATCCGCAGGCACGCAGCGCCGGCCTTGGCCGCCTCGATCCCGCGTTTGTAGTGGAAGTGGATGTCCGCCACGATTGGCACGTTCGCGGCGCGGCAGATTTCCGGCATCGCCGCGGTCGACTCTTCATCCGGACACGAAACGCGGACGATATCGGCGCCCGCTTCTTCCAGTCCGCGGATCTGCTCGATCGTCGCCTTGGCGTCCGACGTCGGCGTGTTGGTCATCGACTGGACGGTGATGGGCGCATCGCCCCCCACCAGCACATTGCCAACGCGAATCTGACGCGACTTGCGCCGCGTGATCGTGCGCCAGGGGCGGATGTGGTTGATGTCGTGGCTCATGGATGTCGCCGGATCAGCCGATTGCAGACATTTGGCCCTTTAGGCATGGCCAGTAAAGGCGACGGCCGCACGACAGGTCGTCGCGCGGCCGCCAAATACGTGAATTTCGCCAACTCTACTGGTCCGGATAGGCATCCAGCGCAGGATCGCGAACCGGGGGCGGCGCGGCAGGCTCAGCCGCCGGGGCCGTTGAAGCGGCCGGAGGCGCCGCCGGCTGCTGGGCCGTAGGACGCGGCGTGGTGCGCGGGCGCGGCGCGGCGGGCGCAGTCCCAGCCGCAGTCAGCGGACCGGTGACGGCCGTGATCGACGGGTCGGTCTCGACAATTTCCGGCGGCGGCGCAGGCGGCAGGATCGGCTGGCGCTGGGCGGCGAGATCGGCGCTTTGCGTATAGACCGGTCCGCCTTCAGCCTGCAGCAGGCCAAGCGACTGGTCACCGAGGCGCCATTCGAAGGCCGTGCCATCGTCGGCGGAAACGGTGAAACCCTCGCCCACGCGGACGATGAAGAACTCGCCTGGGTTGTAGTTGCGGTGAACGTACTTGTCGCCCTTGGCCGAGCGCACTTCGAGCATGCCACGCTTCAACGCCACGATGCGAAGCTGGGGCGAGACGGGGACGACAGCGGCGGCGGCCGGTCCGGCAACGCCAGCGGACGGCGTGGCGGACGGCGCAGGCTTGTCGCCATTGGCGAGAACCATCACAGCGGCGCCAGCCGCAAGGCCGACGAACAGCAGGCCGAGCACGGGCACGGCAACCGGCAGCTTGCGCGCCTTCGAGGTTGCCGGAGGGGCGATCTCGGGCTTTTCAGGGTCTTTGAGGATGGCGGCGCATTCGCGCAGGAAGCGGTCGAGCGTGTCCTGCTCGTTCAGGCCCAGATAGCGGGCGTACGAGCGGATATAGCCCTTGGCGTAAACCGGGGCGCCGAGCAGGCCCGGCGTCATGTCTTCAATGGCGCGCAGGTGACTCAGGTGAACGCGCGTCTCACGCGAGACATGCTCCAGCGTGTAGCCGGCGTTTTCGCGCGCGGTGCGGATGACTTCGCCGATGCGTTGTGCGGGTTGATCGGACACGGCGACGAAGTCTGCGTCATTGTCGGTGACGACGCGCAGGTGGCTGGCGACACGGCGCGGCTTGACCTCGCCCTCGTCACGGGACGGCTCGCGACCTGATGGCGAAACTGTGGCAGCCGGCGCCTCGGCCTGGCCAGCTTCTGCGGCGCCAACGGCAGCTACCGTCTCTTCGGCGGGAACGCCGGGGGCCGGAGCCCCGGAGATAGGTGCGCTGGAGGTGGTATCGTCTTTGGCCACGCCGCTCATTTGTTTGTCCGAAACGGTAAGGCAAATCGTGAAGACCCGCCTAACCGCCTTACGCCCACCGCCCTAACAGATGATTACGAACGTAAGGAGTCGCCAATAAGGCCACAACCTAAATCTTCAGCCCGAACTCGTCCGCGACGCTTAACATTGCGTTACGTACCGACTGATCCTGACGGTCGAGGGCCGCCTGCACGCGCAGCGATAGCGTCTCCATGTCGACGGAGCGTATCAGCAGCTTGATCGGCGCAATCCGCGAGGCCTGCATGGATAACCTGCGATAACCGATCGCCACGAGCGCCAGCGCCTCCAGCGGCCGGCCGGCCGCCTCGCCGCAGACGGTGATCGGCAGCTCCGCCTCGTCGGCGCGCTGGCGCATGCGCTGCAGCAGGCGCATCGCCGGGCGGCTCAACAGGTCGTAACGCCCCGAAAGACGGGCATTGTCGCGGTCCGCGGCGAAGAAGAACTGCATCAGGTCGTTGGTGCCGATGGAGAGGAAATCGGCCTTGCCCTTGAGGCTGTCGATCGAAAACGCCAGCGAGGGCGTCTCCACCATGGCGCCGACCTGAAGCCTGTTCGGCAGGTCGCGGCCGAACTTGATCGCCCATTCCATTTCGCTGTCGACAAGACGGCGCGCCGCCTCGAACTCCTCGACGTTCGTGACCATGGGGAACATCAAACGCAGCGTCTTCCCACGCGAAGCGCGGATCAGCGCCCGCAGCTGGCGCCGGAAGAAGAACGGGTGGTCCAGCGCCATGCGCAGCGCGCGCCAGCCCAGCGCCGGGTTCTCCTCACGCTCCCGCCGGCCCATGAAGGGCGCGATCTTGTCGCCGCCGAGGTCGATGGTGCGGAACACGACTGGACGATCCCCCGCCCGCTCAATGACCGATTTGTAGAAGGTCGACTGCTCGTCCAGGCCCGGCATGGTCTCGGACGCCATGAACTGGAATTCGGTGCGGAACAGGCCGACGCCCTTGGCGCCCACCTCGTCCAGGTGGTCGAGGTCAAAGCTCAGGCCAGCATTTATGAACAGGTCGACCTCGACGCCGTCCGTCGTGGTCGCCGGCATGTCGCGCAACAGGGAAAGTTCGGCCCGTGCTTGTTGCGACAGGGCCATCCGCGCCTGGAAGTTGGCGATGATCTCAGGGTTGGGGCGGATGTGGACCAGCCCGCCCTCGCCGTCGACGATCATGGCGTCGCCATCTTCGGCCCGCGTCACCAGACCCGTGAGGCCGCCCACCGCCGGAACACCCATGGCGCGCGCGACGATGGCCGCGTGCGATCCGGCGCCCGCTTCTTCGAGGGCCACGCCCGCCAGACCAGCATCGCGATATTCCAGCAGTTCGGCCGGGCCGATGCGGCTTGCGACAAGGATCGAACCGGGCGGTGCGATGCGCGCGCCGCCATTGTCGCCGGCCAGTTGGCGCAGCAGGCGGTTTTCGAGGTCTTCAAGATCGTGCAACCGCTCGCGCAGCAGCGAGTCCCGCGCGCTCTCCAGCCGTGCCCGGTGTTCCCGGCGCACGCGATCAACGGCCGCTTCCGCCGACAGGCCCGAGCGGACGGCCTCGACCAGCCGGGCCTCCCAGCTCGGGTCATGCGCGAACAGGCGATAGGTCTCCAGCACGTCGCGGCTTTCGCCGAACAGGACGGGCCCCGCGCGGGTCAGCATGGCGTCGATCGAGTTGCGCAGCGCCTCCAGCGCATCGTTGAGGCGCAGCTCCTCCGCGTCCGCATCGGCGGCGAAAAGGCGGGCGGGCGGCACGACCGGGTCGTAGAGATGTACCTTCCCGAGCGCGAGACCCTCGTTCAGCGTCCGGCCACGCAGCTCCACAGGCCGCGTCTGGCGCAGGGAGGCGCTAAGCGAATCCGCGGAGGCCGCCACCAGCTCGGCCAGCACCATGGCCACCGTCTGCAGCGCTTCGGCTTCTTCATCGTCATAGGCGCGCTCGGTGCGGTTCTGCACGACCAGCACGCCCAGCACCCGGCCGCCGCGCAGGATCGGCACGCCGAGGAAGGAGTGGAACGGATCCTCGCCCGTTTCCGGGCGATACGAAAAGCGGGGGTGAGAGAAGGCGTCGGTCAGGCGCAGCGGCCGCGCGGTCGCCGAAACGAGGCCGACGAGGCCCTCATTCTCCTTCATGCGCGTGCGGCCAACGGCTTCAGGCCGCAGGCCCTGCGTCGCCATCAGCAACAGCGCTTCGTCCTCTGTCTTCAGGTAGATCGAGCAGACATCCGCCACCATCGTGTTGGCGATCAGCTCGACCACGCGCTCGAGACGCTTGGGATCCTGCGCCTGGTTGGCCATCAGGGCGCGCAGGCGCGACAGCAGAAGCTTGGCGCCGCCGCCTGACGGCGGACGCGGCGGTTGTCCGCCCTTCTCTCCCTGTCTTCCGCGATCGCTCACGAAGGCTCCTGCCTGACCCTATCGGGGTGCTGGACTCGCGCTGTACCTGATTATGCAGCGCACGTCATGCCAGCCGCCAATAACGAACAAAGCATGTCTTTCGCGCGTGCGGCGTAGACAAAAAACAGTGGAGATCGGCGCAACACGAGACGGTGACCCGCGCGGAGGCTGCTTCCGGCGCGCGTGATCGCCGGCTAGGCATCTACGGTCTGACGGGACCGCCAAGCGGAGCACTGGAATGGCCGCCAACCTGCGCATCTGGCTTGCCGGGCTGTTCCTGGCCTTGCCACTGGCGGCCTGCGCGATGGACGGCCCGGTCGAACCCGCGCCCGGCGCGCCTTTGCTGTTCCCTGCCAACGGCGCCCGGAACGTCAATCCAGACACGCATCTGGTTTTGACCTTCGCCAGTCCGCCCCGCATCGGAACCAGCGGACTGATCCGTATCTTTGACGCAGAAACGGGAACCCTGGCCGATACACTCGACATGAGCGTGCCCACCTCGCCCAACCCCACTGGCCGGTCATCCGCCGCCAACGAAGCCGAGCGGCAGGCGCAAGGCGCCTCGGCCGCGATGACTGACTATCAGGTCACCACCATCGGCGGCACGGACTTCCACTTCTTCCCGATCATCGTGCGCGGAACCACCGCCACGATCTATCCCCACACCGGCAGGCTGACCTATGGCCGGACCTATCGCGTCACCCTCGATCCCGGCGTGCTGGTCGGCGAGGATGTCTCCGGCGTCACGACATGGACCTTCACGACCAAGGCGACGGCGCCGTCAGCGAACAGCACCCGCCTCGTGGTCGCCGCCGACGGATCAGGCGACTTCAACACCGTGCAGGGCGCCATCGACTGGGCGCCCGCCACGCCCGCAAGCCCGGTCGAGATCGCTATCCGCAACGGGACTTACGAAGAACTCATCTTCATGCGCGGCAAGTCAAACCTCACCTTGCGGGGCGAAAGTCGCGATGGCGTGATCGTCACCTACCCCAACAACAGCGCCTTCAACCCTCCGCGCGGCGGGCCCTCGCGCCGCCCGGCCTTCTCGATCTACGAGTCGACCCGCATCCAGCTCTCCACCTTCACGATCAACAACACCTTCATCGGTCAGGCCGAAGCGCTGCTGGTGCGCGGCGAAAAGATCGTGATCGACCGCATGACGCTGAACGGATCGGGCGATGCGCTCACCACCTACGGCACGATCTACATGGTCGATTCCAAACTCACCGGCGATGGCGACACCATCCTGGGTTATGCCGCCCTGTTCTGCCTGCGCTGCGAGGTGCACTCCGTCGGCCCGTTCACCTGGACGCGCACACCCGAAGGCAGCCACGGCAATGTCTTCGTGGACTCCTCCTTCATCGGCATCGACCGCCCCCTGCCCTGGACCATCAAGCCCGATGGCGCGGGCGGACAGATCGCCAGCAAGGCGCTCGCCCGCCTGCCGCGCAATGGAGCCACCGGCGCGCCCGGCGCCAACTTTCCGCACGCCGAAATGGTGGTGATCAATTCGCGGATGGACGGCGTGCCGCCCGAAGGCTGGGGCCCCGTGCAGGACCCGCCGGATTTTGACAGCTCGAACGTGCGCTTCTGGGAACACGGTACGCGCGGGCTGGACGGCAAACCCGCAGACGTCTCCCAGCGCCACCCCATCGTGCGCCAGCTCACGCTGCCCGCAGACGCTGCGATCATCGCAGACTACCGGCGCCCGGAGTTCGTGCTGGGCGGTTGGACGCCGGTTGTGCGTTAGCTCAATCCGAATCCAGCCCATACGCCGTGTGCAGCGCGCGCACGGCCAGCTCGGTATAGGACGCATCGATCAGCACGGAGATCTTGATCTCCGATGTCGAGATGACCTGGATGTTGATGCCCTTGGACGACAGCGCCTGGAACATCGTCTTGGCGACGCCCGCATGGCTGCGCATGCCAACGCCGATCACCGAGACCTTGGCCACATCGCGCGCAACCGACAGGCTTTCATAGCCCACCTTGCCGTTCAGCTTTTCCAGCACGGCGCTGGCGTGGGCCGCGTCGCGGTCCGGGCAGGTGAACACGATGTTCTGGCGGCCCTCGGTCTTGGCGGACGCCTGTACGATCATGTCGACGTTGACGCCCGCATCGGCCAGCGCGCCGAAGATGGTGGCGGCGACGCCCGGATGGTCTTCCACGCCGATCATGCTGAACTTGGCTTCGTCCCGCGAATAGGCGACGCCGCTGACAACCTGCTTTTCCACGATCTGATCCTCATCGCACACGAGCGTTCCGGTATTGGGTGAAGGCACGGGGCCTTCGAAGGACGACAGCACGCGCACCGGAACGCGATGGTTCATCGCCAGTTCGACTGAGCGGGTCTGCAGCACCTTCGCGCCGAGAGAGGCCAGCTCCAGCATCTCTTCGTAAGAAATCTTCTCCAGCCGCCGCGCCTTCGACGTGATGCGCGGGTCGGTTGTGTAGACGCCATCGACGTCCGTATAGATATCGCAGAGCGAGGCTTTCAGCGCCGCCGCAACGGCCACCGCCGACGTATCCGATCCGCCCCGGCCCAGCGTCGAGACACGGCCCTTCTCGTCCACGCCCTGGAAGCCGGCCACGACAGCGATCTCGCCGCTATCGACCGAGCGGATGAATTCCGGATTGTCGCAGCCCGTGATGCGCGCCTTGCCGTGCGCCTCGTCGGTCGCAAGCTTCAGCTGCCAGCCAAGCCACGACCGCGCCTTCAGACCCTTGCGGCGCAGCGCCAGCGCCAGAAGCCCGGCCGTCACCTGCTCGCCCGAGGCGACCACCACGTCGTATTCGTCGTCGTAATCCTTGCCGTGCAGGTCCGGCCCGGCCGCGCCCTTGGTCCATTCGACCAGCTGGTTCGTCGTACCCGACATGGCCGAGACGACCACAGCAATCGCGCGCGTTTCCGCACGGCGCGCCGCCACGATATCCGCCACATGGGCGATCCGTTCGAGGTTGGCGACCGAGGTTCCGCCGAATTTCAGCACCAGGCGATTCATCGCAGGGGCAAGTCCTTCCCGTTTGCGCGAGGCCACAAGCCTCCGCGCGCGACGCCCTATAGGGGCGCTACGCCGTCAGGGCAAGAACTCACCCAGAACTGCGGCATTCCACCGTGGGCTTGGCAGGCCACCCTTTGGAAACCACCTCGTCGGCTACCTGACCATCCACGATATTGAACAGCCGCAGTGTGAAATCTGGCTCCAAGCGTACATGATAGGTAGAGGCCGGAGGATCGCCACCGTCTCGGCGCGCCTGGGCAACGGCCACATCGACCTGCTCATACCGATAGGAACAGGGCCCCGCATCCAGTATCCGGTAGGAAAGGAGCGGCAGGGGCCCGGTGATCTGTCCTGCAGGCGCCCGGAGTGTTTTCCCGACCTGATCGCGTAGGACGACCTCATAAGCGGTCCGGTTATCCAACTCAATATCAGGCAACCGCGAGCAGGACGCGGCGAGCATTGCCGTGGTTATCAAACCTGCCACACAGACCACGGACCTCATCGTCAGGCGAACTCCCCATCCCATATAAGACGCAAATGCGTGCGTTCTGTTTGCCAAATGGCTACAGGATGGCGCGGACGGAAATGTGGCGACCCGCCAAGGAGACATACGTGGCGAAGACCCTCGCGCGAGACACTACCATCCCGGAATCGCCCAGCGTCGATCCCGCCGAGATCGACAAGTTCCGCGCCATGGCGGCGGACTGGTGGTCGCCCACCGGCAAGTTCGCGCCCCTGACGCCAATGCGAAGAAGCCGCTGGAAGCCCTGCGCCTGCTGGATGCGGGCTGCGGCGGCGGCCTCGTCACCGAGCCGATGGCGCGGCTGGGCGCACACGCCGTGGGCATCGATGCGGGCGACGCCAACATCAAGGCCGCCAAGGTGCATGCCAACGAACTCGAGATCGACGCCGACTATCGCGTCGGCACAGTCGAGGGGCTCCTTGCCGCCGGCGAGCCCAAGTTCGACATCGTCCTCGCCCTTGAAGTCATCGAGCACGTGCAGGACCCCGCCCGCTTCCTCGCCGACTGCGCCGCCCTCACCGCGCCGGGCGGCCTGCTCATCATGGCGACGCTGAACCGCACGCCCCAGGCCTTCGCCCTCGCCATCGTCGGCGCAGAGCACGTGCTGCGCTGGCTGCCCCCCGGCACGCACGACTGGAAGAAGTTCGTGACGCCGGAAGAATCCCGCGCGGCGCTCACCGGCGCCGGCATGGAGATCGGCGAGAGCGTCGGCGTCTCCTTCTCGCCGCTCACCGGCAAGTGGAGCCGCAGCCGCGACCTCTCCGTGAACTACATGATCACGGCCCAGAAGCCGAAAGGCTGACGATGGCGATCGAGACCCCCGAAGCGATCCTGTCCTTCTGGCTTGAGGACGTAACCGCGCATCCCGAAAAACTCGGCGCGCAGATGAAGCGCTGGTACTCAGGCGGCAAGCCGCTCGACGCCGAAATCACGCAGCGCTTCGGCGCCACAGTGGATGCCCTCGCCAGCGGTCTAGCCCAGACATGGGCGTCGCAAGCCCCGCGCCAGCGCCTTGCGGCGATCATCGCGCTCGACCAGTTCAGCCGTTCCATCCATCGCAACTCACCCAACGCCTTCGCGAGCGACCCGCTGGCCCTGCGCATCGCGAAGGACGCCATCGCGAAGGGGGACGACAAGACGCTTCACCCGATCGAACGCATCTTCCTCTTCATGCCGTTCGAACACGCCGAGGACATGGCCGCACAACGCGAAGCCATCCGCCTGTTCGAAGCCCTGCAGGCCGACGCAACAGACCACACGCGCGAGGCGTTCAAGTCCGCACTGGACTACGCCCACCGCCACGCCGACGTGATCGCAAAATTCGGCCGCTTCCCGCATCGCAACGATGCGCTGGGCCGCGCTTCAACGCGGGAAGAACGGGTCTGGGTGAAACAGCGCGGCGGTTTTTGACCCGCTTCTAGAACGGCAACACGCTGCCGAACGCTCCACCAAGCGAGACTGCTGCCAGCATCAAGCCTGCGGTCGCAATCGCCGCCCAGATCGCAAACTTTCGAACAGTCGTGGCGCTGAAGTCCCTTCAAAGGGCACGCAACGCGAACCCGCGCGCAGCTTCCCTATCCCATGAATGATTGCGACAGGGTCGCGAGTCTCAGCCTTTCCCGACCAGCGCCAGCCACTCGTCCTCTGTCAGCTACTCCTTTAACGCGCCATCGGGGCTAAGGCGCTCCCAATCAGCGTACGAGACAATAGGTACGCCAGCCGCGCGCGCTTTTGACGGCTTAGCAGCACTGCTGTTTGGATCGCTCGCGACCATTACCTTTATGCCCGGCTGCCAGTTGTCCACAGCGCGCCAGCCCCGCTCACGCGCTTCGCGGAGATAGTCGTCGCGCGGCTTTTCTCCATCGCCCGTGAAACACACTTTCGGGCGATCATCGTAATCACCACCATACTTCCATCGCAACCATAACACACCGCCCTTTGGCTCAGGTTCGGGATAGCCAAGCCAACGAAGATCTCGATCCCATCCGCTCTGTGGCAATCGCCGCCCGGCCAGCAATACCCAGCGAGTTCTTTCCCAGGTCAGTTTGGCGGCAACCCGGTCGTCCGGATGGATCGGCCCTTCCAGCTGCATCATCATGGTCGCCGCCAGATGGTCGCATATGTTGTCGGGAGCCGAGCCGCCGCACTCGCAAGCGGGTACGCCATCGGCCACTGAAATCGTGACATAACCGTCCATCGACCGCTTGCGGCATCGGAAGCCGATTTCCATCACGACTTCGCGGCTCCATCCGCAGCAGTCGAAGCATTCGCAGTCATGGCTAGCCACTCCTGCTCGGTTAGAACTGGAACGCCATGTTTCTTCGCTTCGTCCAGTTTGGATCCAGCGCCGGGACCGGCGACCAGAAAATCGGTTTTCTTCGACACCGCGGCCGCAACCTTCGCCCCGAGTGCTTGGGCCCTTTCTTTTGCTTCATCGCGCGACATTTTCTCGAGCGTGCCAGTGAACACCACGGTCTTGCCGGCAACCTTGCTGTCCGATGTGTCGGCCTGCTTAAAGGGCGTGACGGTGACACGCTTCAAAAGTTCGTTGACGACTTCACGATTGTGCTTCTCGGCAAAGAAATCAACGAGCGCCTCGGCGGCGACATCGCCAAAGCCACTGATCGCGCCGAGGGCCACGAGGTCTTCGCCCGGCCTGCCCTTGGCAGCCGATTGCACTGCCTCACGGAATGTTTTCCAATCGCCAAATTCGCGCGCGAGCGCAGCACGCGCATTCTTGTTGAGCCGTGTTGGTTTCTTGTTCGGTTCCGCAGGCAACTCGACCGATTCAAGTTGCCCCTCAAATGAATTGTCGAGCGATCCGACCAAATCCTCTGGCAGCTTCGCATCCAACAGCTTGTTGCGCGCACCAGGTCCCACGCCCTCGATGGACTGCAACCGGCGATAAGCGTCGTTGGGCCGCTGCTCGCCCGCGCGCGCCACCATCTCCTCGATCTCCTCGATCCCGCCGAAGTGCCGCGCCAGCAACAGCGCATTCGTCTCGCCGATATGACGGATGCCCAGCGCGTTCAGGAACCTGTCGAGCGGTTGCGTGCTCGCCTTGGCAATCGCATCGCGCAGCTTCTTCGCAGACGTTTCGCCATAGCCATCCCACTCCTCAAGCGGCGGCTTGCCCACCTTCTTGATGCGCTCATCCAGCATGAAGATGTGCTGCGGCGCGGTGATCACGCCCGCCTCGAAGAATTCCTCGATCTGCTTGGCGCCCAGTCCCTCGATGTCGAACATGCGCCGCGCGACGAAGTGCTTCAGTCGCTCGACCGCCTGCGCTGGACAGATGAGCCCGCCCGTGCAGCGGCGATCCACTTCCTCGCCGCCCTCGCCCCCGCCGCGCACAGCCTCCGAACCGCAGAACGGGCACGTGTGCGGGAATTTGTACGCCTTCGCATCCTTCGGCCGCTTCTCGTCGACCACCCGCACGATCTGCGGGATCACGTCGCCGGCGCGCTGGATGATGACCCAGTCGTTGATCACCACACCCAGCCGCGCGATCTCGTCCTCGTTATGCAGCGTCGCGTTCGACACCGTGACGCCGCCAACCGTCACCGGCTGCAGGCGCGCGACAGGCGCCAACTTCCCCGTGCGCCCGACCTGGATGTCGATGCCGAGCAGCTGCGTCATTGCCTGTTGCGCGGGGAATTTGTGCGCCGCCGCCCAGCGCGGGCTGCGCGAGACAAAGCCCAGCCGCTCCTGCCAGTCGAGCCGGTCGACCTTGTAGACCACGCCATCGATATCGTAGCCGAGCGACGCCCGCCGCGCCTCAATATCGCGATAGATTTTCAGCATCGCGTCCACGCTTGCCGCGCGCTTCATCTCCGGGTTCACCGGCAGCCCCCACGCCGCAAAGCGCTCGACCGCCGCCATCTGCGTTTTCGCAAACCGCTCGGACACGAAGCCCCACGTGTAGGCAAAGAAGCGAAGCGGCCGCGACGCCGTGATCGACGCATCCTTCTGGCGCAGGCTGCCCGCCGCCGCATTGCGCGGATTGGCCGGGCGCTTGCGGCCCGCTTCCGTCTCGGCCGCCTGGAACGCCTCGAAATCCTTCATCGTCATGTAGATCTCGCCGCGCACCTCGATCTGCGCGGGGTGACCTTTGCCTTTGAGTTTGTGCGGCACATCCTTCAGCGTGCGGATGTTGGCGGTCACATCCTCGCCGACCGCGCCATCGCCGCGCGTAGCTGCGCGCGTGAGTTCGCCATTCTCGTAAAGCAGCGAGATCGACAGCCCGTCGATCTTCGGCTCCGCCGTGACGGCGGCTTCCTCGCTCTCCTTGAGATTGAGGAAACGCCGCACGCGCGCCACGAAATCCGCCGCATCCTCCTCGCTGAACAGGTTGTCCAGCGAGAGCATCGCCTTCATGTGCGTGATCTTGCCAAAGCCCTGCACGGGCGCAGAGCCCACGCTTTCGCTCGGGCTGTCGGCCTGCTTCAGCTCGGGGAAGTGCTCCTCGATCGCATTCAGACGGTTGCGCAGCGCATCATAATCCGCATCCGTCAGGCTCGGCGCATCGTCCTGGTAATACGCCGCATCCGCCGCGCGGATCGCCTCGGCCAGCTGCACGAGTTCCTTCTTGGCCGCCGCCTTGGTCAGGTCCACAACGGGCGTTGCCTCAGATGTCGATTTTTTCTTCGCCATGGCGGCTTCTTAGCCGTCACTCAGGCGCCCGCCAACAGCCTTCCCGCCGCCGCGCGCGCTTCGCGCGTCACGCTCGCGCCGGCCAGCATGCGGGCGATTTCTTCCTGCCGTTCCTTGCGCCCCAGTGGATCGATGGACGTGATGGTCCCGCCCTCAGACACGGCCTTGGAAACCCGCAACTGGCGCGCCGCCGCCGCCGCAACCTGTGGAGAGTGCGTGATCGCCAGCACCTGCCGCGCTTGCCCGAGCCGCGACAGACGCTCTCCGATGGCCGCCGCCACCGCGCCGCCCACACCCATATCCGCCTCGTCGAACACCAGCGTCGGCGCGGGCGAGGCCCCCGCCAGACACACGCTTACCGCCAGTGCAAAGCGCGCCATCTCGCCGCCCGAGGCGATGCGCGCCAGCGGGCCGAAGCCCGCGCCCGGATTGGTCTCGATCTCGAAGGCCACATCGTCCTGCCCGGTCGGCCCCGCCTCCGCGCGCGGCGTCACTGCCACGCGGAACTTCGCCTTGCCCAGCTTCAGCGGCTCCAGCTCCTCGCCCACCGCCTTGGCCAGCTTCTTTGCCGCCGCCTGGCGCTTCGCGGTCAGGCGCGCCGCAGCCGCCTCATAGCCCCGCTGCGCCTCGGCCTCTTCCTTGATCGCCTGCGCAAGGCGCGTGTCGGCCTGCTCGATGCCTTCCAACTGCCTGCGGAATTTCTCGCGCAGCCCAGCCAGCCGATCCGGATCGACATCATGCTTCCGCGCCGCCGCCCGCAACGCGAACAGCCGCGTCTCGGCAACTTCGAGAGCGGCCGGCGAGAATTCACAGGCCTGCGCCGCCACATCCAGCGCCGCACGCGCCTCGCCCGCCTCGATCATCGCGCGCTCAAGCGCCTCGCAAGCCCCGCGCACACGCACCGCCAGTTCGCTGTTGGCCCCTTCCCCGGTCAGCGCAGGCGCCGCCAGCGCGCGCGACACCGCCCGGTTGGCATTGGCCAGCGCGTTCTCGACATTGGCCTTCGCGAGCGCATGGACCGCCGACTCCAGCCCCTCGGCCACGCGCTCGCCCGCCTGCATCGTCGCGCGATCGAGCGCCAGCGTCGCCGCCTCGTTCTCCTGCGGATCAAGATTATCGAGATCCTCCAGCGCATGCGCCAGCCATGTCCGCTCCGACACCACGCGCGATGCCTGCGCTTCCAGCTCCACGCGCGTCGCAGACGCCGTCCGCAGACGCGCCCACGCCTGAGATGTCTCGGCCAGCGCCGCATCGGCCTTCGCCCACGCGTCCAGCAGGCTGCGATGCCGCGCGGCATCCAGCAGGCCAAGGCCCTCATGCTGGGAATGAATGTCGGCCAGCAGCGCGCCAAGCTGGGCCGCCAGCCGCGCGCCGATCTGCCGGTCGTTCAGGAACGCCCGCGCCGTAGCCCCCCGGCGAACCGACCGCCGGAACACCAGCGGGTGCCCGGCATCGTCCTCGATGCCGCTCTCCGCCGCCAGCGTCCGCGCCGGATGATCGGGCGCGACATCAAAGGTCGCGACAACTTCCGCCACATCCGCCCCCGCGCGGATCAGGTCCTGCGCGCCCCGCCCGCCAAGGGCAAAGGCCAGCGCGCTCATCAGCACCGATTTCCCCGCCCCGGTTTCGCCCGTCAAAGCGGTGAATCCCTGCCCGGGCTCCAGATCGAGAGCCCGCACCAGCACGAAATCGCGAATGGACAGCGCCGTCAGCATTCCACCTCCCTATCACGTTCAGAACAAAAAGAGAACATGAATTCCGCAGCCCCTTAACCCCGGCATTTGCAGGGCTTTGGGAGAACGCAGTCGTGATGGTCTGCGCGCGTGACGCGCGCGTATAGTTTGGCGATAAGAGCGCAGCCGGCCGAGTCCGGACCTGGGAGAGACACATGAAAAAGATCATCGCCGCCGCCGCGGTCGCCCTGTCGGCCATCGCCGCCGTCGGCATCGCCGCCCCCGCCTTCGCGGCCCTGCAGAACGGCGCCGTCGCGCCGGAGTTCACCGCCAAGGGCATGCTGAACGGCGCCGCCTTCAACTTCAAACTGTCCGAAGCCCTGAAGAAGGGCCCGGTCGTCGTCTACTTCTTCCCGGCCGCCTACACAGAAGGCTGCACGGTCGAGACGATCAAGTTCGGCGAGAACGCCGATGCGTTCAAAGCCGCCGGCGCGACGCTGATCGGCGTCACCACGATGGCGCGCATGTCCGATGGCTCGATGGCCAGCGCCGAGGCCAACATCCCGCGCCTCGCCGAGTTCTCGAAACAGCACTGCGCCGACAAATTCCCGATCGGCGCCGTCAACACCGCCACGGTCACCGCCTATGACGTCGTGCTCAACGCACAGCGCGCCGACTGGTCGAACCGCACCTCGTTCGTGATCGCGCCGGACGGCAAGGTCCTGCTCTCGCACACCGACATGAAGCCCGAGAGCCACATCGAGAAGACGCTGGAAACCGTGAACGCTTGGAAAGCCGCCCACGGCGCCCACGCCGGTCATCACTAGGCCCGGCCAATACGGCACGAAATGAAAAGGGCGCGATCCGTTGGGATCGCGCCCTTTGTTTTTGCGTCCGGCAAGAACCTAGAAGAACATCTTCCCCAGCCGCTCAAACATATTGAAGCCCGCTTTCGCGTCGGGCTTCTCTGGCAGGCTGACGCCCTGGCCCTGCATCAGAGCATAGCTGTCGGCATACCAGTCAGAGCCGGGATAGTTGTGGCCCAGCACGGCGGCCGTCTGCTGCGCCTGCCCGGTCAGACCGATCGAGAGATAAGCCTCAACCAGACGGTGCATCGCCTCGGGCGCATGGCTCGTCGTCTGGTAGTCGGTAATCACGCGCTTGAAGCGGTTGATCGCGGCCAGATGCTCGCTGCGGTTCAGGTAGTAGCGGCCGATCTCCATTTCCTTGCCGGCCAGCTGATCACGCACCATGTCGACCTTCAGCGCCGCATCGCGCGCATAGTCTGACTGCGGGAAACGCGCGATCACCTCGTCGAGCGCCTTCAGGGCGTTGTACGAGCGGGCCTGGTCACGGCCCACATCGATGATCTGGTCGAAGTTGCAGACGGCGACGAGATAATAGGCGTAAGCCGCGCCATCGCCGCCGGGATGCAGCGAGATGTAATCCTGCGCGCTCGAGATCGCATCGTCGAAATCGCGCGAGCGATAGCGCGCATAGGCAGACATCAGCATCGCGCGCTGGGCCCAGGGCGAATACGGGTGCTGGCGCTGCACTTCGTCGAACTGCAGGGCCGAGACATCCCACAGCGACCGATTCAGGCTGCGGACGGCCTGAGTGTAGATCGTTTCCACCGGCTGCTCGATATAGGCGAGTTCCTGCTGGCGGGAGTTGCCCGCACAGGCCGAGACGGCCATCAGGGCGACGCCGGCGGTCAGGACAACCTTGAGCGCGGGGGTGGAACGCATGCAGAAACTCCAGAACGGCTGGTTTGGCGGTCTAGAAGCTCGCCTGCCACAAGGGCAGCTATAAGGCGAACGCCGGAACCGGAACGCTGGTGGACCTTCTAGACCAAGGTACGTGGCGCGTCCAAGCCCCCGGACTGCGGCGAGGTAGCCACAGCGCCGGGACAGCCTGAATTATGCTAGACGCCGGTTGTTGTTTTGGAAACCGGCGGCTTTATGGCCTTGCGCTTGCCGCGCCAGCGGAACAGGCCCAGCGCCAGCCAGAGGCCCAGACCGGCGACAATGACCACCGGCAACAGCGCCGCGACCACCTTGATGATCCCCGCCACCGTCCGGGCGAACGCCGGCCCAAAGTCCCCGAAGGCGTCCGTAATCGGCCGCCAGATCGAGTTCGAGACCGCCGCGTATTCCGGCTGGTAGCTGAAGGTCAGCACCGACATCGACACGCGCAGCCTCAACGCCGCCAGCACGGACTGGCTGGAATCAATGTTGCCCTGCGACTCCGCCAGGGCCTGCTGGATCTCGAGCAGGTCCGACAGGCGGCCGGGCTTGTCCTCCAGCATTTTCTGCAGTGCGTCGCGATGCGCGACCATGGATTTCAGGCGCGCCTCGAAATCGACGATCTGCGCGGTCAGTTCCTCCGCGCCGCGCGTGTTGGAATAGATCGACGCGCCGAACGGCTTCACGCCCTCGCCCACGCCCTGCTCGAACCCGCGCACCCACGCCTCGGTCGCGCGCATAGAGAGATAGCCGGAGGCGCCCTCCGCCTTGCCGATCGCATCGAGCGAGGAATTGGTGATGTAGCAGTTCGCCGGCCCCGCATCCTCGCAGAGCTTTTTGTGTGCGCCCTGCAGGCCGGGCATGTTCTCGGTCGGCACCGAGAAATTCCAGCCATAGGTGTAGGCCATCATCGGCGCCGTGCCCTGTGGCGCGCCGCCACCCCCGCCATTCGGATCAGGCTGCACGATCCGGCTGTCGACCGGGGCTGGCGTGTCGAACGAGGCTTCATTCATAACCGCCATCGGCGGCGCTGGCGACGCAGGTCGTGCATCCTCGTTAAGCATCCCCATGATCTCGTAGCCGTCGCCGCCACTCGCAGCGCCACCCTCGTCGCTGCAGGCGCCAAGCGCGAGCGCGAGTGCGATACCCGTCATCGTGCGAACCATCTTCCACCCCTTGATGTTACACGTGTAGTCTACGCGCGTCTTCCCGGCCAAATCAAGGCGGATCGTCGATGGAGTGGCGGCGACTGCGTTACGTCCAGGCAAAGGATGCAGCGTCAGCAAACACAGCCCGCAGCAGCTGGTTGTTCAGCGCATGCCCCGGCTGCTCCGCCTCGTAGAGGCCTTCAATCGTCCCGCCCGCAAGAAACAGGTCGCCGATCACATCCAGCAGCTTGTGGCGCACGAACTCGTCCTGCGCCTGCAGCCCGCCGGGATTGAGGATTTTGTCGCCCTCGATCACCACCGTGTTGTCCATCGAGGCGCCAAGCCCCTTGCCCATCGCGTGCAGCTGCTCGGCCTGATGCGCAAAGCCGAATGTCCGCGCCCAGGCGACATCGCGCGCAAACGCGCCGGGCGTCATGGTGAAGCTGATCTCCTGCCGGCCGATCGCCTTCGTCGTGAAATCGATCACCACACTAATGGTGAAGCCCTTGCCCGGAGACAGCCGCGCGAACTTCACGCCCCCCTGTCCTTGAGCGGGCCGCACTTCAACCGGCTTCAGGATTTTCAGCACGCGCTTCGGCGCCGCCTGCGCCTTGACGCCCGCCTGCTCCAGCAACTCGACGAACGGCCGCGACGATCCATCGAGAATGGGCAACTCCGGCCCATCCAGCTCCGCAATCACATTGTCGACGCCCAGCCCCGCGCACGCCGCAAGGAAATGCTCGACGGTCGCAACCGAAACCCCCGCCTCATTCGTCATGTTGGTGCCAAGCTCGGTCGTCGTCACCTTCGTCACCAGCGCCGGTATCTCCGCCGCGCGATCCGTCACATCCGTCCGCACGAACACAACGCCCACGCCCTCGCCCGCCGGCCGCACGGTCAGCCGCGCAGGCTTGCCGGTATGCACGCCCGCACCCGAGACGCTGGCGCTGCTGGCGATGGTGTTCTGGTGACTCATGCGGCTGAGCTAGAACCGGACGCCCGCTTGCGCAAGACACGCTCTCTTGCGGGATGTTGCGCCAAACCGCCCGTCTGCTAGCACCGCGCCATGGAACTCCCCTCTGCCCTCCGCCTTGCGGTCGACCAGGCGCTGCACGGCGTCTCAACCGCGCATCTTGCGACGGCGACGCAAGCCTTGTCCCAGCGCTATCGCAACGAGGTGCGCGATGGCCGCCTGCACCTCTCAGATACGCTGGCGGCCCAAGCCTACATCGCCGCCCGCATGCCCGCGACCTATGCCGCGATCCACGCAGCCCTCGCCGCAGCCTCCGAACGGTTGCCCGGCTTCGCGCCCACATCCCTGCTCGACGTCGGCGCAGGCCCAGGCACGGTCATGTGGGCGACGAAAGCCTTGTGGTCCTCCCTGCAATCCGCAACGTTGCTCGAGACCAGCCCCGCCATCCGCAACATTGGCCAGACCCTCGCCGCCGCCAGCGGCGTCGAGCAGATCGACTGGCGCGACTGCAACGTCCGCAACGGCGTCGACGGCTCAGCCGATCTCGTCACGCTCGCCTACGTGCTCGACGAACTTGAGCCCGGCGACAGAACGAAACTCGTCACATCGCTCTGGACCGCCACCACAAGCGTGCTCGCCATCATCGAGCCCGGCACGACGGCGGGCTGGCGCCGCATCCTCGACGCCCGCGCGCAACTGACCTCGGCCGGCGCCCACATCATCGCGCCCTGCCCACACGCGCAGGCTTGCCCCATCACCGAACCCGACTGGTGCCACTTCTCCCAGCGCGTCGCACGCTCGCGCCTCCACCGCCTCGCCAAAGGCGGCGAAGTGCCGTGGGAGGACGAGAAGTTCGCCTACCTCATCGTCTCGCGAACGCCCGTTACCCCTTCTCCCGCCCGCGTGCTGACGCCGCCGCTCACCGCCAAGGGCCGGGTCGAGCTGAAGCTCTGCCAGCCGGACGGTACGGCCACCCACCGCCTCGTCACCCGCAAGGAAGGCGACAGCTTCAAACAGGCCCGGCGCTCAGACTGGGGCGATCTTTTTTAGCGGCCAGCTGCGATCGCCCCTTGTATCGAGCGTATTTAGATATATCTGTTTTTTCGTTATATCGAAAGGACAGACATAACGATGCACCATAAAGACTGGAAATCCCGCCATTTCGGCATGCGTTTCGCCCGAGGTGGGCGCGGACGCGACCATGACCATCCCGGCCACGAGCACGGTCATCACCACGAAGGCCATTTCGGACGCCGCTCCCACGGCGGCGGCGGACGCGCCCTGGCGCGCTTCTTCGCCCACGGCGACCTGCGCCTCGTGGTTCTCAACCTGATCGCGGAAAAGCCGCGCCACGGCTACGAGATCATCAAGGCGATCGAGGACTCGGTCGGCGGCGCCTACAGCCCCAGCCCCGGCGTGGTCTACCCGACGCTGACGCTGCTGGAAGAACTCGGCTACGTCACCATCTCGGCGGACGGCACGAAGAAGCTGCACACCATCACAGCCGAAGGCCTCGCCTTCATCGAAGCCAACCGCGCCACCCTCGATGCGCTCCTCGAGCGCATGAGCCACGCGGCGGGCCCCGGACGTGGCGGACGCGCCCACGCCATCATCCGCGCGATGGAAAACCTCAAGGTGTCACTGCGCCTCCGCATGGGCAGCGGCCCGATGACCGAGGAGCAGATCGACGCCATCGCCGCCGCCATCGATGCGGCCGCCCGCCAGGTGGAGAAAGTCTGATGACCACACAGACGCTAACCGCAACGTCCATCGCCAACATCCGCACGGAAAAAGCGCGCGGCTACCTGATCCAGCTGTGCAAGCACTTCGCTCACAAGATCGACGCGACCTTCGCCGACAACAAGGGCCGCATCGCTTTCGGCGCGGGTGTGTGCGAGCTGAACGCGGAAGACGAGAATATCTTGATCGCGCAGGTGTCAACCGCCAACGAAACACAACTCACGACGCTCGAAGATGTCGTGGAACGCCACCTCAAACGCTTCGCGCTCAAGGAAGAGCTGAGCGTGCAGTGGGTGCGCGACTAGGTTGTATCTCTCGCACCCTGTCCCGCTCATCCCGACGAGAGTCGGGATCCGGGAACGGTCGCGACACGCGAACGGGATTGAAGCTTCAAGCCGGAACAAGCCTCGCCATCAGCCCTGGATCCCGACTTTCGTCGGGATGAGCGGATAGGGCGGCGCGCCAGAAGTGCCTACGCATTCCCCGAACGGCGCAGGAAGGCCGGGATTTCGAGGTCGTCGTCGAACGAATCCTCAGCCGGCGCCGGTTTGGAAGCCAGGGGTTGCGCCACAGGCTCGTCAGCCGGCTTGGCCTTCCAGCCGAACAGCGAGGCAAACGAGCGATCCTTCGGCTGCTCGACCGGAGCTGCAGCAGCAGCGGCCGGCGGGGCGACCTGAGCCGGCGCAGGTTGCGGTGCTGGCGCAGCAGCCACAGGAGCTTCCTCCGGCATCTCGGCCTCGATCTCAGCCACCTCTTCCACCGGCGGCGCAATCGGGCGCGTGCGGATGACGGGCGGCGCCGGACGCAGGTCCGAAGGCGGCACGATCTCGCGTGCCTGAACGGGTTCGGCAACCACAGGCGCAGCCGGGGCGGCGACGGCAGCCGGCTGGGCCACGATGCCAAGCTGCGAGGCGGGCGACGGCGCATTCATCACAGCAGTCGTCAGGCCAGCTTGCAGATCGCGAACCGGCTGGGCCGAGCGCGCCGGAAGCTGTTGCAGGCCGGCGGCGACCACCGACACGCGAATCTTGCCATTCATGCGCTCGTCGAACGTCGAGCCGAGGATGATGTGTGCGTCGACGTCGACTTCGCGGCGAACCTCGTTCGCGGCTTCATCAACCTCGAACAGCGTCATGTCATAACCGCCGGTGATGTTGATCAGCACGCCCTTGGCGCCGCGCATCGAGACATCGTCGAGCAGCGGGTTGGCGATCGCGGCCTGCGCGGCTTTAAGCGCGCGGTTCTCGCCCTCGCCTTCGCCCTCGCCCATCATCGCCGAGCCCATGCCTGCCATGACGGTGCGCACGTCCGCGAAGTCGAGATTGATCAGGCCGGGCATGACCATCAGGTCGGTGATGCCGCGCACGCCGGAATAGAGAACCTTGTCGGCAAGGCCGAACGCCTCGGCGAAGGTCGTGTCTTTATTGGCGATGCGGAAAAGGTTCTGGTTCGGAATGATCAGCAGCGTGTCGACTTCCGCGCGCAGATCGACGATGCCGCGCTCGGCCACCTGCATGCGGCGCTTGCCCTCGAAGTCGAAGGGCTTGGTGACGACGCCGACGGTGAGGACTTTCTGTTCTTTCGCGATGCGCGCGATGATCGGGGCAGCGCCCGTGCCCGTGCCGCCGCCCATGCCGGCCGCGATGAAGCACATGTGCGCGCCGTTCAGGATCTTCTTGATCTCGTCGGAGCTTTCCTTGGCGGCTTCCATGCCGACTTCGGGGTTCGCGCCCGCGCCAAGGCCGGATGTCTTGCCGATGCCGAGCTGGATCTGCGTCGGGGCTTTCGAGCGCGTCAGCGCCTGCGCATCGGTGTTCGCCACGACGAATTCGACGCCCTGCAGGTTGGCGTCGATCATGTTATTGACCGCGTTGCCGCCGGCCCCGCCAACGCCGATCACGACTATCCGTGGCCTGAGTTCCACCGCCATGGTCTAACCTCGAAACGCACCCCGCAGCCCCGGGCCCTTGCCCGGTTAGCGTACTCGATGAAGATCGCGGCGTTTGGCTAAGCGCTTCTTAAAGGAAACGCCGGTTCAGAAGTTTTTCTGAACCCACCCGAAAACCTGACCAAGCAGGCTTCCGCCGGGATCGACTGTGGCCTGGTCTGCGCGAAACCGCGAAGGGTCCGGGCCACCCATCAGATCCCAACGTAACAGTCCCGCAGCGGCAGCGAAAGCCGGGGAACTGTAAGTCTCGCCTAGACCCTTCACATTGGCAGGCTTGGCGAGACGGACTGGCGCGCGAAAAACGTCCTCCGCCAGCTCCTGCAGACAAGGCATCTGGCTCGATCCGCCCGTGAGTACGATCCGTCTCGGCAGCGGACGCCCAGCAGCCGACGCCTTGGACAACCGTCCATCCATCAGTTCGAGGATTTCCTCGACCCGCGGACGCAGCACCTGCGCGATATCCGCGCGGGAACACTGGTGCGCCTCAAGACGGCCGTCCTGACCCAGCTTGGGGGCCTCGACCATGTCGAGCGCTCCCGCAGCGGCAAGGCTGGCGGCGCCGTACTGGATCTTGAGTTTTTCTGCAGCCGCAAACGTGGTTCCCAACCCCTGCGCCAGGTCAGACGTGGCGCGTGAACCGCCCATGGGCAGGGTCTCGACGTGGATCAGCCCGCCATCATAGAACGCCGCCGCCGAGGCCACCCCGGCCCCGAAATCGATCAGCATGGCGCCCTGCTCGGCCTCGTCCTCGACCAGACAGGCAAGGCCAGAAGCAAACGGCGCAGCAAGGATGGCGGTGGGGTTCAGATGAGCCCGCGACACGCACTGCACGATGTTCCGCAGCCCAGCCGTGGGGGCCGACACCACCAGGAAGCTCGCCGTCAAGTTGTCCGCGAACATTCCGCGCGGATCCTTGATCCCGCCGGTGCCGTCCACCGAGAAACCCAGCGGCGCCGAATGCAGGATTTCCCGACCCGCCGACTTGAAGCTTTCCAGCGCCGCGATCCGCACGTCGCGAATATGCGTGTGCGTGATCTCCCGTCCCGCCAACGGCAGCACGGCGCGCAAAACATCCGACCGCAAGTCAGGCCCGGACACGCCCAGCACGACATCGGTAATCCGAACGTCCGCGGCCCGCTCTGCCTGTTCGACGGCCAGACGGATCGACCGCTCCAGATTGTCGAGATCGACGACAGCGCCGGCGCGCACGCCCTTCGTGCCCTGCGCCCCCGCGCCCGCAACGCGCGGCTCGCCATCGGTGCAGTCAGAGCGTTTCGAGATCAGGCACGCAACCTTCGACGAGCCGATGTCCAACGCAGCCATGACCGAACCGCGCCCATGGGCGCGGTCGCGGACGTTGCTACGCTGGGCAAGCGTCGACATGGAGATCACGCATCTCCTGAAACGGGAGGCGGCGCGCCCGGCAAGGGCTGGATCGCCAGCGTGCAGCTGTTACGCGCATCGATCCGCTGGGCCGGCAGGTCCAGAAGGCCGGTCTGCGCGTGCTGCAGATTCACGCAATCGAGGGCAGCGCCAAGGTTCTCGTCCGCAGGCAGCACGACAACATCGGCGCGGCCCGAGAATTTCACGTCCCAGCGCCGCTCGCCCACGCGATAAGCCACCTCGAACCGTTCGGCGAGGTTCGGATAGGCGCTCATCGCCGCAACCAGCCCGGCGGCCGCTTCAGCAGCGTTCGCGCCTACGACATGCGGCAGGTTTCCGTATTTGGAGACGTCCGTTTCGGCGAATGCCCGGCCGCTCTGGTCGACCACGCGCCAGGCGCCGCCATTCTCGTGTTCCTGCCACAGCGCGATCGGCTTGCGTTGTTCGACGGTGATATCGATCCGGTCCGGCCACAGGCGCTGAACGCTCACCGCGCCAACGTCGAGATCGAGCTTCTCGATCCGGTCGCGGATCGCATACGGGTCCGCCATCAGGATGTTGTGGCCCGGCTGCACCTCGGCGGCTTCCCTCACCTTGGTGACGAGATTGACGTCGAGCCCTTCGTTGACGTTGACCTCCTTCACCGCGAGCCCGGCCCAGCCGGCCAGCACGTTGAAGCCGTTGTTCATGCGCTGGCCGAACGCGCCCAGCGTCCCGCCCATCCACGCAGCGACCGTCAGCATCACGGCGCCGCAGATGATCGTGCCCAGCGCATACGTCGCGATACGATCGCGGAACCAGGCGACGGAATAGGGAACGTCGCGCGCGGGGCGCGAGGGGCGATGCGCCTGCGCACGCGGCGCGGCAGGGGCCTCGTCGCGATCGTCATAGACGGGGCCTGCGATCCGCGGGCGTTTTACCTTTGGCATGACGCATCCTCGATCATCCAGCGGACGAGCGAGGGATAGTCGATGCCCATATGCGCAGCCTGCTCGGGGATGAGCGAGGTGGGCGTCATGCCCGGTTGCGTATTGGTCTCGAGTATCACCAGTCGACCCGCTGTTTCATCGTAGCGAAAGTCCGACCGCGACACGCCCCGGCAGCCAAGCGCCTGATGGGCCTTAAGCGACGCATTCAGCGCAGCTTCGGTGACCGCATTCGGCAGGTCTGCTGGAAGGACGTGACGCGATCCTCCAGCCTCATATTTTGCAGCGAAATCGTAATAGTCCCTTAAGGTCATGATCTCGGTCACGGCCATGGCCCGGTCGCCCATCACGCCAACGGTCAGTTCCCGCCCCGGAATGAACTTTTCGACCAGCGCCCGCTTCCCGAAAGTCCATGTGCCGTCAGTGAGTTCCTTCGGCGGCCGGTTCGCGCCTTCACGCACGATGAACACGCCGAACGACGATCCTTCCGCCGGCGGTTTGATCACGTAGGGCGGCGGCATGATGTGCTCGCGCGCCAGATCCTCGACGTCGTACATGCCGCCCTCGGCCACATCGAGGCCGTGCTGGACGTAGATCGCCCGCGCCTTGTCCTTGTCCATCGCCAGCGCCGACGCCAGCACGCCCGAATGCGTGTAGGGAATGCCGAGGATCTCCAGCACGCCCTGCACGCAGCCATCCTCGCCCCACGGGCCATGCAGCGCATTCAGCACCACATCCGGCTTCGCCTCGGTCAGCTGCCGCGCAAGCTCGCGCGTGATGTCGATCTCGACGACCTCGAAGCCGCTCTGGCGCGCAGCCTCCGCCATGCCCTTGCCTGACGACAGGGACACCGGACGTTCGGACGACCATCCACCCATGATGACGGCGACACGTGTCATGGCTCGCGCTCCTTGCGGCATAAGCTCGGGAACTTCGCTTGGCTATGCGCCCGCTTCGGTTACCGGGATGCTACCGGAGCAAGGCGGGCTAAGGCTTGCTTTTCACGCAAACAGGGCGAATTTTTGCGTGACAGACCCTTCATGCGCCCCGAAATCGTGTGATGTTGCGCGGATGAAACGCTTCCTGATCACCCTCCTCGCTGGCTTCGCGATTGCCGGATGCGGACCTGAAACGGCACCAAAGCGCGAACTGCCGCCCCATCGTCGGCTTGGGCCTCAGGCTTTCCGGTGTGGCCTGCCCTCAGGGACCGGACATTCCCCGCAGCATTGTCGCGGCGGTCAAGGCGCAGTTCGAAGAAGACTCCTCCGAGCCGCCGCCCATATCGGAGGAAGATCGCGCCACCTATCAGGCTATGGTCGCAAGGCAGCGAGCAAACGACTGGGCTGACCTCTGTCGCTATCAGTCTTTGAATTGGGACCTGACGAGCTTTGACCATAATCGTGATCGCGTGGTCTTCATTGGAGACTCCATCACCCAAAGCTGGCCGCTTGCCGATCCTGCGTTTTTTCATGACGGAGGAGTCGTCCCTCGGGGCATCAGCGGCCAGACGACACCTCAAATACTGGTCAGGTTTCGCAGAGACGTGATCGAGCTCAAACCCGCAGCCGTACACATCCTCGCTGGCATAAACGACATCGCTGGAAATACAGGACCGACAACGCTCACGGATATAACGAACAATATCCAGTCCATGGTCGAGATCGCCAAGGCCAACGACGTCACCGTCATCCTCGCGACGCCTCTGCCCGCTTCGCACTTCAACTGGGCTCCCGATCAAACGCCCGCCGAAGCAGTGGCAACATACGCAGCCTGGATCCGCCGCTACGCCGCTGAACAGGACCTGATCCTCGCCGACTACTACACGCCGCTCGTCCTGCCCGACGGCTCGATGAAGCCGCAATACACACTGGATGGCGTCCACCCCAACAAGGCCGGCTACGACCTGATGGCGCCCATTGCTCGCACCGCCATCGCCGAGGCTTTGAAGCGATAGCGAAGCGGCGCCGCGAGTCTCCCGGAAGACCCCCTCCGTCTGTCGCGCTTCGCGCGCCATCCACCTCCCCCACTTGCGTTGCAAGTGAGGGAGGCAAAACACCGGCGCCTCTTTCCTCCCTCACTTGCAACGCAAGTGGGGGAGGTGACGCGCCGCGTCTTCGCGGCGTGACGGGGGTCTCTCGACTACGCGCCAACACCCCGCCCACGGAAACCGAAAAAACTTCCCACACGATTTCAAACGCCAAGCCTGCAGATTTGTAGGACGCAGCCTGTTTGAATCAGCCGGGCTCCCGGCTGATTTATAGTCCAACGCATGCAATGGCTCTGGCTTCTCCTTGCGTATCTGTTCCCCCGCGACCCTGTCCGCCAGATGGTGGAAGCCGCGCGCCAGATCGTGGCCAATCTAGCCGAAGGCTTCCAGCACCCCGAAACGCTTGAAGCCCTCGCCGAAGACGCCGCCTACCGCGCCCATGTCGAGGGGATCGCGAAAGACTACGAAGCCACCGTCCACCTCGCCATCGCGGCGCGTGCATGCGCGATCGCCGGCGTCCGCTTCCGGCCTGTCGCGCGTCCGTTCCACACACCCGCACGCCCGCAATCGCTCGCGCACCTGATCAAGCGCATCCACGCCCTCGTCGCCCTCTGCGACGACATCGAACGCTTGGCCCAGCTGCGCGCCATCCAGCTCCGGCGCGAGCACGAGAACGATCCGCTATGTGGGCTCGCAGCCCATGGTTCGACGGACGCCGCGCTCCGCGCGGCTGCTCACCATGAGCTGGTGGGCGTTGCTGGCATCCTCAAAGCCCAGATAGCGCTCATGGTGAGCAGCGCGGCCATGGCGGCGCGTCCGTCGAACCACGCGCGCGTGCTTACCGCTGTCCCCGCCAGAGCCCCACCCGTCTTCGATGTCTGCCATCTCCCGCAAGCCGCCTCAGAAGCCCCGCTTCTGAGGTCGCCCGCGCTTGTCCCTGCCCACGCAGCCTAGCGCCCCCGCCTCCCCCGTTCCCAAATCGCTGCATTTCCCGCATGCTGGCGCGGCAACGATCCCGAGGACGCCCGCCCATGACGAAGCCCGGCATGACCACGCCAGCCATGAAACACTGGATCGACGCCGCCGAAGACCTGCTGCCCGACATGATCGCCCTGCGCCGCGCCATCCACGCCGAGCCTGAGATCGGCCTCCACAATCCGATGACCACGGCCAAGGCGAAGGCCGCCCTCGCCGGCCTGCCGCTCGAATATTCCGAAGGCCCCTCCACCACCGGCTTCGTCGCCACCCTGCGCGGCCCCTCCAACGGCCGCACCGTCCTCCTGCGCGGCGACATGGATGCGCTGCCGATGGAGGAAGACACCGGCCTCGACTTCACCTCCACCGTCCAGAACGCGATGCACGCCTGCGGTCACGACACGCACGTCGCCATGCTCGTCGGCGCCGCCCGCGCGCTCTGCGCCCAGCGCGACCGCCTCGCCGGCACGGTGCAGTTCATGTTCCAGCCGGGCGAGGAAGGCTGGCACGGCGCGCGCTACATGCTTGAGGATGGCGTGATCGACCCCATGCCGGACGCCGCGTACGCGCTGCACATCACGCCCAACGTCCAGTCCGGCATCTTTGCCGGCAAGCCCGGCCCGCTCCTGGCAGCAGCCGACCGCATCGAGCTCACCATCAAGGGCCGCGGCGGCCACGCCTCGCAACCCCACGACGCCGTCGATCCCATCCCCGTCGCCTGCGAAATGGTGATGGCGCTGCAGGCGATGATGACCCGCCGCGTCCCCGCCTTCGACCCCGCCGTGCTCACCATCGCCCACATAAAGGCGGGATCGACCAACAACGTGATTCCCGAGACAGCCTTCATCGAAGGTACGATCCGCTCCTTCTCCGAAAAATCCCGCACCATCGCCCGCGACGGCCTCAAGCGCGTTGTCGAGCATGTCTGCGCCGCCCACCTGTGCGAAGCCGACCTCAACATCATCCCCGGCTTCCCCGTCACGCTGTGCGACGAGCGCGCGGTGGCGCTCGCCCGCCGCACCACGAAAGACATGTTCGGCGAAGACGCCTGGTTCGAGATGCCCCACCCGATGATGGGCGCCGAGGATTTCTCCTACGTCCTGCAGAAGTCGCCCGGCGCGATGATGTTCCTCGGCGCCACGCCCGAAGGTGGCGACTGGCGCACCTGCTGCGCCCTGCATTCCAACCGCATGATGCTCGACGAGAAAGTCATGGCGCGCGGCGCGGCGATGCACTGCGCCATTGCAGAAGCGTTCCTGTCGGAAGGATTTGGAAGCTAGCTTCTTCGTTGCAAAATCGTCCGCCCACGAACCGTTCCTTAAGTTCCCTCGTGTAATTTCTAACCCTGATCGGCGTGGTCAGGTTCAGATTATTCGCGCGTCGCTACTGTTCGGCATGCAGCCCCTTGGGGCTGCCACGAGGGGTCGTGAGATGGCAGACGCGAAAGAGCGTAAGGGCGCGCCACGCTGGCATTTCGTCTACATCGCGCTCGCGGGATTCAACCTGCTCACCATCCTGTTGAGCATCTCGATCACCCAGAACCTGATGGGGCTTTACACCGATACGGTGAAGCGCGATGGCGAGTGGACCAGCCGCGTCGCCAGCATCGAGAACCTCGCCAATATCGGCCAGAGCCTGGTCGGCGCCGTGAGCGAAACGCTTGTCTCCAGCGACGTCGCCCAAGGCGCCACGAACCGCGATGCCGGCCACAACCTGTTCCTCGTCCGGATCGGCAACCTTGAAAAGGATATCGCCGCCAATGTCGACGCCGCCGATGGCGGATCGCTGAACGCCAAGCTCGACCAGGCCGGACAGGCGATGACCAATCTGGTGGCCGCGTCCGATCAGGTCTTCGCAGCCTTCGAGGCCCGCAAGCTCAGCGTCGTCGCGCAAGGCATCGCCACCATGACGGCCGCGCAGGCGCAGCTGATGCAGGACGTCGCCGACGCTGCCGACATTGCACGCGCCATCCAGATCAAACTGCCCAAGGAACAGGTCACCTACGCCCGCAACCTGCAGACGGTCGAGTTCGCGCTCGTCGGCCTCGTGCTGCTGATGGTGCTGGGCGCCGCCGCCTACGGCCACAAGCTGGGCAAGGTGATGCGCATCCAGCATCAGGATATCGAACGCAACCGCGCCGCCGCTGAATCGGCCAACCAGGCCAAATCGAGCTTCCTCGCCTCGATGAGCCACGAGATCCGCACGCCGATGAACGGCATTCTCGGCATGGCGCAGGCGCTGAAATCGTCTGAACTCCCGGCGGCGGAAAACGACAAGGTGGGCGTGATCCTCGATTCCGGCCGCTCCCTGCTCGCCGTGCTCAACGATGTCCTCGACTTCTCGAAGATCGAGGCCGGCAAGTTCGACATCACACCCGCCCCCAACGACATCACGCAGACCGCCGCCAGCGTCGTGCGCCTGTTCGAGACCCACGCCCGCGACCGCAACCTCACCCTGTCGCTGACCCACGATGCAGACCTGCCGCGCAACCTCGTGTGCGATGCCGAGCGCGTCCGCCAGTGCCTCAGCAACCTCATCTCCAACGCACTCAAATTCACGCCCGCCGGCCGCGTTCACGTCCACCTGTCCTGGCGCAAGCATGGCGACAATGACGCCATGGTGTTCGTCGCCGTGAAGGACACCGGCATCGGCATGTCGTCAGACGTGATGGCGCGCCTGTTCAAGCCGTTCACGCAGGCCGATAACTCCATCGCGCGCCGCTATGGCGGCACCGGCCTTGGCCTTGCGATATCGCTGCGCCTTGCCCAGCTGATGGGCGGCGGCATGTTCGTGGAAAGCGCGCCGGACCAGGGCTCGCGTTTCGTGTTCACCTTCCAGGCCCGCGTCGAGCCGGTCGTTCAACCCGCCGCCGCGCCCGTCGCCGCAACCGCCGCCTCCAGCCGCCCCGCCCTGCAGGGCCTGCGCGGCGCGCGCATCCTGCTCACCGACGACAACAGCGTGAACCGCCAGGTGGTGAAGCTGTTCCTCGCCCCGCACGGCTGCAAGATCATCGAAGCCATCAACGGCCAGGACGCGCTCGACAAGCTCGCCGCCAACGAGTTCGACCTCGTCCTGCTCGACGTGCACATGCCGGTAATGGACGGCAAGGAAGCAATCCAGCGCCTGCGCGCCAGCGACCAGCCGTGGAAGGATATCCCCGTGATCGCGCTCACCGCTGATGCGATGACCGGCGACAGGGAACACCTGATCAGCCTCGGCATGAGCGACTATCTCTCGAAGCCGGTCGACCAGCACGCGCTCGCCGCGAAGATGCGCAGCCTGCTCAACGTCGCCGCGCCCGAAGCGCCCGCCGCCGCCGTCGCCTGATCTACAGACCCGGCACGTGGTATTCCACCGGCGCCGCCGGCCCCACAGGGATACCAAGCCCCACCCATACCGCCGTCAGCAGCATGCCCGCGACGTAGAACGCCGCCGCCAGCGGCAGCGCCATCGCGATCATCGTGCCGAGCCGGAAACCCGGCATGTACCGCTGGGCGAAGACCATGGTCAGGATCACATAGGGATTGAGCGGCGAGATCAGGTTGGTCACCGTATCACCTACGCGATAGGCAGCCGTCGTCATCTCCGGCGAGATGCCCAACAGCATCATCATCGGCGTCGCCACCGGGGCCATGGCCGCCCATTTTGCTGATCCGGAAGCAATCAGGAAATCCAGCCAAGCCGACATGGTCGCCAGCAGCGGCAGGAGAACAGCTGGCGGCGCCTGCATCGCACGCAGCTGGTCCGCCCCCGCAATCGCGGTGATGGGCCCAAGATTCGACCAACCGAACATCGCCACGAAGTGCGCCGCGAAGAAGATCAACACGAGATAGGGCAGGATCACGCCCAACCCCTCCACCATCATCGTCACAACCTCGCGGTGAGACTTGATCGAGCCCGTCGCCGCGCCATAGGCCCAGCCGGTCGAGATGAAGAGCAGGAACAGCAGCGCCGCGATCGACCGGAAGAACGGCGTCATCTGCTGGCTGCCGCTCGCCGCTTCATCCATCAGCGGCGTGAAGCCCGGCCACATCACCAGCGCCGTCGCGAGGCCCGCAACGCCGAGCGCCGCAACACCCGCCCAGATCAATCCCGTCTTCTCGACGGAGGTGAGCTTCATGCCGGCCAGCTCAGCCTCGGCCCCCTCGCCTTTCCATTCGCCCAGCCGCGGCGCGATCACGCGCTCGAGCACCCACCAGCCCACCGCCGTGAACACCACCGCGATGCCGATGCTGAAATACCAGTTGCCCAGCGGGTTCATCGTCCACGCGGGATCGAGCAGCCGGGCTCCGGTTTCGGTGATGCCCAGCAGCAGCACGTCATACTGCCCCGGGAACAGGTTGCCCGAGAGACCCACAGCCGCGCCCGACCAGCCCGCGATCAGGCCCAGCACAGGATGGCGCCCCGCCGCCGCGAACACGATCCCCGCCAATGGCACATAGACCATGTAGGCCGCGTCATTGGCATGCGTCGCCAGCATGCCCAGCACGAACACCATGGGCACAAGAATATTCTTCGGCGCCCCCCCAAGGCTTGCCCGCATCAGGGCCGTCAGCAACCCCGACTTCTCCGCCACCGACGCGCCCAGCATGATCGTCAGCGCAAAGCCCAGCGGCGCAAAGCCCGTATACGTGCGCGGCATCTCGACAAACAGCTTCTCGACATTCGCCTCGCTGAGCAGGCTCGAGACCACCAGCGTCTCGCCCGTCACGGGATTGACCGCCGACCAGCCCGCCGAGGCGCCAATCACCGACACGCCCACAAGGACAAGGATGATCGCCACGAAAATGAAGATCGGGTCCGGCAGGGCGTTGCCCAACCGTTCCACGCTATCCAGAAACCTGCTGCGTCGCCCCGCCGGTTCGTCCACCCGTCCGTCCATGGGCAGACTTCAGCATGGACTGGTTGGGCTGTCGATCAATTCATCTCCCCCGCGGTTGGTTACGTCACGATGGCGCCCTACCTTGCCTGCTCACCAAGCGAGGCGGCGCGATGCGGCTTGTTCAACTGGCAATCCTCCTGGCGCTTGCCGCCTGCACAGCGGCGCCACAGCAAGCTTCCGCACCGGCGCCCATCGAGATCGCGCTCGCGGGCGAGATCACGCGAGCCGACCACCAGACCTATCGCGAAATCCCGTTCGAGGTTCCGCCCGGTACAGGACGCATAGCGGTTGACTTCAGTTATACCGGCAAGGACCAACGCACGGTGATCGACATCGGCCTGCGCGATCCCGATGGCCAGCGCGGCTGGAGCGGGGGCAACAAGAGCCACTTTGAAATCGCCGAGTTCAGCGCAACGCCGTCCTACGCCACCGGCCCGCTCAAGCCCGGCACATGGCATCTCGTGCTTGGCGTTCCCAACATCCGCGATGGCCAGACTGCGAGCTACACCGCCACGATCCAGCTCGGCCCATCCGATGGCGCCAGCCGCGCGGTGGAGCTTGCCGATCCGGCGCAAGCGCTGGCGGCGACGCCCGGCTGGCGGCGCGGCGACTTCCATGTTCACACCGCGCATTCGGACGGCTCCTGCGACCAGGGCGAGACGCGCGGACCCTGCCCCGCCGTGTTCACCTTCGCGGCGGCACAGGCGGCGGGTCTCGATTTTGTTGCGGTCACCGATCACAATACGATCACCCAGCTCCGCGATATCCGCGAGCTGCAGCACGCCTTCCCCGCCACGCTGCTGATCCCCGGCACGGAGATCACCACCTTCTTCGGCCACGCCAACGCCATCGGAAACACCGGCTTTCTCGACTTCCAGCTTGGCTCGCCGCGCCTGCCGACACTGGCGAAGCTGTTCGATCAGGTGGAGGCAGCTGGCGGCTTCATCTCGGTCAATCATCCCTCCCTACCATCAGGCGAAGTCTGCATGGGCTGTGGCTGGACGGCAAAAGACACCGACTGGTCGCGCGTCGCCGCCATCGAGATCGTGAACGGCTCGACGCTGCGCACCGGCGGCGCAGAAAGCCCGCTGAGCGGCATCAAGTTCTGGGTGACCCTGCTCAATCAGGGCCACCGCGTCACCGCCATCGGCGGCAGCGACAATCACGACGCGAAAGACACCACAGGCGCAAAGCAGTCGCCCATCGGCAAGCCCGCGACCGTGGTCTACGCCAGCGAGCTGTCGACCAAAGGCATCGTTGCTGGCGTGAAATCCGGCCGCGCCTTCGTGGATGTCGCGGGTCTTCCAGGCGCGACGCTTGATATCGCAGCCGTCGCCGCCTCGCAGGTTGTCAAAATGGGCGGCGAATTCCGGCTTCGCGACGGACAGAATGTTGCGCTCGATGCGATCATGTCCGGCCTGCCCGAAGGCGCACGGGTCGAGCCGATATCGCACGGCCTCGATGTCTTCCCGCAGATCTTCCCCGATCCCAATCAACGGCCCTACGTCGCAAGACTTACCGATGGCGCCGAGTTCGGTTGGCTGCGGTTCAACGTGCGCGACAAGGACGGCAAGCTGCTGCTGATCGGCAACCCGATCTACGTCCGCCGCGACGCTACTTCCCCCTGATGCGCGCCCGCGTCGTCAGCAGGAAGCCGATCAGCGGCCCAAGCACGCCGGCCGCCACCTGCTCGCCCGGCGTGCCGGCGAACTTGCGGAAATAGCGGTTGAGCCCCGCCGCCTTGTGTCGCTCGACAAACAGCGAGGTCACGTCGCTGGTCGCGCCATGATGCAAAGCAGACGCAAACGGCGTGTAGATCACAGCGCCGCCATCCGCCTCGGCGCGGCGGCAGATGTCGAGATCCTCGACATGCAGGAAGTATCCTTCGTCAAACCCGCCCAGCCGCTCGAACCCCTGCCGCGTCATGTACATCAAGGCGCCGCTGACGGCGTCCATCGGAACTGGCCCGGCAGGCGATGGCTCGTCATGACGGTTGAGGCCGACGAAGCCCGGATTGATCGCCCGCAGCCATCCCGCGCCAAGAAACGTCGCCGCCGCCGAGCGCATGGTGAGGCTGCGCCGCCGTGCGCCGCGCTGCTCCTTCCCGTCCTCGCCAAATATCCGCCCACCCACGATGGCGGGCTCGGCAGCGTTCGTGATCGCGGATTCCAGCGCGACGACGGAGCCAGCCTGCAGGATGGCGTCTGGGTTGATGATCAGGAACCGGTCGGCGGTCGAGGCCTTCGCGCCGAGATTGACGCCCGCTGCAAAACCCCGGTTCACGCCTTCGCCCACAATCTTCAGCTTGGCCGACCGCGCCACGCGATCTTCCAGCCGCGTGACGGCGGGCGGCGGATTGCCGTTGTTGACCAGCACGATCTCGCTGATGTCCTCGTCGGCTTCCAGCGCGGCGATGCTGTCGAACAGCACCTCGCCCGTGTGAAAGCTCACGACGATGGCGGCGATGCGCGGCGGGGCGATGTCTTCGGGTGGCGGCGCATGCTCCTCGGGAATGTCGGCGGCATGTTCCTT
Source organism: Alphaproteobacteria bacterium 32-64-14 (assembly GCA_002280725.1). Classification (GTDB taxonomy): domain Bacteria; phylum Pseudomonadota; class Alphaproteobacteria; order Caulobacterales; family Hyphomonadaceae; genus UBA7672. The sequence continues at coordinate 128,658 of NCEM01000013.1, forward strand.
CACCGCCTGGAACACGTCGCGCACATCCTGCTCCAGCGCCTTCAACGCCTCGGCGCCTTCCATCCGCGCCTGCCAGAACGCCCCCGCAAACCCGACCGCAGGCGCCAGCGCCTTCGGCACATCAGCCGCGCGCTCCAGCTGCTTCAGGATAGGATCAAGATTGTCCGACAGCCGCCGCAGATCATCCTGCGTCGCCGTTTCAACCGGCATGTCCGCCAGCGCCCGCATCACATCGACCGACCCCGGCGCCCCGCCAAGGTCGTCGAGAATGCGCTGCGTGATTCGCTCGCCCGCGCGCGTGGCGAGACACAAGTCGGCAAGCTCGGGCGGCGCGCCGTATTCCAGGATGGCCTCGTCGGCCCACGCTTCGACGGTCGTGAGGTCAGTCAGCTTCAACCGAAGTTGCAGGGCAAGAGCACGCGCTTGCGCGGTTATGACAACTGTTCGTTTCATTGAATCCCCGGAGCGGGCATGCTTCGGTCGGGCTTGTCTTTCCGCCACAGGCGGACCGATCTCCAGACTCGCGCCCACACAACGAAAATCGCAACAACGATCGCGCCGTACACAAGCAAACCACCAAGAGTCTCGGGAGCCCTACAACCGTGCCAACCGACAGGCGGCTTCCAGCAACCGGGATCCGTCGACGTGACCATCGGAGCCATTCCCAACGCCAGCCCCGCCATGACCGCGAAAAGGCACGCCGCCAGAAAGGCGGTGCTGGCCCAGAAAATCGGCGCCTTAGTAGTCAGCGAAGGACGGCTGAGAAGCAGGGCCGAGCCAAGCGGAAGCACAAGAAACAGCATCAGGAGTGCTAGCAACTCAGCGACCCGCGCAGGCTCCATTTCACACCTTCGCCCGCTTGAGATCGGGCGGCAGGGCCTCGTCGGCGAGGAAGCGCTTGGCGTCATCCAGAAGCACACCCTCGTTGGCCTGGCTGCCGAAGCGACGCAGCGCGAGCTTGCGCTCATCCGCTTCCTTGGCGCCGACGACGGCGATCACCGGCACCTTCTGCAGCGAGTGTTCGCGGATCTTGTAGTTGATCTTTTCGCCGCGCGTATCGACCGCCACGCGCAGGCCCGCTGCGCGAAGTTCTTCCGCCGCCTGTTCGGCATACGCATGCGCCCCTTCGGATATCGAGGCGACGACCACCTGCACCGGTGAGAGCCACATCGGGAACGCGCCCGAATAGTTCTCGATCAGCACGCCGATAAAGCGCTCCAGCGAGCCGAGAATGGCGCGGTGAAGCATGACCGGGCGGTGCTTGGCGCCATCCTCGCCGACGTATTCCGCGTCGAGGCGTTCAGGCAGCACGTAGTCGAGCTGGATCGTGCCGATCGTCCATTCGCGACCGATGGCGTCCTTGATGACGAAATCGAGCTTGGGCGCATAGAACGCGCCATCGCCCACGGCGATGATCGGCTCGACGCCGGCGGCGCGGGCCGCCGACATCATCTGCGTTTCCGCCTTGTCCCAGAACTCGTCCGAGCCCGCGCGCGTTTCGGGGCGCGTGGCGAGATTGATGTGGTCCGTCTCCAGCCCAAAGTCCGCATGGATCGACTTGGCAAGCGTGATGAAGCGCGCCGTCTCGCTTTCGATCTGGTCCTCACGGCAGAAGATGTGCGCATCGTCCTGCGTGAACGCCCGCACGCGCATCAGGCCATGCAGCGCGCCCGACGGCTCATAACGGTGGCACGCGCCGAATTCGGCCATGCGCATCGGCAGGTCGCGATAGGATTTCTGGCCCTGCTTGAAAATCTGCACGTGGCCGGGGCAGTTCATCGGCTTCAGCGACAGCGTCTCGTCTTCCGCCGTCTCCGCGATGAACATGTTGTCGCGATACTTGTCCCAGTGGCCCGACTGTTCCCAGAACTTGCGATCGAGAACCTGCGGCGTGCGCACTTCGATATAGTCCGCTTCATCGAGGCGGCGGCGCACATAGTTCTCCACCACGCGCCACAGCGTCAGGCCCTTGGGGTGCCAGAACACCATGCCCTTGCCCTCTTCCTGCATGTGGAAGAGGTCCAGCTCGCGTCCGAGCTTCCGGTGGTCGCGCTTCTCGGCTTCTTCAAGGCGCATCAGGTGGGCGGCGAGGTCCTTCTCGTTGGCCCACGCCGTGCCGTACATCCGCTGCAGCATCTCGTTGCGATGATCGCCGCGCCAGTAGGCGCCCGCGATCTTCATCAGCTTGAACGCCTTCGGCAGCTTGCCCGTGGACGGCAGGTGCGGCCCGCGGCACAAATCGCTCCACACGTCGCCGTGGGAATAGAGCGTGATGGCCTCGCCCGGCGGGATGATGTCGTCGATGATCTGCGCTTTATAATCCTCGCCGATCTTCCTGAAGTGCGCGATCGCGTCGTCCTTGCTCCAGACCTCGCGTTTGATCGGCAGATCGCGGTCCACGATCTCTTTCATCTTGGCTTCGATCTTCTCGAAGTCCTCCGTCGAGAACGGCTCCTTGCGGGCGAAGTCGTAGTAGAACCCGTCCTCGACCACGGGACCGATCGTCACCTGCGTGCCGGGGAACAGCTCCTGCACCGCCTGCGCCATCACGTGGCTGGCGTCGTGGCGGAGAAGTTCGAGCGACTCCTTCGCATTGATGTCCAGCAGCTCCAGCGCGACGTCGCCCTCAAGCGGGCGCTTCATGTCGTAGAGCTGACCATCGACCTTCGCGATCACCGACCGCTTGGCAAGGGATTTGGAGATTGCCTCCGCGATGGACATCGGCGTCGACCCATCGGGGTATTCGCGCTTCGAGCCATCCGGGAAGGATACGTTGATCATGGTCTTGTCTTTCGTCGTGTCGGCGGAGGTGTAGGGCGATTTCGCGTCCCGTTGAACCCTTCCCTTGAACTGTCATTCCGGGCGAAGCGGCGCAGCCGCGAAGACCCGGAACCCAGGGGGCCCAGAGCACCGCGCTTGCAGCCCCTAGGTTCCGGCTCACGCCTTCGGCGCGTCCGGAATGACAGTCAAGGAGAGCCGCGAGACCCCCTGCTCCACAATTGATGTTTGGTTTGGCCCTGAACTCTTAAGGGCGCGCCGGTTCGGACCGGTCCACTTTCCAGACGCCATAGCGCCAGGGGGTGAACCACCGCGCGCCGCTGGTAGTGAGGGTCGGCGCCGGGTCCCACCCGTGCGATCCTCTGGGGCGGCAGCGGGCAAACCGCGCCAGACCCATCCACGACCCCGCCCAGACGCCGTGTTTGGACACGCATTCCGCACAGTATTCCGAGCACGACGGCTCGTGCCGGCACCGCACGCCCAGCGCGACGAACGCCGGTGACAGCGTCATCTTGTACCCCTTCAGCAGGGCGCCGATCACCGGCTTGTATGAGGGGCTCTGGGCCATGCAGCGCATATAGCCACGAACGGCCCATGGATCAAACCGGCCGGGATCAGCTAGAAAGGGCGAAGAACGAAGGGGACGAACATGAGAACCGCCATCCTGGCCGCCGCGCTTGCGCTGGCCGCCTGCCAGCCTGCCGCCGAAGAACCCGCCAAGCCTGCCGAACCAGCCACCGCCGAAACCGCGCCACCGCCCGCCCCTGAACCGGCGCGGCCTTCCGGGCCGCCGAAATCCATCGAAGCCGAAGACGACCAGATGCCTGAGGCGTGGGTGACAGACGTGCATCTCGTGAAGGACGCCGACTTCAAGATCTTCTCGACTGCAGGCGGCGACCCAGCGATCAACGGCCTTTACACCTACCTTGCGGCCTACACGCCGCCGGATGGCTGGACGCGCGTCTACATGCTCGGCGATTTCAATTCGTGGGATGTGCTCGAGGAATCTGCGACCCGTGTCGTGCTGAAGATCAGCCGCTCGTGGATCGAGGAAGGTACGGGCGACATCAAGACGGCTGAAGAGAAGCTGATCATCGACCTGCCCGCAACGCCGGAAACGCCGGTTCAGGTCACGCCCGCAACCTAGAAGCCGCCGTCGGGCGCAGGACCGATCTTCACGAACTTCGTCCGGGCCGCCGTCTCGTCGGTCGGCCCGGACTCGTAGGCGTCGGGACCAAGATACCAGACGACCACAGTGGGCTGATCTAGCTTGTCCGGAAACAGGATGCGCTGGCCCGCGCGCTGGGCATAGCCAGTCAGCAGGTCGCCGTTCGAACTGAAATAGTCATACCGGACAGCTCCCGTCTCCGGCTCGGCACGGTAGAGCGTGACGCCCTCATACATCACGGCGGAGGACCGGCTGCGCACCTTGTGAACGTCCATCACCAGATGCCCGCCGCGCGCCACGCTGAAGCAGTGCGTATCGCTTGCGCCATCGCCAAGATCGGTTTGCCAGCAGTACCCGCCCAGGCCGCGCAGAACCTCGCTCGGCTGAGGCGCTGTCTGCGCGAACGCCGGCGCTGTCATCAGCGTCAGGCAGAGTATCGCGCCAGCCCTGAACGTTCCCGTCCTCCGGCTTCAGTCAGCTATCTATAGCGCTTCCACATCGCACGTGTACCCTCGGCGCGCACGCCGTGGCAGCAGGCTCAAGCATCAGCCTTCAAGGCGCAGCATCACGCCCTGCGGCATGCTGTAAGCCAGTTGGCGCAGGCACGTCTGGATCGGCGCAATCGCGTCTGGCCGCGTCGCAGAGATCTGAACGGCGCTCGAGAAGAAGGTAGGGATCGTCGAGCGTGTGGAACGAGACAGCCGAGGACTTGGCGATGACGATGGCGGCGTAGACGGCCGACAGCGCAATCGCGCCGAGCGTCACTCGCTGATCCAGAGTTACGCGCAAATCGGCCCCCGCCTTCGGCTTCAAACAACGCCAAACACCTTTCGCCATCGTTACAGGGAGATTAGCGTGGCCCCATGCTGGCTCACCGACAGTTCAAGGATCTGCACGCCCTCGCCCGCCGCGCCGCCCGGCGGCCGGGGGACGCTGACGATCTGGTGCAGCAGGCGATCCTGGCGGCGCTGGAAGCGGGCCGTACCGATCTGGCGGCGCCCGAGACGCGACGCTGGCTGGCCGGCGTCATCCGCAACCGCGCCGCCTTCGACGCCCGCACCGCCGCTCGCCGTGGCAAGCGCGAACGGGCGTGGGCGGACAGCATTCCAGGAGAGCCCACGCGCGCCACAGAGAAACGGCCGGACCCTGCCCTGTCATCGCTTTCACCGGCGCTTCGGGTAACTGCCTTGCTCGCCCTTAGCGGGCATACCCGGCAGGAGATCGGGTGGCTGCTGAACCTCAGCGACGACGCCTTGCGCCAGCGCATCTCGCAGCTGAAGAAGGTGCTGGCGAATGTGGAGCGGCCCCACGCCCCCGACCCCGATGGCGCGCTCGCCTTTGGCCGCATCCGCCGCGCTCTGCTGGGCCCGGCCCGGCGGCGCGATGCGTTTCTGGCCAGCCACGATCCCGACGGACATCTTTTCGTGGTCAGCCGCTCACGAATCCCTGCCCTGCGGCAACAGACACGCGGGTAAGGACAAAGGAGACACCCCATGCTCGGCAAATATGCGATCGGGAACATCGTCTATTACGTGTCGGACGTATCCCGCACCGAAGCGTTCTATCGCGACACGCTCGGCCTTGCTATCGACCGCGTGCCCGGAGAGGCCGAACATGGCGGCGACTTCCTGATCGCGCACACGGCGGGCGGCATCGACCTGATCTTCTTCGGCAATCCCGAAGCCAGGGCCGGGCAATCGCCCATCATCGTCTTCACGCTGGCGGAGGGAGGCATCGACACCATCGTTGGAGGCCTCGCAAAAAAGGGCGTGACCATCGTCACGCCACTCAGCGAAGCGCCCGGCGGATGGTCCGCAGACCTCGCCGATCCTGATGGCCATGTGTTCTCGGTCTATCAGTCGGAAGACATCCCGCGCTGATCTCAGCCTGGGTTGAGCGGAAGGCCGAGCGCCTTCCGCATCGCTTCCACGGCGGCTTCGAATGCCAGCAGCGTGGAGACGTGGCGGGGGGGATAGTCCTTCACCGCCTGTAGGTGGCGCAGCTCCCAGAACACGCCATCGGGCGGCTCTGCGTCGTCCTTCAGCATGGCCTTGAGCGCATCGCGCGCCGCCTCGATCTCTTCGCGCGAGCGGCCGACCGCGTGGCGCGCAAGGATGGAGGTTGCCGCCTGGCCCAGCGCGCAGGCCTTAGGATCAACCGCGATTGAGGCGATGCGGCCATCTGCATCCAGCGTCACATCGACCTGTACAGTCGAGCCGCAGACGCGCGAGACCTTGAAGGACGAGCCCTGGGCATTCTCAAGCTGGCCGACATGGGGAATGTCGGCCGCCAGTTCGAGGACACGATTGTGATAAAGGTCGCCAAACATGCGCTTTAAGTCGTCTCGATCGGGGCGAAGATCAAGGGCGCGTCGTTAGTCCTGCCCCGCCATGACGGGTGGCGTCAGACCGCTGATCCACGATTTCGGTTTTTCGGCGAACAGTGCGGCGCCCGTGGCGGTTGCGCCCGTAACCAGCGCTGTCCGGCGCGTCTTCAGCACATCGAAGAACCCGGACGGCCGCTGCTTCCACGTGCGCGAGGCTTCGGCCACCACCTCGATATCCTGCACCTCGCCCAACAGTTCCGCGAGATCGCGCACGCCGGCCACGCGCCGGTCCAGCGCATCGGGAAACTGCTGGCGCATGAGACGCACCTGCAGCGCGTGATACTTGGCCTGCTTGCGCCATTCGTGCAGCAGCTCGGCCTCGCTCGATTCCAGCGCGGTTTTCATCGCTGCGCGCGCCATGCGATAGGTTTCAGCCAGCGCCTTCACCAGCTTGTCGCGGCTGCCATCGTCGAGCTGCGGCACGAGATCACCGTCGCGCGCTTCGAGCTGGTTGATGAAGGCGTTGATCGCCGCGCTGGAGTCAGTCGACTTGCGCTCAGCTAGAAAACGTTCTTCCAGCCGGTGCGTGGCATCTACCCCGACCCGCGCGACCAGAAACGGGCGCAGGGATTCCAGAGCTTCAAGCCGCGCGCCGGCATCGCGCAGTTCGGACAGCAGGCGGCCAAGATCGCGCCACCAGCGGTTTTCCCGCGCGAACACCTTCTCGCTCATCAACGGGCGTGCGAGGCGCAGCGCAGCACGGATACGCTTGCAGCGGACGCGCGCCTTGTGCGCGAAGGCGGAGGCATGCTCCTGCGCTTCGGCGCATTCGGCAGACAGCTTTTCGGCCTGCTCTCGAATGACGCGCGACAGGCCTTCGCCGGCGCCTTCATGCGGGGCGAGAACAAAACTCATCGCGGCCTAGTGTCCCCGGTCGTCGTAGTTGCGCAGTGGATCGCGCATGTGCATCCGCGTGTAGTGAGACTTGGGGTCAACCTCGTTCGGCCAGAACTCCACCACCCAGGCGTGGACGTTGTCGTTGGCCGAGTAGACCCGCTCACACTCCAGCCTGGGCACGGGCCGGCCATCGGGGCGGTTGCCGTCCTGGCAGGTGAAGCCATCAGCCTCCAGCACCTTGCGCGCCTCGGCTTCCTGGCCGCTGTTCCAGCGCGCGCTAACGAAACGGCGGAAGCCCTGATCGACGGCGCCTTCAGCGTCGATATCCCAACGTCCGAAATCGGTGCCGGCGGGGCCGGGGCCCTGCGGCGGGCGCGGGCCGCCCTGAACGGGAGCCGAAGCACAGGCGGCAAGAAGCGCCGCCATGGCGATACCGACTACAAGTCGCGTCATCGAATGACCTTTCAACACCATGCCGCAAGCATAGACTGCGCCAAGTCGGCGTCAAACCGCCCAGGCGCCGCGCACCACCCCGCGCGCTAGCCGCCTATCCCCAATGCCGACCCGATCCAGTCCAGCATGCCCGGAAGCCACCGGATGAACAACACCATGACATACGACACAGCCACACCGGCCACTGCGGTGACGACGAAGCCCAGCAGGACAATGAGGCCGTCACGCTGGGCCAGGCCGAGCCCGAGGACAGCGCAGGCCAGCGCCGGAGGGAAATTGCCGCCGGGTGGAAGGGGCAGGATCAGCACCACCGCCATCACCAGCACGATGAAGCCAATGAAGATCGATCCCCACCGGCCCGTCATGAACAGCAGACGCGGCTTCATCACGCGCTCGATGAAGGCCAGCTTTGGCGCCAGTCCCTCGAACGCCTTGACCAGGGAATTCCGGTCGAAGGCGCGTTTGGACAGAATGCCCGGCAACCACAGCTCTTCGCGGCCAAGCACCATCTGCAGCGACACGATCAGCAGGATGATGCCCACGACCGTGGGCACGCCCGGCGGCATCGGCACCACGGACGGCAGCGAGAACAGCAGCACGGCGAGCCCGAACGAGCGTGCGTCCAGCGCGTCGAGGATCTCCTGCACCGTCACCTTCTCGGACTCGCCCCGCACGGCGCGCAAGAGTACCTCGGACGTCGGCACGCTCGTCGCGCCCGGATCTCCTGTATGGCCCTCATGCGGGCCGGGACCGGTGGGGACTGTCAGAGCTTCCTCCCGCGAAACGCTCTCACACGCGCCGCCATGTCGAGCCGTCCGGCCCGTCCATGATCTCGATGCCCTCGGCCACCAGTTCCTTGCGGATGCGGTCCGCCTCGGCAAAGTCCTTCGCCTTGCGCGCCGCGACCCGCGCCGCAACCCGCGCATCGATCACGTCAGCTTCGGAGGCGTCACCCCGCGCCCAGTCTTCCGGATCGCGTTGCAGCAGACCCAGAAGCGCGCCCGCCGCCAGGATCTGGCCTTTGAAGCGCGGCCAGTCGGCGGGCTCGGCCTTGTTGGCCTCGGTTGCGAGCGCGGAGAGTTCGGCCAAGGCGAGCGGCGTGTTGAGATCGTCGCACAGCGCCGACATCACGCCGTTCGGCGCGGAAACGTCGGCCGCCTCGACATCCATGCGGCGCAGGGCGTTGTAGAAACGATCCAGCGTCGCCTTGCTCTGGTTGAGCAACGCTTCGGTGAAATCCAGCGGGCCGCGATAGTGCGCCGACAGCAGGGCAAGGCGCAGAACCTCGCCATCCCAACCTTTCAGCAGGTCGTGGATCAATTTCACATTGCCCAGCGACTTGGACATCTTCTCGCTGTCCATCGCGAGGAAGCCGTTGTGCAGCCAGTAGTTCGCCATCGGGCGGCCATGGGCGCACTCGCTCTGAGCGATCTCGTTTTCATGATGCGGGAAGATCAGGTCGAGCCCGCCGGCGTGAATGTCGATCGTTTCGCCGAGCACAGCCTTGGCCATGGCGGAGCATTCGACATGCCAGCCCGGCCTGCCCTCGCCCCACGGGCTATCCCAGCGCGCCTCTTTCGGCTCGCCTGGCTTCGCAGCTTTCCAGAGCGCGAAGTCGGCCGGATCCTTCTTGCCGCCATCGACCTCGACGCGGGCGCCGGCGATCATGTCTTCACGATTGCGGCCAGACAGTTTTCCGTAGTCGGCCATCGAGGGCACGTCGAACAGCACGCCATCATTGCCCGGATAGGCATGGCCCTTTTTCACCAGCGTTTCGATCATCTCGATCATACCGCCGATATGGTCGGTCGCATGCGGACGATGCGTGGGCTCGATCACGCCAAGCGCGCCGACATCTTCCCGGTAGATGCGCTCGTAAAGCTCGGTGATCTCGGCGATCGGCCGGCTGGTTTCGGCGGCGGCCGCGATGATCTTGTCGTCCACATCGGTGATGTTCGAGGCGTAGACCACATGGTCCGCCCCGTACCTTGCCCGCAGCAGGCGAAACAGGACGTCGAATGCGACGGGAGGCCGCGCATTGCCGATATGGGCGTAGGAATAGACGGTCGGTCCGCAGACATACATCGTCACCCGCTGCGGGTTTTGTGGGGAAAAGACCTGCTTTTCCCGGGTCAGCGTGTTGTGGAGACGGATGTCCATGAAGGCGGTCTTTTCGTTCCGTTAGGAATATTCAATAAGGGTTTTCGCCATGTATTACCCGGCGGCAGGCTGGCGTTTTCGCAAGAGGCGCCTATGTGTCACGCACACACCGCCTGATCAATCTGGCCCGGCGGGGCATGAAATTTAAGGGCGTTGTGACGCCCGGGCTCTGAAACCATGAAGGTTTGTAGGCCCCAGTAGCGGAAAGGGTCGGCGATGGACGCCGTGATCAAAGGCAAGGCCAAGTCCGAGACCGAGCCTTTCAAGCGTCCGTCGCGTGACGAAGCGGAAGACGCCGTTCGCACCCTGATCGCCTGGGCCGGGGACGATCCCAAGCGCGAAGGGCTGGTGGACACGCCCGGACGTGTGGTCGATGCCTATGAGGAGTGGTTCCGTGGCTATCGTGAAGACCCGCGCGAATACCTGTCGCGGACGTTCGACGACGTGAAGGGCTATGACGACATCGTCATGCTGCGCGACATCGACGTCGAATCCCATTGCGAACACCACATGGCGCCGTTCCTCGGCACGGCGTGCGTCGCCTACATGCCGACGGAGAACGTCGTCGGCATCTCCAAGCTGGCCCGCGTTGTCGAGATCTACGCCAAGCGCCTGCAGACGCAAGAGACGATGACCTCGCAGATCCTCAACGCCATCCAGGAATCGCTCTCGCCGCATGGCGTCGCGGTGCTGATCGACGCCAAGCACGAATGCATGACGACGCGCGGCGTGCACCACCCGAACGTTTCGACCATCACCACGCAATTCTCGGGCGTGTTCAAGACGGACAAGGAACTGCGCGAACGCTTCCTGCGGCTGGCTGGGAAATAAGCTCGCGAACGCGGGCTACTCTGCGCGGGTTTCGCCGCTCGGCTTTGCGGGCTTCGCAGCCTTGGCCTTCTTGCCCTTCGGCGCCGGCGGTATGAGCACTGGCCGGAACGGCTTCAGCGGGTCGGGGTTGTAGCGCGGCTTCATCTCGCTGTCGGACAGGCGCTCCATCACACTCGGGTCGAGCATGTTGGCTGCGAAATCCATCGTCGGCTGCTCCTTGCGCGACTTCGCCGCCCAGATGCGCCGCGAGGCGAAGGGATAGTTCATCGGCGAAAGCGAATCCCAGAAACGCGGCCGCGAAATCTTGCCCTTGAATACGAGCCCCGCCTCGCGCACGGCCTGCGCCAGCGGCGATTCATTCTCGCCATACGTGCCATAGAAGCGCAGCCCGCATTCGGCGGCGCCTTCCGCAATCCATTTCAGCGGCGCGGCTGATAGCGGCGAGCCCTCGCCTCCTCCGACATCGCCATGCGTGCCGATGAACCAGCGCTGCGCGTAGTGCTGCCGGCCTTCCTGACAGTGCGCGCGTGTGTTGGCTTCGTCGACGCCCTCCCACAGGGTCGGGGGAAAGCCGAGGCGGTTCTCGTCGACCGCAACAGCGTGCCGCGCCGACAAGACACCCTCGCCGATGCGCATGTCGTGGAAGCCGAACCGCTTGTTCAGCTTGGCGGCGAGACCTCCGAGCGCACTGGGCACGCCGCGCTGGCCCACGGTGTCGAAGATGCCGAGATAGGTGATCTTCGGCGCATCATCAGACTTGATGCGTGTGCCGTCGGCCGCACGCTTGCCCTTGCCATAGCTGGCGCGGAAGTCCCGGCGCGAGCGGTCGAAGTCTTCCTGCTGGGCCTTGGTGGCCTTGGCGCCGGGGTTCGAGCGATAGAGGCGGAAAGCGTCCCACGCCTTTTCCGCGTGCATGCGGCTGACGATGCCGGCACAGCCGACGAGGCCCGCAAAGCTGCGCGCACAGAAGGCGCCGCGGCTGAAGCCGAACACGTAGATCTCATCGCCTTCCTCGTAGTTGAAGGCGAGGCGCAGATACGTCTCGACGATGTTGTCTTCGAGGCCCTCGCCGAACACGCCGCCCAGCATGCGGTTGAGCCACTCGCTCAACCCGTCCATGAAGCCGTCCTTGCCCAGCGCATCGACGTTGGCGCCGACGCCCTGACTGTAGAGAACGATTTGCGGGATAGTACTGCCATCCGCCAGCGTATGCGTGTGGGCGATGCTGCGGGCAATAATGGCGATGTTGGTAGGCTTGGCCTGGCGCAGCTTCTGCCACGTGCCGTCAAAGCAGACCACGAAACGCTTCACAACCGCCACCCACGCCAGAACAGCCTTGAGTCTAGCAGACCCTTGGAACTGCGCCACTGCCCGCGGCAGAACCCGGTTTTGGCCGGCTTTGACCTTCGGCGTTCCATTGCCACTGCCTACCGGCCGCATGGACTTTCCAGCCCGATTCTGGTCTATCGCCCGGATCTGAACGCCTTTTTCCGCGAGAGATTGAATGACCGGCAACATCGTCACCGTGTTCGGCGGCTCCGGCTTTCTTGGCCGGCACGTTGTCCGCGCGCTGTGCCGTCAGGGCTGGCGCGTGCGCGTCGCCACGCGCCGTCCTCACCTTGCTGGTGATGTGAAGCTCGCCGGCGATGTCGGTCAGGTCCAGCTGGTGCAGGCCAACGTGCGCAACCGCAACTCGATCAAGCGCGCGCTTGAGAACGCGGATGCGGTGGTCAATCTCGTCGGCATCTTGAGCGAGCGTGGATCGCAATCCTTCCAGGGCACGCAGGCGCTGGGCGCCGCCAACATCGCCGAGCTGGCCGCCGAGGCGGGCATTTCGAAGTTCGTGCAGATGTCGGCCATCGGCGCGTCGACCAAGTCGCGCTCGCGCTACGCGCAGACCAAGGCCGAAGCCGAAGCTTCCGTGCGCGCCGCCATTCCGGCCGCCATGATCCTGCGCCCGTCGATCGTGTTCGGCCCGGAGGATGGCTTCTTCACGCGCTTTGCCGAAATGGCGCGCATGAGCCCTGTGCTGCCGCTGATCGGCGCATCGACGAAATTCCAGCCGGTTTATGTGAGCGATGTCGCCCGCGCCGTCGCCGCCGCGCTCGCCAAACCGGAAGCTGCCGGGCGCACGTATGAGCTGGGCGGCCCGCGCACCTACACGATGAAAGAACTGCTGCAGTACATCACGCACGAGATTGATCGTCCGCGCATGCTGTTGCCGCTGCCGATCCCGGTTGCAGCGCCCATCGGCTATATCGTCGGCGCCCTGTCGCGCCTGAATCCGTTTTTCGGCCCGCCGCTGACCGGCGATCAGGTCCAGCTTCTGAAGGACGACAATGTCGTGTCGACTGGCGCGGGCACGCTGGCCGACCTTGGCGTAACGTCGCTGGAGACGGTCGAGAGCATCACGCCGACCTATCTGTGGCGTCACCGGCCGCATGGGCAGTTCCAGCCGCCGCATGTCGACGAAACGTCCCGCGCGGACGCCTAAACCCGCGCTTCCAACCCGCCTCCGGCTGAACTAGGCTACCCCCTAGGCAGTGAGGGGAACGGAGCCATGGACAAGCTGGCGATCGAATATTCCGGGATGAATCTCGGCGTCCTGGCGCTTTGGATATTCGTGCTCACACTGGCGGGGTTTGCGGCGCGCAAGATCGTGCGTGGGCGGTCGCTGCTCGGCTTCCTTGGCGATGCCGGGTTCGGCCTGCTCGGCGTTTTCCTGGTGGGCACGCTGCTGAAGGCGTTCGAGATGTCGCTCACGACCTGGATCGCAAGCTTCGATCTCGGGCCGCTCAACGATGTCACGCGCTGGCTGGATATCCTGCTGGTGGCGTTCATCGGCGCGCTGGCGCTGCGCGCCGTGCTGCGGCCGATCACCAAATAGGTCAGATCACGCGCGCGATTTCCGCGATCAGCATCGCGCCCGGAACGAGCAGAACCTGCGCCAGCGCGGTGCCAACGACGCGGCTTCCCGCGAGCCACACCACGGCGCGCCGGAACTGCCCCTCCGTGACTTTGCCTTCGATCACATCATCGGTCATGACCGACAGCTGGGGATCGATTATCACAAACAGCAGGATCGTCGCGACGCCATTGATGACGGCCGACAGCGACAGCGCAGTAACCCGGAATTCCGGGGCGATGAAGCCCGCGTAGAGCGAGGCAAAAACGCCGAGCGCAAGGAAGCACTGCGCCATCACATTGAGAACGACCATGCGCACCGAGACGATCGATTTCTCGCGCAGCCCCTTCACATACTCGACCGATGGCGCGGTCACGGCCGTTTTCAGATAGCCTACGCCGCCCTTCGCGAAGGCGTGCATGATCAGCTTGGGAACCGAACGGTTGGCGTGGAAGTGCTGGATCGCGCGCGTGAACAGCCGCTGCGTGGTCGGCACCATCAGCGTGCCGACGATGGTGGCCAGCGTCGCGGTGAACATCAGGATCTGGAAATCCCAGAACAACGCCTCGGCCTTGTTGATCAGGTTCAGCTCGATCCGCTTGGACAGGAACGGCGCCTGGAACGAGTTGGCCGCGCGCGAGACCAGCACCAGCACGTTGAACAACGCGAATGACACCGCGATCTTGCGCGACCGGACGCCCGCGATCCGCGCTGCGTAGGCCAGTGCCCCTATCAGATAGATGATGAAGGTCAGGACGCAGAGAACGATCAGCTGGACGTCCATGATCCGCTCCTTGAGGTGTAAGCCGGCAAGCCTAAGCCGGCGGTACGTAGCCCTGCCCGAAGCCATAGAAATAGATGGCGATGAGGCCTGCTCCGCCGATCACGATGCGCCACCAGCCGAACAAGCCGAAGCCGCGCTTCTGAACGTAGTCGAGCATCACCTTGATCGCGAGAAATCCGAACACGAACGAAGCAATGAATCCGACCGCTACGACGCCCATATCGTCCATGCTGAGATTGTCGCGATGATCCCACAAATCCTTGCCGAAGGCGCCGATCATGATCGGGATCGCCAGGAAGAACGAGAACTCCGCCGCCGCGCGCTTCTCGATCTTCAGCAACATCGAGGCCACGATTGTGGAGCCTGAACGCGATACGCCGGGGAAGAGCGAGGCGATCTGCGCAATGCCGATCACCGCTGTTTTCCACAGCGGCAACTTCATGGCGTCGCCATTGACCGGCTTGGGCGCAAGCTTGTCGATCACCAGCAGCACGACGCCGCCAACGACCAACGACCAGCAGATCAGCGCGAGATTGTCGAATGCCTTCTTGATCTCGCTGCCCAGCAGCGCCGCCGCGATCACGGCCGGCAGGCAGGCGATGATCACCGACAGCGCGAACCGCCGCGCGGCCGGCTCCTTCGGCAGGTTGATCACGACGTTGAGCAGGCGCTGGAAGTAGACCACCACCACGGCGAGAATCGCGCCGAGTTGGATGACGACCGCGAACATGCTCCAGAACTCACCGCGCAGGTCGAGTGCGGCCTGGGTCAGCAGGATGTGCGCGGTCGAGGAGACGGGGATGAACTCTGTCAGGCCTTCGACCAGACCGATCAGGATCGCCTGCAGGAAAGTGATAGTGTCCATGAACGGGCCCGGCGTGAGGTTACCGGTAACGACTAAGGGCGTTCCTCCTACAATTCCATTTATGGACCCATAAGGCCCGTTTGGGAATTATATATGCTTCACCAGCAACACTTCTGATCCGAAAATGGGCGGCTTAAGATAATTAGGAGCCATACGGTTCTTATCTGATAGATTTTGATTGCACGGGCCGACGCCTGACGTCATTGGAAGCGCTCACGGTTCAGCCGGTCGGGTGGTCTTCATGTCGCAAACGCGCATGCTCTCTTTCGTGTCGGTCGAGCAGGCGACGCCGGACAAGCGCGACGCCGCCGTGCGCCGGAGCGATTTTCACGAGATCTATGCCGACTTCATCGCGGCCAAGGCCAATCAGCAGGCCTCGCGTTGTTCCCAGTGCGGCGTGCCGTTCTGCCAGACGCACTGCCCGCTCGGGAACAACATCCCCGACTGGCTGATGCTGACGGCCACGGGGCGGCTGGAGGAAGCTTACGAGATCTCAGCGGCGACATCGAACATGCCGGAAGTCTGCGGCCGCATCTGCCCGCAGGACCGCCTGTGCGAAGGCGGCTGCGTGATCGAGCAGTCGGGCCATGGCACGGTGACCATCGGCGCGGTCGAGCGCTACATCACGGACACCGCCTGGGAGAAAGGCTGGGTCCAGCCGATCAGGCCACTGCGCGAGCTGAAACAGAGCATCGGCATCATCGGCGCAGGGCCTGCAGGTCTCTCAGCCGCCGATCAGCTGCGGAGCGCCGGATACCAGGTGACCGTCTATGACCGCCATGACCGTGCGGGCGGCCTGCTGATCTATGGCATCCCGAACTTCAAGCTGGAGAAGGAAGTCGTCGAACGGCGCACGAAGCGACTAGCCGACGGCGGCGTCGTGTTCAAGTTGAGCGTCGATGTAGGCAAGGACATCTCCATGGCCGAGCTGCGCAGCCGCCATGATGCGGTGCTCGTGGCAACAGGCGTCTACAAGTCGCGCGAACTCAACACGCCAGGCAATGATGCGAAGGGTGTGCTGAAAGCGCTGGACTATTTGATCGCTGCAAACCGCGTCGGGCTTGGCGAGACGGTGGCCGATTTCGACAGCGGCAAGCTGAACGCGAACAAGAAAAACGTCGTTGTTATCGGCGGCGGCGACACGGCGATGGATTGCGTGCGCACGGCCATCCGCCAGGGCGCAAAGTCCGTCACCTGCCTCTACCGCCGCGACCGCGCCAACATGCCCGGCTCGCAGCGCGAGGTGATGAATGCGGAAGAAGAAGGCGTGATCTTCGACTGGCTGGCCGCTCCCCACTCCGTCACAGAGAAGAAAAGCGGCGGCGCGAAGGCCGTGCGCGCTGTGCGCATGCGACTCGGGCCGCCGGACGCATCCGGCCGCCAGTCGCCCGAGGAAGTCCCCGGCTTGGATTATGACGTGAAGGCCGACATGGTGATCAAGGCGCTGGGCTTTGATCCCGAGGATCTGCCCGCGCACTTTTCGGAATCCGCACTGTCAGTGAATCGCTGGCGCCGGCGACATCGTGCGCGGCGCTTCGCTGGTCGTGTGGGCGATCAAGGAAGGCCGCGATGCGGCCGCTTCCATCGACGCTTACCTCAAGGCGCGCGCGGCCTCGGCCCGCGTTGCGGCGGAGTAGACCCATGGATGTCTACCAGATCTCCTGCGACCTGAAGCCGGGCGTGCGCGACCATGCATTCCTCGTCGCGCTCGATGGCTATCTCGGCGCGCTGAAGGCGAGCGGCGAGATCGAAGGCTGGCGGCTGCTGCGCCGCAAGCTGGGTCTCGGCATGCCGGGTCTCGGCGAATTCCAGATCCTCATCGAGACGCGCGACCTCGCGCAGCTTGATGGGGCTTTCACCGTAGCATCAACCCGCAACGAACCTGTGGAACGCGCGCATCACGGCGTCAATTCGCTGGTCCAGAATTTCCAGGCCGCGCTCTATCGCGACTTCCCCGATCCGCACCGCAAGCATGGCGAGGAGCGTTTCTGATGTCGACGCAAACGGGACACTGTCTCTGCGGCGCTGTCGCGTATAGGGGCAAGGGCGGCCTCCATATGCATGTCTGTCATTGCAGCAACTGTCGGCGCTGGACCGGAAGTCCGGCGATGACGCTGACTTTCGATGATGGCATGGACATCCTGACGCCGGACAATGTCCGCTGGTACGGCAGCTCGGACTGGGCGGAGCGTGGATCGTGCGCGACCTGTGGCTCGACGCTGTTCTACCGCATGCCGGATAGCGGCTATATCAACGTGTCGGCCGGAAGCCTCGACGATCAATCTGCAATTGATGGCATCGCCGAGCATATCTTCGTGGATGAGAAGCCCCTCCATTACGATTTCGCCGGCGAGGCTCCGCGCATCACCGGCGCGGAAGTGTTTGAACGTTTCACCGGTCCGCAGGACGGTCAGTCATGACACATCAACCAGACGGCCAGGAGTGGCTTGAGCGCTACACACGCGAGCGCGATACGTTGATCGAAGCTAACGCCTACAATCCCGCCGACGAGAAGGATTCGTGCGGCGTTGGTCTGGTGGCGCAAATCGATGGCACGCCGCGCCGCGAGGTTGTCGAGATGGCGATCCGCGCGCTGAAGGCGGTGTTCCACCGCGGCGCTGTCGATGCCGATGGCAAGACCGGCGATGGCGCGGGCATCCGGCTCGACGTGCCGCAGGATTTCTTCCGCGACGCTGTGCGTGGCATGGGCCACACGATCGACAATGACCGGCAGGTCTGTGTCGGCCAGATATTTCTGCCGCGCACGGATCTCGCCGCGCAGGAAAAAGCACGCTCGATCATCGAGACCGAAGTCGTGCGCTTCGGCTTTTACATCTATGGCTGGCGCCAGCCGCCGATCGACACGTCGATCATCGGCATGAAAGCCAACGCGACGCGGCCGGAGATCGAGCAGATCCTGTTCACCGACCAGCTTCGCCGCGACCCGCCGGAACTGGAGCGGGCGCTCTATATCTGCCGCCGCCGCATCGAGAACCGCGCGCGCGCCGCGAATCTGGATCTCTATGTGTGCTCGTTCTCGGCCCGCGCGCTGATCTACAAGGGCATGTTCCTCGCCGAGGACATCGACAATTTCTATCTCGACCTGAAGGACAAGCGCTTCGTTTCGGCGGTGGCGATCTATCACCAGCGCTATTCGACGAACACGTTTCCTCAGTGGAGACTTGCGCAGCCTTTCCGCATGCTGGCCCACAATGGCGAGATCAACACCATCTCGGGCAACATCAACTGGATGCGTAGCCACGAGATCAAGATGGTCTCGGACGTGTTCGGCGAGCATGGCGACGATGTGAAACCGGTGATCCAGCCGGGCGGATCGGACTCGGCAGCGCTGGACAATGCGTTCGAGCTTCTGGTGCGCGCGGGCCGGCCGGGGCCGATGGCGAAGACGCTGCTGGTTCCCGAACCGATCTCGCGCGACGAAAGCATCATGCCGAAGCGGCATCAGGCGCTCTATGCCTACGCCAACTCGGTGATGGAACCGTGGGATGGGCCGGCGGCGCTTGCCATGTTCGACGGCCGCTGGGCCATCGCCGGCATGGACCGCAACGGCCTGCGCCCGATGCGCTATGCCCTCACCGAGGACGGCGTGCTGGCCGTGGGCTCGGAAGCCGGCATGTGCGCGATCAACGAGGAAGCCATCACGCGCAAGGGCCGCGTACCGCCGGGCGGCATGATCGCCGTCGACGTGCGCGACGGGAA
This sequence comes from Alphaproteobacteria bacterium 32-64-14, assembly GCA_002280725.1. Taxonomy (GTDB): domain Bacteria; phylum Pseudomonadota; class Alphaproteobacteria; order Caulobacterales; family Hyphomonadaceae; genus UBA7672. Next base: position 147,545 of record NCEM01000013.1, read on the forward strand.
ATTCTACGAGCACGGCGCGCTGATCGACCGCCTGGCTGGCAACCACCCTTACGAGGAATGGCTCTCCAACGTGGTGGAGCTCGAACCGCTGATCGGCCCCGGCGCCGAGGTGCGTATCTATGGCGACAAGCAGGAGTTCCTCCGCCGCCAGCATGCGGCAGGTCTCACCATGGAAGACATGGAGCTGATCCTTTCGCCGATGGCGGAAGACGGCAAGGAAGCCATCGGCTCGATGGGAGACGACAGTCCGCTCGCCGTTCTGTCTGACGTGCACCGCCCCCTGTCCCACTTCTTCCGGCAGAACTTCGCGCAGGTGACCAACCCGCCGATCGATCCGCTGCGCGAAGAACGGGTAATGAGCCTGCGCACGCGCTTCAAGAACCTCGGCAACATTCTTGCGGAAGACGCAACGCAGACGAACGTGTTCGTTCTGGAAAGCCCCGTGCTGACCAACGGCATGTATACGCGCATGCTGGAGACGATCGGTGAACAGGTTGCTATCATCGATTGCACCTTCCCCATCGACGCGGGCGGATCGCCGGGCATTGCTCTGCGCGACGCCATTGCGCGTATCCGCGAGGAAGCACGGGTGGCGGTGTCCTCGGGCCGTGGCCACATCATCCTGACGGATGAAGCACAGGGTCCGGAGCGCGCGGGCATTCCGATGATCCTCGCCGCAGGCGCCGTACATTCCTGGCTCGTGAACCATGGCCTGCGCACATTCTGCTCGATCACCGTGCGCTCGGCCGAATGCCTGGACACGCATTACTTTGCGGTGCTCGTTGGCGTGGGGGCGACCTGCGTCAACGCCTATATGGCGCAGGAGACGCTCGCGGATCGGCACGCCAAGGGCCTGTTCGGCGACAAGCCGCTCGGCAAGGTGGTGCTGAACTACAAAAAATCGATCGAGGCCGGGCTGCTCAAGATCCTGTCCAAGATGGGCATCTCGGTCATCTCGTCCTATCGCGGCGGCTACAATTTCGAGGCGCTCGGTCTCTCTCGCGCGCTTGTGGCGGATTACTTCCCCGGCATGACGAGCCGCATCTCTGGCATCGGCTTGGCTGGCCTGCAGCGCAAGGCGATCGACCTGCATGCGAAGGCGTGGAACACCGCTGTTGCGGTGTTGCCGGTTGGCGGATTCTACCGTGTGCGTGCATCGGGCGATGCACATGCGCTATCGGGCGAGTTGATCCACGCGCTGCAACATGCGTGCAACACCAATTCGTACGCGGCCTTCCGCAAGTATTCCAAACTGGCGAATGCGCGGAAGAAGATGGTGCAGCTGCGTGACCTGCTCGACTTCAAACCGCAGGCCGCGAAGGCGTCGCTTCACGAGGTGCAGTCGGTCAACGAAATCCGCAAGCGCTTCGTGACGCCGGGCATGAGCCTTGGTGCGCTTGGGCCTGAAGCGCACGGTACATTGAACATCGCGATGAACCGGATCGGCGCAAAATCCGTGTCGGGTGAAGGCGGGGAAGTGCGCGAACGCTACAAGCCTATGCCGAACGGCGACAACGCCAACTCGATGATCAAGCAGGTGGCGTCTGGACGCTTTGGCGTCACGGCAGAGTACCTCAACCAGTGCAAGGAACTCGAGATCAAAGTCGCGCAAGGCGCCAAGCCCGGCGAAGGCGGACAGCTGCCTGGCTTCAAGGTGACGGAATTCATCGCACGCAACCGCTATGCGACGCCCGGCGTAATGCTGATCTCGCCGCCGCCGCACCACGATATCTACTCCATCGAAGACTTGGCGCAGCTGATCTACGACCTGAAGCAGATCAACCCGGACTGCCGCGTGTGCGTGAAACTTGTCTCGCGCTCGGGCGTCGGTACGATCGCGGCAGGCGTCGCCAAAGCCAAGGCAGACGTGATCCTGATCTCTGGCCATGTCGGCGGCACGGGAGCCTCGCCCCAATCCTCGATCAAGTTCGCCGGCCTGCCGTGGGAAATCGGCCTTGCCGAAGCGCACCATGTGCTGACCCTGAACAACCTGCGCGATCAGGTGACGCTGCGCACCGACGGCGGGCTGCGCACCGGTCGCGATGTGGTGATGGCCGCGATGCTGGGCGCCGAGGAATTCGGCATCGGCACGGCGAGCCTGATCGCCATGGGCTGTATCATGGTGCGCCAGTGCCATTCCAACACCTGCCCTGTCGGCGTCTGCACGCAGGATGAAAAGCTGCGCGCGAAGTTCACCGGCACGGCGGACAAGGTCGTGAACCTGATGACCTTCATCGCCGAGGAAGTGCGTGAAATCCTCGCCGAACTTGGTTTCACCCGGCTCGACCAGGTGGTGGGTCGAACCGACCTGCTGGCGCAGGTCTCGCGTGGATCGGCCATGCTGGACGACCTCGACCTGTCTCCGCTTCTTGTCCGCGCCGATCCAGAAGCACGCGTCACCTACAAGCCGACACACCGCAATGCGGTCGCTGATGCGCTGGACGAACAGATCCTCCGCGATGGCGCGCCATTCTTTGAGCGCGGCGAGAAGATGCAGCTCGACTATCACGTGCGCAACGTGCAGCGCGCCATCGGCACGCGCGCGTCTTCTTATATCGTGCGTAAGTACGGGATGGACGGCCTGCCGGAAGATCGCCTGCGCATAACGCTGGAAGGTTCGTGCGGACAGTCGCTAGGCGCATTCGGCGTCAAAGGTCTGACGCTGGAAGTGATCGGCGAGGCCAACGACTACGTCGGCAAGGGCCTGTCGGGCGCGACGATCATCATCCGCCCGCCCTCGACCGCGCGCTACACGGGCCGAGAGAACACGATCATCGGCAATACGGTTCTCTATGGCGCAACGTCCGGCAAGCTGTTCGCAGCCGGCCAGGCGGGCGAGCGCTTTGCCGTGCGCAACTCGGGCGCGACGGTGGTGGTTGAAGGTTGCGGCTCCAACGGCTGCGAATACATGACAGGCGGAACGGCAGTCATCCTCGGGCCGGTTGGCGTCAACTTCGGCGCAGGCATGACCGGCGGCATGGCGTTCCTCCATGATCCCGCAGGTGGATTCGCCACCATCGCCAATCCGGAAACGATCATCTGGCGTCCGGTCGTCACGGAGCACTGGGGCAAGGTGCTACGCGACCTGATCGAGGAACACGCCCGGCGCACAGGTTCGCCGCACGCGAAAGGCATCCTCGACAACTGGACTCTCGAGCTGCGCAACTTCGTGCACGTCGTGCCGAAAGAGTCGGTCAGCCGGCTTGCGGCGCCGCTGGAATTGCAGGCGGCGGAATAGCCGAAGCTAGCGACAGCTACTCCGGCTTTTCCTTCGACCACGGCGACTTGATCGTGTAGCCGCCGGGCTCGACCACTTGCACTGGAGCGGTGGACTGCACCGAGAAGTTTTCGGCGCCCGGGATGGCGGGCATCTGTACGCCAGCGATTTCCTTCGGCGGCACGATCTGGAAGCCCAGCACATTGAACAGCGCGATGAAACCCACGAAGGACAGGACCGTCGTGGCGATAACCTGCGCGATCACGCGGGTGATCAGGCCGCGAAAGAAAAAGGCCGCGCTCAGCGCCGCAACCGTGCTGCCGCCAAGGCCAGCAAGACCCGCAACCGTCGCAAGATCGAAATCCAGTCCCATATCGTCCTCCCGTTTTGCGGCTTCCCCGCAGCCGCCAGCAGCCTGACAAGCGCTGCAGACTAGTGCAACATCCCCGGCAAAGGAAACCCGCGCCCATGACCACTCTTCACGGCTCCTGCCATTGCGGCACAGTCAAATTCGAGGTCGAGGGCCCGGTCGAGAGCGCTTATACCTGCGATTGCTCGCTGTGCAGGAAGAAGAACGCCCTGATGGCGAAGGTTCATGAGAGCAAGCTGAAGATCACAGCCGGCGCCGACAAGCTGTCGCTCTACCAGTGGAATACCCGCATCGCGCGCCATTATTTCTGCAGCGTGTGTGGCATCTACCCTTTCCATCGCAAGCGGTCGGAACCGACAGAGTACGGCGTCAACCTTCACTGTCTGGATGATTTCGATCCGTCGGTGCTGCCGTCCAAGCTGGGCAAGGGGAAGGGAATGACAGTCGTCGCAGAGGGCGCTCGCGATGTCTGGCCCGGCCCGCGCGAGACCGGGTGAGTTCCTTTTCACTTGTTTACGTTGGCAGCGCGACCTAACTCTTCCGGGCGAAACCCGGGAGCCATCCATGCGCCTTGCCATCAGCACATCAGCGTTCGTCCTCGCCGCAGCCCTCAGCCTGCCGCTTGCAGCCTGCGCACCGGAAGCGAAGGAAGCCCCCGTTGCCGAGGCGCCCGCAGCGCCGGCCATCGCGGCCTTCACCGCAGGCGCAGACGTTCATGCCTTCACCATCGGTGACTGGCGGGCGGCGGCAGTGCGCGATGGCGGCGGCGAGTTCCCGAACGACAACAAGACGCTCGCCATCAACAAGACGAAAGCCGATGTCGATGCGCTGCTGACCGCCAACGGTCTGCCGACCGAAACGCTGAGCCTATCGATCCAGCCGCTGGTTGTGCGCACCACCGACAAGGTGATGCTGTTCGACACGGGCGCGGCAGCCTCGTTCGGTCCCGGCGCGGGCAAGCTGCCCGCCTCGCTGCAGGCGGCCGGCGTTGATGCGGGCGCCGTCACCGACATCTTCATCAGCCACGGCCATGGCGATCACATTCTTGGCCTGGTGACGGTGGATGGCGCGCTCGCCTTCCCGAATGCCGCTGTTCACATCTCGGGCCCGCAATGGGCGGCGATGCAGGCGGACACGACGATCACCGCATTGGTTACGGCCGTCACGCCGAGGGTCGCAACCTTTGAGCCGGGCGCGGACATTGTGCCCGGCGTGAAGGGCGTGGACATTCAGGGCCACACACCGGGGCATTCCGGCTATCTCATCACATCGGGTGATCAATCCGTGCTGTTCATCGGCGACACGATGCACCACTCGGTGATCTCCGTGCAGCAGCCCGACTGGACGATCGCCTTCGATGGCGATGCGCCGACGGCGCAGGCCAGCCGGAACAAACTCCTCACGGATAGCGCAGCCTCAGGCCAGCGCATCTTTGCGCCGCACTTCCCGTTCCCGGGCATCGGCAAGTTCGAGAAGAAGGACGACCACTTCGTGTGGGTCGCAGAGCAATAGTGGACAAATCGCGCCGCAAGGAACTGATGCAGCAATACGCTGAGCGCTCGCCGCAGACCGGCGTGTTCGCCATGCGCAACGCCGCAACCGGCGAAGTCTTGGTCGGCCAGAGCAAGAATATCGACAAGCAGCAGAATGGCCTGTGGGTGCGCCTGCGTAGCGGCATGTGCGTCGACAAGAGCGTACAGGCCTCGTGGACCAGGCATGGCGAGGCGGCGTTCAGCTATGAAATCCTCGAGCATGTGAGCGAGCCTGATCCGCATGTGCTTGAGCGCGTGCTTCCCGAGCGCACGGCCGCCTGGCGCGAGCAGATGGCCGCGGGAACGGTGAAGGGAACCTGAGGCGGTAGGCCTCGCACAATGCCGCGCCTGCCGCCCCTGCCCGATCTTGATTTCGCGGAGCTTGCGCCGCATTCGCGCGAGCACGGCGACGTCTATTTTTCCGGCGACGGCCTTTCGGAAAAGCGCGAAGTCTTCCTGCGCGGATGCGGCCTGCCGGAAAGCTGGGACGGGCGCGAGCAGTTTACGGTGGGCGAACTTGGCTTCGGCACAGGGCTCAACCTTCTGGCGCTGTGGGAGCTGTGGCGGCGGCAGCGGCCGTCGCCACAGGCGCGGCTTCATTTTGTGTCGTTCGAGGGCGCACTCATCCCCCGCGAGCACGCGGCGCGCATTCATGCGGCATGGCCCGAACTGGCTGAGCTTTCGGCTGAGCTTCGTGTGCGCTGGCCGGATCGCGTCCGTGGCCTGCAGCGGATTGCCTTGCCGGATGGCGTAACACTGACCCTTTCGATTGGCGATATCGCAGAGACGCTGCCTCAGGCGCGCCTGCGCGCGGATACCTGGTTTCTCGACGGGTTCGCGCCGGCCAAAAACCCCGCCATGTGGGCGCCGGACGTGCTGGGTCATGTCGCGCGGTTGTGTGCCCCCGGCGCGCGCGCGGCGACTTACACCGTTGCCGGGCATGTTCGCAGAACGCTGGCCGAGCTTGGCTTTGCGGTTGAGAAAGTTGCCGGCCATGGCCGCAAGAAGGAAAGGCTGGAGGCGCGCTTGCCGGCGGCGGGGTACGCGCCCGCGATAGCACCGCGCCGCGTGGCGATCATCGGCGCGGGCGTTGCAGGCGCGTGGACGGCGCGCGCCTTTCTCGATCGCGGGTGCCAGGTCGATGTGTATGACCGCGCGGCGGCGCCTGCGTCCGGCGCCAGCGGAAATGCTCTGGCGCTGGTAATACCGCGCCTTGATGCGGCTGATGGACCCGCAGCGCGTGCGCTGATTGCGGCGTGGCTTCTGGCGCGGCGGGCGTGGTTGCGCGCCGGTGAAGATGCGGTCCAGCCGCTCGACGCCAGACATCTGCCGCGGGGGCCGCGTGAAGTTCAGCGCTTCGCCAAGATCATGGCCGACCCGCCGCTGGACGAGACGATCCTCCGCGATGAAGGTGACGCACTGATCCATGCGGGCGCCTTGGCGATAAACCCGGCGCTGGCCCTGCCGCGGTTGCTGGTCGGCGCGCGCTTCCATGGCGGACGCGACATTGCCTCGCTCGATGAGCTGGAGACGGATCTGGTTGTCGTGTGCGCGGGCATGGGCGCCGCGGCATTCGCAGACTTTGCCGCCCCACCGCTGGAGGGGCGCCTTGGCCAGATTGAAAGCTGCGACAGCGCTGGCGAGACCTTCGCCATCGCCGATGGCGGCTATGCCGTGCGCGCGTTGGGGCAACTCGTTTTCGGCGCGACGTTTGAAGCGGCCGATGGCGAACCGCGCATCACCGATGCAGCGCGCGCCCACAATCTTGAGGTCCTCGCGCGACTGCGACCGGAGCTGACCACCAGCAATCTGACATCCCGCGCAGCCGTCCGCGCGACGACGCAAGACCGCATACCGTTTGCCGGCTTGCCGCAACACAAGGAAAAGGCGCCGGACGGCACTCCGGCGCCTTCAGGTCGTCTCCGCCTTGTCGGCGGCCTCGGCTCACGTGGCTTTCTTTGGGCGCCACTGCTTGCCGAGATAGTCGCGTCGGATGCCTTCAGCGAACCCTCCCCTGTTGAAGAGCGTGTCGCCGAATGCCTTGACCCCGGGCGATTCCTTGTGCGCGCACGCAGGCGCGGTGGGCAGGACCAGCGCGCCTAGACGCTGGCCCCGGTATCTCGTCGTCGGAGACGATTGATTTCATCAGACAGACGCCGGTCGTCGTCGGTGACCAGCTTTTCGAGCACCTGCACACGCTCTTTCAGACGCGCGACATCCTGATGGAGACCGCCGACCGCGCCATGCATCGCGTCGCTGTCGTCTCCAGCCGCAACCGAGCGCGCCTTGATACGCTCACGTTCCAGATTGTGCTTGCTGGTGAGTGTCGAGGCCACGCCGCCAGCGATCGCCGCGCCAAGCAGAAACTCGAAAACGCCGATGGCCATCTGGCTATCTCCTCAACTCGTCACTGCGCAGCCGGTCGATCTCGCTGGACAGCTTGCGATCATCGTCGGTCGCGAGTTTCTCGAGCACGGCCACGCGCTCCTTGAGACGTTGAAGCTCGCGCATCATCTCCGCTTCAGAGGCACCAGACGTGCGCTCCTCGCGCATCATTTCGATCTTGAGTTTCTGCGACCGCAACACCGCATTCGCGACGATGGCAGCGAAGCCACACAGGATGCCAAGGATCGGGATCAAAATGCCAATGTTGTTCATGGCTAGTCGGCCCTTCCCGAGCGAAGCTTCTCGATTTCAAGCGCGATGCGCGCCTCGTCCTGTACAGCCAGGCGTTCGAGCACGGCCACGCGCTCAGCCAGATTCTCGGCAATGCAGGTGGTCTGATCGAGACGTTCGATCATCGCGCGGAAGAGATCGGTGCGGTCATTGCCTTCGGCGTCATAGAAGAGGGCGTCGTCTGCGCCGAACATCTCCTCCCAGAAATCGCGCGTCTTCAGTTTTGCAGGCGTATTCGCGCCAGCAAGCTCGCGCAGCTCGTCCCAGGCGCTCGTCTCGCCAGTTGCCGCCGCGGGGCCAACGCCAAATTTTGTTTCAAAGACCAGACGCCCGCTCATCAAACCGCTGTCCTGTCATTCCGGAGGCCCGCGATTTCGTGCGACAGCTTGCGGTCGCCATCCGTGGCGAGGCGCTCAAGCACTTCAACACGCTGGCGAAGCTTGGCCATCTCTGCCTCGTTGGCGGCGACGATGGCGACCAGACGGCCTGCGTCACCAGCGCCAGCCTTGAACGCCATCCGCTTTTCCTCGTGCGCGAGGCCCATCTTGATGACCTGCATCGTGAAGGCGAGAACGATGCCGATACCGAACACGATCGCGAAGGCGAGCCCTTCCCACTCCATCATTTGCCTCCATCGGGCTTGTCGCGAAGCCGGTCGATCTCGCGCGAGATGCGGGCTTCATCGTCGGTCATCAGCTTTTCGAGCACGATGATGCGCTGGTTCATCGACGCCATCGTCTTCTCCATCTCGGCGACCTGCGCCTTGAGCGCGGCGACCTCGGAGGATGACTCCGGCGCGCCCATGCCCGAACCCATGCCTGAGTTCATGCCGGATCCCATGCCCCAGGCCTTCATGCTCTCGGCATCAAGGCCCCAGAATTTCGGATCCTTGAGGTGAGCCCAGTCGCCCCGCCCTGCGTGACGCGCGGCGCGGCGGGCGCGCCAGGCAGCCCGCTTGGCCTGCCGCTCGAAGCGCCAGGCGTCGCGGCGCTGATCGTTTCCGCAGTTGCTGTCGTGCATGATGACAATCCCCTCCTGATGCGGCCTAGCCGAGCAGTTTCTCGATCTCGTCGGCAAGCCGCGCTTCGTCTTCAGTCTGCAGATTGGACAAGGGCACACGGCGCGCTTCGCGTGGCTCGATGAAGCGCGGCGGCTTTTCATCGCGAGCATCGCGGGCGGTGTGGTCGGCTGGCCTGCTCTCGTTCGTCATGGGCGCTTCTCCCAAATCTTCTCTGAGTATGGCCCGTTCTGCGTCAGGCGCGTTCAGACTGGTATGCTCAGGCGGGCGGGCGGCGGTCACGAAGACCGTCGATTTCGCGCGACAAGCGGCGATCGTCATCGGTGACGAGGCGTTCGAGCACTTGCACGCGGTCTGTCAGGCGATCGATCTGCTGCTGCATCTGGCCGATGATCGCTTCATCGGCATGCGAGCGGCCGGATTTGGCCTCGGTGAGCATCTTGGTGCGCACGATCTTGGAGCCGAACACGATCGCCACGATCGCGATGACCATGATGAAGGGGGCTGACACGGCGACTATCTCGGTCATGTCCATCTCTCTCTAGCTACCCACGCCCGTGCTCAGCGCCGCAAGCGGCTGCCAGTTGATGTCGAACCCGCAGTGCGGCGGGCAGCCCCGCTGGGCCATGCCGAGTGTAAGACCTTTTTCGCTCGGACCGAAGACGAACGTCATCTCGCCGGCGTTGAGGTGGACAACGCCGAACCGTGTGCCGACCGCCAGAGCCGAAAGGCCGAAAGCGAGCAAGGCGGCGGCGCATGCGAGTCTGATCTGTAATCCGCGAGCCATGGTGTCCCTCTTCTTTTTCTTTGGGGCTCAGTAGGTTCGTCGAGTGGCACTGCGACGGGGAGGAGGATCGCCGCAGCGCCCGGGTGTCTGGTCTAGCGGCCTTCCAGGTCGCGGAATTCGCGGCGGAGTTTCCACTCTTCGGAGGTCACCGCACGCTCCATCCGGGCCAGTCGGTCGTCCATATCCTTGAACTTGTAGCGAATGTTCGAGAACGTTTCGGCCGGGCGGTCAGAGACCGAGGTCCAGAAGCGCTCCTCATCCGGGGTGAGGTTGCGGGGGCGGTAGGGCTGCACCGGTGTGATCGCCCAGATCACCAGGTAGACCGGGAAGATGAAGCCCACTCCAGCGAACATCAGAACAGCCGCAGCGATCCGGGTGATGGTCGGATCCCAGCCCATCCGGTCGGCAATGCCGCCGCAAACGCCGGCGATGACCTTCTGACGTGAGCGGTAGAGCCGCTTGGGATTCGGGGAGGAGATGTAATCGTCGCGCATTAGTTGATGTCCCCACGAGTGGACTGGGTTGGACGCGGGCGGACCGGGACAGCGTCGGGTTCGACGAGGCGCTCGAGGGTCTCGATACGGCGTTCCATGGTTCGTGCGGAGCGCCAGAGATCCTCAAGCATCCTTTCGTCGTCTTCCGTGAGGTTTCGCGACGTGCGAGCCTTGGAGATGTAGTGCAGGATCATCCACGGCAGGATGACGAACAGAGAGACGATGGCCACAAGGCCAAGGCTCATTCCAAAGATCGCTTCCGCTTGCATCAGACGCCCTCACCCTCGGCTGTTTTCCGGCGAACCGGCGCGGGAGCAGGCGAACCGCCACGGCGGCGCTTGATCTCGGCAAGTTCCTTCTCGATCGACTCTTCAGCCGCCAGTTCCTGGAACTGCGCTTCGAGCGAGCGGTCGCCGACATTGATCAGGTCGGCATAGGCTTCCATCTCGTCGACCTTGCGCTCGATCTGGCCGTAGCGGCGCATCGCTTCGTCGACCTTGTTGACCTCAATGCGCGAGCGCATTGCGATACGTTGTTCGGCGGCTTCGCGACGGACGACCAGCGCACGATGTTTCGTTTTCGCTTCGTCGAGTTTCGCTTGCAGCTTCTCCAGGTCGTCCTGGCGGCGAATCGAGACTTCCTCGATCGCTTTGAGAGCTTGACGACGCGAGTCGATCTCGCGCTCGGCGCGCTGCTTGGCGGAGAGGGCGCCGCGGGCGAGGTCTTCACGCCCCTTTTCCACGGCGAGCTCGGCCTTGGCGGTCCAGTCGAGACGGGTCTGCTCGAGCTGGACGATGTCGCGGTCGTACTCTTTCTTGTCCGCCATCGAGCGGGCCGCAGCGGAGCGGACCTCGACGAGGCAGTCTTCCATTTCCTGGATGATCAGCCGCGCGATCTTCTCGGGATCCTCGGCCTTGTCGAGCATCGAGTTGATGTTCGAGTTGATGATGTCGGACAGTCGGGAGAAAATGCCCATATCAGAACCTTTCGTAGTGCCTTCTCGGGGGTTGGTCTTCTTGTGGTGGTCTTTGTGCCGATGAAGTCAGAGGGGTCAGAAGAAGATGCGCGCGATCAGAAAACCAGCGAGGAAAAATCCCCAGCTCTCGAACGGTCGACGACCAAGCCAGCCACCAAAGCGGCCCAGTGCGCTGGGCTTCTCGTAGGGGTCGCGGCTGTCGTAGTAGCGCATCTTTAGCTCCTGCATTCGCCGGTGTAGCCCCGGCATGAACAAGAGAATGCAACCACCGTGCCAGTTTCTGAGTAACCATTCATATCGTTGTATTTATTCGTTTTTGTGAGTTCAGGCGTGCCGCCGGTTCACGATTTTGGTGAATATCACCACCAGCCATCTGGCGAATATCACCATTCTCGGGTATTTCTCGCCACATGGCTGCACCCTCACCTCCCGAGCTTATCGGCCAGTCCGCGACGTGGCTGGAAACCCTTGAGAGGGTATCGCTGGCGGCCCTGGTCGAGCGGCCAATCCTGGTCATTGGCGAGCGCGGCACCGGCAAGGAGCTGATCGCCGAGCGCCTCCACTATCTGAGCCCTCGCTGGGACAAGCCGTTCGTGAAGGTGAACTGCGGCGCGCTCTCGCAAGACCTGCTCGATAGCGAACTGTTCGGCCACGAGGCGGGTTCGTTCACCGGCGCCACCAAGCGCCGGCAGGGCCGGTTCGAGCAGGCCGATGGCGGCACCCTGTTCCTCGACGAGATCGCGACCGCCTCTCTGCAGGTGCAGGAGAAGCTGCTGCGCGTCGTGGAATACGGAGAATTCCAGCGGCTCGGCGGCGAAGACACGATCACCTGCGATGTGCGGATCGTGGCGGCGACCAACGTGGACCTGCCTGCCCGCGCCTCCGAGGGCCGATTCAGGGCCGATTTGCTCGATCGTCTCGCCTTCGACGTCATCACCATCGCGCCCCTGCGGGCGCGGCCGGACGACGTGATGCTGCTGGCCGATTACTTCGGGCAACGCATCGCGCGCGAACTCGAAGGCGACTTCCCCGGCTGGGCGCGCGAGGCGCTGGAGGCCATGTGCGATCATGAATGGCCGGGCAATGTGCGCGAGCTGCGCAACGCCGCCGAGCGCGCCACCTTCCGCACGATGGCGGCGCAAGCCAATGGCGCTTCCCGTGGCCCCGTGACGCTGTCGGTGGACATGCTTGACCCGTTCAACTCCCCCTGGCGCCCGGGCAAGGAAATGTCGACGCCCCTCGCGCCCGCGCGTCCGGCCCCCGTGGCAGCCGCGCCCACGGAAAGTGCAGCAAGGGTTGAGGCGCCGGCGTCCTCCGGCCCGGTCGACTTCAATGCGATTGTGGCCGAGCTGGAGAAGAAGCTGATCGAGGCGGCGCTCGAAATCTGCAGCAATCACCAGAAGAAAGCGGCCGAGCACCTGGGCCTTAGCTATCACCAGATGCGTGGGCTTTTGCGCAAGTATGGTTACGGGCGTGAGGGAATTGAATCAAATTCACCCGGTTCCGCAAACGGGGCTGAAACCGCGAAGGATTAAGGTGTCGGCAAGGATAGCCCATGCCCCTCCCCCTTCCGGCCCAGATCAGTTTTCTCGATCTCGATTTTGACCCGCTCGACGCCGCACAGGCCGCCCAGGCAATGGCGGAACGTGCACGCCGCAATGAGGCGTTCGCGTATGTCGCGACGCCCAATGTCGATCACATGGTGCGTCTCGAGCAGCAGCCTGAGCTTCGCTCGCTTTATGCCGATGCCTGGCTCAACCTCTGCGACAGCCGCATCCTCGAACTGTTCGCGCGCGCCTCGCGCCTTGCACTGCCCAGCGCGCCGGGGGCCGACATTGTCGAACTACTCTTCCGCGAACACGTCCGGGCAAGCGACACTGTTCTGGTCATCGGCGGCTCCGCCAAGCTTACCGAGAAGCTGCGCGCGGATTTCGGTCTTCGAGATCTGCGCTGGTTCGACGCCCCGCACGGCCTGCGCACGAATGCCGCCGCCCGCGCGGCATGCGTTGATTTCATCCGCGCCAATCCGGCCGCCTACATCTTCCTCGCTGTCGGCTCGCCGCAGCAGGAGATGATCGCGCGCGAGGCGCGTGAGGCTGGCTGCGCCGGCGTCGCCATCTGTTGCGGCGCCGCCCTGGAATTCCTCTCAGGTGAAACACAGCGCGCGCCGAAATGGATGCGGCAGGCAAGACTGGAGTGGCTGCATCGCCTCGGCTCCGAGCCGGGCCGTCTGTGGCGCCGCTACATCGTGGACGGCCCACGCATCTTCGGCATCTGGCGCCGATGGAGCGCTGCCGAAGCCCGATCTTCCGCGAACGCTTCCGCCGTGGCAGTGTCGCCCCGCTAGGGGGACGGCATGGACGGCAAGCGTCGGCTTCATCTCTATTGGGATCCCGAACTCGACGGCCCGTTCCGCCGTCGGCTTGAACGCGCGCTGGGAGACCTCAAGGTCGAAACCGCGGACGCCAGCGCCATCGACCCAGACCCCGACGCCGAGGCCGAGGCCGTCACACTGACGCTGATCGCAGCCAATGGTGGCGCATCGGCGCCCGCCCGCAGCGACATTGTCGTGCAGGCGGGGCCAGGCGAATTCCCGCCGCATGCACAGGCTCTGCGCCTGACAGCCGACGACATCGAGACCGGATCACGCCGCTGGATACGGCTTGTCGAACAGCTGGGCGCAAGGCTCGGCATGGCAAGCCTGGCGCTCGCGCCCGAGGATCTGGAAGACCGCCTCAACGAAGCCAGCCGCCGCGCGCAGGAAGCCGAAAGCGCCCGCGACAGGCTGGAGCGCGAGCGCGACGAGGCGGTGCGCAAGGCCGCGCGACTGGAAAACGATCTCGTCGCCCAGCGCAGCCGCGCCGACAAGCTGCAGGTGGAGCTTGGCCAGCTCGACGCCATCAACCAGATGAGCGCTTTCCCCATCGCCTCGGTCGACCCGCATCTGCGCGAGACGGTGACGCTGGCGCGCGAGCAGGCCTGGCAGGCGCGGCTCGCGGCACAACACGCGATCGAGCTGGCCGCGCAGCATCCCGGCGCGCTTGCCTGGGGCAAGGCCACGCTCTATTCCGGCGAGACCATGAACGGACGCCCGCATGGCGCGGGCGTGATGTCCTTCGTCGATGGCGATGGTGAGATCACCGCTTCTTATCGCGGCGACTTCTCGGAGGGCCGCCGCAGCGGATACGGTGTCGGCCAATCCGGCGGCGCGGTGTGGTCAGGCCAATGGCGCAGCGATGAAGCCGCCGGGCCAGGGGTTCTCGAAGCGACGGACGGCCGCCGCTATGAAGGCGAGGTCGCGCCCGGCCCGGATGGCGCACCGGTGCGCAATGGCGGCTGGCTATGGACGCCAGACCCACCGCCGTCGCGCATCAAGGTGGAGCCGAGGCCCGCCCTGCCCGCGCCCGCAAAATAGTGGCGTCTATCGCCAGCAGCTGATCGACGTCTCAAGCTCTTCGAGGACGAGTGCATGCTCCGAGATGAAGGCGATCTCGTTCTCGCCGCCATAGTCAGTGAACTCCTCCTCGAGCTCTGCGCCCAGCGCTTCGATGGCGTCGGAGTCCATTTCCTCGCCGTCCATCCAGGCGTTCACCATAGAGAACTCCGAGGTCTGGATAGCGAGCGTAGAGCCGTCGACTGACCACTCGCCGCCAAGGTCGAACTCGACAGCCATCAGCGTGTCCTGGACCGGTATCTCCATGTAGAAGGAGACATAGGCGCCGCCGCCTTCATCGAACGCGAGCATCAGCTCGCCCGTCGGCTCGCCAACCAGCGAGACCGCCCTGCACTCCCACGCATCGCCAAGAAGCAGATCGGAATCCTGCGCGAACGCAGGCGCGGCAAAGGACAGCGCGGCCGCAGCCGCGATCAGTGTACGAAACATCCGTCATCCCCTTTAGAATCGGCGGAACACTGCCACGACCACGCCATCAGCAGCCAGAGCCATTCGGCAGCGCGCTGCTTCTCGCGCAGATTTCTGCGCCCGCCGTTGCAACAGCTCGCCAATGCCGCCTCGTATACACCGGGCAAGGCGCGTACTATGGCGATGAAAGCGACCATCCCCGACCGGAATTACGAGGGCGACCATGTCTTTGCGGCTCTATTATCATCCGCTGTCTTCCTATTGCTGGAAGGTGCTGATCGCGCTGTACGAGACCGGCGTCTCGTTTGAAGGCGAGGTCGTCGATCTTTCCGATCCCGAGGCGCGCGAGCGTTTTGTGCGGATGACGCCGCTCGCCAAGTTTCCGGTGCTGGTCGATGAAGAGGCCGGCAAGGGCTTTCCGGAATCGAGCATCATCATCGAATACCTCGCGATGAAGAATCCCGGCTCGGCGCGTCTGATCCCTACCGATCGCGACCTCGCGCTGCGCGTGCGCCTGTCGGACCGGTTCTATGATCTCTACGTGCACGACAAGATGCAGCGCATCGTCGGGGACCGCCTGAGGCCGGAAGGGGCGAAAGATCCGCACGGCGTCGAGAAACTGCGCAACGATCTCGAAGTGGCGCTATCGCTGGTCGATCGCGACATGGCGGAAGGCGGCTGGGCGACTGGCCTCACCTTCACAATGGCGGATTGTGCAGCCGCACCGGCGCTCTACTACGCCAATCAGGTCGCCCCGTTTGGCGACAGGCATCCGGGGGCTGCGCGCTATCTCGAAAGGCTGATGGCGCGGCCATCGTTTGCGCGCGTGCTTGAAGAAGCCGCGCCCTACTTCGCAAACTTCCCCAGAGAGTAACTTCAACCGTCGAGGATGCCCGACAGGCGCGGCGGCGCGGGCTGTCCCTGTCCCTGCGCGAGCGCCGCCACCGCGTCCTTCTGCGGACGGCGCGTCACGCCGATGAGCGTCAGGAAAACGATCCCAAGATCGACAGCGATGCTGGCAAAAAGGGCGAGGAAGGCCTTGTCGTCGAAGACGAACGCCTCATCGCCATCGATGTCTGCGCCAACCGCACCCGCAAGCCAGCCGATCAGGCCGAAGAAAGCCGCGCGCGTGGCTTTCGGTCCTTCGAGAAACTCGAATTCGGGCGCAGCGACGTCCTCAACCGCGCGTATCTGTGCGGCAGCCGCCAGCATCTTCTCGTTCAGCACAACATCCCAGCAATAGCCCGGATCCTGCGCACGGGCCGGATCAGCGCTGCCGGGCCGTGCAGGATCAGGGCCCACTTCCGCAGCCAGTTGCGTCAGCCGCACCGCGAAGGGCTCCGCATACAGGGCGCGCAGATCGTTGGCGGTGGCCGAGAAAGCACGCGAGTCCTCATGCAGGCCCGTGAACAGGGCGCGCCGCTCGGCCGCGGGCAGGCGCGAAGCAATCGCCAGCTTGTCGAGCATGGCGCGCTCGGGCGCCGGCACATTCACTGATGCAGGCGGCGGTGTGCGCTTCACCAGCGCATCTACCTGCCGCTGCAGGCGCACGCGCTGGTCGGCCATCACCGCAAACCAGGACGTGCGCGCCTCGTTGCCGAGATTGAGCGCACGATCCGCAAAGGCGAACCGCGAGCGCATCAGCGGGCCTTCACCTGCCGTCGAGCCCGGATGGTTGGCGCACGTGCGCCCCTCGCGCGCCTCGATCTGCGCCCGCTCTCGCGCAAGCATCGCCGCCTCGCCGGTTGCGCGATCGGATGTCTGCAGCATCGCAGACGTCCGGCTCACGGACGCCGACAGCTCAGTCATCGCGCTTTCGAACTGGCGCTCGGTGAACTCCTGCCCGGCCAGCTCCTTCCAGAAGAAGCCATAGCCGAAACCAACCGACCACACGGCGAAGACGAGATAGAACGCAAAGGCGATCAGGCGCATCAGCCAGCCCGTCGACGGCGCCACGACATGATGCAGCGCCACCACCATCGCGCTCACCACAAACAGGGTCGTTGCGATGGTGAACCCAAGCTCGAGTGCGGACAGTTCGCTGTTGTCCGTTCCGGCTGCGCGAAGATCGGCAAAGCCAAGACCGGTCGCCAGCACCGAGAGGAAGATGAACCCCCAGAGCGCAAAGCCGGTGAGCCCGCGCAGGCCGAACGGCGCCGTCAGCCAGCGCCACAGCCCTCGCCTCGCCCGATTGCCGGCCCCCGTCCCCGTCACGCAACATTCCCCACGGCGCGAACACGCCCGACCGCATTGCCCGAAAATAGGCGAGCCCTGTCAACTCGCATTCGCCGGCCACGCGGCCCTCGGCTAGAAATGACAGCTGAATCAGTCCCTGCTTGCTGTGTGGCAAGGACTCCTCGGGGTTCCCAAGGTAAGTGCCTCACAGATGGGGGTCTGGCTCATGTCCGGGCCAACAGCGATCCTCAACCCCTGCACCTGAATTGGTAGATGACATGCGTAGACAGTCTACCAGAACCGAAAGGTTCCGTACCCGGAGGGAAGCCGAACAGGCGCTCGCCGAAATCATCGAGGACGGCGGCAATCCGCGCGACTTCCGGATTGACGAACACACAGTTGGCGGATTTGTGATCACCGTTCTCGAAGATGACGGCAGCGGCATTGCCGGCGTTATCGGCGCCTGAAACGGCAACATTCCGGGCTATCAAGTCCCTTTTGGGACCTGTCACCCAGCATTGGCTTTGAATGACCGGCGGCGTCCTCTATCCCGCTTGGCATGAGCATCGACACGCCCTCCATCGGACGCATCGAGAACGGCGAACACCTGCTCGCCGTCCGCGTATACTATGAAGACACCGACTTCACCGGCGTCGTCTATCACGCCAATTACCTGCGCTTTTTCGAGCGTGGCCGGTCCGAAATGCTGCGCGTCATGGGCACGCCGCCTGACCGCGAGGACCACGGCGCCTTTGCCGTCACCCGGCTGACCATCGACTACCGCGCAGCGGCCCGCATCCACGACGCCCTGCTCCTGAGCACCCGGTTCGAGGGGACCAAGGGGCCGCGCCTGATTTTCCGGCAATCGATATCGCGGGACGCGACAGTGCTTTGCGAGGCGGAGGTGATTGCCGTAGCGATTCATGGAGACGGCAGGGTTCGTAAACCTTCCGCAACCGAATTGGCCCATTGGGAGGCATACAAGACACACTCCCTGAATGGCCGCTGAAGCCCCGGGGAATCGCCGGTATTGACCTTCATCTCGCCTAATTTCGAAACCAGAAGCCGTTCATAAGCTTGCGAAAAGGGGCGCATCTGCAAGCGATTCAGCGATGCCGCCCGTCCAATGAGAGGCCCGAATGCCTGAAGCACTTCCCGATGCCGTTGGCGCAAGCAACAACAGCTCGATCTTTGCCCTGTCGCTCCCTGCGGAGCTGACGTTCGCAATCGTCGTCGGCGTGGTCGTGGTGCTGTTCATCGCCTCGATCTGGTCATGGGCAGTCGCCATCGAGAAATGGTTCACGGTCTCGGGCGTCCGCTCGCGCGCCAAGCGCCTCGAGCAGACGTTCTGGGCTGGCCAGCCGCTCGAAGACATGGACGGCCGCATCACCGACCGGTCAGCCGAAGCCTTTGCCCGCGTGTTTGCCGCCGGACAGCGCGAATGGCGCGACAGCCGCCGCGGCCAGCCGGGTGACGACGTCAACCGCCAGATCGTGGACCGCGCCTCTGCGGCCATGGACGCCACGGCCAACCGCGAAACGCAGCGCCTCGAATCCGGCCTGCCGACGCTGGCGATCATCGCCTCGACGACGCCGTTCATCGGCCTGCTGGGCACGGTTGTGGGCATCATGCGATCGTTCCACGACATCGCTTCGCAGAACGCCACCAACATCACCGCCGTCGCGCCGGGCATTTCCGAAGCACTGTTCGCAACCGCCCTCGGCCTCTTCGCGGCCATCCCAGCGCTGATCTTCTACAACAAGTTCTCGAGCGACGTTTCGGCCCTGTCCGAGCGCATGCTGAACTTCTCGCAGGAAGTTTCCATCCGGCTCTCGCGCCGCCTCAACGAGCGCAAGGACGGCTGACCCCATGGCGATGCTGATCAAGGGCGGCAAGGGACGCGGCAGCCGGCGCAAGCCAATTGCCGACATCAACGTGACACCGATGGTCGACGTCATGCTCGTGTTGCTGGTCGTGTTCATGATCACCGCGCCGATGCTGGCGGCGGGCGTCAACGTCTCGCTGCCGAAGGTGAGCGCCGAGCAGATGCCGCCGGAAACCGAGCGCCCGCTGGTCGTCACCATCGACAAGGATGGCGGCGTTTACGTGAACGAGCGCAAGGAAACGATCGAGCTCAAGGAGCTCGCGCCCCTGCTTAAGGCGCTGGCCGAGAACAATCTCGAGAAGCGCGTCTTCATCCGCGCCGATCAGGAAGCCTCCTACGGCTCCGTCGTGACCATCCTGGCGCTGCTGCAGGAAGCTGGTTTCCGCAATGCCGGCCTGCCGGTTGATCCCGCCGACGCGCGCCGCGTCCGAGAGGGAGGTTGATCGCTCAGGAATGCGACCCGGCTCGCCCCCTCCTTCTGGCCCGTCCTCTGGCGCCTCCCTGCCCGCAGCTTTCTTCTCGCTGGTCGCTCACGCGGGCGTCGTGCTCGTGGGCCTGGTCTCGATTCCCGTGGCGACATCTTCGGAAGTCGTCAGCACGCCGATGGTCTATATCCCCATCGAGCTGGTGACGATCGCAGACACGACCAACATCGCGCCGGTGTACGAGCAGGTCGAGGAAGAGGAAGCGCCTTCCGAAACTGAGACCGAGGCAGCCCCCGCGCCAGCCGCCGCCGCGCCGGAGCCTGAAGACATGATCGCCATCGATCCGCCGAAGCCCAAGCCGCCGGAGAAGCCGCCACAGGCCAAGCCGACGCCTCCCTCGAAATCGCTGTCGAGCGAACTCGACGACATCCTCGCCAGCGTCTCGAAGGATACGCCCGCACCCAAGCGCAACACCCCCACCGATCCGGCCAGCGGGGAAAAGGGTGCGCCGCGCAGGGGCGTCGGCGACATGAAGCGAATGACGGCTTCGATCACCGACTACATCCGCTCGCAGCTCATCGCCAACCGCTGCTGGACCGACCACAGCGACATGGCCGACGCGCGCCGCCTCAAGGCCACGTTCCGCGTCTGGTTTGGCCGTAATGGCAAGTTTTCGCAGGCCTATCAGCTGGTCAGCCCCGGCCGCGAACCGGCCGGCGATGTTCCGCTGCAGACCTTCATCGCGCACGGCCGCCGCGCGCTGGATATGTGCAACAAGATCGGCTGGATGGTGCCTCCGGAGTATTTCGAGCTGCCACAGCCTCAACCCATCGACATCGAATTTCTGCCCAAGATCGCAACACAATGATGCGTATCGGGAACTGTCTGGCGCTCCCGCCCATTCCGGACAGCGGACTTAAACTGGGACCAAGCGGAGGATCGCCGCCATGCGCACACTGAAACTCATAACGATCGCGATTGCCGCGCTTGTCCTGCCTGCCGCTCCCGCTGTGGCGCAGCCTCCCCTCAAGGTTCAGGTGGTGGGCGAGGAATACGTCCCCATGCGCGTTGCGATCCCCGACTTCGACGCCGAAGGCCCGGGCGCCGAGCAGGTTGCGCGCGACCTCGCTGATGTGCTGCGCGCTGACCTTGCTTCCTCCACGGCCTTCGCGCTGGTCGACAAGGCCGCCTTCATCGAGCGTGATCTCGACATCGCCCTGCCGCCGACCTTCGGCGACTGGTCGGTTGCCGGGGTCGCGGCGCAGGCGCTGGTCGTCGGCAAGATCGTGGTCAATCCTGGCTCGAACTCGCTGACCGTCCAGTTCCGCCTCTACGATGTGTACGGACAATCACAGCTGTTTGCGCGCGAGTATTCGGTGCCGACCCCGCTCAACTGGCGCCGCCTCGCTCACAAGGTTGCGGACGACGTCTACTCCCGCCTTACGGGCGATGAGGGTTATTTCGACAGCCGCATCGCGTTTGTGTCGAAGACACCGGGCGAGGAAAGCCTGCGCGGACGTCTCGCCATCATGGACCAGGACGGCGCCAACGCCGAATTCCTGCTCTCGGGTTTCAGCGCCGTGATCAACCCGCGCTTCTCGCCCACCGAACAGATGATCCTCTACGGCGCCTATGTGCCGGATCCGAAATACCCGCAGGCGACGCTGCTGCGCACCTATCTCTACGACATCAGCACAGGGCGGCAGGAAATCCTCGCCGAGAACCCGAACTCGATGGAGTATTCGGCGCGCTTCTCCCCTGATGGAAAGTCGATCGCGTTCAGCCGCTCGGTGAACGGCAACGCCGACATCTATGTGTTCGACCTGGCGCGCGGAACAGAACGCCGCCTCACGCGCGACAGCGGCGTCGATACCTCGCCGTCCTTCTCTCCCGACGGCAAGCGCATCGTGTTCGAATCTGATCGCGGCCTCGGCCCACAGCTCTACATGATGAACGAGAATGGCGAGGCGATGGAGTGCCCGACCTCGCGCACGCGCGAGGCGGCCTGCCGCATCTCGTTCGAGACCGGCGCGCGTTTTGGCGACCCGGTTTGGTCACCGCGTGGCGACTGGATTGCCTTCTCGGTGCAGCGCCGCGGCCAGTTCGCGATCGGCGTCATCCAACCCGACGGCAAAGGCCTCCGCGTTCTCAGCGACGGCTACCAGGACGAGGCGCCGAGCTGGTCGCCCAATGGCCGGGTGATTGTATTCCAGAGGACACAGGCCAAGGGCGCCGGCCCCAAACTCTTCAGCGTTGACCTGACGGGACGTAACACGCGGCGGATCGCAACCCCGCGCGATGCAACCAACCCGACGTGGGGGCCGCTGCTCAAATAGGATCGTATACTGATCAGTATGCGCTTCGGTAAAAGGCGCGGCTGAATTGCAACAGGTGATCGCGCGTTGTGCAAAGCAAAGGAAAACGGGCGGCTATTACATTACTTGATTGCAATCTTACCGCTTCTTTGCCACAAAAAACCCTGAAGTATATCGATGCTTCAGGGGTGCTTCACGCGCTCCGGCCTTGCAATTCCATTGCAATTCGCCGGTAGTGTCGGGGATTGGATTGCGCGCCTTCTTGGGGGGCGCGAAGGGAACAAGGAGACTACAGAATGATGCGGTCAATCAGCCTTTCAGCTCTCACCGCCGCAGTGGTGTTGAGTGTTTCGGCCTGCGCTTCCAACCCCCCGCCGGAACCGGAGCCCGCTCCGCCCGCCGTTGAAAAGGCCGTCGTGACGCCGCCGCGCGTCTCGCCGCCGCCGTCGCCGCCGGTTGCGCCGACGCCGTCGGGCCCGGCCGCTGGATCGCGCGCCGACTTCTCGGCCAAAGCCACGGATCGCGTATATTTCGACTACGACCAGTACAACCTGGACGACGCCGACCGCCGCGCGCTTGCCGCTCAGGTCGCCTGGCTCAAGCAATACCCGACGACCCGCGTGGAAGTTCAGGGGCATGCCGACGAGCGCGGCACCAAGGACTACAACATCGCTCTCGGCGGCCGCCGTGCGGACGCTGTCGCGGCCTACCTGAAGTCGCAAGGCATTGCTGACACCCGTATCCAGACGATCTCGTTCGGCAAGGACAAGCCGCTGGACACCGGCCATGACGAAGCCGCCTGGGCTCGCAACCGGAACGCCTTCACGAACGTGATCGTGGAAGCGATCAGCTAGTCTGTCAGACTGCAGTCCGCCGCCCGGCTTGCCATAATTCAGGCACGGGCGGCGGATAGCTTTCCGGTCATGAAGCGGACGTCTCCCCTTATGATCCAAGCACTTGCACAGGCGCGCACTGACTTCTCGCAAGTTGGCCGCTCGCAAGTTCCCCGCCCGCGCGCTGTCGCGGGGGCCCATCCGGCCCAGGGGCCGGTGTTTTTGCCCGGCCTGCTGTTTGGACTGGTCGTCCTTGCGGCGGCGGCATTTTTCGTCCCCCGGGCCGATGCCCAGGTATTTTCTTCCCAGCCCTATGTCGCAGCGCCCGACCCGGCGGTCGAACAGCTGCGTATCCGCGTCGAACAACTTGAGGCGGACCTCAAACGGGCCATCGATCAGGCCGAAACGCTTGGCGCCGCGTTGGGCGATGCTCGCCGCGTGGCCGACGAAGCCGATATCGGCCGCCGCCAGGCCCAGGCCGAACTCAAGACCCTGAGCGATCGGGTCGAAGCACTGGAAGACCGGCTTACGGACGCGGCAGCCGCCGCCGGTCAGGACGCCAATGCCGGCGGCGCGATCGCGCTGACGCCGGCAGGCCCCGCCGCCGCCCCGCCGATCGACGTCGCGTCCCTGCCCGCTGACGAGGCCGCCCTGTTTGAGCAGGCGAAGGCCCTGCTGCAAAACGACGGCAATTTTCCTGGCGCCCAGGCCGCTTTTGGCGTTTTCCTGACCAAATTTCCGAAGAGCAAACAGGCTGGAGACGCCCAGTACTATCTGGGTGAATCGCTGCTCTATCAGGACGATTTCGCTGATGCCGCTGCCGCGTACGGCAAGCTCATCAAGGACTACCCCCAATCCGCCAACGCGCCGACCGGCCTCG
Source organism: Alphaproteobacteria bacterium 32-64-14 (assembly GCA_002280725.1). GTDB lineage: Bacteria > Pseudomonadota > Alphaproteobacteria > Caulobacterales > Hyphomonadaceae > UBA7672. The sequence goes on from NCEM01000013.1 coordinate 170,990, forward strand.
TGAAACTGGCCCGCTCGCTGCGCCTCATGGGCAACACCGCGCAGGCCTGCCGCACGCTGTCGCTGATGTCGCAGAACTTTCCCAAGGCTTCGGCGATCGCCAAGCAGCTGGCCGACCAGGAGCGCCAGCAAGCCAAGTGCTCCTGAGCCCTGATCGCCTGGCGCCCCGGCAGGAAGCCGTGCGGGCGCCGCAATCAGACCTGAACCGCAGTTAGGGCCTGTTCAGGAATAACGAACCAAGATTTGGAAGCTTCCAGACCCCGGCGTCCTTCCGGGATTCTGCAGGCCCAGACAGACAGGTTGATTCGTGTTGCTTCAGAAACGCGCCTTCGGCTTCGCCGCGTTGACCCTCGCCGCCTGGGCATCGCTTGCCGCTCCGCATGCGGCAGCCCAGCCCCCCTCGGCCGAGCGGGTTCGCGGCGGAATGTTCGACGCCTCAGACCCCGCAGGCATCGCCCGCTTCATGGAGCGCACGGGGTATCGCGTGGAGCTTCGCTCGGACGCCAAGGGCGACCCGGTCATCGCCGGCCGCATATCGCGCAGCGACTACCTGATGCAGTTCTACGAATGCGAAGGCGGCTCGTTCTGCAATTCGGTGCAGCTCGTCGTGCAGGTTCCCAAGCCCGCGGCGCTGGATGGCGATGCGGCTAACGCCTTTAACGCGCGCTGGCGCTATGTGCGGATCACGTTCGACCAGACGCAGGCGAAGCTGCAGATGGACATCAACCTCGACGCCGGCGTCACGGCCGACAATCTCGAGGATACGCTCGACATCTGGCGGCAGCTGGTCGAAATCTTCGAGCGTGAAATCGTCGGCGCACGATAGGCCCACTGGACAAGGCGGAGGGAGCGATCTTTCCCCGCTCGCGCAGCGCATGCGCGCGGCCCTGCGATATCCTTTCGAAGCAGAGGGCGAGTTGCGCGATCCCGGCGCAGGCGGCGACACGCGCACGCTGGGCCTTGCCGTGTCAGGCGGCTCCGACTCTCTGGCGATGCTGGCGCTCGCAGCCGAGATCCGCACGCACGACGGCGGGCTGTCGCTTGCGGCTGTAACCGTCGATCATGGCCTGCGCCCGGAAGCCGCGGCCGAAGCTGACGAGGTGGGCCGCATCTGCCGCGAGCTTGGCGTGCCCCATTCAATCGTGCGTTGGGAGAGAGCTGACACCGGCGCCGTGAGCCAGGCGGACGCGCGCCGCGCGCGGCATCTGCTGCTCGCCGCGTGGGCGGCGGCGCATGATGTCGGCCAGATCGCGCTTGCGCACACGCGGGATGATCGCCTCGAAACCTTCCTGATGCGCGCGCGGCAGGGATCAGGCTGGTATGGTCTGGCCGGGTTGATGCCGCACGCGCCCTCGCCTGTGTGGCCGCAAGGCGCAGCGCTTCGTCTGTTCCGCCCCCTGCTCGCCTTCACGCGCGAGGATCTGCGGGACGATCTGCGCGCACGTGGCATCGCCTGGATCGACGACCCCTCGAACGCCGCCGACAGGTTCGAGCGCGTACGGATGCGGCGCCTGCTCGCGCGCCTGCCTCCCGCCACGAAGGATACCGCAATCCGCATGATGGACAGGCTGGCCGAGATGCGCACGGCCACTGCCAGCGCCGCGTTCGAGCTGCTGTCGCGCCATGTCGACCAACACGACAGCACAGCCAGCCTGCCCCTCGACACGCGCACCCGCGTCGGGCCCGAGGCGTGGCGGCGCTTCATTGAGGCGATGGTCATGGCGGCTGGCGGCGCAGGTATTCCCCCGCGAGGCGAAGGGCTGGCGCGCCTGCTGAATCTTATCGCCGCGCATGATCCCGCCCTGCAGCGGGGCGTGACACTGGCGGGAGCCAAAATCCGCTTCGGCAGAGGGGCCGTGCTGGGTTTCAGCCGGGCGCCGCCCCGTTCCGGACAAGGCGCCGGCCCCGCGGGTCAACGCGACTGGGAGAGGGCGGCCCGGCTACTGCAGCCAACAAATCTCGGTCCGCTCTGGGTCTGACCGGCCAAAGTGACTGCCAATCGGCAAAAAGACGCAGGAAAGTGACAGCGGCTTAACGGTTCAGCACTCGTTTTCGCCGAGTATCAGAACTATCTTGTCGGGCTACAGCCCATTGAAAGGCCGCGTGCATGAACATGCGCAATCTGGCGCTCCTCGGCGTCGTCCTGTTCCTCCTGATTGCGCTGGTGACGGTGATGACCACCTCATCCGGCACGGGCGGGGCCAGCGAGATCAGCTATTCCGACTTCCAGCGCCAGGTCGATTCCGGCGCCATCAAGGAAGCCACGATCAAGGGCAACAAGGTCACCACCACGGTGAACGGCCAGCGCCAGGTCGCCGTGTTCCGTGAAATGGAACTCGACTTCGCCAGCAAGCTTCAGGGCAAGGGCGTCAACGTCACCGTCGAGGATGCGGAATCCGGCGGCACGATCCTCAGCTACATCATTTCGGCCCTGCCCCTGATCTTCATCGTGGGCCTGTGGTTCTTCCTGATGCGCCAGATGCAGGGTGGCGGCGGACGCGCGATGAGCTTCGGCAAGTCGAAGGCGCGCCTGCTGACCGAGCGCCATGGCCGCGTGACGTTCGACGATGTTGCCGGCGTCGATGAGGCCAAGGAAGAACTCGAAGAGATCGTCGACTTCCTGAAGGATCCTTCCAAGTTCCAGCGCCTCGGCGGCAAGATTCCGAAAGGCGCGCTGCTGGTCGGCCCGCCGGGCACCGGCAAGACCCTGATCGCGCGTGCGGTCGCCGGCGAAGCCAACGTGCCGTTCTTCACGATCTCCGGTTCTGACTTCGTCGAGATGTTCGTCGGCGTCGGCGCGAGCCGCGTGCGCGACATGTTCGAGCAAGCCAAGAAGAACGCGCCCTGCATCATCTTCATCGACGAGATCGACGCTGTCGGCCGTCATCGCGGCGCCGGTCTCGGCGGCGGCAATGACGAACGCGAGCAGACGCTCAACCAGCTGCTGGTCGAGATGGACGGCTTCGAGGCCAACGAGGGCATCATCATCATCGCGGCGACCAACCGCCCCGACGTGCTCGACCCTGCCCTGCTGCGTCCGGGCCGCTTCGACCGTCAGGTGACCGTCGGCAATCCCGACATCATCGGCCGCGAGAAGATCCTCAAGGTCCACATGCGCAACGTGCCGCTCGCCAAGGATGTCGAGCCGAAGACGATTGCGCGCGGCACGCCCGGCTTCTCGGGCGCTGACCTCGCCAACCTCGTCAATGAAGCAGCCCTTCTTGCTGCACGCCGTGGCAAGCGTTCGGTCGGCATGCGCGAGTTTGAAGACGCAAAAGACAAGGTGATGATGGGCCCCGAGCGGAAGTCCATGGTCATGACCCAGAAGGAGAAGGAGGCGACCGCGGTTCACGAAGCCGGGCACGCCATCGTCAACATGCTGGTTCCGGGCAACGACCCGCTTCACAAGGTGACCATCATCCCGCGCGGCCGCGCGCTGGGCCTCACCTGGTCGCTGCCGGAAGCCGACCGCCTGAGCTACACCAAGACGTGGGCCGAAGCGAAGATTGCGATGGCCTTCGGCGGCCGGATCGCCGAGCAGCTTGTGTACGGCGAGGACCACCTCAACACCGGCGCATCGAGCGACATCACCCAGGCGACGAGCATCGCCCGCAGCATGGTGACCGAATGGGGCATGAGCGAACTGCTTGGGCCGCTGCGCTATTCGCCCAACGAACAGGAAGTGTTCCTCGGCCACTCCGTCACGCAACGCCAGAACGTTTCGGGCGAAACGGCCAAGCTGATCGACCAGGAAGTCCGCCGCATTGTCACCGATGGCGAGAAGCGGGCGCGGCAGGTTCTGACGGACAATCGCCATCTGCTTGACCAGCTGAGCGCGGCGCTGATGGAATACGAGACGCTGAGCGGCGATGAAGTGAGTGAGTTGTTCAAGGGCAACCGCCCAGATCGCCCGGACGATACGCCTGTCGGTCCGACCTCGGCGGTGCCGGTCATCAAGAAGAAGCCGAAATCAGACGGCTTCGGCGGCGCCGAACCGGAGCCGCAGCCGACCTAGGCTGTCGCGACACATGCAGACATGCGAACGGCGGCCCCCACGGGCCGCCGTTTGTGTTTGCGCGTATGTGTTTGCGGGTTACAGCTCCTTCAGGATCGGGCCGGAGGGACATGATGACAGCTGCACGATCGATCATGGGGGCGCTTGCGGCGCTGGCCGTACTGGCGAGCTGCAACGGACCCGCACAGCCCCCGGCCGCGGTGACGGGCGAGGCGATGGTCGCAGCGGCCGATCCGCTGGCTGTCGAGGCGGGTCTGGAAATCCTGCGCGCGGGCGGGAGCGCGATCGATGCGGCAATTGCTGTCGAGGTGACACTCGGGCTGGTCGAGCCAGAATCGTCCGGCATCGGCGGTGGCGGCTTCCTGATCCATTATCGCGGGAGGGATGAAGCCATCGACGCCTATGATGGCCGCGAATGGGCGCCGGCAGGCGCTACGCCCGACATGTTTCTGGTGGACGGCAAGCCGCTCTCCTTCGAGCTGGCGCAGGCGAGCGGCAAGTCGATCGGCGCACCGGGCCTGATTCCGATGCTGAAACTGGCGCACGAGCAACACGGCAAGCTGCCGTGGGCAAAGCTGTTCGAGCCTGCGATCCGGCTTGCGGAGGAAGGCTTCCCCGTGGGCCCACGCCTCAGCCGCAGCTTTGCCCAACACAAGGATCTGCTCGCGGCCGACGCGCAGGCGCGGGCGATCTATCTCGACGCCAACGGCCTTCCATGGCCGCAGGGCCATGTCCTCAAGAACCCGCTCTATGCCCAGTCGCTGCGCGCGATTGCAGCGGAAGGCCCCGCCGCGCTGACAAGCGGCGCGATTGCCGAGGCGATCGTAGCCTCGGCCCAGCGCGAGCCGCGTGCAGGCACGCTGACGGTTGCCGATCTTCAGGCCTACCAGCCGCGCAGGCTCGATCCGCTGTGCGCACCGTTCCGGGTCTACAGCGTCTGCACCATGCCCTCGCCTTCCTCGGCCAACGCGATGCTGTCGATCCTCGGGCTGTACGAGCGTGCGCGGCCGACGCCCGAAAGCCCGCACAACGTGCAGGCTCCTAACCTGCAGGATTGGGCCGCCTACGTGTGGGCGAGCAGGCTCTCCTATGTCGACCGCGACCACTACATGGCGGACGACCGTTTCGTGCAGGCCCCGACGAAAGAGCTGATCGCGCCCAGCTATCTCGATGCCCGCGCCAGCCTGATCGATCTCGGCATGGGCCGGGCCACCATTCCGGTGGGCACGCCTGCGGGCGAAGAGCTGCGCAATCGCTGGGGCAGCGAAGCGATGCAGGAACATGGCACGACGCACCTGTCGGTCGTCGACCATGATGGCAACGCCGTATCGCTCACCGCAACTATCGAGTCCGAGTACGGCTCGCATCGCATGGCCGGCGGCTTCTGGCTCAACAACCAGCTGACCGATTTCTCGCTGGAACCGGTGATCGGCGGCAAGCCTGCCGCCAACGCCGTGGCGCCGCGCAAGGCGCCGCGCTCGTCCATGTCGCCCTCGATCATCACGGACAAGGACGGCAAGCTGGTTCTGGTCGTTGGTTCCATGGGCGGCAGCACGATCATCGCTTCGGTGTCCCGCACCGTCATCGGCGTGCTGGACTGGCAACAGACGCCTCAGGAGGCGGTTGGAACCGCATCCTTCTTCGCGCGCACGCCGGAGATCATTGCCGAGAAGTCCCGTATGCCGGCTGAAACCTCCAACGCACTGCGGGCGCTCGGCTGGAACATCGTGGAAGGCGAGCTGTGGAGCGGTACACACGCGATCCAGGTCACGCCGAAGGGACTGGTGGGCGGAGCAGACCCGCGCGAAGAGGGCAAGGCCATCGCGCTCCCGGCCTTACCCTGACGGATGGAACTCCGCTCGCAATCGCAACGAGCCTCGTCCGCACACGAACAGATTTACCACGAAGCGTTGGTTCCATGTGTAACTGCCGTTTTTGTTTCGCTTTGCGCTACCCTCGCGATGATCCAGCGCCATCTCACCCGCGTAGCCCTTCCTGCGGGACAGTCGGGCATAACGTGGGAGTTGATCTATGAAACGCGCTTACCCGGCCGCCGCACTCATGGCGGGGCTTGCATCCCTGTGCCCAACGGCATTCGCACAAACATCGGACTGGTCTGGCTTCAGCATCGGCGTCAACGCCGGGCAGGGCATGCGGGACGACAGTGGTGGCGAGACCATCGTGTTCGACACCAACCGCGATGGAACCTTCAACGACACCGTCCGCACCGGCCTCGGAGCCGATGCGTTTTCGCCTGGCTTCTGTAACGGCGCAGCTCAGGGCCGGACGCCCGCTGAAGGTTGCCGCACAAGCGGCGACGACAATATCAATTACGGCCTGAAGGTCGGCTATGACTGGCAGTTCGGCAATTTCGTGGTTGGCGCGCTGGCCGAATACACCGTCGTCAACCTGGGCGATGATGTCAGCGCATTCTCCACCACGCCGGCGTCGTATACATTCACGCGCGATCTCAACGGCGTGACAGCCGTGCGCGGGCGCGCAGGGTATGCGTTCGGAACGTCGCTGCTGTACGCGACGGGCGGCATGGCGTGGGGCGACATGGCCCACAGCTTCACGACAACCAACACGGCGAACGCATTCACCCGCACCGGCGGCAATGATGTCGACGGATACCAGGTTGGCGTGGGTTACGAGTTGATGCTCGATCCCGGCATGATGGGTCCGGGCTGGTCGCTGGGCATCGAGTATCTGATGACGTCGCTCGACGACAGCGACTATCAGGTCACTGTCAGCCAGGGCACGGCCCCGCCGACCAACCCGTTCCTGCTGGTCAATCCGTCCGGCACGGACATGCGTCGCACCAACGAAGACTTCGAATACGGCACCATTGGTGCAACACTGAACTGGCGCTGGTAAAACCGCGGGGCTGTGGTTGATCCACGTTAGACGGGCGGAGGCGTTTCCGGTGCAAGCCGGCAATGCCTCCGCCCGATGCACTTGAGCGGCTCCCGAATCTGCATACGGGCCTCGTCAGGCGGCGGGGCAGCCTGTTAGGCTGCCGCCGCAGACGCGACACAATGGGATTCCGGGAGACCTGTGCATGAAGACGTGGCTCGGTTTGATACTTGCCGCAACGCTGGGAGTGATCGCCCCTGCCGCGTCGGCACAGAACAACTGGAACAAGCCGACTGAGCCGTTCCATGTGATCGACAATATCTATTATGTCGGGACCGAAGGGCTGGGCGCCTATCTCTTCACTGGATCGAAGGGCCATGTGCTACTCGATGGAGCGACGCCCGAGGGCGCAGCGATCGTCTCTGCAAACATCGAGAAGCTTGGGTTCAAGTTGAGCGACGTGAAGATCCTGCTCAATAGTCATGCACACTTTGACCATTCCGGCGGGCTGGCGCAGCTCAAGGCGGCAACGGGCGCGAAGCTCTATGCGATGCAAGGCGACGTCTCGGCGCTGGAGGGCGGCTTCTATCTTGGCAGCGAGACCAACAAGACGATGAGCGCGCCGCCCGTAAAGGTTGATCATGTGCTCGGCGATGGCGAGCACGTGAAGCTCGAAGACATCGACCTGATCGCTCACCTGACGCCGGGCCATTCGCGCGGATGTACGTCGTGGGGAACAACGGCAAGCGCGAGCGGCAAGGATTACGAGGTGCTGGTGTTCTGCTCGGCGACGGTTGCCGCCAACCGCATCACGCCGCCACTGCAGTATGAAGGCATCGTGCAGGACTATCGCGCCACGTTCGCGAAAGCGAAGACGATGCGCGTGGACATTCCCCTCGCCCCGCATCCCGAATTCTTTGGCCTGTTGCAAAAGGCGGAAAAAGCAAAGACGGACAAGTCGCACAACGTCTTCGTCGATCCCGCCGCCTTCGCGCCTTACATCGCGCAACTTGAGGCTGTGTTCGAGACGACCCTGAAGCAGCGGACGGATGCGGCGAAGGCAGCGGCTCAATGAGACACTGGCTTGTTGCTGGCGCCGCCCTGCTGGCAGGCGCGCTGGCTGCACAATCGGTTGCGCAATCTGCCGCCACGCATCGTTACAGCGCGGCAGGCGATGTGAAAGTCGAAGTGCAGACGCTCACCGGCCGCATCGGGCCTTTCCCACATTCGGTTCGCTTTGGCGAGGAAGTGGCGTCCGTGCTCAACTACACCGACGAAATCGCGCTCGACGACGCCGACTTCCTCGGCAACGCACGCTCCGCCATCGTTCCCGGATCCAGGCATCCCGTCGCCGTGTTCCAGTTGATGCCGGCATCAGGCGCCGACTACAGCGCGACGATGACCAGCCTGTGCGGCGGCCTCGCGGGCATCCCCTTCATCGGCCTCGAGAATGGCGCAGGCTCCATGCGCAAGCGCGGCTTCGACGCCAAGGCGCCAACACGGCTCTACGTGTTCGAGGAGACGTTCGCGCCCGGCCGTGTCGTTCTGCGGCTGTGCAAGGCGATCGACCTCGCCCCGGCCTAGCGCTGCTATCCCCGCACAGCTTTGTCTACATTTCGCGGCTTCTCTGAGTTGACTTCAGTTGCGAATAAGTCGCATATGCAAATCGGGTCGCTTCTGCGACAAGGCTGAACCCATTCCTGAATGCTCGATCAGACGATCGACGGCGGCGGGGTTTCCGTACGCCGAGGAGAGACCGCATGACCGATCACGAGCTCATTCCCGGTGTGGCGCTCAACGCGCTTGGGGCCAGCGAGCGGCTGATGATCGGCGGGCTACGCCTCATCGCGGCGGGGCGTGGCCGCTGCCCCAACCTGACGCGAGCGCTTGAAAGCCATCTCGGCTCGCAGGGCGCAATCGCCGCCCGGGGCGCGACGCTTCTCGCGCACTCGCTGTGCAGTGAGAGCCAACGCAAGCTCACGCTTGGCTGGCTGTGCGTGCGGGGCGTCACGTGGGATGAGGTAGCCGTGCTCGCCATGCTGGAAGCAGCGCAGCGAGCCCAAAGCAAGGAGATTGCGCGCTGGCTGACGCGGCTTGGCATAGATGCGCCGAGCCGGGTGCTTCAGCGTGGCATCGCATGGTCCGCGGCGGCCTTCGAGGTGGCAGGCAAGCCGTTCGATCCGGATATCGCATCGCTGACCCGCGCGCGGACCACGCCGTCCGGTCACTTGCGCGACCAGATCGAGACGCAGATGCAGCGTTACACGGCGACGCCCGTGTTCAGGCCCATGATGCGAGGCGAATAACTGGTCCTAGGGACGCGGTGGCAGCGTGCCGCCCTCGGCGAGGATTTTCATGTTGGCGAGCGCGCCGGTGAAGGCGACGCGGCGGCGTTCCACGTCTGCGGCCTTCGCGGCCTCGTCGCCCGGCACGAGCGAGAGATCGTAAACCAGCGTGTAAAGCAGCTTCGTCGTGTTGGCGTCGATCGCGCGGGCTTCGAGATTGCCGTGATAGAGATTGTACGGCCTGCCCTCACGCACCGGCTGAGTGTAGGCGTAGGAGTACTCGGTCTTCGCGACGAGGATTTCCGCGCCGACTGAACGCACGGAGCCAACCTCGCCATCCTTGCCGGATGTGATCGTGCAACCCGCCGCGATGCGGAACCATTCGGCGATGTCGCAATACTTGCCGATGCGCGCCCAGACGTCCTTCACCGGCTTGTTGACCGTGATCTCCATCGGGATGGTGACATAGCTGAAGTCCGGAACCTGCAGCGGCGGCGGGCCAGCAGGGGCTGCGGCCGGCGCAGGGGCCGCAGGTGGCGCCGGCGCGGCGGCGGCCACGGGCGCTGCAGGCGCAACGCTGGCCGCAGGCGCTTCAACGATCTCGCGCGCATGCACCATGACACAACCCGGCAGCAGGCCGGCCAGCATGAGTGCGCCAACTGCGCGTGCGTGGATCATTTCTTCCTCCCGAGGCGTTTCTTGTTGGGGCCACCCTTAGCCGGAGCTGATACCGGGTCAAGCAAGGCGAGGGGCGCTACTCCTCGCGTTCTTCCTCGAACAGCGGCGTCTGGAAAGTGGTGGGTGGCTTGAGGCCGACACGTTCCCACGCCTTTGGCGTGGCGACGCGGCCACGCGGCGTGCGGGCGACGAAACCCTGCTGCATGAGGTAGGGTTCGATCACTTCCTCGATCGCATCGCGCGCTTCGGACAGCGCCGCCGCCAGCGTATCGGCGCCGACGGGGCCGCCCGAATACGTTTTCACCAGCGCCTGAAGGTAGCGGCGGTCGAGCGCGTCGAGGCCATCTTCGTCGACCTCGAGGCGGGCGAGCGCGTTGCTGGCGCCCTTGCGGTCGATCTTCACGCCATCGGCCTCGCAGAAATCGCGCACGCGGCGCAGCAGGCGCACGGCGATACGCGGCGTGCCGCGCGAGCGGCCGGCGATTTCCTCCGCGCCATCCTGCGTGATGTTGGCCCCGAGCTTCATGCCGGCGCGGCGCAGGATCGAGCCGAGTTCCTCCCGCGTGTAGAACTCCAGCCGGATCGGGATGCCGAAGCGGTCGCGCAGCGGCGTGGACAGCAGGCCTGCGCGTGTGGTGGCGCCAATCAGTGTGAAGGCAGGCAGGTCGATCTTCACCGAGCGGGCGGAGGGCCCCTCGCCGATGATGAGATCAAGCGTGTGATCCTCCATCGCGGGATAGAGGATTTCCTCGACGTGCGCGGGAAGCCGATGGATCTCGTCAATGAACAGCACATCGCGCGGTTCGAGATTGGTGAGTAGGGCGGCAAGGTCTCCCGCCTTGGCGATGACCGGGCCGGACGTCGAGCGGAAGCCGACGCCCATCTCGCGGCTTAGGATCTGGGCCAGCGTGGTCTTGCCGAGGCCCGGCGGGCCGGAGAGCAGCACATGGTCAAGCGCATCGCCGCGATTGCGGGCGGCGGAAACGAAGACTTTGAGATTGGCCTTGGCGGCCGCCTGCCCCGTGAAATCGTCAAACGCCGTTGGCCGCAGGGCGCGGTCCATCGCCTCGCCGGGTTGGCGCTCGGGGTCTGTGATGTCTCCGTCTCGCGTCATTGACCTGCTTGTGGCGCCGTTCGCGGACGAAAGGAACAGTTGAAGAACAACGCAGTGTTAATTCGGGGAAGGCGCGCCGGGTTTTCGGCCAGCCGCGAGCACGGCCAAGACCTTCATCGTCAGGATCGTCGCCGCCAGAACAACCGTTACGCCGTTGGCGATGATGATTGACCATTGCCACGTCATCACGCCGTAGATTCCCCACAACGTGATGCCCGCCGTGAACAGCACATACATGGTCAGCGAGATCGCTTCCGTGTCGCGCGTGCGCACCACCTTGATGGCCTGCGGCAGGAAGGACGATGTCGTAAGGATAGCGGCGCCGGCGCCGATCACTTCCTCTGTCGTCACCGTGAAGCCTCCCCAATCCCTGATCCAAATACGCGCCGGGGCGTTAATGCGGCATAGCCCGCAGCGCAGGCAACGCTATACCATGGCTTATGAAACCAACGCCTAGCTTGACGACCGCGACACGATGACCGGGAAGGGCAAATCCCGTTCGGTCGAGGATAGCGGCCCCGCCCGCCTCAATCACATGCGCAGGCTGGCCAACGGCCTGCTCGGGCTGATCATGGTGCTGTTCGTGTTCTCACACATGTGGGAACCGCCGGGACAGGACTGGGATATCCACTGGCGCTTCGTGCGCGCGTTTGCCGAAGCTGCGATGGTGGGTGGGTTGGCCGACTGGTTCGCGGTCACCGCGATCTTCCGCCATCCGCTCGGCATCCCCATTCCGCACACTGCCGTGATCCCGAAAAACCAGGACCGCATCGCCGAAGCCGTGGGGCGCTTCATTGCGGACAACTTCCTGAAGCCGGATCTCGTGGCCGAGCGCGTGAAGGACAAGGATCTGTCGGCGACACTGGGCAAGTGGCTGGCCGAACCGGCGCAGTCGACCGCGCTGGCGGGCGGCCTCGTATCCGCCGTGCCTGCCCTGCTCGATGCGCTTGACGATGAAACCGTCGCCGACTTTCTGCGCCAGCAGGCCGCCGTCGCCGCTGAGGGCGCAAGCCTTGCGCCGGCTTTTGGCTCCGTGCTGGAGGCGCTGGCCGAACAGGGGCGGCACCAGGCCATTCTCGATGCGCTGCTGAAGCAGGGCTATCGCCTGCTGGAAGAAAACCAGGCGCTGATCCGCGACCGCATCCGTGATCGCTCCGGATGGCTGATGCGCTTCGTCAGCGCCGACCGCAAGGTTGCGGATTCGGTGATCAACGCGATCAGCGATCTGCTCTACGAGGTTGCGGCCAATCGCGACCATCCGTTGCGCGACAGGCTAAACGAGATGGTGGCGGAGTTTGCGGACAATCTGCGCCGCGACCCCGAACTGCAGGCGCGCGTCGGAACGTGGATACAGGATGCAGCCGCGCACCCAACCGTCACCAACGCCGTTGAAGCGGGCTGGGTCGCTTTCAAGGACGCGCTGCGCCTTGACTGCAACAGCCCGAACGGCCGCCTGCGCAACTGGATGCAGACGGCGCTGACCAACCTGGGTGAAGGGCTGATACGGGAGCCGAAAGTGCGCGCGGCGCTCAACACGCGCCTGAAGGCGTTGCTGGTGGAGCTTGCGGCGCGCCATGGGGAAGATGTAGCGAAGCTCGTGTCCGAGACCATCCGAAAATGGGATTCGCAGACCATCGTCGACAAGCTTGAAATGAATGTCGGACGCGACCTGCAGTATATCCGCCTGAACGGCACGATCATCGGCGGCCTCGTCGGCCTTGTGCTCCACGTCGGCGCGGAAGTGCTCTAGTTTGCCGGCGCCAGCGCCTTGAGTGCGGCCCGGATCAGCACAGACTCCGTCGCGCCATCTCCCGCGTCCCGCGCAGCTTGTGCAACGGCGCGCGAGGCGTCGGCCTGCGTGTAGCCGAGATTGACCAGCGCGGATGCAGCCGCGGCGCGTGCGCCGCTCATGGCTGCGGTTACAGGTGTCGTCGCCGCGGCAAAGCTTGACGCGAAAAGTCCCTGTGGTGGAGGCTTGCCCTTGAACTCGGTGACGATGCGTTCGGCCAGCTTCTTGCCGACGCCATTGGCGCGGCTGATCGCGCCGGTGTCGTTGAGCGCGATAGCATCCATCAGCTGAGGCAGGGACAGCGTATCGAGAAGCGCCAGCGCGATCTTCGCGCCGACGCCGGGTGCATCCTGCAGACGAGCGAACCAGGCGCGCTCCTCGCCCGTCACGAAGCCGAACAGGCGGATTGCGCTTTCCGACATCTGGGTCTCGACGAAAAGCTCGGCGGCTTCGCCAACTGTAAGCTTGCCCAGCGTGCGCGAGCCGGCGTGAACCAGATAACCGACGCCCTGCACGTCGATCAGCGCCTGTCCCTCGCCCACGGCGGCGATTGTGCCTTTGAGTCTTCCAATCATGCGGGGCGCCTCAGGCCTGGAGCCGTGCGATGGTGTGCGCCGCAGATAGCGACGGCGAGCGCATCCGCCGCATCAGCCGAAACCTCGCCAGCCTTGGGAAGCAGCCGGCGCACCATGAAGGCGACCTGCGTCTTGTCTGCCCCGCCCGTGCCGACGACTGAGAGCTTCACCTTGCGCGTGGCGTATTCGTTGACCTTGAGCCGCGCCGCCGCCAGCGTCGCCAGCGTGGCGCCGCGCGCCTGGCCGAGCAGCAGTGTCGATTTCGGGTTGATGTTGACGAACGTCTCCTCGACTGCGGCTTCCTGCGGATCATGCTCGTGGATGACGGCGCGCAGGCCTTCGCACAGCATGCCGAGGCGCTCCGCGAGATCGGCTTTCGGGTCAGGATTGATGACGCCATGCGCCACCCACGACAGGCGCGGCCCATCGGCGGTGATGATGCCCCAGCCGGTGTGCCTGAGGCCCGGGTCGACGCCGAGTATCCGAATCATGTGGCCCATTCCGGCAGAATCGCAGGTCGAACGGATTGAGAACAGAGGGAAGTTAATGCCCCGGAAACCAACCCGCCCGACCTTGTCCGCATGACGGTTTCCCAGCCTTTTCTGACGCGCCGCGCCGCGCTGCGCCTTGCCGCCCTCAGTGTTGGAGCTTGGGGTGTTGGCGGGCTCGTGCTGGCGCCGCAGGCCTTGGCCGCGCCCGGCGTGCGCTTCCCGATGCGCATCGCGTGCATGCGCGTGGGCAATGCGGGCTTCTTGCAGATCCGTCACGACGAGCAGACCTATTGGTCGCAGATGCAGCTGCGGCTGGGCGGGCTGATCGAGCGGCTGACGCCGATCCAGCCATCGGACATGATGGGCGCCAATCTCGTGCATGTCGAAGGCGGGCCGAACTGCGCCATGGTTGCGCGGCAGGCGGCTGCGCGCTGGGGCTTCAGCCACGTCGTGCTCTACGCCACGCATGACGGACAGAACCACTACGCCTCCGATGGAAGCTGGTGGTCCGACCTCTTTGCGACGATGCAATCCGAATTCGACAAGGATGGCCGCGCGACGGGCGAAGCTCACCTGCTCGATGTCGAGGGTGGCCCTGCCCTCGCATCTGCCAGCGTCGATGCAGCGCCACGCGATCCGTTGAACCTGTTCGATGGCGGGCGAAATCCCGAACGCGAAACTCTGGCCAGGCTGACGCAAGGTCTGGAGTTGGAGCTGCAGGACATTGCCCGCAGGGCCTATGACAGCCAGCGTTCGATCGCGGACTGATTTCATCACACAAGTTTCACAGGGCAAAAATCTGTCCGGACGCGCGCACTTTCGGGTGAGCTGGTCTAGTCAGCTTATCGATTGTCGCTAAGGTCTGCCCTCCAGATTTCCGGAGGACATGATGCGTTGCTATGACAACTAAGCGGACCTGAAGCTCGACCCGCATCCGGCGCGGTTCAGATCGACAAGATCAACAAGGCCGACACGTTCAACCAGGGCTTCGAAACCGTGGAATTCCTCGGCTCGGCGATCATGGACATGCGCTATCACACAGTTGATCCGACGAACCTCGATCCGCGCGCCTTCGAGAAGGACGAGCTCGCCAAACTCGGCATGCCGAAGGAAATCCCGATGCGTCACCGCTCGACGCAGTTCGGGCATGTGTTCTCCAGCGAGGGATATGCAGCTGGTTACTACGGCTATCTGTGGGCCGAGGTGCTGACGGCGGATGCGGCCGAAGCATTCCGCGAGGCGCCCGGCGGGCTCTATGACAAGAAGTTGGCCGCGAGCATGGTCTCCAACCTGTTCACCGTGCGCAACGCGACCGATCCGGGCGATGCCTATCGCGCCTTCCGTGGCCGCGATGCGACGCCGGATGCGCTGCTGCGGGATCGTGGGTTCCCGGTTCCGACGGCTGGGGGTGGCGCGCAGTAGCGGGCGTCTACTTCCGGTTGATCTTCAGGCGCTGCCTGGGCGGGCCGTTGAACCAGTCGATGACGTAGTCGAATGCGTCTTCGTCATCGACGCCTTCTTCGGTGCGCGTCTTGTTGCGGCAGGAGAAGCCGGCGCGGTGGATCGCCTTGCGATCGCCGCTGATCAGGTGGTGCCAGTCGTAAAGGTCCTTGCCTTCGTGGACGAGGCGGTAGGCGCATGTCTGAGGCAGCCAGTCGACGGTGGCGACGATCTCGGGCGTGAGCTTCACGCAGATCGGCACGTACTGCTTGCGGTTGGGATAGTCGCTGCACTGGCAGGTCTTTGTGTCGAACAGCTTGCAGTGCAGGCGCGTGACGTAGAGGTCGTTGGTTTCCTCGTCCTCGAGCTTCACGAGACAGCACTTCCCGCAGCCGTCGCAGAGGGATTCCCACTCCGTCTCGGTCATCTCGGGCAGTGTCTTGGTTTTCCAGAAAGGGAGATCGCTCATGGCGCTGGTCTACTTCGTTCCAAACATCCGGTCACCTGCGTCACCCAGACCGGGAACAATATAGCCCTTTTCATTGAGGTGGCTGTCGATTGCCGCCGTGAAGACGGCCACGTCCGGGTGGGCGGCCGTGAACTTGGCGATGCCTTCGGGGGCGGCCAGCAGGCACAGGTAGCGGATGCGGTTTGCCCCCCGCCGCTTCAGGCGATCGATCGCGACCATCGCGGAATTGCCTGTCGCCAGCATGGGATCAACCACGATGACGAGGCGGTTTTCAAGCTCGCCCGGCGCCTTGAAATAGTACTCGATGGGCTCAAGCGTATCGTGGTCACGATACATGCCGATGTGCGCGACGCGCGCCGCAGGCACCAGATCGAGCATGCCATCGAGCAGGCCGTTGCCCGCGCGCAGGATGGACGCGAAGACCAGCTTCTTGCCCTTGATGATCGGCGCATCCATCGGGCCCATCGGCGTTTCGATGGCGACTGTTTCCAGTTCGATGTCGCGCGTCACTTCATAGCAGAGCAGTGTCGCGATCTCGCGCAGCAGCGTGCGGAAGCCGGCGGTGGATGTGGTCTTGTCGCGCATCAGCGTCAGCTTGTGCTGCACCAGCGGGTGATCGATGACTGTAACGCCCTTCATGTCGCCTTCCCCTTGTCGCACAGATTCAAGGCCGCGCAGATCCAAGCTGATCGGCCTGTAACATGGCCGGTAACGAGGCTGTCACCGTAATTCCCTTTACGGCCGATCTGTGCACAGTATCTCATGACGTAACGACAGACAGGCCCGCCGAAATCAAGAGTGGCGCCGCGCGTAAGGGAGACTGCCATGTGGATTCGCAAGGGCGAGCGTGACCGGAATTTGGGCGTGGACTCGCCCATCCCGACGCAGGTGGTGTCCAACGAAGAGTTCATTCCTCGCCCGCAGACGCGCAAGCAGAAGCAGGTCGAGAACCTCATCATGGAATGGGGCACGGCGAATGCGAAGAAGCTGAACATGAGCCGCCGCGCCTACATGGCTTCCTCGATGGGCCTGTGCACCGCCCTGCTCGCCTCCAACTGCGTGCATGGCGGCAACACGTTCGAGGTGGGCGAGGACGAGCAGTTCGAGCCGCGCGACACCGAAGTGGTGAAAGCCAACGGCCAGAAGGGCAAGTTTTTCATCATCGACGTGCAGGCACATTATTCCAACGGCATCGCGCTCAACTTCCGCAATTCCGAAACGGCGCGGAACATGGGCTTCAGCCTGAAGGACGATGTGGAAAGCTATTCCTTCCGCACCTTCACCAAGGAGATGTTCCTCGATTCCGAAACGGCGATGGTCGTGATCTCCGGCGTGCCGGGCAAGGAAGAGCAGCGCGCCGCCGATGGCCGCGTGCTGGAAGGGGCGGAGCGCACGCCGCGCGGCGCGATCCTGCCGAGCTGGCTGATGGCGCAGTCGCGGGACGAGCTGAACGCCATGGCCGGATCGCAGCGCGCGCTGAGCCAGGGCAACCTGGCGCCCAACCACTACTGGAACGCCGCGACCAACACGATCGACAAGGTCGCCACGCTCGAGCAGATGGATCGCGAGATCAACAAGTACAAGATCAACTCGTGGAAGTGGTATTGCCACACCGACCCGGCGCGCACAGGCAACGGCTTCCAGGTGGATGACGACAACGCGCAGTGGTTCATCGAGGAATCGCGCAAGCGCGGCCTCAAGCTGATGTCGGTGCACAAGGGTTATTCCTACCAGTCGCGCACGCTGGGCCACCTTGCCAATCCGAAAGACATCGAGGCGGCGGCGCTGCGCAATCCGGACTTCAACTTCGTGATCTACCACTCCGCGCTGAAGCACGGCGCGACGGATGGCGAGAACTGGAAGGAGATGAACGAGTACAACCCGGAGACGGGCGACTTCCTGTGGCACAAGATCCTGATGGACATCAAACGCCGCAACCCGAAGATCAACAACGTCTATCCGGAGATCGGGTCGTTCTTCAACACGCTGGCGATCCAGGACCCCATGATGTGCGAACACGGCATGGGCCTCAACATCAAGACCTATGGCGCAGACCACGTCGTGTGGGGCACGGACTGCCTGTGGTGGGGATCGCCGCAATGGGGCATCGAGGCGTTCAAGCGCTTCCAGATCCGCGACGAGCTTTGCGACAAGCATGGCTATGCGAAGATCACCGACGATGTGCGCGCCAAGATCTTCGGGCTCAATGCTGCGAAGCTTTATGGCGTGGACGTCAACGCCCAGCGCAACGCCCTGCCCGCCGATGCGCTGACGCGCATCAAGACTGCGTACCTAGATCGCGGCGGCCTGCGCGACAACGACTATCATGGCTGGGTGCAGAACGGCTGACGCTGATGACCGAACCCAAGTGGAATTTTGAGGACGAGCCGCCGTTCGAGCCGCGCACGGAGGCGGGCATCAACCTGTGCGCCTATTTCGACGGCATGCCGGATGCGAAGCTGCGGGCCTATAACCCGGCCATGAGCGACGATGCGCTGATGGAGTGGGACGGCAATTTCAAATCCGATGGCGACATGCTGCTTCCCTGCGTCGAGAGCGAGGAAGTGGATGTGGAGATGTACCGCCGCTACATCGCGGCGTGCATCAGGTATCGCGACCGCGTGCGCGGCGCACTGATGGCCGGGGCGTGAGCACGCGCTCGTGGTTCGACGGACGGCGGCTTTGCCGCCTGCTCACCATGAGCGCTATCCCCCAGCTCGCCGCAAAGCGCTCATCCTGAGCAGCACGCAAAGCGTGCGTCCGTCGAAGGACGAGCGCGTGCTTGCTGCGTTGCATCTGGCGCTTTCGTCGGCGCGCAAAGCGTTATATACGAACGAACATAACGTTCGGAGCCTCTCATGCGCCTGATCCTTGTCGCTCTTGCCGTCGCCTGCGCGCCGCCGGCTTTTGCCCAGCAGCACGACCACACAGCGCCTGCCTGCGCCACGATGGACTCGACCCTGCCAGCGGGCCTCGAAGACTGGAACGGCGGCGCACCGCTCGAGACTGCCGGCAAGGCCGCTGAACTCGGCGACACGCTCGTGATGGTCGGAAAGGGTTATGCCGCCGCGCTTGGCCGGACGACCAGCATCTACATGCCCGTGGCGCCCGAGAAGCCAGGCGGGTCGGTGTCGTATTCCGGCCTCTTCGCGTTCACGGTTCCGCAAGCGGGCAATTACACGGTTGCGCTGAGCACCGCCGCGTGGATCGATGTGCTTGAGGATGGCAAAGCGCTTGAACCGCTGAGCTTTGGGCACGGTCCGGAATGCACGACGATCCGCAAGATGGTGGTCTACCCGCTGAAGGCCGGACAGCATGTGCTGCAGATCTCGGGCAGCGGCGCCGAGACGGCGAAGCTTCTGGTGGCGAAACAGCCCTGAAGACTAACCGCGCCAATTCAAGGCTGATCGCCGGCACGCTGGGCAGCGCGTTGATCACGGCCCTCGTGGCCTGCGCCAGCACAGTGGCGCCCGCCGGCGCGCAATGGCCCGCTGCTGATCTCGCCCCGCCTCACCCGGCCGACAATCTCCCCACGCCCATGAAGATCGAGCTTGGCCGCCGCCTGTTCTACGATGGCGACCTGTCGTGGGATGGCGCGATGAGCTGCGCGACGTGTCACGAGCAGAAGCGCGGCTTCACCGATCCCAACAAGACACGGCCGGGCTTCGATGACAGCCCCGGCGAGCGGAATATCCAGACGCTGGCCAATGTCGCGTGGCTCAACTCGCTGACCTGGGGCGGGCCGCATGTCGACACGCTGGAACATCAGGCGCTGATCCCGATCGAAGGCTTCGTGCCGGTCGAGATGGGCTTCGGCGGAAAACCCGAAGGCGCGCTGCCGCAACGGCTCGCCGACCAGTCATGCTATCCGGACCTCTTCCGCGCTGCGTTTCCGGAACTTGGCGGCAAGATCGACATGCACACGATCACGCTGGCGCTGGCGGCCTTCCAGCGCACGCTGGTCTCGCTTGATGCGCCTTACGACCGATGGATGCGCGGCGGCGCCACCGCGCTGTCCGCCCAGCAGCGACGCGGCGCGGCGCTGTTCGGAGCAAAGCAATGCGCCAGCTGCCACGCCGGCCCTCACTTCACTGACGCCGCCCTGCCTGACCGCAAGCCGGCAGATGCTTTCCATCGTCTTGCTCGTCCCGCCGAAGGGAAGGATTCCGGCCTCGCGCGTATCACGCAGAAGCCCGAGGATGCGGGGCGTTTCCGTACGCCGGGCCTGCGCAATGTGGCGCTGTCGGCCCCCTACATGCACGATGGCGAAATCGCGACGCTGCGCGATGCGATCCTGCATCACTATGCCGATGCGGGCACAAGCGATCCCCGGCTGAAGCAGACGATCAGCGACGCGGAGATGGCAGATCTTGCAGCGTTCCTTGATGCGCTGACCGATCAGGGCTTCATCACCAATCCGGCCTTTGCCCGGCCTTCATCCGCATGCCCCGTCGCCACGGATGCCCAGCGCGTGCGTGAGGACGACAATTCCCGCGCGCTGCACAACAGCCCGGCGGGGCCGTGAGCTAGATCGCGAGCGCCTTGCGCTTGCCAGAGAGAAGTTCGGCGGACTGTTTCTGGTCGCCCATCGCGCGGGAGAGACCAAGCACGCCGGCCATCTCGCCAAGCAGGGCGAGGGCCGCCTTCTTGGCCGCGCTTCTGGATGCTGCCTGCGGCATCGCCTGGCCGAGTTGATCCGCCAGACGGTCGAGCCCCTTGTCGAACGCGAGCTTCACCTCGCCGCCAGCCCGGCTGATGTCGGCTGCCAGAACGGGTATGGGACAGCCGATGGCAAGATCGTCGCGATGGCGCGGCGAGAGATAGAAATCGACATAGCGCGACAGCGCCGTCTCGCCATACTTCTCTTGCGAGCGCGCAATGCCGTCGATGGCCTTGTCGAACAACCGCTCGATCGCGGCGACCAGCAACGCCTCACGTGATGCAAAGTGCGCGTAGAAGCCGCCATGCGTCAGACCGCATTCGGCCATGATGCCCGCAACACCCACCGCATCGAGACCGCCCACACGCATGCGCGCGGCCGACGCCTCGATGATGGCGTTGCGGGTCTTTTCCTTGTGATCGGGCGAATAGCGGGCCATCGCAGACTTTCAGGCGCCCTTCCAGCTTCCAGCGCTTCTCATGATACACGTCATAAAACCTGAAGCCTAGCCGGTTGCGCATTATATGATCTCTCTCATATAACGTGGCAAGGCCTGACGCGGGATCAATCGCGATGGCGCAGAACGAACTGGGCGCGGCGCCGACCTCACTGGCTCCTTCAGGTGACGCGATAACGCGGTTTTTCGCGCGTATCGGCGTGCACTACGGCTGGGTAGTCGTGTCCGTGACGTTCTTTGCCGCGCTTGTGGCGGCGGAGGCGGCCGGAATCCTCTGCATTATCGCGGCGATGGCGCTGGTGATGACGCGCAGGCGTCCGCGCGAGGCGCTCGCAGCACAAGCTTTCACCAGCATTGCGGCGCGAAGGGCTGGCGCAGCGCCATCCGGCGAGGCAGAAATACCCGGCCATGTCGAAGCTGTATTTCTCCTACGCCGCGATGAACGCGGGCAAGTCGACCCTGCTGCTGCAGGCGTCGTGGAACTACAACGAGCGCGGCATGCGCACGATGCTGTTCACGTCCTCGCTGTATTCAAAGACGGATGCGGGACGCATCACCTCGCGCATCGGCATCAATGCGGATGCCTGCCTCTATTCATCCACGGACGATCTGTGCGTGTGGATTTCGCGCGAGCACAAACGCAAGAAGCTCAACTGCGTCTTCGTCGACGAAGCGCAATTCCTGACCCGGCAACAGGTCTGGCAACTCGCGCGCGTGGCGGACCGGCTAGACATTCCAGTGCTGTGCTTCGGCCTGCGCACCGATTTCCGGGGCGAGCTGTTCGAGGGCTCATCCGAGCTTCTGGCGATTGCCGACAACCTGCGCGAGATCCGCACGATCTGCCATTGCGGCCGCAAGGCAACGATGGTTGTGCGCCGCAGCGCTGACGGACGGACCCTGACCAGCGGGGATCAGGTCGGCATCGAGAAGTCTATGTACGTCTCACTGTGCCGCCGCCACTGGGACGACGAGATGGGCCGCAGCGCTGCCGCGACCGCAAAGCCGCGTAGCGTGAAAGCGCGCGCGGCGAAGAAGCCTGCGAAGGCTGCAACGCCTGCGCCGGTGAAGAAGGCAAAGGCGAAATCAGGTCCGCTAAAACTCGCCGCAGCCGCCCGCGCGCGTGCGCCGCGGCGGACCAAGCGCTAGCGTGCGCTCTTCTACGCGCCTTGCCTCACCCACAGTGTCATTCCGGCCGTAGCGAAGCGGAGAGCCGGAACCCAGGGGCTGCAGTCATCGGTGCGTACCGTCTCTGGGTTCCGGCTCGCACGCTGCCGCGTGCGTCCGGAATGACACCAGTGGGTTGGGCTACGTCTTGCAATCAGGCCTTCGCGGCGTGCGCCTTCATGGCGGTCACCAGAAAATCGGTGAAGCCCAGGGCGATGGTCTCGTAGCGTTTCACGAAATCCGGATGGGACCGGTAGAGATCGGCAAGGCCCAAATAAGCCCCCGGCGGGCACGGCTTGTCCCACGCGGCGGCGACCCACGCGCGGTGACGCTGGACCAGGCGATCGACTGGCTCGGCTGTGGGATCAATGCCGCGCCTCATGCCCTCAGCCAGAGCGGTTTCGATGTCGCGGAGCTGCTCCATCACCGCCTGCTGTTCGGCCTCGCTCATCTTCGCTCTCGCCTTTTGCGAGCGCGCGATGTCGTCCTTCATTGGATCGCCATAGCGTTCGATCAGCCAGGCTTCGTAGGCGGCCTGCTTCTCTGCGGAGAAGCCCTTGTAGAGATCAGCGTTCGGCATGGGAGTGTCCCCTTTGATATCTGCGACCGTGCGGTCGATGGTTTCGATGAGAATGCGGAAGCGCTCACGCTCCGCCGCCAACTTCTCCCGGTGGCGCAACAGCACGCCGACCTGATCGGCGCCTTCCAGCTCCAGCAGCCCAGCGATCTCCCCAAGGGGCACGCCAAGCTCGCGATGGAACAGGATGCGCTGCAGACGCAGCATCTCGGCGCGGCCATAATAACGATAGCCATTGGCGCCGATGTGGGCGGGGCTCAGAAGGCCGATCTCGTCGTAATGGTGCAGCGTGCGCACCGTCACGCCCGAGATCGCCGCCAGTTGCTTGACCGTGAGTTCCTTCATGCCGCTTTCATGCACCCTCACGGCGCGTGAGGGTCAACAGGCTTTTTCATGCGACGGCGGAAATCCATCGCGCTAATCTGAAAGACGCAAGCCGGGGATACGCATGGGCAACACTGAACAACTGCCACTGCCATGGGCCGGATGGCCCGACGAAATCGGCTGCAACTTCGCGGCCGGTCATCTCGTACAGAATCTCGGCCAGCCGCTCGTCGGCGGCGATGGGCGGCTGCATGCCGAGACATTCATGGCCGCTGCCGGTGTGCTGGCCGGATGGGGCGCGCAGCGTTCGCTCCTGGCGGACCCGAAGACGCTTTCGGGCGAGCCGCTTCAGCTGCACATGGTGACGCTGAAGGACGGGCGCGAGATGCTGTATGGCGACGCGATCAACAATCGCCTGATGTCGAGCGATCCCGAGCAAGCCAGGTTCTGCGTGTGGAACAATCTGGCCGGCACGGCCATCGGCCACGGCCTTGCCGAAGCCGACCTGCCAGAGGTGGGCGAGCTGTTTCGTAGAGTGACGGAGCGCATGGGGGGCCCGCTCGAAGGCATGCCGACAACGCCGGATGATCACAGGCCCGCCGCGCCGGCCGGCGTGCTGCTGGCGCGTGTGATGCCTGTGGCTGTGGCATGCCTGACTGGCGAAATCAGCAAGATCACGAAGAGCCAAGGCTTTGCGGCATCTGAATCGTCGTATCAGGCCCTCACAGCGTGGACGGCGGCGAAGGTTCTCGCGCAGTGCTGTTCGGTGATGGCGCCCGGTCTCGCGCTGGTCATCGGCATGGAAAGCGCAATTTATGGATCGAAACTGCGCCCGCCTGGCGCCTAGGCGTATGCGGCGATTGACCTGACAACCTTGCCGCCCGCGCCAATCACAAACGTCTCGGCCACCGTCTGTTGCCGATGATTGGTGTAGACGATGGTGAGCGCGTCTGACCCGGTGAGCACCTGATCGATCTCGAAATAGAGATCGCGCGCCTGCTCCAGCGCCGCGCCCCAATAGCTGCGCAGCGCCGTCTTGCCCGAGACGGAATCGATATCGCGGCCCGTCACCATGCGAATGCGCGGTGAGTGGAACACGACATCCTCGGCATAGTGGGCGAGGATGGCGTCAAGGTCGTGGTCGTTCCACGCCTTCACCCATTCACGGGCGAACTGCTGCGCGCTGTCTGCGTCCATCGCGGTCACTCACTTTCCCTGGAACGGGTCATCACGACAGCTGGCGTAGAGCACGAGGTTTGCCTGCCGCGCGGCGCCTGCAGTTGCGATCTCGTCGAGGGAGATGGCGTGAGTCGGCAGCCATTTCGAGTCGCGTTCGGGATAATCGCCCATCATCCAGTAGACCGTGCGCTTGCGCTGCAGGCCATGGCCGCCGACATAGATCAGCGAGACATCGGCCGTGGCAGACGCCCGCGCGAACGCCGCCATCGCCGCGCGCGCGCCATCGATACCGGCATCGAGCGCGACCGTGGTTTCAAACCCTGCAGCCCGCAGCGCCTCAGGCACACGTCGCGCATCGAACTTCGCTCCGGGAAGCGAATAGGCGTCGGACTTCGAATAATCGGCATTGATCAGCACAAGCGCGCACCGGCTCTGCCCCTCGGCGCCAAGCTTCCATTTCGGATCGGGCAGCTTGCGCGGCATCTGGATGTTCTGCCACCCGCGGCTGTGCAGCGAATTGGCCAGCGCCATCCGTGCGCCAAACGTCTCGATCGTCAGCGGCAATTCAGGCAGGACTTCGCACAAGGCAGAGGCAAACGGATTGCCGCCCAGCCTGTCGCGGTCGCTGGTAAGCCGTCCCGCCTGCCCCGCATAGTAGACAAGCGGCGCAGCACCGGCAGGCGCCGTCTGCGCCTGCGCAACAAGCGGCGTTGCAGCCAGTCCGGCAATGAAAACGCGGCGGTTCATCCGGCCGAGGCTAGCTGCACCGCCGCGCAATTCCAACTGTTCAGTCTGATCAGAACTTCAGCACTTTCACGTACCGGACCTGCGGCAGCTTCTCGATGGCGTCCAGCGTCTTGGCCGGAACGTCCTGGTCGATGCCGACGATGGCGATGGCGTCGCCCCCGGCAGCTTCGCGGCCGAGGTTGAACGTCGCGATGTTGACCTTCGCATCGCCCAGCAGGCCGGCCATGGCGCCGATGAAACCCGGCTTGTCGGAGTTGTTGATGAACAGCATGTAGGGCTGGAAATCCGCTTCCAGCGCCATGCCTTTCACTTCCACAACGCGCGGCTTGCCGCCGACGATGGCGCCGGCGACCGAGCGCCACTTGCCGTCGACCTTCACCTTGATGCGCACCAGCGAGTCATAGATTGGGCTGGCGTCATTGGTGGATTCCTTAAGCGAGCCGCCGCGCTCCTGCAGGATAGCCGGCGCGGACACCATGTTCACCTCGGCAAGGAACGGACGCAGCATACCCGCCAGCGCCGCGGAAGTGAGCGGCTTGCGGTTAAGCTGAGCGACCTGGCCTTCGTACTCGATCTCGACTTCAGCAAGGCCGCCGTCGGCAACCTGCCCGGCGAACTGTCCAAGCTTTTCGGCCAGCGCCACGAACGGCTTCAGCTTGGGCGCTTCTTCTGCCGTCACCGAAGGCGTGTTCAGCGCGTTGGAAACGGCGCCAGTCAGCAGATAATCCGCCATCTGTTCGGCGACCTGGAAGGCGACATTGTCCTGAGCTTCCACGGTGGAGGCGCCAAGGTGCGGCGTTGCGATGAAGTTGGGCGCGCCGAACAGCACGTTGGCTTTCGCGGGCTCTTCGAGGAACACGTCGAACGCGGCGGCGCCAATATGTCCGGACTCGAGGCCCGCGCGAACAGCAGCTTCGTCCGCCAGACCGCCACGGGCGCAGTTGATGAGGATCACGCCCTTCTTCGTCTTGGCGAGGTTTTCGGCCGACAGGATGTTCTTCGTCTGCTCGGTCAGCGGCGTGTGCAGCGTGATGACGTCCGCGCGGGCGAGCAGTTCCTCCAGCTCGACCTTCTCGACGCCGAGTTGTGTGGCGCGTTCCGCCGTCAGGAACGGATCATACGCGACCACCTTCATCTTGAGGCCCAACGCACGGTCGGCAACGATGGAACCGATATTGCCAGCGCCGATCAGGCCGAGCGTTTTCGCGTACAGCTCGATGCCGATGTAATCCTTCTTCGGCCATTCGCCCGCAATGGTGCGCTGGCTGGCCGAGGGAATCTGGCGGGCGGCAGAGAACATCATGGCGATGGCGTGCTCCGCCGTGGTGATGGCGTTGCCGAAAGGTGTGTTCATCACGATGACGCCCTTGGCGGTTGCGGCCTTCACATCGACGTTGTCGACGCCGATGCCAGCGCGGCCGATCACCTTCAGCTTTGTGCCCGCCCTTGCATGCCGAGCGGACAGCGAGGCCGTCATACTCGCCGATGATCTTGATCAACTCGTCCTTCTTGAGGCCGACCTTAAAATCGACCTCGATGCCGCGGTTCTTGAAGATATCGGCCGCGCCGGGCGCGAGATCGTCGGCGATCAGGACTTTCACTTTGGTCATGGGGAGGTCTCCTGGAATTTCCGTGCGCCATCCGGCGCGTTGATTTCAAAAGTTGTGTCGCGGTCAGATATGGCCGCCCGTACCGTCACCGGCGGCCTTCCATTTTCTTGCGCGGTTGACCTGCATCTTGGCGTCGACCTGTTCGGACAGCTCCATGCCGAGAAGAGCTACGAGCCGATGCAACAGGATGACAACATCCGCCGCCTCCCTGCCCGCTTCGGCATGGTCGCCGGCGCGGAGGGCTTGCTCCAGTTCATCCATCTCGCCGCGTGCCCGCGCGACAAGCGCGGTAAGATCGCGCGCTTCGCCGAACGTAGCATCGCCCCATTCGCGGATGGTGTGGCTGGTTTCAGCGAACATATCGCCCTCCTCGGTTGTCATCCCGGAAGCCCGAAGGGCTATCCGGGACCCATTGCGCCAGTACGACACTGGATGAATGGGTCCCGGCCCAATCTTATTCAAACAAGAATGGGCTTCGCTACGGCCGGGATGACAGCTAGTTGAGTTCCGCCACCGTCGTTTCAAAAGCCCAGTCGAGCCACGCCGTCAGCTTCTCGAGATCGGCCGCCTCCACCGTCGCGCCGCACCAGATGCGCAGGCCCGGAGGGGCGGCCTTGTAGCCGCCTATGTCGTAGGCCGCGTTTTCCTTTTCCAGCGCCGCGACGAACTTCTTCACGAAGTCCTGCTGGCCCTTGTCGTCGAGCTTCGCAACGCGCGGATCAGTGATCGAAAGCGTGACGGAGGTGTTCGAGCGCGTCGCCTTGTCCGCCGCGAGGAATTCGACCCACGGGGCTTTCGCGACCCACGCTTCGAGTACAGCGAGGTTGGCGTTGGAGCGCGCGACAGTGGCGTCGACGCCGCCAAGGCCTTCGACCCAGCCGAGCGCATCGAGATAGTCTTCGGTCGCCAGCATGGACGGCGTGTTGATCGTTTCGCCCTCGAAGAGGCCTTCGGTGACTTCACCGCCCTTGGCCATGCGGAAGAGTTTCGGCATCGGCCATTTCGGCGTGTAGGTTTTCAGCCGCTCGATCGCGCGGGGCGACAGGATCAGGATGCCGTGTGCGCCCTCGCCGCCCAGCACTTTCTGCCAGGAGTAGGTCAGCACATCGATCTTGCTCCACGGGATCGGCATCGCAAACACCGCCGAGGTCGCGTCGCAGAAGGTGAGGCCCTCGCGGTCATCCGCGATCCAGTCGCCGTTCGGCACTTTGACGCCAGACGTCGTGCCGTTCCACGTGAAGACAATATCCGCGTCCTTGCGGGCCTTCGACAGGTCAGGAAGTTTTCCGTAGGCCGCCTTGTGCGTGACGGCATCGACCTTGAGCTGCTTGGTGATGTCGGTCACCCAGTCTTCGCCAAACGATTCAAACGCGAACACATCGACCGGGCGCGCGCCCAGCATGGACCAGAAGGCCGCCTCGATGGCGCCCGTGTCGGAGCCCGGCATGATACCGATGCGATAATCGGCGGGAATTTTGAGAATGGCGCGGGTCTTGTCGATCGCCAGCTTCAGGCGCGACTTGCCGAGCTTGGAGCGGTGCGACCGGCCCAGCGATTCCAGCTTGAGATTGTCGGGGCTCCAGCCTGGGCGCTTGGCGCAGGGGCCGGAAGAAAAGTGTGCCCTATCAGGCCTATTGGCAGGGCGCACTGCGGGTTTCGCAGCGGTAGACATCTGTTTTTCTCCCATCCTTACAGATGGGCTGGTCGCCGTTGGGGGCGACTGGCCCGGGGCGGATATGCTCCCGAACCGGTTTCACGTCAATTAAGACTTCGCACGCCGCCGCCAGTTGGCCACCGCCACGCCCGCGAGGATCAGCGCCAGCGCACCGACCATGGACCAGAGCAGCTGCTCTCCCAGGAACAGCACGCCCAGCCCCGTCGCCCACAGCGGCGACATGTAGGTTGTGAACGAGACGAACACCGGCCCCGCCCTGCGGATCAGCCACACATAGACGAACATCGCGAACGCTGTCGGCAAGGCGCCGAGCAGGATCATGGCGATGATGGAAGCATGGCTGGCGCCGACCGGTAACGGCTCCATGATCGCGGCGTAGACGAGCGCGGCGACCCCGCCCATCGCAACGATCATGAAGGCCGACAGCACCGGCTCGATCTGCGGCGCGACGCGCGTTGCGATGTTGCCCACGGCATAGAGCCCTGCGCCGAAGATGGCGAGCAGGATGCCGACAAGGCTCGCTCCGCCGCCTTCCTGAAACTCGGGCAGCACCAGCACGACAAGACCCGCAAAGCCCATCAGCACACCGATCAACCGGCGCGCGCTCAGGCGGTCGTTGAGAAACAGGTGCGCCATCAGCACGGTCGCAAATGGCGTGCCGCCATTGCAGATCGCCATCACGGCGGTACCGACGGACTCGGCTGCGTGCGCGTAGAGAACGAACGGCGCCATCGTTGCACCGATGCCGATCAGGCCAAACCAGCCGATCGCCTTGAGTGAGATTTTTGGGCGGGCATCGCCGCGCGGCCGCGGATTTAGCAGCCGCCAGACGATCATCCATGCCGCGAGGAAGAAAGCGCCACTGACAAGCCTGCCGGCCACCAGCCAGGCAGGCGAGATTGTCTCAACGCCAATGCTGATGCCCGCAAACGTCGAGCCCCAGACGACCACCAGCACAAGCAAGGCGACCCAGTTGAGCGCGTTGCCGGACAGGCGGGGCGCCATGCCGGGCGATGCCCCTGCCTTTTCCGCCGCCGATTCCACGCCACGCTCCGCCACTGACGCGGCCCTGCTAGAACATATCCGCGCTCACAGCAAAGCCACGGATCCGAAACGCCGCGTAACAAACAACAAAAAGGCCCGGAGCATCGCTCCAGGCCTTTTGCCGTTGTGTGGTCATCGGGCCGCGAGGCGGCCTACTTCTTGGTGACGGATTTCACCGCTTCCTTGATGTGGCCAACAGCCCGCTGGCCTTTGCCTTCAGCCTCCTTGGCCGCGCCTTCGGCAACGTGCTTGGGCGAATCGACCGCCTTGCCGAATTCTTTCTGCACCTTGCCGGCAGCTTCCTTCACCGAACCCTTGATCGTGTCCCTGTTCATTTGAATCTCCATGAGCTAGCGACCCCGCGCTTGGGGGATAAACGGGCACAGCCACGAAGGGTTCCGCGCGCGCGATAGTGGATTTCGCGACGGCTGATAGGCTAGCCGCGACTATCCTGCAGCAACATGTCAGCCCCCTTCTCGGCGATCATCAGCGTAGGCGAATTTGTATTGCCCGACACGATGCGCGGCATCACGGACGCATCGATCACCCGCAGCCTGCCCACGCCCCACACACGCAGGCGCTCGTCGACGACGGCGCCGGTATCGTTGGCCGCGCCCATCTTGGCCGTGCCGACCGGATGGAAAATCGTCGTGCCAACATCACCGGCGGCCTTTGCCAGCTCGGCGTCGGAATGCAGGTGCGCGCCCGGTGCAAACTCCTCCGGTGAGAAGCGCTTCAGCGCAGGCTGATCCACGATACGGCGCACCAGCCGGATCGATTCAACCGCCGTGATGCGATCACTCTCCGCTGACAGATAGTTCGGCTGGATTTCAGGCGCCACATTCGGATCGCGCGAGGTTGCGTGGATGGCGCCCCGGCTATCGGGACGCAGATTGCATACGCTGATCGTGATTGCCGGAAACGCATACATCGCCTCCCCGAATTTCGGCAGGGCCAGCGGCTGCACGTGGAATTGCACATTGGCGGTCGCGTGGTGTTCGTTCGATTTTGCAAACGCCCCCATCTGCGAGGGCGCCATCGTCATCGGTCCGCGGCGGCGCAACGCATAGTCCGCCGCCATGATCGGCCGGCGCATCAGGTTGGCATACTGCTCGTTGAGCGTCGGCACGCCGGAGACCTTGTAGATCGGGCGCAACTGCAGGTGGTCCTGCAAATTCTCGCCGACGCCGGGACTGTGATGCGCAACATCAACGCCAAGCGCCTTCAGCCGCTCGCTATCGCCGATGCCCGACAGCTCCATCAGCTTCGGCGTCTGCACGGCGCCGGACGACAAAATCACGCAACCATCGGCTTTCGACACATGGCGCTCGCTGCCGCCATGACGAGACCAGGCAACGCCTGTCGCCTCGCCGTTCTCGATGATCACCCGCTCGGCCAGCGCACCCGTAACGACCTTGAGATTAGCGCGGCCTAGCGCAGGCTTCAGAAATCCCCGCGCGGTCGACCAGCGGCTCCCGGCTTTCTGGTTCACCTGAAAATAGCCAACGCCGGAATTGTCGCCCGTGTTAAAATCGCTAACCTTCGCGATGCCCGCGCTCTCCGCCGCATCGGCAAATGCGTCGAGCACTTTCCAGCGCATGCGCGGATGCTCGATCCGCCACTCGCCGCCCTGTGCGTGATGCGCGCCGCCATCGACGTGATCTTCATGGCGCAGGAAGTGCGGCAGCACATCGTCCCATCCCCAGCCGGTAAGGCCAAGCTGCCGCCAGCCATCATAGTCGGCTGCCTGCCCGCGCATGTAGATCATCGCGTTGATCGCCGACGAACCGCCGAGAACCTTGCCCCGCGGATAGTTCAACGCGCGCCCATTGAGCCCCGGCACCGGCTGGGTCTGGAACATCCAGTCGGCACGCGGATTGCCGATGGCGAACAGGTAGCCGACCGGAATGTGAAACCAGATCCAGTCGTCCTTGCCGCCAGCTTCCAGCAATAAGACATGATTGCGCGGATCCTTCGACAGGCGGTTGGCCAGAAGGCATCCCGCCGTTCCCGCCCCCACGATGATGTAATCGAAGCGTTCCGTCATGTGTGGCTGGATAGGTGGGGTTGCGTGACAAGGGAATAGGGAGCGGGCAATGGGGAATAGGCTCAAGCTAGACCGGTTTCTCACCTACTCCCTAATGCCCACTCCCTATTCCCAAGACGCACACGGCCTGCCATCGTCCCCTAAAATGCGAACAAGACGATCGGGAGGACCGAATGGCCCTGCGTGCGACACTTCTGGCGGCGCTCAGCGCGACTGCGCTGACAGGTTGCATGATCTCGGTCGACGAGACCACGCGGCTCTCCCCCATGGCGCCACTGGCGCACGGGACAATCATCAACGATGCGCCACACGGCATCTCGCAGGCGCGCCTGCAAGTGCTCGACGCCACGATGAAGCAGTATGTCGCCGACGGCAAACTGGCGGGCGCCGTGGTGATGATCCATCAGGATGGGCGCGAAGTTTTCTCTGAGGCCTATGGCTGGCGCGACCGCGAGGCGGGCGACCGCATGGAAGAGGACGACATTTTCCGCATCGCATCTCAGACCAAGGCGCTCACCAGCGTCGCCATCATGATGTTGATGGAAGAAGGCAAGCTGGTGCTGGATGATCCGCTCGGCAAGTTCCTGCCGGAATGGTCGAAGACGACGGTCGCAGTCGCGAAGGATGGCGGTGGCTATGATGTCGTGCCCGCGAGAGGGCCCATCGCAATCGGCGATCTGCTCTCGCACACAGCCGGCATCTCCTATGGGACGGGTCCCGGTGAGAAGGCCTGGCGCGACGCCGGCATCTTCGGCTGGTACTTCGCCGACAAGACTGAACCCGTCGCCGATGTGGTGAAGCGCATGGCCGCGCTTCCGATGGCGGCCCAGCCGGGCGCATCCTGGGTCTATGGCTACAACACAGACATTCTTGGTGTCGTGGTGGAGAAAATCTCCGGCCAATCTCTCGACGTGTTCCTCAAGGAGCGCCTGATCGACCCGCTCGGCATGAAAGACACCAGCTTCTGCCTGCCACCGGAGAAGTCGTCGCGCCTTGTAGTCGTCTACTCGGCCAAGGACGGCAAATCGGAGCGCGCAGCCGCACCGGGTGCATGGACAGGTTCGGGCCATATCGGTCAGGGCCACTACGAGAACGGGCCGTGCAAGGCTTTCGCAGGCGGCGCGGGCCTCCTGTCCACCGCGGCGGACTATTCGCGCTTCCTCGAAATGCTGCGTCGTGGCGGCGACCTCGATGGCAAGCGCTACCTCTCGCGCAAGAGCGTCGAGCTGATGAGCCAGGACTCGCTGGTGGAAGCCACGTTCCAGGCCGGTCAGGGTTTCGGCCTCGGCTTCCGCATAACGGAATCGCCGGGAAAGATGGGAAATCTCGGTTCAGTCGGCGACTATGGCTGGGGCGGCGCCTACCACTCGACCTACTGGGTCGATCCCGCTGAGGGCTTGACCGTCAGCTTCATGACCCAGCTCATTCCCGCAGGTGGTCTCGACACGCAAACCAAGCTGCGCGCGCTGATCTATTCGGCGCTGGAATAGGCTCTACAGCGGCGCTGCTGGCGGGATGTAGTTGAACGTCCCGCACAGCACGTCGGCGCTGGTGGGCGGCCACGCATCGCCCTTGAACGCCGCGATCGACATGTATTTCTGCCCAACGGAATCGAGACCTGTCGCCATGGCGATGAACGAGGTCGGCGTGTCCTTGCCGCAGAAGCCGCCATTAAGCGCCGTGCCCGGCACGTCTTCCTGAATGACGCTGTGCATGTCGATCGACGGCGCGCCCGGAGGCGCATTGCCGGAGACGACCACGTCCTCGCCAAAAATTTCCTTCCAGTTGATCAGGCTGGCCTGCTCGGCTGCGCCCGGAAGCAGTTCGGTGATGAAGGTGAGGCCGTTGGCGCCCACTATCTTCATGCGTGGCGCCGCGTTAGGGCCGGGACGTGGCTCGACCGAAAGCGTGATAGCGCCCGTGAAGGCTTCCGCCGTTTTCGACATCGCCTCGAACGTCACCGGGCGCGGCGCGGGCGCAGGCTCCATCGGCGCACCGGGTTCATCCTGGCCCATTTCCTCGGGCGTTGGTTCAGCCGTCTGGGTGGGCGCGCCACAGGCCGCGAGCAGGACGAAACAGGACGCGGCGAACATCAGGCGCATGAGACAACTCCCCGCGGCTCTGCTCGATACCGGCCGCACGCGCTAGCGTATCTCGAAAGTCTGGCAGGCGTCAGCAGCCATTTTCTGCAACGTGGAGCCCGCCGCCGCGATCTGCCAGGCACGGGCCTTCGCCTGCCCCGCATCGACGCCGGGATAGACCATCCAGGCGTCATGCGCCGCCTTGATCAGCGGATCGGGCTGCGTGCGCGTCCGCTCTGCCTCGCCGATCTGGGCCGCGCGCAGGTCTGCACATGTCTGCGCGTTGGCGGGCGAGACATCGTCCTCGATCGTAATCTTCGGGCCCTGCGCAAAGGCAGGCGCCACGAGAGCAGCAGCGCAGATCGCAAGGACAGCAAGACGCATGTAGCCCTCCATCCCCAGCAGGTTATCGCCGGTCTGCGGCGGCAGGAAGGCAATCAGGGCCCCGATTATGGCGAACCCGCGCAGCCCTTGGCCCAGTCGATCACCGTATCGGCCAATTCCTTGCGCGACCACGAGAAGGAATGATCGCCCGAGAGTTCGACGCCCGACACCTTGACGCCCTGGGTCGCCTTGTAGGCGGCGGTCATCGCCATGGGTTTGGGGATGTCCACGTCCTTGTCGCCGAGCACGATCAGGATCGACTTGCCAACCATCTGCGGCGCCAGCTTCGCAAGATCATACGCGGCGCGATTGGCAAGGATATCGGCGACCAACTCCTTGCCATCGAGCCCCTCAAGCATGTCAAGCTGATCGGCATAGGCGGCAAAGTCGGCGGCAGCCTCGGACGACTGGCTCAACTGGTCTGCGATGGCGCCCATCTCGGCCGGAGCGATGCCTGCAACGCACTTGATCGCCGGATCGCGCGCGGCGGCCTGCAGCGCCGCGAAGCCACCCATCGAATGCCCAACCAGCAGGATGCGCGCGGGATCAGTGCGCAGCTTCGCGGCATTGGCGCGGAGATACGCCGTCGCGGCGCCGACATCCTCGATCACGTGCGGAAGCGAATATTCCCCCTCGCTGCCCCACGCGCCGCGATAGTGGAAGAACAGGACATTGAAGCCTTGCCGGCGCAGCTCTTGCGCAAGATCGAGATTGCGCTCGTTGCCGGGAAAGCCGTGCAGCAGCACGACCGCCGGATGCGGCCCCGGACCATTCGCGAGATAGACGATGCCATTCAGGCGATCGCCTGCACTCTCGAACGAGGTCTCGACCAGAGCAGGCGGATTGGCTTCGTCGAACGCAAGCGTCGCCGCGGCGGGAGCAGGCGCCTCCGCTGCAGGCGCAACGGCTGGCGAACACGCCGGCAGGAGAAGCGCCACGCCAGCCACAGCGGCAAACAAACCCTGACGAATCATCGCTTCTCCTGATCGGGCAGCGCTATTTGAATCCCAGGCTGCGCGCCATCACGTGATAGATCTCGTTCTGCTCCATCGCGCCCGAGAACAGGTTGGCGCCCGGACCGCCCGCGAAGATCGCAACATCTTCCCCGCCATGCGTTTCCGATCCCATCGGGATCAGCGCCTGCTGCCTGAAGCCCAGCGCGGTCGTGTCGACATTGGTGAGGTCCGGCCGCTCGCACAGCCATTTCTCGTCCGCCTGCTTCTTGCACACCGAGCCCGGACCGTTGGCAAAGCTCAGCGTCGTGTACGGCTTGCCATCGGCGGCCAGCACCAGCTTGCCGTTCTCCTTCACGAGACCAAGGATCGGATTTCCGCGCTGCGGATAGCCCTGCATGGCCAGCGTGTGGGAATGGTCCGCCGTCACGATGATCAGCGTCTCTTCCGGGTTGGTCATCGCAACAGCCGCTGCGATCGCCTCATCCAGCGCCGCCGCGTCGCCCAGCGCGCGCTGCGCATCGCCCGCGTGCAGGCCGTGATCGACCCGGCCGCCCTCGACCATCAGCACATAGCCGTTGGGATTGCGCGACAGGCGCGTGATCGCGGCCTCTGTCATCTCGGCGATCGAGGGCTCGCCGCGTACGTCCTTTGCCCTGTCGAGAGAGTATTGCATGTGACTCGGCTCGAAGAGGCCGAGCACCTGGACGTCGCTGTCGAAGTTGATCTGCTCGAAGGTGCTGACGCCTATCGTGACCTTGCGCTCGGGATGACCCTCCAGCCATTCCTCGGCGAGATTGCGGCCATCCTGCCTGCGGCCCTTCTGGTCGGGATATTCCGGATCTGTCATCGTGTTCGGCAGGAAGCCTGAACGCCCGCCGCCGAGGACAACCTCGAACCCATCGCCATTCGCTTTCGTCCAGTCGATCAGCTGCGCCGCGATGTCCTTGCAGCCAGCGGCCTTGCCGGCGGCGGACACATCCGCGTCGGATTCCCAGTCGCGCTCAATGGTTTGGGCATAGGTTGCAGCTGGGGTCGCATGCGTGATGCGCGCTGTCGAAATAATGCCCGTCGCCATGCCGGAGGCTTCGGCCTGCTCCCACAATGTCGTGGTGCCGGCCGACGTCGCGGTCGCGCAGTCTTTCAGGCTCGCGGCCTGGGTCACGCCGATCGAGCCGTTGTAGGATTTGACGCCCGCCGTCATCGCCACGGCTGAGGGCGCCGAATCGGCGACCTGCGAATCGTGCGTGTAGGTTTTCGACAAAGCCGAGTACGGCAGCTTCTCCATCGCGAGCTGATAGCTCTCGCCATCGAGGCCCTTCGACTGCCCGGCATAAATGCGCGCAGCGGTGATGGTGGAGATGCCCATGCCGTCGCCGATGAAGAGAATCACATTCTTCGCATGCGGCTGTCCGCGCGCTGAGATGCGCGCCTGGATTGCGGCGGCGCCTTTCGCGAAATAGCTGTCGGCGCTTTGTACTGGCGCAGGCGCAGTGCGCACCGGCGCCAGTGTGGTACAGGCTGCAATCGCCACAACCGCGGCCGAAGCCGCCAAAATCATCCGCATCGACTAGTCTCCCGGCAATCAGTTTGCGCGGAAACTAGTCCAGTGATGCGACAGTTCCGAGTCTTTCCTTCGTC
Organism: Alphaproteobacteria bacterium 32-64-14; assembly: GCA_002280725.1. Classification (GTDB taxonomy): domain Bacteria; phylum Pseudomonadota; class Alphaproteobacteria; order Caulobacterales; family Hyphomonadaceae; genus UBA7672. Next base: position 207,244 of record NCEM01000013.1, read on the forward strand.
CAGCGGCCGCAGGCCGCATCAAGCGCAGATTAAGCGGCCCTGGCCATGTGCATGACAGGGGCGCGGTCGATCAGCGCCAGCAGCGCCCGCACTTCGGAGCGGCCGGAAAGTTCGCTCATCGACAGCTTGCCCTCTGAAGGCGCGTCAAAAACGCTGCGGCCTTCGAGGGCCAGCGCGCGGTGGATAACCCGGTCGCGCAGGCGCCACACGGCCTCGAACCCGGCCTCGCGCGCCAGAACGGCCACGCGATCGTTGATGGTGTTGCCGATCTTGGACGGCAGGGCCGAAACCCGGTTCATAACCACGTGCCAGCGCTGCTCAGACAGGCCGGCGCGGCGGCGGTCGAAGCGCACCGTGTCGATCATTTCACGATAGTTGATGCGGGGCGCAGCGGGCGACCCAAGCGGCGCAAACAGGCCGTGCATATCGGCCGGGCTTTCATTCATCGGCGTCAGGATCACGCCGGCCAGAAGGTGGGCCTCATAGACGTCAGACAGGTTGCCGGACGAGGTGTCGATGATCAGCAGGTCATAGCCATCCATCCGGGCCATGCGGACCAGCGGCTCCAGGCGGCCGGTATGGCGGGGGCGGGCGTCGGTGCGGACGTCCTCTTCCATGTCCATCAGCATGACGTGGTCGGGGCTCAGCAGGCGGGATGCCCGGCGAAGTGTCACAAAACTGGACAGGTTCCGCGTGTTGCGGTCGAGATCGAGATAGGCGACCCGCAGGCCGTCCATCACCGCTGCAACCCCCAGAAGGGCTGCAATCGTGGTCTTTCCCGTGCCACCCTTGAAGCCGCCAACTGTCACCACTTGCATGGAAACCTCCCGTGCTGCCCGGCCTCACCGCCGGGTTCGCCTGTGACGGGTGGTTCAATTCGTGTGCCAGATGAGTGCCGGAGCCAAAAATCCCTTAGGTTCAGGCGCTTTCGACCACTTGCCCTCGCGCCCGCACACCCCGATTATGGCAATGTGATATACGCCGGGACGCCCGGCAGGAGATTCCAGGATATGGCTACCATCGCCCTCGTGGACGACGACGAGAACATCGTTGAGTCCCTCAAAGTCTTCTTCGAGCAGGAGGGGTACCAGGTCCGGGCCTATCATGACGGGGAATCCGCCTTTGCCGGGCTGTCCGACAACCCGCCGGATATCGCCATCCTCGACGTGAAGATGCCGAAGATGGACGGCATGGAACTGCTGCGGAAGCTGCGCCAGACCTCCAACCTGCCCGCCATCTTCCTCACCTCGAAGGACGACGAGATCGACGAAGTGGTCGGCTTCAACATCGGCGCCGACGATTTCATCCGCAAGCCGTGCTCGACCCGTCTCCTTGCCGAGCGGGTCAAAGCCATCCTGCGCCGCTCGCGCGGCGTCACTGGCACGCCTGAGGACGGCGACAAGAAGCCGATCGTGCGCGGGCGCCTGACGCTCGATCCGAACCGCCACGCCTGCCAGTGGGATGGCAAGATCGTGCGCCTTACCGTGACCGAATTCCTCATCCTCCAGGCGCTGGCCACGCGCCCGGGATACGTGAAGAGCCGCGACCAGCTGATGGACGCCGCCTACGACGATCAGGTCTATGTCGACGACCGGACCATCGACAGCCACATCAAGCGGCTGCGCAAGAAGTTCCGCGACCTCGACGACAATTTCGACGGCATCGAAACGCTGTACGGCGTGGGGTATCGCTATAAGGAAGCCTGAGAACTCCAGCAGGCCAGAAAAACTCGCTAAGGACGCGCGCCGCAAGCCGCGCTCCCTGCTCTGGTCTCCCATCGCGAGACTGATCCTCGCTTCAAACCTGGCCGGCCTGATCATCCTGATCCTGGGCGCCCTGGTGCTGAACGAGGTTCGCTCCAGCCTTGTCAACGCGCGCAAGGAAAGCCTCTCCGAACTCTCGCGCCTGATATCGTCCTACGTCATCGACAGCGCGACCGTGGACGACCCGCCGGGCCTCAACGTCGGCGCGTTGATCGAACAGCTGACGGCGATCCCCCTCTCCTCCGCCATCCGCATCCGCGTGCATGATGCGCAGGGCGAAGTCGTCGCTGACACTCGCCTCCTGAAGGACGAGATCGACCGCAAAGACCTGCCGGAAATCCGCGAACCCAGCTGGTTTGAACGCACCGGCCTCGACGTTGTGCGCGCCATCCAGCGCACGTTCGAAAGCGCCACCGGCCGCCAGGGCATCGCCGAGGTGCGCTCGCTCGAGCAGGAAATCGCGATGGCGCTGGAGGACAAGGACGGGTTCTCCGAACGCTTCAACGAACAGGCCGAGCGCGTGCTGTCAGTCACCGTGCCGATCCGCAAGGTGGCGCGGGTTGTCGGCGGGCTCACCATCGAGACAAGCGACATCTCCCAGGTCATCGCTGCAGAACGCGCAGCGCTCCTGCCGCTGATCCTCGTGGCGGTCCTGGTCGCCATCATCACCGCAACATTGTTGACGCTCGGCATCGCGCGGCCGCTGCGACGGCTCGCGATCGCCTCCGACCGCGTCGCGACCGGCGCCGCCGAGCGGCTGAATGTCGGCTCCCTGCAGAAACGCAAGGACGAGATCGGAGACCTGTCGCGCGCGATGGAGGAGATGACCACCTCGCTCTATGATCGCATCCAGGAAAACGAGCGCTTCGCCGCAGACGTCGCACACGAACTCAAGAACCCCCTCACCTCGATCCGCTCGGCGATCGAGACTTCGCAGGCGATCCACGATCCCGCGATCAAGGAGAAGATGGCGAGCGTGATTGCGCGCGACGTGATCCGCCTCGACCGCCTGATCTCCGATATCTCCAACCTGTCGCGCCTCGAGGCTGAAATCGTCCGCGAGAAGCTCGTGCGCGTCGACCTTGGCCGCCTGGTCGAAGACCTCGTCTCGATCTATCGCGACACGGCGCGCGAGAAGGATGCGCAGGTCGTACTCGTGAAACAGGGTGACGGCGTGATCGAAGTGAACGGCCGCGAAGGCCCGCTGGGTCAGGTGATCCGCAATCTCATCGAGAATGCGCGCTCATTCTCCCCGCCCCAAGGCCAGGTGACTGTCACGGTGTCGCGGGTCACGATTGCGCGAACCCCTACTGTACGCCTGGTTGTCGAGGATGAGGGCCCAGGTATCCCGCCAGACAAGCTGGAAAAGATCTTCCAGCGCTTCTATACGGACCGGCCGGCGGGCGCGAAGTTCGGAAATAATTCAGGTTTGGGCCTTTCTATCGTCCGTCAGATCACGGAAACGCATCGCGGGACGGTGCGGGCGGAGAACCGGATGGCCGACGGCAAGGTTTCAGGCGCCCGGTTCATCGTGGAACTGCCTGCCGCACAGCTGAGTCTCTGAATCGGTATTGACCCCGGAATAAACGAGTCCTCACCATGGGATGCTGGGAAATGCGGGAGTGCCTCCAATGATCGGTCTGGTCGTGGTCACGCATGGCCGTCTGGCCGAGGAGTTCATCGCCGCCGCGCAACACGTTGTCGGTCACCTCGAAAACGTTCAGGCCATCTGCATTGGCCCGGACGACGACATGGACATGCGCCGCAAGGAAATCATCGCCGCCGCCAAGGCGTGTGACACAGGTTCAGGCGTTGTGATCCTCACCGACATGTTTGGCGGCACACCCTCCAACCTCGCCATCTCGGTGATGGGCGGGGCGAAGATCGAAGTGATCGCGGGCGTCAATCTTCCGATGTTGATCAAGCTGGCCGAAGTGCGCGCCAAGCTTCCGGTGGCCGAGGCCGCTCTCGCCGCGCAGGATGCAGGCCGCAAATACATTTCGGTCGCTTCCGCTCTCCTGCAGCGCGCCTGAGCAGCGGTTCCCCGGGGACGAGCGCACAGACAATGGCAGACAAGTGGTCGCGCAGCGCAGAGCTCTTGAACCAGCGCGGCCTTCATGCGCGCGCCTCAGCAGCGTTCGCGCGCGAAGCCTCACGCTTCAACGCCCGCGTGTCCGTCCACTATGACGGCATGACGGTCAGCGCCGCCTCGATCATGGATCTGTTGATGCTCGGCGCCCGCGTCGGTCAGGTGATCGACATCGAAGCCGAAGGCCCCGAAGCGCGCGAAGCGCTCGAAGCCGTGTGCGACCTTGTCGGCCGCAAGTTCGACGAGAAGGATTAGCCGAAGCGGGCGATCAGCCGCCCCCGTTTCAGCCGCCCCAGTCTCAGCCGCCGCGATCGCGCGGGGGCGTGCCACGTCCGCGCACCGTGCCCAAGCCAAAGCCATTGTCTGCAGACCCCGGCGGGTCCATCGACGCGCGGTTCAGCGGCTGCACGAGATCGATAAACTTCAACACGCCCGTTTCATCCGCAATCTGGTCGGCCATGCGCTGCAGGCCGGAGGTGAACTCCACCAGCGTCACGGTGCGATCGAGATCGATGTCGAACGTCATCGCGTTCGCCAGCACGCCCGCCCCATCGCCCATGCTCGCGGCCCAGTCGGCCTGCTCGAACCCGGTGATCGCACCATCGCCGTTGCGGTCAGCGGCCTTGAAGGCGCGTTGCGCACCGGTGGTGATTTCCTCGCGGGTGATACGCCCGTCGAAATTGCTGTCGAAGCTGGCGAACACGAGCGCACCGGGGCTCACGACCTTGACGCCTTCCGGCGGCCTGAAACTGCCGCCCGGCGTGGTCGTTCCCGTGATCCGATCGATCCGGTCCACATCCTGGGCAAGGGCGGGCGAGGCGCCCGCCAGGCCAAGCAACGCAGCGCCAGCGAGCCCGGCGACAAGTCCTGATACACGCATCAAGTAACCCTCTGCCCTCTCTGGGCCCGGTCTCCGCCGGCGGCTTGATGTGGCCACCGCGCAACAGATCGCGCAACTCCCTGATGCACACAGATGGGTGGTCGAAGGCGGCAAAGTGAGGGCGCGCCCCGCCTCACTTGATCGCAAATTGTCGCCGAAGAGGCCCGCCCCACATGGGATTCGCACGGGTCAGACGCCCGGTTACCGGCCCTCCGGATCGATCTAAAAATCATATAAAGATATCTTTATATGATTTGCGAGACCCCGCCGCCTCTGCTACACGCCCTGCAAAGCGGCGAGAGGGCCGCGTGAAGCCTTTCAATAGCGGAGTGCGGCGATGGCGTTCGACGATTTCAAGGTGGCGGACATCTCGCTCGCCGACTACGGCCGCAAGGAACTTGTGATCGCCGAAACCGAGATGCCGGGCCTCATGTCCACCCGCGCGGAATACGGCAAGGCGCAGCCGCTGAAAGGCGCGCGCATCACCGGCTCGCTGCACATGACGATCCAGACCGGCGTGCTGATCGAGACGCTGAAGCACCTTGGCGCCGACGTGCGCTGGGCCTCGTGCAACATCTTCTCGACGCAGGACCACGCCGCCGCCGCCATCGCGAAGGCCGGCATCCCGGTGTTCGCCGTGAAGGGCGAGAGCCTGGAAGAATACTGGGACTACACCGACAAGATCTTCCAGTGGTCTGACGGCGGTCTCACCAACATGATCCTCGACGATGGCGGCGACGCCACCATGTACATCCTCATCGGCGCGCGCGTCGAAGCGGGCGAGACGTCGATCATCGAGAAGCCGGAGTCCGAAGAAGAGATCTACTTCTTCAAGCAGATCAAGAAGCGCATGGCCGCTTCGCCCGGCTGGTTCACGAAGCAGAAGAACGCCATCAAAGGCGTGACCGAAGAAACCACCACGGGCGTCAACCGCCTGTACCGCCTCGTCGAGAAGGGCCTGCTGCCCTTCCCCGCGATCAACGTGAACGACTCGGTCACCAAGTCGAAGTTCGACAACAAGTACGGCTGCAAGGAATCGCTGGTCGACGGCATCCGACGCGCCACCGACACGATGATGGCCGGCAAGGTCGCCGTCGTGATGGGTTATGGCGACGTCGGCAAGGGTTCGGCCGCGTCCCTCCAGGGCGCTGGCGCCCGCGTGAAGGTCACGGAAGTCGACCCGATCTGCGCGCTGCAGGCCTGCATGGATGGCTTTGAAGTCGTAACGCTCGAAGACGTCGTCAAAACCGCCGACATCTTCATCACCACGACCGGCAACAAGGACATCATCCGCCTCGAGCACATGCGCGAGATGAAGGACATGGCCATCGTTGGAAACATCGGCCACTTCGACAACGAGATCCAGGTTGCCCAGCTGAAGAACTTCCAGTGGGACAACATCAAGCCGCAGGTCGACATGATCAACTTCCCCGATGGGAAGCGCATGATCCTGCTGTCGGAAGGCCGCCTGCTGAACCTCGGCAACGCGACGGGCCACCCGTCCTTCGTGATGTCGGCCTCGTTCACCAACCAGACGCTGGCCCAGATCGAACTCTGGACCAACGGCAAGGCCTACGAGAACAAGGTCTACACGCTGCCCAAGAAGCTCGACGAGAAAGTCGCCTTGCTCCACCTCAACAAGCTGGGCGCAAACCTCACCAAGCTGACCCCGGACCAGGCGGCCTATATCGGCGTCTCCGCCGAAGGCCCGTACAAGCCCGAGCACTACCGCTACTAGGTCCCGCTGACCTCAAGCACACGAAAGGCCCGGCTCACCGCCGGGCCTTTTTGTTTGTGCGTGCTATCGCAGCAGTCGGGTACTTGATGCCGATCGGGATCAAAAAGACTCGCAATGGCCGGAAACCGATTTCGGGGAGCGGCGTTGATTGCCTGTCACGGCCGGAGCCCTTTTCCGTCCCCCCGACCCCCAAGGGAACTGGCCGTGGCCTTGATTTGAGAAACGGGCGATCTCCTCGAGTCGCCCGTTTTCCTTTGTGCTGGACATGATGGCTGCCTGCTGGCCCGGCGGCGGGCATCGCTGGATGGGCCACGCACCGGCCGTTCCCATGTCAGCGTCGCAGCCCTGTCGCATCCCGGCGGCCTGCATTCCGTCGCAAAGGTTTTGAAAATCCTTCATGCGACCGGGCCTTAGCCCCGGTTTCCGCCCTCTTCCCGCCCCCCGGTTTTGAATTGTCCATAGGCGCAAACGGAAATTTTCCCTCTTTCGCGCATTGCTGGACGGGCGTACGAGCCGCCCCCGTTCGGGGCCGCTTGCGGCTCGCGGCAGAGGCCAAAAACACAGATGAGCGTAGCATCGTCCGAGGGCGGCGCGGCTCCAGCGGCAGATACCCCCGCGGGCACGAAGCGATTCTGGGCCCTCGCTCTGGCCTCAGTGGGCGTCGTGTTCGGCGACATCGGCACCAGCCCGCTCTACGCCTTCAAGGAATCCATCCACCACATGACGACCGCCGCCGATGGCGTGCTCAAGCGCGATGATGTGCTTGGCGTCATCTCGCTGATGGTCTGGTCGCTGATCATCGTCGTGACGCTCAAGTATGTCGTGATGCTCACGCGCCTCGACAACCGCGGCGAAGGCGGAACGCTGTCGCTCATGGCGCTGGTGCAGAAGCACATCGGCAAGCGCACCCCGCTCCTGTTTCTCGTCGCCATTTGCAGCGCCGGCATGTTCTTCGGCGATGCACTGCTGACACCCGCCATGTCCGTGCTGTCCGCCGTCGAGGGCCTGGCTGTCATCCCGGAACTGACGGGCAAGGTCGAACACTTCATCATCCCGATCGCTCTGATCCTGCTGGCGGGCCTGTTCCTGTTGCAGAAGAAGGGCACGAGCATTATCGGCCGCCTCTTCGGGCCGGTATGCCTTGTCTGGTTCCTCACGCTGGGCGCGCTCGGCGTCTACCACATCGCACTTGATGGCCTCGCCATCTTCGCGGCCCTGAGCCCGCACTACGCCGTCGTATTTCTCGCCACGCACCAGGTGCTGGGCTTCATCGTGCTCGGCTCGGTCTTCCTGTGTGTCACAGGGGCAGAGGCGCTCTACGCCGACATGGGCCATTTCGGGCGCAAGCCGATCGCGGTCACGTGGCTGTGGCTGGTCTTCCCCTGCCTCGCGCTCAACTATCTCGGCCAGGGCGCGATGGTGCTCGCCCATCCGGAAACCATCTCGAATCCGTTCTTCCTGATGGCTCCGGATTTCCTGCTCGCCCCGCTCGTCATCCTCGCCACCATGGCGACCATCGTGGCCAGCCAGGCCGTGATCACAGGCGCTTTCTCGCTGTCGCAACAGGCCGTCCAGCTAGGCCTGCTGCCGCGCCTGCAGATCGTGAACACCTCCGCGAAGGAGCACGGCCAGATCTATATGCCGCAGATCAACTACATTCTGATGGCAGGTGTGATCATCCTGGTGATTTCATTCAAGTCGTCCTCAGCGCTGGCGTCGGCCTATGGCGTTTCCGTAATCGGCGCGATGATCACATCGTCGATCTTGTGCTTCATCGCTGTCCGCCGCGTGTGGAAGAAATCGCTTGGTCTGGCGCTGCTGATCGTGACGCCTTTTCTGCTTGTGGAGTCGGTGTTCCTCGCCTCCAATCTGCTCAAAGTGCCGCAAGGCGGCTACGTGCCGCTGATGATTGCCGCCGCCATGATGCTGGTGATCTGGACATGGGTGCATGGCTCGCGCCTGCTCGCCGCGCGCACGCGCAACGACGTCTCGCTCGAGGACGTGATCAAGGGTCTCGAAGTGAGCCCGCCTCACATTGTGAAGGGCACCGCCGTCTTCCTCACCGCAGAACCCGACACAGCCCCGACGGCCCTGCTGCACAACCTGAAGCACAACAAGGTCATCCACGAGAACAACGTGGTGCTGACGGTCAAGACGGCCAACGTCCCCTACGTGCCTGAAGACATGAAGGTTACCTACGAAGAGATCTCCCCGAACTTCGACAGGCTGACGCTCAAATACGGCTTCATGGAAACACCCAACGTCACCTACGGCCTGACGCTCGCGAAGAAGAAAAAGACCGGCCTGTCGTTCGAGGTGATGCAGACCTCGTTCTTCCTTAGCCGCCGCACGCTGCTGGCCGATGGCAAGCACGGCATGCCGCTGTGGCAGGACCACCTGTTCATCTTCCTCAACCGCAACGCCACGAACGCCACCGAGTTCTTCCGCATCCCCACCTCGCGCGTGGTGGAACTGGGAACCCAGCTGACCATCTGACGGGCGCCCGTCCAGAAGGCGCTCATCGTGTTTCGCCGTGCGTTCACCTTCTGCGCTTGTTTTGATTCACCCACTCGCCTAATGCGCGAATACACCTAGATTGGCCTTGCCCTTGCTCTCCGCATTGGAACTGGCAGGCACGGCAGGACTGCCGCGCCCTCATGATGTTTTTCGGCACAGAACGGTTTGGTATCGCCCCATGAAGACGCCCCGCACGGACCTGCAAGCCAACACCTACGATTTCGAGAATATCCCGCTGGTGAAGGCGACCGGGTTTCGCGAGTACGACGCGCGCTGGTGGTTCGGCGGCCCGCAATACCCCAAGGCTCCTGAACTGAACTTCCTCGGCGTCCAGGCGCTGGGCCTGGGCTTGGGAACACTGATTGGAGAAATGGGCGTCGCCCCCCGCATCGTCACGGGCCACGACTACCGCTCGTACTCGCTGTCGATCAAACAGGCGCTCACGCTCGGCCTGCTCGAGGCTGGCCTCGAAGTCCACGACATCGGCCTCGCCTTGTCTCCCATCGCCTATTTCGCCCAGTTCGAACTCGACATTCCCTGCGTCGCCATGGTCACCGCCAGCCACAATGAGAATGGCTGGACCGGCGTGAAGATGGGCGCGAACAAGCCGCTGACCTTCGGCCCCGAAGAGATGGGCCGCCTCAAGGACATCGTGCTCAACGGCAAGTTCAACCCGCAGCCCGGCGGCAAGCTGATCCGCGTCGATGGCATGCGCGAGCGCTACATCGCGGACGTCACCAAAGGCGTGAAGCTGTCGCGCAAGCTGAAAGTCGTCTGCGCCTGCGGCAACGGCGCGGCCGGCGCGTTTGCTCCCGACGCTCTCCGCGCCATGGGCGCCGAAGTGATCGAGATGGACACCAACCTCGATTACAACTTCCCCAAATACAACCCGAACCCCGAAGACCACGAAATGCTGGTCTCGATGGGCCAGGCTGTTCTCGAGCATGGCGCTGATCTCTGCGTCGGATTCGATGGCGACGGTGATCGCTGTGGCGTGGTGGACGACAAGGGCGAGGAAATCTTCGCCGACAAGATCGGCCTGCTGCTCGCGCGCGATCTCTCCAAGCTGCACAAAGGCGCGACCTTCGTGGTCGACGTGAAATCCACCGGCCTCTACAAGACCGACCCGGTGCTGAAAGCCAACGGCGTCACGGTCGATTACTTCAAGACCGGCCACTCCTACATCAAGCGCCGCACCACCGAACTCGACGCCCTCGCCGGCTTCGAGAAGTCGGGCCACATGTTCTTCCGCAAGCCCTATGGCTACGGCTATGACGACGCCCTCGTCGCCGCCGCCGCCGTGCTGCAGATGCTCGATCGCAACCCCGGCCGTTCGCTGTCGGACCTCAAGGGCGACCTCGGCGATGCGTGGACCTCGCTCACCATGTCGCCGCACTGCGACGACGAGAAGAAATACGCCATCGTCGATCAGGTCGTCGCCGACTATCAGGCGCTCGGCAAATCGGGCGGCGAAATCCTCGGCCGCAAGATCATCGACGTGAACACCGTCAACGGCGCCCGCGTGACGCTCGACGATGGCTCCTGGGTCCTCGTCCGCGCCTCGTCCAACAAGCCCGAGCTGGTGGTCGTGGTCGAGTCGATGCAGGGCGAGGACGACATGCGCGCCCTCTTCCGCGAAGAAGTGAAACCCCGCCTCGCGAAGTTCGCCGAAGTCGGTCACTACAACCAGGAAATCTGAGCACATCTCTGGCAGGCCAGCCTGATCGTTCATGCCCTGTAAATCCGCGGTGCGATGTCTATACTCGCCGCTATCGTGGAAGAGGCTGGGAATGTCCAACACGTGCGCCTGCTGTGGCTCTGCCGTGCCGGCGGCCGCCTATGGCTGCTTCGCATGCGGGGCTGCGCGCGGAGAGACGCCCGGCGCGCCCGGCGTCTGCCCACGCTGCCAGTACAGGCTGATGCAAGGCGCCAAATGGTGCCCCGGCTGTGATCTTCCCGCCGACAAGATCAGCTTTGGCGCGCCTGCGCCGCAAGCCGCCACAGCCCAGCCCAGCGTCGCCAGCGATCCAGCCTCCACGAAACCCGCGCGCGAGCGTCCGCCGCATCCACCGGGCACGGGCTTCAACTTCAACACTCTCACGCAGGGCGCCGTGACACTCGGCAACAAGGTCGTCGGAAAGCAGACGCTGATCCTTGCCGCCGCCGGCGCCGTGTTTGCCATTTTCGCCGTGGTGATCGTCACCCTGCAGATCAGCGCACAACGCCCGCCGCCGTTCGGCCTCCCGCCGGGCTCTCCCCAATCCGCCGCCAGTCTGAACGCGGAAGCGGTCCTGCTGGCCGATCCGATCGACGGACAGTTCTTCCTCGCCTTCAAGGAAGCCCTTCCCGCAGACTACACCGCCGTCATGGGCTACCTCCTCGTCCAGGCGCCCGACCCGCAGCGCGCAACCCAGCGCTTCGACAAGCTTCTGGGCGAGCGCCTTGAAGTGCTCCGCCTCGCCAACGCCAGTTACATAGCCAGTGCAGAAACCAGCGTGCTGGACAGGATGGCCGACACCATGCTCGCCGCCATGCGCGCACCCGAACTCTGCCAGGCCTCCATTGATCCCACCGGCCTGGTCGATCGCGCCAACACGCATGCGCGCCGCCTCTCCAGCGCCAGCAACACGTCGATCGTCCAGGCCATCGCTTCGGGCCGGAAGCATCAGGTCGCGCGCCCGGCGCCGACCCGCGCGCAGGTTGCCGCCTTCAACGCAGCGCTTCAGCGCCAGCTCTACGACCGCCAGTGGCAGGCCTATAGTGGCGGCGCGCTCGCCAGCCTGCCGCCCGACGAACAGTGCTCGGTTCATGTCGGCGTGTGGGATGTGATCGCCAGCTATCCGCCCGGCCTCAGCGCCATCTGGACGGCGCAGCAGATGGGCCAGCCAGCCGGATAATGACTGATTCCGCGCCCGGAACGGTCAGTACCGCTCACTCGCTAGGCAAGTATTGCCGGGCTCCGCAGTCCGTTTAACGGGCCATTAACCGGCTTTCCTGCCATTTGGTTAACTGAGGGTGTCCGCCTGTAGGATGCCCGCGTGAAGTGATTCGGCCCGGCGGGGACGCGACGACGATGGACATGCCCTTCAATCAACCGATGCTTCTGCTGGTCGCCGGTGCGGCCGCCTTTGGTCTCGCCGCCTTGCTTTGGGCGCTGCGGATCTCCGATGGCGCCCGCGGCGCCGCCAAGAAATACCGGGAGGCCGAACAGAAAGCGCGCGAACAACTCGCCCGCGCCGAAAGCGTGTTCGGCGCGCACCCCGGCGTCATCATGGTCTGGGAAGACGCCGAACAGTCCGCCACGCACGGCAAGCCTGACTCCGAGTGGGGCCTGCCCAATCTTTACGGCTCGCCCGTCGCCCTGATGGGCATTCTGCGCTTTGCCGACGATGGCACATCCGAAGATCCGGGCGTGCGCATTCTCGAAGGTCTCGCCGACCTCGAAGCCCGTGATGGCGCCGGCCAGGACGCGACCCTGCGCGAGCGCCTGAAGCAACTCCGCCAGGACGGGGCGCCGTTCTCGCTCACCATCATCGGACCGTCGGGCCGCTTCCTCGAAGCCGACGGCCGCACCGCCGGCGCCCGCGCCGTGCTGTGGATCACCGACACGACCATCAAGGGTCTCGAAGAATCCGGCGCACGCGCCCGCTTTGAAGAAGCCCGCGCCGCCGTCGCGCGCGACCCGATGGCCTTCCTCGAAATGCTCGGCAAGGCGCCCTTCCCGGCTTGGCGCATGTCCGGCGCTGGCAAGCTGCAATGGGTCAACCGCGCCTACCTCAAGGCCGTCGGCGCGCCGAACATGGACCACGTGCTCGACCGCCAGATCATGCTCGACCAGCACGTCACGGGCCAGGCGCAGAAGACGGTCAACACCAACGGCGAAACCGACGAGATGCGCCACATCGTCGTCAGCGGTGATCGCCGCGCCATGCGCGTGAAGATGTTCCCGCTCTCCGGCGGCATCGGCGGCATGGCCTTCGACATCACCGAGCAGGAAACCGCGCGCGAAACGCTGGAGAAGAACGGCAAGGCGCACGACGACACGCTGAACCACATCACCGACGGCGTCGCCATCTTCGGCGCCGACCGCAAGCTGATCTTCAACAACCGCGCCTTCCAGGAAATGTGGGAGCTCGATCCCGCCTACCTGCTCGACCGGCCGGACCATGGCTCGATGCTCGATCGCCTGCGCGAGCGCCGCAAGCTTCCCGCTCGCCCGGATTTCGCCCGGTGGCGCCAGGGCGAGCTTGCCTACTATCAGGGCGAGAAGGTCGATATCGTCGAAGATCTCTGGAACATCCCCGATGGCCGCATCCTGCGCGTCACGCGCCAGCGCCACCCGCTCGGCGGCGTGCTGCTGCTGTTCAAGAACATCACCGACGAACTCACGCTGAAAGCGGAATTCAACCGCCTGATCAACGTGCAGAAGGCAACGCTCGACAACCTGCGCGAAGCCGTCGTGGTGTTCAGCGCCGATGGCCGCCTGCGCCTGCACAACGATGCCTTCAGCGAACTGTGGGGCATCAAGAAGGACAGCCTCGCCGACAGCCCGGATTTCGATCACGTCGTCAGCCAGTGCGCGCGCCTTTATCACGACCGCAATGTGTGGGCGAACATCAAGAGCCGCGTCACCAACCCCTCGCCGGAATTCCGCCAGCAGGACCAGGGCGTCATGCGTACGTCCAACGACCTCAACATCACGTGGATCAGCCAGCCCCTGCCCAACGGCGCAACCCTGATCGCCTTCATGGACGTCACCGCCGCCCGCAAGGTCGAGATGGCGCTGAAGGACAAGAACGAGGCGCTGCAGGCAGCAGACCGCTTGAAGAACGAGTTCGTGCAGAACGTCAGCTACCAGCTGCGCTCGCCCCTCACGACCATCCTCGGCTATGCCGAGCTGCTCGAAAGCGAACGCCCCGGCGAACTGACCGACAAGCAGCGCGAACAGGTCGAGCACATCCTTTCGGCCGCCGACCACCTGTCGAAAGTCATCTCCAACATTCTCGACCTCGCCATGATCGAGGCCGGCAAGATGGAACTTGAGCTGTCGCAGTTCTCCCTGCGCGGCGCCATCGAGGATGCAGTCGACCTCGTCGTCACCACGGCGGAAAACACGAAAGTGCGCGTCGAAATCCTGTGCGACGATCGCATCGGAAACATCCACGCCGACGAGCGCCGCATCAAGCAGATCCTGTTCAACCTGCTCACCAACGCGCTGCGCTTCACAGGCGCGGGCGGCCACATCAAGATCGAAGCCAGCAAGCCGGTGCCGGGCGAAAATATCATCCGCCTCGCCGTCTCCGACACTGGCAAGGGCATTGCGCCCGAGCGCCAGTCCAGCGTGTTCGACTCGTTCACGACCGGCGACACCCGCGGCGCAGGGCTCGGTCTCGCTCTCGTCCGCTCCTTCGTCGAACTCCATGGCGGCGACGTGAAGATCAAGTCAGCGCCAGGCGCGGGCACATCGGTGATCTGCCAGCTGCCCGAAATGGCCTCTCCCAAAACGGCTCGCGGCGAACTCGAATTGGGACCAGCGGCGGTCGCGCCGCGCTGATCAGCGCAAACGTCCTGACGAAAGTCAGGACGCAGGGCTGCCGCTTCCCTGCCGTCATTCTTGACGAACACCTCGTGCATGCCTCTCTTGCCGTCAAAAGACGACCACAGGAGGGACGGCCCAACATGATTTCCCACGTAGCCAGATTATCCGCCGCCGCGATCAGCGCGCTGCTGCTCGCGACGCCCGCCTTCGCCCAGAAGCCCGTCGGCAAGGATCCCGTCCCCTCCATCCTCACATGGACGCCCGCGCAGCAGGTCGAGCGCTATCCCGCCATCGAGAAGACCTATCAGGTCGGGACCATCGCGAAGGGCGCAACCGTCCGCGAATTGCCCGTGGCTGCAGCGCTGATCAATCCGAAGATTCCCTACAGCGGCCGCACCTACGCCATCGACGCCTTCATGAAGGACAACCGCATCAGCGGCGTCCTCGTGCTGAAGGATGGCGAGATCGTGCTCGAGAAATACGCGCTCGGCCGCAAGCCGGACGATCGCTGGACCACATTCTCCGTCGCCAAGTCGCTGACCTCCATCCTGATCGGCGCCGCCATCAAGGATGGCTGGATCGGCAGCGTCTACGACCCCGTCACCAAATACCTGCCTGAACTCAACGGCACGGCCTATGACGGCGTCAGCCTTCACCGCCTGATGTCGATGACGACGGGCGTCAAATGGAACGAGGACTACGCCAATCCGAAATCGGATGTCGCGATGGCCTCGACGGCCAATTTCCGCGGCGGCCATCCGGTCGGCGACAACCCGCTGCTCAACTACATGAAGAAGCTGACGCGCGAGGCCGCGCCGGGCGCGAAGTGGGTCTACAAGACCGGTGAGACCGACCTTGCCGGCCTCGCGCTCACGCGCGCACTCGCGGGCAAGTCGATGTCGCAGTATGCGTCCGAAAAACTCTGGGGCCCGTTCGGCATGGAGCAGGACGCCATCTGGATGCTCGACAAGGCAGGCATCGAACGCGGCGGCTGCTGCATGAGCGCGACCCTGCGCGATTATGGCCGCATCGGCCTGTTCCTGCTCGACGACGGCGAGATCGACGGCAAACAAGTCCTGCCTCCGGGCTATCTTGAAGCCGCCACCACCAACCGCATTCCCGAAGCCGCGCAGAAACCGGGCGAAAGCTACGGTTACTTCTGGTGGCCGCGCACCGACGGCGCCGGTTACGCCGCACGCGGCATCTTCGGACAAGGCATCGAGATCTATCCGGAAGAGAACCTCATCATTGTCGTCAACTCCGCGATGCTGAAAGCGACCGACCGCGTGCAGAGCCAGAAGCTGCAGGCGCTGACGCAGACCCTGCGCGCTGCGGCGAATGGTGACTGATCGTCAAGTTGACACCCATGGCCAGCGAAGACCTGGCCGCGGAAACGACCCCCGTCCATCATCAGACACCCCATCACGCGCGCGATGATCGGTCCGCGCCAGCCTCGGCGCCGCCCGCAATATCCGCCTGTCGGACAGCGTGGTTATGTCGCTCGGCGCGTCGCTTACACAGAACTGGACCAGCGGCGCGCTCTCACCGCTCCATGACGGCGATCCCATGGGCGCGATGGCGTTTGTTCGCCTCAAGATCGGCTAGTCTTCGCTGACAGCCGACTGCAACACGCGCGCGAGACGTTTGCGATAGCGAACGCGCTCGCGCGCGCTGAGGCCGAGATCATCCTGGATCAGCCGGTCCATCGAGACACCTTTCATGATGCTCGCAGCCAGATGCGCCCGCACGGCGGCGTCGGCTCCGCCAAGCCACTTGGCGAACGGCCCGAAGAACCGCTCCTCGCCCATGCGCCGGATGATCGGCGAGGCGACGACAGAAGAGGCAGAGAGGATCATGATCGAAATGACTTCGAGCTTCCCGTCCACAACAGGCTCATCGACCAGCATCCGCGAAATGCGATCACCGAAATCCGCGTGCTCGCCTTCAAAGATCCGGTCGGGCCCGGGACAGCCATCCATCACAGCCGCAAACAGCTCTTCCTTGCCGCCGAAATAGCGTGACACAAGCGAGACATCGACGCCCGCCTCCGCCGCGATCTCGCGCAGGCTGACCGCGTCATAACCCTGTCGCGCAAAATGTTTCGTCGCCGCGTCGAGCAGGTTTGCGCGCGTCGCCGTTGAATTCCGTTTTCGCGTGGCCAGTTCGGTGGGTGTCACAGGTCTTCCCGAAAAAGTTTTGTCAACACGTGTTGACATCTTGTAGGTGAATACGATTTAGAAGTCAGCACACGAAGTTCAATATGCGGCCATAAGGCCCAAAAATCCTCCTCCCCGGGGCTAAAATGCTGAAAAATATCAAGACACTCGCGTCCGCTATGGTTGCCGTAGCGTTACTTGCTGCCTGCGGGCAGAGCGCCGCCGCGCCAGCCGCGCCGCCTCCACCCCAGGTCACAGTCGCGACCCCGGTCATGGCCGAGGTCAACGACTGGGACGAATTCACCGGCCGCTTCCAGGCTGCCCAACGAGTTGAAGTCCGCGCCCGAGCGGGCGGCTTCATCCAGGCTGCGCACTTCAAGGAAGGCGACATCGTCCGCAAGGGGCAGCTTCTGTTCACGCTGGATGCCCGCCCCGCCCAGGCCGCCCTCGCCTCCGCAGAGGCAGACGCGCTTCAGGCCCGCAACGCTTTCGCCCGCGCTGAAATCCTGATGAAGGAACAGGCGATCTCCCGTCAGGAGTTCGACCAGCGCCGCGCCGCCGTCGATATCGCGCAAGCAACCGTCGCGGCCCGCCGCCTCGACGTTGAGTTCACCCGTGTCACAGCGCCGGCCGCAGGCATGATCTCCGACCGCCGCGTCGATGCCGGCAACGTCATCGCGGGTGGGTCTTCCGCCGCCGACGTCCTCACGGAAATCGTCGCCGTCGATCCGATCCACTTCGAGTTCGACGCCTCCGAAGCCCAGCTCCTGCGCTATCAGCGCCAGTCGCTCAAAACGGGCGGCAAGGTCGAAATCCAGCTGCAGGACGAAACCGAATACCGCTGGACCGGTACGGTCGATTTCTCCGATGCCTCCGTGGATGCGTCTTCCGGCGCGGTGCGCATGCGCGCGCTCGTCGACAACAAGGAAGGCTTTCTCAAGCCCGGCATGTTCGGCCGCGCCCGCGTCGAAAGCTCGGCCGCCTATCAAGCCATGCTGATACCCGAAACGGCTGTTGTTTCAGCCGGCACGGCCAAGACGGCTTTGGTTGTCGCCGCCAACGGAACAGTCGAATCGAAAGTGCTGGAAACCGGCCCGCTGGTGAACGGCATGCGTGTCGTCCGCTCCGGCCTTGCTCCGGAGGATCGCGTGATCGTCAACGGCGTGCAGCGGGCCATGCCCGGCGCGGTCGTCGACGCCCGCGTCACCACGATCACGAACACCGCCGAACTCGAAACCGGCACGCGCACAGAATAGTAGCGCGGCCTATCGACTACCCTCCCACAGGTCGCGACCGGACATCAGAGCCGGCGCGGCCGCACAGGACGCCTCCCCATGCGTTTTTCCCGCTTCTTCATCGACCGGCCGATCTTCGCCGGCGTCATCTCCGTGTTCATCACGCTGCTCGGGATCTTCTCCTTCCCGCAGCTGCCGCTGGCGCAATACCCGGACATCGCACCGCCCTCGGTGATGGTGATGGCCGCCTACCCCGGCGCTTCCGCTGAAACCGTCGCCGAAACGGTCGCTGCTCCGATCGAGCAGGAGATCAACGGTGTCGAGAACATGCTCTACATCACGTCGTCCTCGTCCAACGGCGTGGCGCAGATCACCGTCACGTTCCAGCCCGGCACCAATCTCGATACCGCACAGGTGCTCGTCCAGAACCGCGTCGCCCTCGCCGAGCCGCGCCTGCCCGATCAGGTGCGCCAGGGCGGCGTGCAGGTGCTGAAGCAGGATACCGGCTTCCTCCTCCTCGTCGCGCTGACCTCCAAAGACCCGAACGTCGACATCGACCAGATCGGCAACTTCGCGAACTCCGTGCTGCGTGATCGCCTGCTGCGTATCGACGGCGTCGGCGGCGCACAGGTGTTCGGCGGCGGTCTCTATTCGATGCGCGTCTGGATCGACCCCGGCAAGGCCGCCGCGCGCGACCTGACTGCGGGCGAAATCGTCAGCGCGCTCCGCGCCCAGAACATCCAGGCCGCCGGTGGTTCCGTCGGCTCGCCGCCGTTCGACTCGGGCGTCGTCAACGAACTCCCCGTGCAGGTCGAAGGCCGCCTCAAGACCGTCGATGAATTCGGCAAGGTCGTGATCAAGCGCGGCGCCGATGGCCAGGTCACCTTCCTTCGCGACGTGGCTCGCATCGAACTCGGCTCGCAGGACTATTCGATCCGCGGCTATTTCGGCGGCAACCGCGGAATCGCCATGGCCATCACGCCCTCGCCGGGCGCCAACGCCCTCAACGCGGCGCACGCCGTGCTCGAAACGGTGAAAGCCGCCGAGCCGGAATTCCCCGAAGGCGTCACGTGGACCGTCCCCTACAACCCCACCGAATACGTCGAAGCGTCGGTTGAATCGGTCCAGCACACGCTGATCGAGGCGATCTTCCTCGTGGTCATCGTCGTGGTCGTGTTCCTGCAGACCTGGCGCGCGGCCATCATCCCCATCGTCGCGATCCCGATCGCGCTGGTGGCGACGTTCCTCGTCCAGCTCCTGCTCGGCTATTCGATCAACTCGCTCTCGCTGTTCGCGCTCGTCCTCGCCGTGGGCATCGTCGTCGACGACGCCATCGTCGTGGTCGAGAATGTCGAGCGCAACATCCGCGCCGGCATGTCGCCCAAGGAAGCCGCCTACAAGACAATGGAAGAGGTCTCCGGCGCGTTGATCGCCATCGGCCTCGTCCTGCTCGCAGTGTTCGTGCCTGCGGCCTTCGTACCCGGCATTCCCGGCGTGTTCTTCCGCCAGTTCGCCGTCGCGATCGCAACCGCCGCCGCTGTCTCGCTGCTGGTCTCACTCACCCTGTCGCCTGCGATGGCCGCCATGCTCCTCAAGCCGCATGACACAAGCCATCAGAAGACCGGCGGCATCTTCGGCCCGCTGCGTTGGGCCGCCGACAAGTTCAACGCCGGCTTCGACTGGCTGTCGGACCGCTATGGCCGCGTGACCGGCCGTCTCATCCGCATGACGTCCATCATGCTGGTGGTCTACGCCGCCCTGCTCGGCCTCACAGGCTGGCGCATGATGGATACGCCCACCGGCTTCATCCCCGACCAGGATCAGGGCTTCCTGATCGGCGTCGTGCAGCTGCCGCCCGGCGCCTCGCTGGAGCGCACCGACGCCGTCATCAAGCGCGCCGCCGCCCAGCTCGCCCAGACTGAGGGCGTGCAGGATCTCGCCGCCTTCGCCGGCATGGACGGCGCCAGCTTCACCAACTCGTCCAACGCGGGCGTGATGTTCATCCGCCTCAAGCCGTGGGAGGAACGCGGCTCCGCGCTCAACGCACAGGCCATGGCCGGACAGATCATGGGCGCGATGGGCCAGATCGAGGAAGCCAGCATCTTCGTGCTCGCCCCGCCCGCCGTGCAAGGCATGGGCAATGGCGGCGGCTTCAAGATGATGCTGCAGGACACCTCCGGCGCAGGCTATCGCGCGCTCGAGGCCGCCCAATTCCAGATCGTCGGCGCCGCTGGCCAACCCGGCGCGCCTGTGGTTGGCGTGTTCCCCGGCTTCAACACCGGAAGCCCGCGCGTGACCGCCGAAGTCGATCGCGAAAAGGCGCTGATGCTCGGCGTCGAGCCGTCCGAAATCTTCAGCACGATGGGCACCTATCTCGGCTCGTCCTACGTCAACGACTTCAACATGCTGGGCCGCACCTTCCGCGTCACCGCGCAAGCTGAACCGTCGCTGCGCGACGAGGTTTCCGACATCGCCAATCTCAAAGTGCGCTCGGCCACCGGCGGCATGGTCCCTCTGGGTTCGGTCGCCACATTGAAAGATGACACCGGCCCCGTCCGCGTCGTGCGCTACAACCTGTTCCCCGCCGCCGAGATCCAGGGCGCAGCCGCTCCGGGCGTCTCGTCAGGGGCCGCACTCGCTGCGATGGAAGGCTACGCCTCGCAACTGCCAGCCGGCTTCAAGTACGAATGGACCGAGCTTGCGCTGCAGGAGAAATCCCAGGGCAACACCGGCCCCATCGTCTTCCTGATGGCCGTCGTGCTCGTCTTCCTCGTGCTCGCGGCGCAGTACGAAGCCTTCACGCTGCCGCTCGCGGTGATCCTCATCGTCCCGATGTGTATCCTCGCGGCGATCCTCGGCGTGAACCTGCGCGGCTTCGACAACAACATCCTCACGCAGGTGGGTCTGCTGGTGCTCGTCGCGCTGGCGTCCAAGAACGCCATCCTCATCGTGGAGTTCGCCAAGCAGGCCGAAGAAGCCGGCAAGAACCGCTTCGAGGCCGCCATCGAAGCCGCCCGCACACGCCTGCGCCCGATCCTGATGACGTCCTTCGCCTTCATCTTCGGCGTCGTGCCGCTGATGCTGGCGTCCGGTCCGGGCCAGGAGATGCGACAGGCGCTGGGCACCGCCGTGTTCTTCGGCATGCTGGGCGTCACCATCTTCGGCCTGATCTTCACGCCGGTCTTCTACGTGGTCAGCCGCTGGATCTCGGAACGCCTGCCCGGCAACGCCCGCCGCAAGCAGGAGAAGACCATAGCTCCTTCGCCTGAAGCGCCTCAAGTCCACGCCGAGTAATCAGCCGGCCGAACAAACAGAAAGGGCGGGACGCACACAGCGCCCCGCCCTTTTCTTTATGCTGTACCGGCCCGCTTGCGCCCCCGGTCGCGCCTCAACTTGGCGGCGTCTGCATGAAGCTCTCGACCAGCGAGCCCGACAGCAACCGCCAGCCATCCACCAGCACGAAGAAGATCAGCTTGAACGGCAGCGAGATGGTGACCGGCGGCAGCATCATCATGCCCATCGCCATCAGGATCGACGACACCACGAGATCGATCACGAGAAACGGCAGGAACACCATGAACCCGATCTCGAATGCGCGCTTCAGCTCCGAGATCATGAACGCCGGCGCCAGAACATGGAACGGCGCATCGGCTGCGCTCTGCAAATTGTCGATCTTGGCCATGCCGGCAAACAGCGCGACATCCGCCTCGTTCACATGCGCGCCCATGAATTGCTGCACAGGCCCAAGCGCGCGCGGGATCGCCTCCTCCAGCGTGATCGCCTCAGCCATGTAGGGCTGGATGCCCGCTTCGTAAGACGCCATGAATGTCGGCGCCATCACGAAGCCGGTGAGGAACAGCGACAGCGAGATCACCACCGAGTTCGGCGGCGCGTTCTGCAGGCCGATGGCCGTGCGCAACAGCGACAGCACAACAACGATCCGCACAAAGCTGGTCGTCATCACCAGAATCGAAGGCGCCAGCGACAGAACCGTCAGCGCCGCAATCATCTGCACGATGCCGGACGTCAGCCCCTGCCCCGTGCCAAGGTCGACCGAAATCGTCTGCGGCAACGCCTCAGGCGCGACAAATGCCGCGAACATGACCGCGGGAAGAGAACGAAGAAGGCGCCAGATCATCCTGCGGGCCCGCCGCCGGACTTGGCGCCCTTGATCACATCATCCGGCGCAATCGGCTTGAACGCCGCCGGCGCCTCGCGGGATGCGACCACCATGTCGCCCGTGGGCGCAAGACACAGCAGATGCTCGCGATCGCCCCAGCGCACGACCGCCAGCTTCCGCCGCATGTCGAGCGAGCGCCATTCGAGAACCTTGAGGTCCTGGCTCACCTGCCCCGTCTTCAGCCCGATGCGGCTGCCATACTTGCGTAGCAGCCACGCGCCGCCGAGCAGCAGGCCGAGCACGAAGGCCAGCGCCGCAAGGGCCTGAAGGGCTGCAAAGATGTCCATCGAGGGTCAGCGCCAATGACGGCCCTTCTGGGCCGGGTATGGTTAATCCATGGGAAACACCGGTAAACGGCGGGTTAACGCTGACGCTCCGATCTTAAGGGGGCCTTAAGCAAACAGGTCAAAAGTGCCGGGTGATGGGCTCGTCCGCTTGGCGGATTGCCCCAGGAAACAAGGCCCCAAGGCGATGGACCCGAACCAGCTTTCGGTATTTTCCCTGATGAAGGCCCGCATGCAGATGCTGGGCGAGCGTCAGAAAGTGATCGCGCAAAACGTCGCGAACGTTTCGACGCCGGGATATGTGCCCAGCGACGTCGATCAGGAAGCCTTCGCCGCAACCCTCAATCGCATGGCCAGCAGCGGCCGCAGCGGCGCTGGCGCCGGCCACACCGCGATGGCCGCGACCCAGCCGGGCCACATGGCGCCTGCAAGTGCATCGGGCGGGCCTGGCCTGCCTGTCGTGAAATCCCCTGACTCCGAAACCACGCTCGACGGCAACGCCGTGGTGGTCGAGGAGCAGATGATCAAGATCGCCGAAACCCGAATGGATTTCGAAACCATGGTTGGCCTTTACCAGAAGAGTCTGGGCCTGCTGCGGCTGGCGTCGCGCGCACCGGGAAGGTGAGCTGAAGCCCGCCTCCAGGAGGCGCTACAATGTCATCAGACCTCATGTCGGCCATGGGCGCGGCGGCCACGGGCCTGCGCGCGCAAACCGTGCGCATCCGCATCTCGGCAGAAAACCTCGCCAACGCAGACGCCACGGCGACAACGCCCGGAGGCGACCCCTACCGCCGCAAGGCGCCGGTGTTCCGCACCTATTTCGATCGCGAGATCGGCGCAGACACGGTGCGCGTCACCGGCTCGCGCGAAGACCAGTCGCCTTTCCAGCTCAAATACGACCCCTCGCACCCCGGCGCCAACGCAGAGGGCTATGTGAAGCTCTCGAACGTCTCCAGCCTCACCGAGATGGGCGATCTTCGCGAAGCGCAGCGCGCCTACGAAGCCAACCTCAACGTCATCGAGTCGAGCCGCGCCATGATGCTCGGCGTCGTCTCCCTTCTCAAAGCGTAAGGGGAGCGCCTAAATGTCCGATCTTGGTATGTCAGCCGTCAAGGCTTACGGCGGCGTCGCCCAAACCTTGAACAGTACGGCGCTCGGCAATCTCACGGGCGGCAAGGAAACGCAGGGCGTTGGCGGACCTGATTTCGGCGCGATGCTCAATTCGGCCATCGGCTCGGTCTCCAGCGCCGGCAACGCGGCCGAATCCGCCGTCACCAACGCCGCGATGGGCCGCGGCGACCTCGTCGATGTGGTCACCGCCGTCGCCGCCGCCCAAGCAACGCTGGAAACAGTGATCGCCGTCCGCGACGAAGTGATCAAAGCCTATCAGGAAATCATGCGCATGCCGATCTGACGGCGGGCCGAAAGCGCGCGCCTCGTCCTTCGACAGGCTCAGCATGAGGCGCTCTCACCGGCAGTTGATAGGCCTTATGATGAGCCTGTCGAACCACGAGGCCGTACTCATAACCGCGCGTCATCCACGCTGTCATTCCCGCCGTAGCGGCGCAGCCGCGTAGAGCGGGAACCCACAGGAGCCACACGCACCGCGCTCGCAGCCCCTGGGTTCCGGCTCGCGCCTTCGGCGCGTCCGGAATGACATCGCGAGGATACGAAAACCGGGGAAACAGCCCTCCCCAATCCGTGGGAAACAGAAAAACAATCGTCCGCGATCTCAACGCCCTGGCGTCAGAATTTGTAGGACGCAGCCCTTTTGAATCAGCCGGGCCATCCGCCGATTTATAGTCCAGCGCATGGACTGGCTCTGGATCATCCTGCGCTACCTCTTCCCCCTGGACCCCGTGCGCCA
>NCEM01000014.1 GCA_002280725.1 Alphaproteobacteria bacterium 32-64-14
AAAGTTGGAGTGGCAGAATGCTCTGTATGCGGCAACGAAGGGAAAAACGCGCCTCATTCCAGTTCGTGTTGATGGAAGCCCAATGCCGGCAATTCTGTCGCAGACGCTCTACATAGACATGCACACGATTGGTTTGGAGGCCGCTCTATCCCAAATCGTCAGTGTCGCCCAAGGCAACGCGTCTTTCATTCCAAAGCATCAAGGCTTCTCAAACCTCTCCTGCTCTGTTGCAATTGATCAGAGCGGCAAGCTCGACGTCACCATCCGCGCCTCGCATCTGATGGAACCAAATCCGAATTTTATGCTGCTCGTCTCAAACCCTGAAACAGAGCTCTCGTGGACCGCTCCCGGGGCGCCCGGTTTTGTCGGTGGATTCAACAAGGACATCGCGAAGCACAACGGGTTGACGTTTAGCGGGATCGTAATGCGCCCCATGAATGCAACGCTGACTCCGGCGTATCCCGTCAGACTACAGGTCACACCAAGAGGGGCGGCCAAGGTCCAGCTGCACGGCGTGATGCATCAAGTGGGCGAAACAGAGTGGCGTCCAGTTCCACTGTCGAACGAGCCTGGGTTGAATTGGATTGTATCCCAGCAAAACTAGAGCGTCACCTCGCCCTCTTATGTGACGCGGCCGGTGACACGGAGCGCTTCCGTGTGACGTAGCCTAGCCGCTGCGACATCCAAAACTGGGCAAAATGTCGGGAAATCATCAGCCCCCTTGTATTTAGGTACCAGCGGAGCAATCCGTGGGGGTTCGAGTCCCTCCACCCGCACCAGCTCTCCCCGGATCAGAACTTCCGCTGCCCGGTCACCGTCTCGAACCACAGCAGGAAATCGCCCATCAGGCTGAAGCGCGGATACCTGAACGTCGCCGGCCGGTTCTTCTCGAAGAAGAAGTGCCCCACCCAGGCAAAGCCATAGCCGATGAACAGCGCCGCCAGCAGGAACCACGGATTCAACGTCGCCAGCGCCCCGCCAAAACAGGCAACCACCAGCGTCGTGCCCACCACATGCAACCGCCGGCTCACCGGGTTCACATGCTCGGTCAGGTAGAACGGGTAGAACTCTCGGAAAGTGCGATAGCGCTCCGCCATGTCTCAATCCCGCATCCAGCCCTTGTGAAGCACGAACAGGACAATCGCAAACGTCAGCTCGATCGCGGCGCCCGCCGCCGCGCCCATCACCGGCGACAGCGTCAGCATGCCGGCGCCAAACCCCGCGCCGGCCAGCGCAAACCCGAGCACCCAGAATATCCGCATCCCATAGAGCGGCGCAAATGTCAGATACCGCCCGCCGATGATAAGCAGCATCGCGGGAAAGAACCACTCCACTCTCTGCAGGTAGGCCACGTAGGCAAGCGGCAGGCAGAAGATCAGCCAGAACGTGTTCGCCATCGCCAGCTGCGCCAGCTTGTTGGCCTTGTCGTGCCCGCCCCTGCTGCCCAGTAGCTTGCAGATGAGAATGCTCGCCGGATGGATCAGCATCCCGCCAATGAAGAGAACCCAGACCGCACGATCGACGGTGTCGAACGCGACTGTCGCGGTAGCTGCGCTCCAGGCGATTGCGGACGCAAGCACGCCCGGCGCGCCGCTGTGATAGCCGTGGCGGACATCGTCCTGCGCCTGCTTGATCTGGTCCATGATGACTTCCCCTCGCATCCCGTCACGAACTGCAGCAGCCTGCGGTCATCATCAAGTTAAAGGATGCGCGGCCACGTAAAGCGCCCGGATCGTTTCGCGCAGCGCTTCATCGAGGTCTTCCGCCATCAGCCCCGGCCCGGCGCGCAGGCCCGCATCGCCATGCATCCACACCCCCGCACACGCAGCCTCGAACGCCTCCAGCCCCTGCGCCAGCAGTCCGCCGATGAGTCCAGCCAGCACGTCCCCAGACCCCGCCGTCGCGAGGAAAGGCGTCGCATGCGTATTCACCGCCACGCGCCCGTCAGGCGCCGCGATCGCCGTATCCGCCCCCTTGAGCACCACCACCGCGCCAACCAGCCGCGCCGCCTCGCGCGCCGCATCCGCCTTGTGCGCCGACGTCTCAGCCAGCCCCGGAAACAGCCGCTCGAACTCGCCCATGTGCGGCGTCAGCACGGCCGGGCCTTCCAGCAGACCGCTGAGCGTCTCGGCCTCGCCCTTGAACACCGTGATCGCATCCGCATCGAGCACCAGCACGCGATCCGCCTTCGCCAGCGCCTCCACATTCGCCCGCGTCGCATCCGTCACGCCCGCCGCCGGCCCGATCACCACCGCATCCGCATCGTCCGTCAGCGCAACAAGCTCATGCGTATCCCGGAAACTGTTCGTCAGCGGCGACATCACCGCCGAGGCCACCACCACCAGCGCCGATGGCGGACACAGCAGGCGCACCTGCCCTGCCCCCGCGCGCAGGCCGCTGCGCGCCGCAAGCCTCGCCGCGCCCGTCTGGTTGATCGGCCCCGTCACCACCGCGAGCCGCCCGCGCTTGTGCTTGTGCGAGTTCACATCCGGCCATTGCAGCGCGCTCGCCCACAACGCCGGCGCATTCTCGCTGAATAGGCCGCCACCGATCTCGTCGACGAACGGCCCAAAGCCGATCTCTGCCGGCACGACATCGCCACACTGCGACGCCGCCGGCTGCAGCACATGCGCCGGCTTCTTGCAGCAGAACGTGACGGTTACGTCAGCACGTATTGCAACGCCCGGCACAGCGCCCACATCTCCGTTGACGCCGGAGGGCACATCGATCGCCACAACCTTCGCGCCCGATGCATTCACCTGCTCGACCGCCCACAACGCCTCGCCCTCAAGCGGACGCGAGAGCCCGGTGCCGAACAAGCCATCGAGCACGACATCGCCCGGCTGCAGCCGCAGGTCCTCCAGCGGCTGTCGCGGCCCCGACAGTTCGCCGAGCGCGATATTGCCCTCGTCGGAACGCTCCGCCGTTGGCGCAAGATCGAACACCCACACGTTGCGCCCGAGATCGCGCAGCCTCTGCGCGGCCACAAACGCATCGCCGCCATTGTTGCCCGGCCCCGCTAGCACGATCACGCGCCCATCGGGAAACTCCGCATGCAGCACGTCCGCACACGCCTGCCCCGCCTTGCGCATCAACGCCCACAGCGAAATCCCCGCATCCACCGCGCGGCGCTCGGCGGCGCGGACCTGGTCGCAGGTGAGGATGGCGCTGGTCATCTCACGTCACAATCGTCGCCGCTTCCGATCCGAGCTCTTTCACGCGCAGCTGCCCGCCCACGCGCGCCAGCTTGGTGATCGATGCGTGCCCCGGCCTGAACGCCACGACCCGATCGTCCTGCGTCAGCAGACCGACGACCGCGTTGATCGCGATGAAGTGGCTGAACACGGCCGTCTCCTCCGGCAGCTTCTCGACGGCGGCCAGCACGCTGCGCCGCCACTGGTCGAGCAACGGCCCGGCTTCCGGCCAGGTTCCGGCCATAACGCCCTTGAGCCAGCCGGCGCGATCCTCGATGCCATCGGGGGTGATGATCTCGCCCACGCCCGTCTCGATCCGGGCATGGGTCTCCATCAGCTTCTCGAACTGCGCGGCAGTCTCCCGGCTCCGCGCCAGCGGCGAGGTAATCGCGCGTTTCGCGCCCGACTTGGCCAGGTCCTCAGCCGCCGCGAAGGCCTGCCGGACGCCAAGTTCCGTCAAACCTGGGTTGGGATGCGCGCCATACGCGCCGGCCGGTTCGCCATGCCGGATAAGGTAGATCATCTGCCAAAACGCCCGTGTTTGCTGCGGAATTGGCAGAATATCATGGATTCCGGGACCGCCCCTGTGGATATCCCAATCTCGCGGCGCCCAAGCATGTGGCGCCGATGCCCAAAATATGTGCGTATGTTCCCGCGCCGCACGGATATCAGGCGCCCGGCCTACTCCCATCCCGAGTCATCGTGCATGAGCGTGAGCGCTCCCCGACGCCATGACGGCGCCTCACAGGATCCACCGCGATGAAGAAGATCGAGGCAATCATCAAGCCGTTCAAGCTGGACGAGGTGAAGGAGGCGCTTCACGCCGTCGGCTTGCAGGGCATGACGGTTCTCGAAGCCAAGGGCTTCGGCCGCCAGCGCGGCCACACCGAGCTTTATCGCGGCGCCGAATACATCGTCGACTTCCTGCCCAAGCTGAAGATCGAGGTCGTCGTCTCCGATGCGCAGCTAGAAGCCGCATTGAACGCGATCACCAAGGCTGCTCACACTGGCAAGATCGGCGACGGCAAGATTTTTGTATCCGAGATCACCGAAGTCATCCGTATCCGCACCGGCGAGACGGGCGACCAGGCGATCTGACGTTAGACTTTATCTACAGGCTCAATTGATCGGTCTCGCGCAACGGGGCCGGGGTGAAACGGAGGGACCAGGTGTCCGACGCAATCTTCAAGATGATCAAGGAAAAGGACGTCCAGTACGTCGACCTGCGCTTCACCGACATGCGCGGCAAGATGCAGCACGTGACGTTCGACCTCTCGATGGTCGACAAGTCTCTCTTTGAAGACGGCACGATGTTCGACGGTTCGTCGATCGCGGGCTGGAAGGCCATCAACGAGTCCGACATGCTGCTGATGCCGGATCCGTCTTCGGCGCGCATCGACCCGTTCTTCCAGAACACGACGCTCGCCATCATGTGCGACATTCTCAACCCGAACGACAACACCCCCTACAACCGCGACCCGCGGATGATCTCGAAAAAAGCCGAGATGTATCTGAAGTCGTCGGGCGTGGGCGACACCGCCTTCTTCGGCCCGGAAGCCGAGTTCTTCGTGTTCTCCGACGTGCGCTGGAACACCGACCCGAACAACACTGGCTATTCGTTCGACGATCCGGAACTGCCCTACAACACCGGCCGCCAGTATGAAGGCGGCAACATGGGCCACCGTCCGGGCCCGAAGGGCGGCTACTTCCCCGTTCCACAAATACATCGTGCACAACGTCGCGCACTCGTACGGCAAGACAGCTACCTTCATGCCGAAGCCGTACTACAAGGACAACGGCTCGGGCATGCACGTCCACCAGTCGATCTGGAAAGACGGCCAGCCCCTGTTCGCCGGCGACAAGTATGCCGACCTCAGCCAGACCTGCCTCTGGTACATCGGCGGCATCATCAAGCACGCCAAGGCGATCAACGCCCTGTCGAACGCCACCACCAACTCCTACAAGCGCCTGGTGCCGGGCTATGAAGCGCCCGTGCTGCTGGCCTACTCGGCCCGCAACCGCTCGGCCTCGGTCCGTATTCCGTGGACCCCGTCGCCGAAGGGCAAGCGCATCGAGGTCCGCTTCCCGGATCCAGCGTCGAACCCGTACCTGACGTTCACGGCCCTGATGATGGCCGGCCTTGATGGCATAGCGAAGAAGATCGATCCGGGCCCTGCCATGGACAAGGACCTCTACGCGCTCCCGCCGGAAGAGCTGAAGAACATCCCGACCGTTTGCGGCTCGCTCCGCGAAGCGCTCGAGAACCTCGATGCCGACCGCGACTTCCTCAAGGCTGGCGGCGTGATGGACGACGACTTCATCGACGCCTACATCGACCTCAAGATGGAAGACGTGATGCGCGTCGAAACCCATCCGCACCCGGTCGAATTCGACATGTACTACAAATACTGATCGCGAGGCCGAACAGCATCTTTGCCGGGGGGCAAAAGGCGGCGTTGGGGGAACCTGGCGCCGCTTTCTTTTGTGCTGTTGGCGACCACCACAAGCCCGCGCCTCGTCCTTCGACAGGCTCAGGATGAGGCGCTCACGCACTGCCTGTTGGAAAGGCCTCATGCTGAGCCTGTCGAAGCACGAGGCTGTGCTCACAAATGCCCGCGCCTAGTAAGGCGCCGCCACAATCACGCCGCCCGCATCGTCATGCGCCGTTGCGAAATCAACATTCCACCCGCACGCTTCGAACAGCCCGCCGCAGATCGCCCGCGCCTCATCTGCGCTCGCCACATCGAGATAGCAGGTCGGCCGCTCGTCGAAGTCCATGTGCCACGCACACACGCGCACCTTGCCCGGCGGCGCAACAATGAGTCCGGCAGGCGTACGATCAAACGTCAGCCCGTGAGTCTCGATCAGTGGATCCTTGACCCAGCCGACCCAATGACCGCGGTAGCGAGAGATTTCCGACGGCGCTGTCACGCCCATGCCATCACGGCCATGCCGCCCATCGCCGGATCGGTCGTCGACGGCATCCCGTTTTCCGCCCGCCCGGCGAAACGCCTTCGCCATGTCGGGTTCGACGGATTGGTGACCAGCATGTCGTACCACCCGCCCGTGGCCGTCAGCATCCATCTCTCGCTCGGTCCGCCCGGATCGGGCGGCGCCAGGATCGTGCGCTCGGGAAAGAGGTCGCCGTAGGCACCCGGCGTCACCACGATCCGGTCGCCCGCCCCGCTCTTCCAGTTCACCGCCAGAAACAACTGCAGCGACCTTGCGGCATCACCTCGCACGAACAGGTTCGGCTGCGCCCGCATCTCCGCGCCTGCGCCTGAACCGCTGTACCGCCGATAGAATCCGTTCGGTCCGAACACCGCCACGTCGTACGGCCCCTCCGGCCAGGACCGCTTGAAGATGCCGCCCGGCCCAACGGTGTAGCGCTCCGGCGGCGCCTCGGGTCGCAGTAGATCGTACACGTGCAACACCACGGCGGCATGCTCGGCATCGTTGACGAAATTCAGCTCGAACAGGTCTTCGTGAAGCTCGATGACGTCGAACCTGTACGGCAGCGCCCGCGAAGGCCGAACGCCGCTTACCTGTGTCGGCGCGACGACTTCGCCGGGGGTTGGCGGCGTCGTGCGTTTGGCGAGCGCCGCTGCTTGCGCCGCTGCTTCCGATGTTCGCGGCAATGTGGCCGCCACGGCATTCGGCGTCGCGAAATCGAAACAGCTCGTCAAGTCGCCACACACCGCACGGCGCCATGCCGAGATGTTCGGCTCCATCACATCGAACCGTTTCTCCAGGAAACGGATTACCGATGTGTGGTCGAACACTTCCGAGTTCACGAACCCGCCGCGCGAGAAGGGCGAGATCACATACATCGGCACGCGCGGGCCCAGCCCGTAAGGCCGACCCATGAGATCATCCCGCTCGGACGTCTTCTCGCTGTCGATGCGAACCGTGTGATACTCGCCTGTGGTATCGACATTGGACGCGCCCAGCGGCTTGCCGTCCTTGTCCAGCGACGGCGGCGCGGGCGGCGGCATGTGGTCGAAGAAGCCGTCATTCTCGTCATAGTTCACGAGCAACACGGTGCTGGCCCACACTTCGGGGTTTGCAGTCAGCGCATCCAGCACGCGGGCGATGTAGTCTGCGCCCTGCGCCGGACTCGACGGACCAGGATGCTCTGAGTCCTTCGCGGGCGAGATCACCCACGACACGGACGGCAGCGTTCCCGCCATCACGTCGGCCAGCAGCACATCGAGGTGCTGCGTCGAAAGCCCCTTCTTCGCCAGCGCAGGACTGCCGGCCCCTTCGAGGCTGTCGCGGAACGCCTTGAAGCCGACCAGTGGATTGTCGCCGAAATTGTCGGCCATATCCTCATAGATCTTCCAGCTCACGCCCGCCGCCTCGAGACGCTCAGGATAAGTCGTCCACGTGTAGGGAATTGCGGCCTTGGCCTCTTTCGCTGGAAGCTGGTCGTGCGAGTTGGAGATCGACGGCCCGCCGCGCTTGCCCTCGCCATCGTTCGTGCCGGTCCAGTGGAACAGCCGGTTGGTGTTGGTGCCGCCCTGGAACGAGCAGTGGTACGCATCGCAGATCGTGAACGCATCCGCGAGCGCCCACTGGAATGGAATGTCCGACTCCATGAAGTAGCCCATCGCATGCGGCTGCTTGTGGTCGGGCCAGTTGGTCATGCGGCCCTGGTCCCACGCATACTGGGCATCAGACCAGCTATGCGGCGTTCCCTCCACGCGCATGTGTGCGAAGGTCTGCGTCGTGTTCAGCGGGAAGGGCGCGATCACCTTGGGCTCGGCCTTGGTGTGGGTCTGCGCCCAGACCGTGCGCCCGCCCGGCAGCGGAATCGGGAAGCGATCTCCGAAGCCGCGTACGCCATTCATCGTGCCGAAATAATGATCGAACGAGCGGTTCTCCTGCATCAGGATAACCACATGCTGCACATCCTGGATCGTGCCGGTGGTGGACTTGGCCTGGATCGCCCAGGCCTTCTGGATGGAGGCTGGCAGCGCCAGAGAAGCGGCGCCCAGGGCGAGAAGTCGGCGGCGATCGATGCTTGTCATGTGGCGCAAGCTAGACCTTTCACGTGACGCCGTCATGTCCGCTGCTCACGAACCTGCTTTCCGTTTGGGAATGTCGGGTTAGGGTCCGTGCATGAGATTCCTTGCGCTCCTTCTGGCTCTCGCCCTGTCCGCCTGCGCCTCGCTCAGCGACCGCGCGCGCGAAAGCCTTGAGCAACCGGGCCTGGAAGGCGCGCGCATCGGCCTCGTTGTGATGACGCTGGACGGGCGCGAGCTGGTCGCGATCCGGCCTGACGAGCGGTTCCTGCCCGCCTCCAACACCAAGATGTTCACCGTCGCCGCCGCCTTCCACCGGCTCGGCGACATGACCATGCCTGACCCGTCGCGCGGGACATCGCTTGAACTTGTCCCGAACGGCTCCGGTCCGCCCACGCTCGTGCTCGTCGGGCGGGGCGACGCAACGCTGATCGATGCGCCTGACTGTCTGCGCAACTGCTTGTCTGATCTGGCCGACATCGTTGTCGGCGCGGGCATTCGCGAGATCGCAGGCATCATCTCTGACGAGACGCAATTCCCGCACGAACTCTGGCCGCCGGGCTGGAGCCACGAAGACCTGGTGAAACGCGCAGGCGCACCCGTCTCCGCCCTCACCATCAACAGCAACGAGATGCGCATCACCGTTACGCCGGGCCCCGCGGATGGCGACCCCGCAAGCATCGCCTGGGCAGACGCCGCGCCGGGCTATGTGATCGAGGGCCTGGTGACGACGTCGGACTCGGATGAGGCGGAGTTCTCCGTCACCATCGAACCTGCTGGCCCGCAGAACATTGTGCGCCTGATCGGCAGCGTCAATCGCACCGGCCCCGCCGTCACCCTGCCTGTCGCCGTGCAGGAGCCGGCCTACACAGCGGCATTGCGCCTCAAGGCGCTGCTTGATACGCGCGGGATCAACACCGGCGCATCCGTCGAAGCGCGCTACCGGTTCGGCATCGTGCAGGCGCCCGCGCCGCACATGGAGATCGCGCGCAATCTTTCCCCGCCTCTCATCGAGAACGTCACCTTCCTCATGAAGCAGAGCCAGAACCTGCATGCGGAACTTCTGCTCCGCCGCCTTGGCCTGATCGAGGGCGACGGCTCGCGCGTGGCGGGGCTGCGCATCGTCGAGGCCATGCTGAACGAAGCCGGCGCGCCGCGCTGGGCGTGGGATTTTGCCGATGGCTCGGGCATGTCGGTCTACAACCGGCTGACGCCACAGATGACCGCAGACTTCCTGCTGTGGACCACCACCCAGCCCTGGGGCCAGGCCTTCCGCGACACCCTGCCGATCGGCGGCGTCGATGGCACCCTGCGCCGGCGCTTTACCGGCACCCCGCTTGAAGGCCGCGTCTTCGCGAAGACCGGCACCCTGCGCGGAACCAACGCGCTCTCCGGCTTCATAATGACGAAAAGCGGCCAGATGCTGATCTTTGCGGCGTTCGCCAACGAGCGCCCTACAGGCGCCGGCTCGGCCACGGATGCCCTGGACGCCACACTCGTAACCATTTCGGAAATGAACTAGCCGCAGTTACTGCATCTCGCGCGAGCCAGCCTCAACCATGTCCTGTTAAAAGAGCGGGCATGATCTGGAAGCGCCTCCTCGCCCCTGTCCTCGCCGCCGCGCTGGCCAGCGCCTGCGCCAGCGTCGCCCCGACCCCGTCGAACACGGAGATCGCGGACGCCTGCGCCCTGCTGCAACGGAACAAGGACTGGCACGAGGCCCTGCGCGAGACAGCACGGAACTGGGGCGCGCCGATGGGCTTCCAACTCGCGGTGATCAAGCAGGAAAGCAGCTTCACGGGAGACGCCCGTCCGCCGCGCGGCGAGAACGAATGGTTCGGCCTCGTGCAGGGCGACCATATCTCGTCGGCCTTCGGCTACAGCCAGGCGCTGGATGGCGCCTGGAAGATGTACCAGGAGAAGACCGGCAAGTGGAATGCGAGCCGCACCAGCTTCCGCGACGCCTCCGACTTCATCGGCTGGTACTACAACACGAACGGCCAGCGCGTCGGCCTAGACCAGTATGCCTATCGCGAGCACTACCTCGTCTATCACGAGGGCGCGACGGGCTACATGAAAGGCACGTGGAAGGCGAAGGCGTGGCTGGTTGACGTGGCCGGCCGGGTTGCCTCGCAGGCCGCCCGCTATGAGAGCCAGATCAGCAACTGCCCGGGCCTCAAGCCGCAGAAGTTCCTTGGGCTGTTCTAGGAACCATCTGGCCCCGATCCCCTGTGGATTGCCCGCTGCTCAATGCGCTTTCAGGCTACGCCGGGCCATGATTACAAGGGTTTCTTAAACACCGGAATTGTCCATCGGAGGGGCTTCGGGCTAGCACCGTGGCTCGCAATCCTTTGCGGTTCTGATTCGGTTCGGGAACACCCATGGCCAAGAACAACCAGGCAAAGCTGTTCAGCGCAGAGAAGTCGGATTCCTCCGGCTACTCCGCCAAGGACATCGAGGTCCTCGAGGGCCTGGAGCCCGTTCGCAAACGGCCGGGCATGTATATCGGCGGCACGGACGAGCGCGCCTATCACCACCTCTTTGCCGAGGTGCTGGATAACGCCATCGATGAAGCCGTGGCGGGCCATGCGTCCAAGATCGACGTGGTGCTCGACAAGGACGGCAACCTGTCTGTCCGTGACGACGGGCGCGGCATTCCGATCGGCATCCACCCGAAGTTCAAGAACAAGACCGCCCTCGAAGTCATCATGACGATGCTGCACTCGGGCGGAAAATTCTCGAACAAGGCCTACCAGACGGCGGGCGGTCTGCACGGCGTCGGTATCTCGGTCGTGAACGCGCTGTCGGACTTCGTCGAAGTCGAGATCGCCATCGACCGCAAGCTCTACCGCCAGACCTATTCGCGCGGACATCCGACGTCGAAACTGAAGGAAGTCGGCGCGGCGCCCAACCGGCGCGGCACGCAGATCAAGTTCCATCCCGACCCGCAGATCTTCGGCGACAAGCTGCACTTCAGGCCCGCGCGGTTGTTCGCCATGTCGCGCTCGAAGGCCTATCTCAGCCGCGCGGCGGAAATCCGCTGGAGCTGCGACCCCAAACTGCTGAAGGAAGGCGACCCCACGCCGGCCGAAGCCGTGCTCTCCTATCCCAACGGCCTTGCCGACATGATGAAGGAGATGACGACGGAGTCCCGGCTCGTCCTCCCCGAGGCCTTCACCGGCCGCGTCGAGAACCAGGGCGGCGGCGCTGTCGAATGGGCGGTCGTCTGGAGCGGCAATGGTTTTGGCGAGGCCGATGGCTTCTCGCGCACCTATTGCAACACGATCCCGACACCCGAAGGCGGCACGCACGAACAGGGTATGCGCGGCGCACTCTCCAAGGGCTTGCGCGCCTACGGCGAGATGATCGGCAACAAGAAGACATCGCTGGTCACGCCCGACGATGTGATGGACACCGCCGGCGCGCTGCTGTCCGTCTTCATCCGCAACCCGGAATTCGTCGGCCAGACGAAGGAGAAGCTCTCCACCGCCGACGCCCAGCGCATCACCGAAACTGCAATGCGCGACCGGTTCGATCACTGGCTGACCGCATCGCCGCAAAACGCCAACCGCCTGCTTGAATGGGCTATCGGCCAGGCCGAAGACCGCATGCGCAAGCGGAAGGACAAGGAAGTCGCCCGCCAGTCCGCCACGCGCAAGCTGCGCCTGCCCGGCAAGCTCGCCGACTGTTCGGACGGATCGGCGCAAGGCACCGAGCTCTTCATCGTCGAAGGTGACTCGGCCGGCGGCTCAGCCAAGCAGGCGCGCGATCGCGCAACGCAGGCCGTGCTGCCTCTGCGCGGCAAGATCCTCAACGTCGCCAGCGCAGGCGATGAGAAGCTCTCGGGCAACAAGGAGTTGTCGGACCTCGCCACGGCTCT
Source organism: Alphaproteobacteria bacterium 32-64-14 (assembly GCA_002280725.1). GTDB lineage: Bacteria > Pseudomonadota > Alphaproteobacteria > Caulobacterales > Hyphomonadaceae > UBA7672. Next base: position 12,099 of record NCEM01000014.1, read on the forward strand.
CGGCACTGGTATTGGCCAGCGCTTCCGTGTCGAAGACCTGCGCTATGAGCGCATCGTCATCATGACCGACGCCGACGTGGACGGCGCCCACATCGCCTCGCTGCTGATCACGTTCTTCTTCCGCCAGACGCCGGGCCTCATCGAGGCTGGTCGGCTCTATCTCGCCATGCCGCCGCTCTATCGCATCAGCTCGGGCGCGAAGGCGGTCTATGCCCGCGACGATGCGCACAAGGAGCACCTGCTGACGACCGAGTTCAAGGGCAAGAAGCCAGACATCGGCCGCTTCAAGGGTCTGGGCGAAATGATGCCGGCCCAGCTCAAGGAAACGACGATGAACCACAAGACGCGCACCATGGCGCGCGTCTCGCTTCCGAAGTCGATCAAGTCCGTCGAGGACCTCGTCGAAACCCTGATGGGCAAGAAGCCGGAACTCCGCTTCAAGTTCATCCAGGACAACGCGAAGTTCGTGGCCGAGCTAGACGTGTAAGGCTGGACGTCAAGACCATGGCTGGGTGACATGGACGTCGAAATTGTCGGTCCGATTGAACACGCTGAGACGTTCGCCTCCGGACGGGAAATCCGTGAGATCGCCAGGCTGAACCGGATTTACGGCCGGGGTCGCTGGCGCAAACGCAAAGGCATCGCGCACGTGCGGCTGCGCAATGGCGAAATACGACGCGCTGAGTTACACTGGTATGAAGCCAGCGGAATTGGCCAACTCGAATTCAAGATCAAGCGGTTTCTGGACTAGGACATGGCAGCACGAAAATCATTTGGCGTCTGCGTGCAGAACGAAGGCTATCCAGCCTCGCTCGAGCTACGGAAGATTTATGAAGTCGTGGCAGACACCGAATCTGCGAAACTCGGCTACGTTCGCATTATCGATGAATCCGGTGAAGATCATTTATATCCGGCTAAGTACTTTGCCCCAATAGATCTGACGCCAGCGTTAAAACGCGCTGTGCTTGCCGCTGAATAGCTGTCGAAGATACTGCGCAATCTTTCGTCGCTCGGCCTTCTAGGTTGTCCCTTGCATACATCTGTGCACAAGCAAACTCATGACAGATGACGACGACACGCGCACCGACGGCGTCGCCGACATGGCGGACAATCCCTATGCCTCACGCATGGTGGAATACACGCCATATGCGGTCGCGGTTGGCATGCAGTACGTGTCCTCGTCTCCGGGGCGCGGAACCATTCTCCTGCCATGGCGCGCAGACCTGGTCGGACAGGACGGCACGGACATCCTCGCGCCGGGCGCGCTCACCGCACTGATCGATCACGCCTGCGGCCTCGCCATCATGGCGGGTCTCGGTTTCGAAGCGGCGCCAGCGACGCTGGACTTGCGTATCGACCACATGCGCCCCGCCGCCCCGCGCGCCTCCATCACCTGCGCAGCGCACGTCTATCGCGCGACGCGCACCATCGCGTTCCTGCGCGCCGAAGCGTGGGACGTCTCGCCCGATGATCCCGTCGCCGCGGCGCAGGCCGCCTTCACGCTCAACAGGCGGGGCGCGAGATGAGCAATCCCGTCGATCTCAACGCAATCATCGCCGGATCACCTTTCTGCCGCTTCCTCAACATCGGCGTCACAGTCGATGAGCGCGGCGTGCTGGCGTCGCTGCCGGTCCGCGACCAACTGGTCGGCAATGTGATGCTGCCTGCGCTACACGGCGGCGCCGTCGCGTCCTTCCTGGAGATTGCCTGCCTGCTGCAACTCGCGCACGAGACGGGTTCGACAGCGCCCGCGCGCGCAATCGACATCAGCGTGGAATATCTCCGCCCGGCGCGGCGGGAGAACACCTTCGCCCGCGCCCACATACGCCGCCTCGGGCGTCGCGTGGCTGTTGTGCATGCCGAAGCGTGGCAGAGCGATGAGGCCAAACCCGTCTGCCTGCTGCAAAGTCACCTGCGCCTGCCTTCAGGATTTGTACCCGGCGAGTAGACTTACGCCGCCGGCTGCACGTGCGCTGATGCAACCACCGCCGGTTGCTTGTCGCGCCAGTCCGCCAGCAGCCGGGTGCGCTTCGGCGCGCTCTGGTACAGGAAGTTGGCGGGCAGTCCGATGCGAAGGCTAGCCTCGCACGGCGGCGACCCGGAGATGGGCTTCCTGTTCAGGTAAGCGCCCAGCGTCCACACCACCACGCGGTCGATGGCGCTGAAATCATACTTGGGGCCCAGGCCCAGCCTCTCACGCACGATCGGCGGCAGCAGCGACACTGACGCCCGCGCCATGGCGCGGCTGAGATATTTCGGCGTGTCGGGCGCAGCAGCGCCAGACATGATAATGCCGAGGAATTCCTCATTGATCGGATGCGCCTCGAACCGATGGACGAGCTTGTCCAGCATCACGAAGAAATCTGCCGTCGACATGGGAGAGGTCTGGACACCGTAAAGCTTCGCACCCGGCGCAGCCTCTGCGTAATAGCGTTGCTTGTCGGCCTCGGGCACACGCTCGACGAACGTGTCGTAGGCGGTGAGGAAGCCATAGGCGGCCGTCGCGCTCACCCAGTCGAGCAGTTCGGGATCGAGCGCGCGATAGGCCTCACCCTTTGGCGTGGTTCCGCTCACGCGGGTATGCATGTTGGTGACGCCCTGGATCACACGCTCCGCCGCGCGCTTCGGCCCGAACACGCCCACCATCGCGGCGGTGCCCGTGCGCTTGGAGCGGCCGATGGGATCCTGCTTGTAGATCGAGTGATCCCACACGCCTGACCGGATGCGCGCGTCAGCGAACTCCAACAGCACCGCTGCAACGCCGCCCACGGCCATCGCCACCGGGTTCTTGTAGACCTTCCAGTGCATCGAATCCGGCTCAAGGCCGGCGGGCTCTCCCGGAGGATTCCTGAAGTCGACTTTCCAGCCGAGATAGGTTTCAGCTTGGCTCATGGCACGATCCGCGCTTGACGCTACGCCCCCTCACGACCTCACCAGCGCTGAAGCGTGACACAGCTCGTACGCTGCCGCGAGCAGTCTGTACGCGAAAGTTTCCACAACCTGCATCGCCCTGACGCAACGTTCAGGCGCATTGGCCCGAGCAGCGCGCAAGCTCGAAGCATATTCTCGCTCATCTCTCCCATCGAGGGAGTGATGTTTGACGACTCTCCGCCGCCGTGCAGACATGCCGACAAACGATAATCCGGGGCGAGGCATGCAGGTCTGGAAACTGATCCCACTCGTGGCGCTGGTCGCCAGTGCGTGCGCGACAACGCCGATAGATACGTCCACGGACGGCAGCACGACATCGCAGGCGTCAGAGCCGGTGAAGGCTATGCCCAGGCGCGTCGCCTACAACGCAGACCCCTACCCCTCGACCTACAAGCCCTTGCCGTCGGACGACGTGCTGATCCGCAACGCCACCGTCTATGACGGTCTCGGCGGTGAGATCAAGGGCGGCGCGGTTCTCATCCAGGGTGGCAAGATCACGGCAGTTGGCTCGGAAGCCGCGATGACGATGCCCGCCGGCATCAAGACGATCGATGCGACCGGCAAGTTCGTGACGCCGGGCATCATCGACATCCACTCCCACCTCGGCGCCTATCCCTCGCCCGGCATCGGCGCACATCAGGACGGCAACGAAGTCTCGGCGCCCGTGACGGCTGAAGTGTGGGTCGAGCATTCGATCTGGCCGCAGGATCCGGGCTTCACGCGCGCCATGGCCGGCGGCGTCACGGCGATGCAGATCCTGCCCGGCTCGGCCAACCTGTTCGGCGGGCGCGGCGTGATCATCAAGGCAGTTCCGGCAACCACGGCGCAGGGCATGAAATTCCCGGGCGCGCCCTACACACTTAAGATGGCGTGCGGCGAGAACCCCAAGCGCGTCTACGGCTATGGCGGCGGCCGCTTCCCGGGCGGCGCCCCCTTCTCGCGCATGGGCAACGTCGCGGGCTATCGCGAGGCGTGGCAGCGCGCGGTCGAGTACAAACGCAAGTGGGACAAGTACAACGCCGACTTCGACGCCTGGGAAAAGAAAGTGAAATCCCCCGCGCCGAAGACAGACGATAAAGGTCCCGGCGATCCGCCGAACGCGCCCGATCGCAACCTCGAACTCGACACGCTGATGGGCGTGCTCAACGGCGAAATCCTCGTACAGCAGCATTGCTATCGCGCCGACGAGATGGCGCAGATCATCGATCTGTCGAAGGAGTTCGGCTACAAGGTCTCAGCCTTCCATCACGGCGTCGAAGCCTACAAGGTCGCCGGCCTGCTCGCCGCCAACGGCATCTGCGGCGCGCTGTGGGCTGACTGGTGGGGCTTCAAGGCGGAAGCCTATGACGGCATTCGCGAGAACATCCCGATGGTTCACAACGCCACCGGCGGCTGCGCCATTGTCCATTCCGACGACGCCAACGGCATCCAGCGCCTGAACCAGGAAGCAGCCAAGGCGCTCGCGGATGGCCGCAGGGTTGGCATCGACATCTCCAACGCGGTTGCGTGGACCTGGCTGTCGCGCAACCCGGCGAAGGCGCTTGGCATCCTCGACAAGACCGGCACGCTGGAATCCGGCAAGGCCGCAGACGTGGTGATCTGGAGCGGCGACCCCTTCAGCGTCTACACGCGCGCGGATATTGTATTCGTCGACGGCGCCGTCACATGGGATCGCAGCAACGAGGCGCGTCGCCCCGTCACAGACTTCGAGCTTGGCCAACCCGGCGAAGGAGATGTGAAATGATCAGGTCCCTTCTCCTCGCCGCCAGCGTCCTCGCGCTCGCTCCGGCAGCGCTGGCGCAGACCATCGCCATCACGGGCGGCAAGATCGTCACCAACACCCCGCAGGGCGTGATCGACAGCGGCACGATCGTCTTTCGCGATGGCAAGGTTGTGTCAGTCGGCACGGCCGCGCCACCCACCGGCGCCACGGTGATCGACGCCAAGGGCAAATGGATCACACCGGGTCTGTTCGCCGCCTTCTCCCGCGTCGGCCTGTCCGAGTTGGATTCCGAAGACCCCACCAACGACACCAGCGCATCCGGCAGCGACTTCCAGGCCTCGCTTCGCGCATCCGACAGCTTCAATCCCGACGACACGGCGATCGACGTCACACGCATCGAGGGCTTCACCCGCGCCGCCATCGTCGGTGCGCCGGGCAAGGGCCTGTTCGGCGGCTATGGCGCCATCGTCGATACATCCGGCGCCTTCGGCAGCATCAATAACCGCGATGTCTTCATGTTCGCCCGCATGGGCGAAGCTGGCGCAGGCGCTGCCGGCGGCTCGCGCGCGGCCGCCTGGAACTGGCTGCTCACCGCCATCGACGACGCCAAGGCCTATCCGCGCGGCTTCGAGGATGATGGCGAGGGCGACCTGCTCGTCCGCAAGGAAGCCGTTGCGCTTAAGCCTGTGGTCGAGGGCCGCGTGCCGCTGATGGTCGAGGTGCACAACGCCTCCGACATTCTTCAGCTTCTATCTCTCCGCCAACGCGAGCCTCGCATCCGTCTTGTGATCCTTGGCGCGACTGAAGGCTGGCGCGTGGCTGACCAGATCGCCGCCGCGCAAGTGCCGGTGATCGTGAACCCGCTGCAGAACCTGCCGGACCGATTTGAAGTTCTCGCTGCGACGCTGGAAAACGCGGGCCGTCTGGAAAAGGCTGGCGTCACCGTCGCCATCGCCGATCCCAATGAGGGCACGCACAACACCCGCTTCATCCTGCAGCTGGCCGGCAACGCCGTCGCCAACGGCATGACGTGGGATGCCGCCTTCAAGGCGATCAGCAGCGTGCCCGCCGCGCTTTATGGCCGCACCGACCTTGGCGTGCTGCGCCAGGGCGCGATTGCCGACCTGGTGATCTGGGATGGCGACCCGCTCGAACTCACATCCAACCCGGACGCGGTCTACATCGACGGCTTGCCAACCTCGATGGAGTCCCGCCAGACCAAGCTGCGCGACCGCTATCTCAAGTTGGATGAACCGCTGCCGCAGGCTTACGAGCGGCAATAACGCTACAGTCCGAACTGGGAAACGCCCACCAAACCGTCGCAGAATCGATCTATTCTGGGCGAGACAAGCTGCGGGATTGACTTGAAAGCCCCGCAGCCGCATTTGGTCCCACAAAGTTCCCGAAAAGCGTGCGTTTTCCGCTCGTGGCCCGGCCGCTCGAGCCCTAAAAAGACCTACTGATGACGTTTGACGAGCTCAGTCTCGACCCAAGAATTCTGGAGGCCGTGAAGGCCGCCGGCTACACGACCCCGACCCCTATCCAGGAACAGGGCATCCCTGCCGTTCTCGGTGGCCGGGACATCACCGGCATTGCCCAGACCGGCACCGGCAAGACCGCCGCCTTCGTGCTGCCGATGATCCACAAGCTGGGCCAGGGCCGCGCCAAGGCCCGCATGCCCCGCTCCTTGATCCTAGAGCCGACCCGCGAACTCGCCGCCCAGGTGGCCGAGCAGTTCGAGAAGTATGGCGCGGGCTACAAGCTGAACATGGCCCTGCTGATCGGCGGCGTGTCGTTCGGCGACCAGGAAAAGAAACTCAACGCCGGCGCCGACGTGCTGATCGCGACGCCGGGCCGCCTGATGGACCACTTTGGCCGTGGCGGCCTTCTGATGACCGGCGTGCAGATGTTGGTCATCGACGAAGCCGACCGCATGCTCGACATGGGCTTCATACCGGATATCGAGAAGATCTGCACGCTGCTGCCCAAGACGCGCCAGACCCTGCTGTTCTCGGCCACCATGCCGCCGGAGATCACCAGGCTCGCCAAGCAGTTCCAGAAAGAGCCGGTGCGCATCGAGGTGTCGAAGCCGGCGACCGCCGCCACGACCATCACGCAGTATGTGACGCACTGCCCGTCCAACGAGGATACGGTCAAACGCGCCGTGCTGCGCTCCATTATCAAGGCAAAGTCGACCGACCAGGGCATCGTGTTCTGCAATCGCAAGACGGAAGTCGATATCGTCGCCAAATCGTTGGCCAGTCACGGTTTTGACGCCGCGCCGATCCATGGCGACCTGCCGCAAAGCCAGCGCACCGCCACGCTAGACCGTTTCCGCAACAAGGAACTGAAGCTGCTTGTGGCGTCCGACGTCGCCGCGCGCGGCCTCGACATCCCGGAAGTCAGCCAGGTCTTCAACTACGCGCCGCCGCCGAACTCGGACGACTATGTCCATCGCATCGGTCGCACCGGCCGTGCGGGACGAACCGGCGAGAGCTTCACCATTGTCTCTCCGGGCGACAGCCGCCTCTGGGACGCAGTGACCAAGCGCATCGGCAAGGACGTCGAGCTCTTCACGCCGGAAGGCCTTGACGAGGCCGTCGGCGAAGCGCGCAGCCGTGGCCCGGCCGCTGGCCGCGACCGCTTCGACAAGCGCCGTGGCGGACGTGGGCGTGACCGCAGCAGCGACCGTGGCGGACGCGGCGGTGATCGCCCGCCCCGCACCGAAGAACCGGCTGTGACAGCCTCCATCATTCCCGCCATCGAGCCTGAACTGATCCAGGCCATCGAGGCGGTTGCCGACGATTCGGTTGAAACGCCCGTCCTGACGGAAGCCGCCGCCGACAAGACCCCTCGGGAAGGCCGCAACCGCCGCCGCCGTGGCGGCCGAGACCGGGACCGCGAACAGCCCAAGGCAGCCGAGCGGTCAGACCGGGGCGAGCGCCCGGAGCGTGGAGAGCGTGAGAGCAAGAATCGCCATGGCGAGCTGAAGCCGGGCGCGCCGCAGGGCGGAAGCGACAGCTTCAAGGGAATGGGCGACCACGTGCCCGCATTCCTCCTGCAATCGCTGGGAAAACGCTAGTTTAGCTAACGACCCGGGCGTTTTCGGTAAGTATTCCGCTAACGGAATGCTCCGATTTTAGTCAATCCGTAACAGCTCATCTTCACTAATCAGTCAGGAGACTGGGCGTTCGCGGACGTCCAGGCAAAGGGGCGTGATTGACCATGCAGAACAGCCAGCTTCTGGGGCCGGAAGGCCTCCTGATAGGCCACCGGACGATCGATGAGATCGGCCGTCACGTCCTGCCCGTGAGCCCGCAGAACTACGAGGTCTGGCTCACCTACATGATGCATTCTTCGCCGGACCTGAAGCAGGCCGTCGACAAGCTTCTTGCGACCGGCAAGCCGCTGACCGGCGAAGACATGGAGCAGCTCTACGAGCGCTTCTTCTCCACCACACACCTCTCGACGCAGGTGATGGAAACCGGCTCGCGTATCGCGCACGAGATTGCCGATGCGCTTGACGCTCTCAAGAAAGCCGGCGCCACGACCGAGCGTTACGGCGCAACCCTGAACGTCGCCGCCGACAGCCTGCAGAGCGCCTCGATCGATGGCGATGCCCTGAAGCGCCTGATCAACGTGCTCGCCTCGGCCACGACAGAGATGTCGAAGCAGAACTCGAACCTGTCGCACAAGCTGGCCACGTCCTCGCAGGAAATGGAAAAACTGCGCACATCGCTGCGCCAGGCACGCGCCGAAGCGCTCACCGACGCGCTGACGGGTATCGCCAACCGCAAGCTGTTCGACGAGACGCTGCGCCTTCGCAAGGAGGAGGCCGACGCCGAGAAGACCGAACTGTCGCTGATGCTGTGCGACATCGACCACTTCAAATCCTTCAACGACACCTGGGGCCACCAGACGGGCGACCAGGTCATCCGCTTCGTCGCCTCGGCCCTCGCCAAGTTCGCCCTGCCGGACCATCTCGTTGCCCGCTATGGCGGCGAAGAGTTCGCAGTGATCATGCCGCGCACCTCGCTCAAGGAAGCTGGCCGCATCGCTGACCAGATCCGCAGCGCCATCGAGGCCAAGCGCCTTGTGCGCCGCTCGACCAACGAAACCATCGGCGCTGTCACGGTGTCGTTCGGCGGCGCTCTCTACACCCCCGGCGAAACGGTCGGCCAGATCATCACGCGCGCGGACGAGTGCCTCTACATGTCCAAGCGCAATGGCCGCAACCGCGTGACGCTGGAAACAGCGCTGCCGCCTCTGGCGTCCACGCACGCGGCCTAAAGCACGACAGCGATCAGGAAGCCATCGTAGCCTTTGTTCCCCACCGTCTGAACGGCGGTGGCGGATACCCGCTTGTCCTTGCTGATCGCATCCATCATGCGCCGCACGCCCTGCACCTGAGCATTGCCGCCCGGGTCGATCACGTCGCCATTGCGGATGACATTGTCGACGACGATCACAGCGCCCCGCCGCGACAGGCGCACGGCATGATCGAAGTAGTCAGCGTTGCTCTGCTTGTCGGCGTCGATGAATGTGAAGTCGAACGGGCCATCCAGAGACGGCAGCCGCGCGATTGCCGGGCCGACGAGAATGTTCACCCGGTCATTCAGCCCGGCGCGCCGGATATTGTCGCTCGCCACCTCCGCATTGCGCGGATCGATCTCGAGCGAGATCAGCTCGCCATCATCTCCCAGCGCTCGCCCCATCCAGATCGCCGAATAGCCGCCGAGCGTTCCCACTTCGAGGATACGCTTCGCGCCAATCGACAGCGCCAGCAGATGCAGCATCTTCCCCTGCGCTGCAGACACTGCAATGGCAGGCAACCCCGCCGCAGCACTTTCGCGGATGGCGGCAGACAGCGCGGCATCCTCAGCCACCAGCCTGTCCTCGATATAAGCGTCGACTTGGCTCCAGACCCGATCGCTCATTTCTTTGCCCTCGCTTTTGCTGGCGACTTTACAGTCGCTGCTTTCTTCACCGGCGCCTTCTTCGCCGCAGTCCTCTTCGGCTTCGTCACGCCATCTCCCTTTCGCTTCACCGCCGCCGCATAAGACCGCCGCGCGACGTCCACAGCTTCGTCGGGATCATCGGCCGCCGTCTCCGGCATGCGCCAGTAACCCATCTCCCGCGCCTCGTCATTGCGCGTGTAGACCCACGGCTCGGAGCCCTGCGCCTTCAGGTCGGCCTGCAGCGCATCGTCCACGCGGAAATACACGACATCGTTCAGCAGCACTCCGAACATGACGCCATCGCGGAACAGCCCCGCCCCGCCAAACATCCGCCGCGCCTCGACGCGCCCCAGACCGGCGAGCAACTCGACCACATAGTCGGAGAACCCGGGCGAAAGGGGCATGGGAGCTGTCTGTTTCAGGGAATGCGACGCTACAGCTTTCTGGCATTGGGCCAAGGGTCTGCTAAAATGCGCCCATGCAACTGTTCCGTATCAATTCCCGCCTCGACCCGCATGAGCTTTCAAAGCAGTTCGCCTATGGCGACCGGCTGCAGATCGATGATTTCCTCGAACTACCCGACGCGAAGAAACTCAGCGAGAGTCTTGATACGCTGGACTGGCGCCTCGTGCTCAACAGCGGCACGCGCCACGTCGACCTGCACCCGGACCAGCTGGCGGCCCTCCGCCCCGACCAGCAGGCGGCCATCCTCGCCGAGGTGAAGAAGAACGCGATCCACCATTTCCAGTATCTCTACGAAAACTATCCGGTCACCGACATGGTCGAGGCCGGGCAGCTGGATCATCGGGTATTGAAGACAGCTTACGAGACGTTGAACTCGGATACCGTGCGCGACTTCCTTGCAAAGGTCACCGGCGTGCACACCGACTTCTGCGACATGCAGGCGACACGCTTTTCGCCCGGCCACTTCCTGACGATCCATTCGGACAATGCCGTCGGCAAGAACCGGAAGCTCGCCTATGTGCTGAGCCTGACGGGCGGCTGGTCGCCGGTGTGGGGCGGGCAGCTCCAGTTTCTCGATGGGAAAGATCGCGTGACCGGCAGCTTCATGCCGCGCTTCAACGCCCTGTCCGTGTTCAAGGTACCGACCGCTCACCACGTGAGCCAGGTGGCCAACTTCGCCCCCAAGGGCCGCGTGTCGCTGACGGGCTGGTACAGGATGCGCGAGGAAGTCTAGCGGACTATTCCGCCGCTTGCGCCGGAACGATGGTCACGCTCTCGCCGCAGCCGCAGGCATCCGTTTGGTTCGGATTGCGGAAAGTGAACTTGGAGTGCATCGGCGAGACTTCGTAGTCGACCACGGAGCCGAGCAGGAACAGCACGGCCTTGGCGTCGATGATGATCGACACGCCATTGTCGTCCACGCGCTCGTCGGTCGGATCGGCGGCGTCGGCATAGGACATGGTGTATTCCATGCCCGCGCAGCCCGCATTCTTCACGCCCACGCGCAGGAACCCGGCGGCCCTCTCAGACATGACTTCCCGAACGCGCGCCGCTGCGGCGTCGGTCAGGGTCACAACCTTGGGGCGAGGACGTCTGGCCATGATGGCTAAATGGATACCCTGAAACCCGCTTACAACATGTTGAGCTGGAGGCGGGCCTCGTCGCTCATCCGGGATGGATCCCACGGCGGGTCAAATACGAGGTTGGCCCGGGCCGACTTGACGCCCTGGACCTTGCGCGCCGCATCCTCGACCCAGCCCGGCATTTCGCCTGCCACGGGACAGGCCGGGGCCGTCAGGGTCATTTCGATATCCACATGCCGGTCGTCGTTGATGTCGACCTTGTAGATCAGCCCCAGCTCGTAAATATCCACCGGGATTTCCGGGTCGTAGACCTTTTTCAGCTCGCTGATCAGGTCATCCGTGATCCGGTCCAGCTCGTCCTGCGGGATGGCAGGCGGTTTCTCCGCGCCGGCAGCATCCGGGGCGGGGTCAGCGATCTGGGATTTCAGGTCGTCGGCCATGGTTTCTCTATGACAGCATCGCCCGGGCCTTGGAAAGCGCCGCGACGAATGCGTCAACCTCCCAGGCCGTATTGTACAGCGCAAAGCTCGCCCGGGCGGTCGCGCTAACCCCTAGATGGGACATCAGCGGCTGGGCGCAATGATGTCCGGCGCGAATCGCCACCCCGTGCCTGTCCAGGATTTGCGCCAGATCGTGGGGATGGGCCCCCTGCAGCGAAAAAGCCAGCACCGGCCCCTTGCCCGGCGCGGTTCCATGCAGGGTCAGCCCGTTGACGCCCCGCAGCTGATCCACCGCCCGCGTCAGCAGAGCCTGCTTGTGCGCATGGATCGCCGCGCGGTCCTGCGCCGACAGCCAGCGGATCGCAGCCCCCAGGCCAATCGCCTCGACGATGGGCGGCGTGCCGGCCTCGAACCTGTGCGGCGCCGCATTGTAGGTGACCAGATCGCGCGTCACCGTCTCGATCATCTCGCCGCCGCCTTCAAACGGCGGCAGGGCATCAAGCTTGGCCCGCTTGCCATAGAGGAAGCCGATGCCGGTCGGACCGTAGATCTTGTGGCCGGCGCCAACGTAATAGTCCGCGTCCAGTACACGCACATCGACGCTGAGGTTCACCGCCGCCTGGCAACCGTCCAGCAGCACATCCGCGCCAGCGGCATGCGCCATCGCGATCGCGGCCTTCACGTCCGGCACCGTGCCCAGCACGTTCGACATATGCGTCAGCGCCAGCAGCCTCGTCTTCGGCGACAGTTGCTTCGCCAGGCTATCCATGTCGAGCGAACCATCCTCGTTCACGTCCACCCATTTCAGCACCGCGCCCTTGCGCTCGCGCAGAAAGTGCCACGGCACGATGTTGGAATGATGCTCCATGATCGAGAGCACGATCTCGTCACCGGGCTTGATGCTGGCGCTGATGCCCGCCGCAACGATGTTGATCGCCTCGGTGCCGCCCTTGGTGAAGACGATCTCTTCAATTGCGCCGGCATTGATGAAGCCGCGCACGGCCTCACGCGCATCCTCGTAAGCCTGCGTCGTCTCGTTCGCCAGCGTGTGCAGCCCGCGATGCACGTTGGCATAGCTGTGGCGCATGGCGTGCGCCATCGCGTCGATCACGGCTTCGGGCTTCTGCGCGGATGCTGCGTTGTCAAAATAGATCAACGGCTTGCCGTGCACCATACGCGACAGGATCGGGAATTCCGCGCGGACTGCATCAACATCGAACGGCTTCCGGCTGGCGGATGTCATGGAGCGTTCAGCCATGCGCGCGCCTCCCCCATCAGCTGGTCTGCCCACGGCTCGCCCGCGCCTGACAGCGCTTCAGCCACGAAACTCTCAGCCAGCATCGCGCGGGCCTCGGCCTCGGGAATGCCGCGCTGACGCATATAGAACAGCGCCGCCAAATCCAGCTGCCCGCTGGTGTTGCCATGATTGCAGGTTACGTCGTCGGCGTAGATTTCCAGCTCGGGCTTGGCGTTGATCTCGGCGCCATCTTCCAGCAACAGCGCGTTGTGCTGCATCTGGGCGTCGGTCTTCTGGCCGTTACGCTCGACCAGGAACTTGCCCTGGAACACACCCTTGCCGCCTGCCCGCGCGAGACCCTTCACTGTCTGCCGCGTCACGCACGATGGCGCTGCGTGCTGCACGTGGCTGGTGAAGTCCGCATGCTTGCCGGCGCTCACCATATAGACGCCATTCAGCGTCGCCTCGCTGCCGCTCGCCGCGTGCAGCACGCGGGTTTCCATCCGGGCGATCTTCGCGCCGAACGCCAGCGTCGTCTGGTTCAGCCGCGCGCCCTTGCCCAGCCGCACCGTTCCCGCCGCCACCATCACCGCGCCGGGCGAGCCGTCCTGCCAGATCACACGGTTGAGCGTCGCGCCGTCTTCAACCTCATACTCAACCAGCACGCTGCTGATCTCGTCGGGATTGGCGTGCGTCTCGATCACCGTGACCTCAACGCCCGCGGCGATCCGTACGCGCGCATGGCTCCAGTGCCGCCCCTCGCTGCTGGAAAAGCTCAGGCGAACCGGTTCGCTGATGGATTGCAGCACCTCGATCAGGCGCTGCGCCTTGGGCCACGATCCTGCGGCCGCCAGCGCTGCCATCGGCATGCCGTCGAGCGGCAGTATCGCTTCGGCCAGATTCTCGCTGCTCCAGCGGAACCCGGCGTGTTCGGGCGGCGCGCTGTGCATATTATTGCCGAACGCGAACTCCAGCCCCATCGGGTTGCGCAGCAGCGTCGCCTTCGGCCTGCCGCCCTTGGGCTGGCCTAGCTTGCGCACGGCAGAGCGGATGTCCGTCCAGCGCCAACCCTCAAGCCGGCGTCCAGGCAGGCCCGTGGCGGCGAATACACGCGCGGCTTCGGCGCGCAGCCGATCGGACATTGGCAACTCTGCTGCCCACTTCACCAGCGCGTCTTCGTCGATGCTTTGTGATTGCAGGCCTTGCTCGGCCATGTCAGGCCCCTGCCGCGATCACGCCGTCATAGCCTTCGCGCTCAAGCTTGAGGGCAAGGTCCGGCCCGCCGCTCGCGATGATGCGGCCGCCTGACAGCACATGCACGCGATCCGGTTTGATGTAGTCGAGCAGGCGCTGGTAGTGCGTGATCACCAGCATGCCGCGGGTGGGGCCACGCAGCGCGTTGACGCCATCGGCCACCACTTTCAGCGCATCGATGTCGAGACCACTGTCCGTCTCGTCGAGGATCATGAAGCGCGGTTCGAGCATCAGCATCTGATAGATTTCGAGCCGCTTTTTTTCGCCGCCCGAAAAGCCGACATTCAGCGGCCGCTTCAGCATGTCCGGATCGATGCGCAGCTTGGCTGCGGCAACCTTTGACAGCTTGAGAAAATCGACGGCCGAAATCTCGGCTTCGCCGCGCGTCTTGCGCTGGGCGTTCATCGCCGCGCGCACGAACGTCATCACCGGCACGCCCGCAATCTCGAGCGGATACTGGAAGGACAGGAACAAGCCCATCGCGGCGCGAACCTCAGGAGCAAGCCCCAGCAGATCGGCGCCATCGAACGTGGCGGTCCCGCCCGTCACCTCATAGCCGTCCTTGCCGGTCAGCACGTAGGACAGCGTCGATTTGCCCGACCCGTTCGGGCCCATGATGGCGTGCACTTCCCCCGTCGGCACGGACAGGGAAAGACCCTTCAGGATCTCGCGCGCGGGTGCGTCCTCGGGGACGACACGGGCGTGGAGGTTCTTGAGTTCCAGCATGAAATGCCTGCAAACGCGGAGCTCTCTGCCCCGCACCCTCTAGATAGGCCCTGTTACCCGTCTACGCGAGGGCTTGCAGGTCCCGGTTTTGCGAGGTGTGTCGTGCCCTACGGCCCAAAAGTCCAGTGGGCTGGGCTTAAGCCTGCGCTTACTGCGGCCCCAGCATGTCCTTAACCAGGCCATCGACCGTCGGTTCAGCGCAGAACTGGGCTTTTGCCGCGTCGGCAGAAAGGCCCAGCGCGGCAAGATCAGCGCCCTCCTCGATCGTGCAGTCGGCGCTGATAACCTTCTCACCCTTGTCGTCCAGCGCGCCTGCCACGCGAGCGGTCAGCAGGGACTTAAGGACATCGCCATCGAGCTTGAAGAACTCCACGAAATACTCACTGGCGCTGGAGCGGCCCTGCACGGCGATATAGCCGCTGTCGGTTTTCACGATCGACACGCCGTTCGGCTCGCCCACGCGCACAAATTTCTGGCCATCGACCTGGCGCCACACAGCCCAGGTCGTGTTCACGTTTCCGGTCTCCAGCGGCATCAGGATGTCGGACTTCCCGTCCTTGTCGAAATCCTCAACACTCGGGCCGTTGAACGTCCCGCCCATACGCTCGACGAGTTCCTGCAGCGTTGCATCGCCCGGCGCCACGACCTGGATCTTCAATTCGGTCGAGTCGTCCTCGGCCGGGGCATAGCGCGCCTCGATGGCAAGGCCCGACTGATCAGGCAGCATGAGGCGGCAGTCCGGATGCTTCCATCCGTCAACGCCCAAATCTTCTGCTTCGACCTGACCACAATCAGGCAGCGGCATGCGCTTGGCCGCCGGCGCGCCGACGCCGGCATCAGCCACGTCGTCCGCCGGGGCCGGGCCGCACGCGGCAAGCCCAAGCGCCATAAATCCAGCAAGCAGATAGGTCTTCATCGCGCGTCCCTTGTACTTCCCTCGCAATAGACCGCGCCGCGCGGGTTCGCCAGCTTAAGCTGCTGTAATCCTGCAGCAGGCGAGCAAGAGCGCGCGATCAGATGCCGACTGCGAGGTAGAGATAG
Organism: Alphaproteobacteria bacterium 32-64-14; assembly: GCA_002280725.1. Taxonomy (GTDB): domain Bacteria; phylum Pseudomonadota; class Alphaproteobacteria; order Caulobacterales; family Hyphomonadaceae; genus UBA7672. Next base: position 27,956 of record NCEM01000014.1, read on the forward strand.
AGATCGGTCCGCACCTTGGCAGGGTCGTCGCTCCAGTCGCCGTAGATTTCCAGCGACAGCGGCGTGAGCTTCAGCCCCCGCGCCTTCACCTCGGCATAGAGCGCGTGGTACGTGGTCTTCATCTGGCCATAGTCGCCCCAGTGGGTGGCCGTGATCACGCGGCCGCCCGGCGCATGAGCCGCCTTCACATCAGCGTCGCCGCCACCAGGCGCGCGATCCAGCACACCCACGGTCATGGTGATCTCGGATGGCGTGCCGCCATGATAGAGAATGAAGTTGTGCCCATGCCCCGGGGCCAGCGCCCCGGGCTTGTAGATGCGGTCAAACGTCTGCCGGATGGTCGGGACCAGTTGCGGACGCGGACAGGTCACCTCGATCCCGGCGCCGGATTGCGGCTGAAGATCGGTGACTGTTGCGAGGGTCACCCCACACTCCCCTCAAGGCTCACTTCCAGAAGCTTCTGCGCTTCGACTGCGAATTCCATCGGCAACTTCTGCAGCACATCGCGCACAAAGCCGTTCACCAGAAGCGCCACCGCTTCTTCCTCGCCAATGCCGCGCTGGCGGGCGTAGAAGAGCTGGTCGTCGGAAAGCTTGGTCGTCGTCGCCTCGTGTTCGAGCTGCGCGTCGCTGCGCCGGTTCTCGACATAAGGCACGGTGTGCGCGCCGCAGGTCTGGCCGATCAGCAGGGAGTCACACTGCGTGAAGTTGCGCGCCTTTGCCGCCTTGGGATGGATCGACACAAGGCCGCGATACGTGTTGTTCGACTTGCCCGCCGAAATGCCCTTCGAAATGATCCGCGACTTCGTGTTCTTGCCGAGGTGGATCATCTTGGTGCCGGTGTCCGCCTGCTGGCGTCCGTTGGTGACGGCAATCGAATAGAACTCGCCCGACGAGTCATCGCCACGCAGGATGCAGCTCGGATATTTCCACGTGATCGCCGAGCCCGTCTCCACCTGCGTCCATGAAATCCGCGAGCGCGCGCCACGGCAATCGCCGCGCTTGGTGACAAAGTTGTAGATGCCGCCCTTGCCTTCAGAGTCGCCGGGCCACCAGTTCTGCACGGTCGAATACTTGATCTCGGCGTCCGCTAGCGCAACCAGCTCGACCACGGCTGCATGCAGCTGGTTCTCATCCCGCATCGGCGCCGTGCAGCCTTCGAGATAGGACACGTAGGCGCCCTCATCGACGATGATCAGCGTCCGCTCGAACTGTCCGGTGCCCTTCGCGTTCATGCGGAAGTAGGTCGACAGCTCCATCGGACAGCGAACGCCCTTGGGCACATAGACAAACGTCCCGTCCGAAAACACCGCCGAGTTCAGCGTCGCGAAGAAGTTGTCCGTCACCGGCACGACGCTGCCTAGATACTGCTTCACCAGATCAGGATACTCGCGGATTGCTTCCGAGATCGACATGAAGATCACGCCGGCCCGCAACAACTCAGCCCGGAACGTCGTCGCCACGCTGACGCTGTCGAACACCGCATCGACCGCCACACGCGGCGTCTCACGCGCCGCCGCCGCCGTCTCCATCGCGCCTTCGACGCCGAGCAGCACTTCCTGCTCTTTCAGCGGAATGCCGAGCTTGGCGTAGGTCTCGAGGATTTCCTTCGGCACATCGTCGATGGTCTTGTACTTCGCAGCGCCCTTGGGCTCGGCGTAGTAGTGCGCGTCCTGGTAGTCGATCTTCGGATAGTTGATCATCGCCCAGGTCGGCTCGGTCATTTCCCTCCAGCGTTGGAAAGCCTCAAGCCGCCACTGCAGCATCCACTCCGGCTCTTCCTTCTTGGCCGAGATATAGCGGACGGTGTCCTCGCTCAGCCCCTTGGGCGCGAGTTCCATCTCGATGTCAGTGACGAAGCCTTCGGCATATTTGTCGGATTCAAGCGCCCGCGCGGCATCCACCGTTCCCCGGTCGATGCTGTCCTTGACGAGCGTTTCCTTGCCTTCAGACACGTGCGTTACCCTGCATTTCCCCGCCAGTTACACGTGGCGGGGCTGGAACACAAATGGGGCCTGCCGGGCCCGTGTTCCACCCGAAACAGGCGATCAGATGGTCGCGGCGACCAGTTGAGGCCGCGCCCGCGCCACCATCTTCAGCCACGCCTCCGCCAAAGCGTCGAAATCCTCGCCGCGGCTGTTCCAGCCAAAGCTGGCGCGGATCGAGCTACGGGCCATGCCTTCCGGCTGGCGCATCGCTTCCAGCACGCGACTTGGCTTCACCTTGCCGGACGAACATGCCGAACCTGCGCTCACCGCAAATCCAGCGAGATCCATGTTCATCACCTGCGTTTCCGATGGCAGGCCCTCAAGACCAAAGCACGACACCCCCGCAACACGCGGTGCACCCGCGCCATGCACAACGACGCCGGGCACTGCCTGCATCAGCCGCGCTTCCATCCTGTCGCGATGCTCCGCCAGAGCCTTGTAGCTGCTCATCCCCTCAGCGGCGGCATCAACAGCTGCGCCAAACCCTGCGATGGCCGCGACATTCTCCGTGCCGGCCCTGCGGCCAAACTCCTGGCCACCGCCTGTCTGGATCGCGCGGAAAGGCGCGCCAGGCTTCACGTAGAACGCGCCAACGCCCTGCGGTCCGCCAATTTTGTGCGCCGACAGCGACAGGTAATCGACATCAAGCTCGATGATCGACGTCTCGATCTTGCCCAGCGCCTGGATCGCATCGCAGTGGATCAGGCCACCCGCGGCATGGACGATCTCTGCTGCTTCAGCCACCGGCTGGATCACGCCAGTCTCGTTGTTGACGAGCATGAGAGAAACGAGTGGCCGCACACCTGCAATGCTGGCGGCGGACCTCATCATCCTTCGAAGGTCGTCGAGATCAACGACGCCTTCCGATCGGATCCTCCACACGCGCAAGTCCATTGCGCCGGGGCCTTTGTTGAATCGGGGATCCGACGCGCGAGCTCGCAGGTCGGGGTCGTTGGGATTGTCGAGGAACGCGTTCATTGCCTTGTCGCTTTCGGCGTCCCTGACCGTAAGCTGACGAACAATCGATGCGACCGCATCATGCTCGATAGCGGACGTGAGCAGGATGGCGCCCTCGTCCATCGACGCCAGTGCTCCACAGATAACCGCGCCAACCGCCTCCGTCCCACCACTCGTGAACGCGATATCGTCCCTGCAAGCGCCGATCGCCGCTGCCACGGCATCGCGCGCACCTTCCACCAGCGTGCGCGCCTTGCGTCCCTCGCCGTGAACCGAAGACGGGTTCCCCGTGAGATCGAACGCACGCAACATCGCCGCCTTTGCCTCAGGGCGAAGCGGAGCGGTCGCGTTGTAATCTGCGTAGATGCGGGAAGCGGGGCTCATGCCCGGCCTATTACGCCAGTTTGGCGCCCGCCGACAGGCCGCTCTGCTGGTCCGCCAGCACCCTCAGCCCGCCCGTTTCGGGCGTCTGGCTGCGCGCCGCCTCGGCCAGCGTCACCGTCCTGAGATAGGTCTCGATCTGATGGTCCAGCCCCGCCCAGACCCCGGCGGCAGGCCCGGCCAGCCAGTCGCGCCCGCTCTCCGCCTGCCCACCTGAAAGCTGGCCGGAAGCGTCTTCGACGGCCTGGAACACTTCAGCCAGCGAAATATCAACGGCAGGGCGCTGCAAGCGGTATCCGCCCCCTGGCCCGCGTGAGGCCACCACCAGCCCGGCCCGGCGCAGCATTGCGAAAAGCTGTTCCAGATAGGACAGGGAAATCTGCTGTCTTTGGGCCACTTCGCCCAGTGCGACCGGCCTTTTTTCGCTGTGATGGACAATATCGACCAGGGCGACGACGGCGTACCGCCCTTTGGTGCCTACCCGCATTGCAAACCTCGAATGCCCCGCGGACGGGGCCATTTCCCTGCCCCCACGCGGGTTTACGGCAGCCGCCCGGGCGCGGATCACACGAAAAGCTTGAAATTCGAGACCGAAATAGTGTTTGTCGGCCGCTCTGGCGTTGCAGCCCCTGCTGCCGCGCCTGCTAAGACAGCCAGCGCGAGCACATCATGGGCGAACTTATCATCTCCGGACCCGCAGGCCGGATCGAGGCGCGCTACAATCAGGCGCCGGGTGAAAACCCGCCCATCGCCCTGATCCTGCACCCCCACCCCAAGGCGGGCGGCACGATGCAGGACCCGGTGACGATCACCCTGTTCGAGATGTTCTCGGCCCACGGCTTCTCCACCATGCGCTTCAACTTCCGGGGCGTCGGCCGCAGCCAGGGCACGTTCGACGCGGGCGTCGCCGAACTCTCTGACGCCGCCTACGTCCTCGATCACCTCGAATCCCTCAACGAAGCCCCGAGCCAGTGCTGGGTCGCAGGTTCGTCCTTCGGCGCCTACATCTGCCTCCAGCTTCTGATGCGCCGCCCGGAGATCGACGGCTTCGTCGCGGTCGCCCCGCCGGCCAACCACTACGACCTCTCCTTCCTCGCGCCTTGCCCGGCCTCGGGCATCATCATCGCTGGCGACAAGGATGTCGTCGCCCCGCCGCAGGACATCGACCGCTCGCTCACCAAGGTGCGCGTGCAGAAGGGCGAAGTGATCGAGCGCGCCAATGTCACCGGCGCCAACCACTTCTTCCAGGGCAAGCTCGACGACATGGAAAAGACCGCGTCAGCCTATCTCAAGAAGCGCATGAAGGCGTGGGAGAAGGCGCAGGAAGAGGCCGCCAAGGCCAAGGCCATCAAGGACGCCGCCAAACTGCCGCCGCCCCCGAAACAGGGCTGATACCGGGATCGTCATGACCATCGAGAATGCAGACGCGGTGGACGCACTCGGCATCGACCCCGACACCGGCGACGCGCTCCTGGTGATCACCGACGATCTCGACTGGTCGGACGCCGTCGCGCACCTCAATGCGTTGCAGGCCAAGATCGGCGCCTATCTGGGCTTCATCCAGACCGGACAGTTCGAAGCCTCGCTGCCCGAGTCCGCCGGCCGCAAACGCCGCATCACCGTGATCCAGCAGTTCGAACCGCCCATACAGTTCGTCCCGATCCTCGACCAATTGGGCGACCAGCTCGAAGCCTTCGATGTCGATTTCAGCTACGGCCCGCTGCCCGGCGGCTACGAAACGCCGACCTGAATGTCAGAAACACCCGAACCCTTCTTCCATCGCGACGGCGACACCTACACGCCCACGCTCAAGGCCAATGGCTGGTGGCGCGAGACGGGCAACCTCCATGCGCGCGTGATGATCGGCCTCTTCGCCCACGTCATCGAGCAGCAATATGGCGAGCCCGACTTTCAGTCGGCGCGCCTCACAGCCGACCTCTATCGCCTGCCTGACCTCTCGCCGATCACGGTCGCCACGCGCCTCGTGCGTCAGGGCGGGCGGATCAAGCTGATCGAGGCCGAGCTGTTCTCGGGCGGCGTGTCATCCGCCCGCGCCTCCTGCCAGCTGCTTCGCCGCGGCCAGCAACCCGAAGCGCCGGTGTGGCGCCAAGCGCCGTGGGACGCGCCGCCGCCCGAACAGGTTCCGCCTCCGTCCAAGCCGTTCACCGACAGGTGGGAAATGCGCCCCATCCTGCCGCCCGGCCTCGTCGTCGCGAACGACCTGCGCGCGCCAGGCCCGCGCCGCACCTGGCTACGCGAAGTGCGCCCGCTGGTGGGCGGCGAGCCCTTCACACCCTTCAGCCGCGTCGCCACCGGTGTCGACTACACCAGCCCCATCGCCAACGGCGCCGAGACCGGCCTCGACTTCATCAACTCGGACGTGACGCTCTACCTGCATCGCCAACCCGTCGGCGAATGGATCGGCTACGAAGTCGCCGACCACCAGAGCGCCGAAGGCATAGCTGTTGGCCATTGCAGGCTGCACGATGTTCAGGGCCCCGTTGGCTTCTCGTCATGCGCGGCGCTGGCGCAAAAACGGCGTTGATCCGGACCGCCGGACTCCGCCCAGTCTTGACCTCTCCCCCTCCACGCCTCTATCAAGCCCCCATGTCGCACCGCGCCACCCTCTCCGCGTATTATTACCGCACGCTGAAATAAGCGGGCGGTGCGAACATGCATGCCGCCCAACCGGCGGCATATTGAGATGGCCTCCGGTCGACAGACCACTTCAGGAGCCTCTCCCGTGACAGTCCTCAAGATCAAGCCGCAGTCAGCCTTCCTTCGCGAGATGGACGCGCGCGGCCACATCTATCAGGTCACCGACGAGAAGGGCCTCGACGAGTACGCTGCCGGCCCCATGGCGCCCTGCGGCTATATCGGCTTCGACGCGACGGCGAAGTCGCTGCACGTCGGATCGCTCGTGCAGATCATGAACCTGCGCCGCCTCCAGCAGGCCGGCGGCCGACCCATCGTGCTGATGGGCGGCGGCACCACGAAGATCGGCGACCCGACCGACAAGGAGAAGTCGCGCCCCATCCTCACCACCGAGGAAATCGCCAGCAACATGGCGCAGATCAAGAAAAACTTTGAACCGTTCCTGAAGTTCGGCTCGGGCCCGACCGACGCGATCATGATCGACAACGCCGAATGGCTCGACCAGATCAAGTGGATCGAGTTCCTGCGCGACTACGGCAAGCACTTCACGATCAACAAAATGATCGCGCAGGAAACGGTCAAGCGCCGCCTCGACAACGAGGAGCCGTACACCTTCCTCGAATTCAACTACATGCTGCTGCAGGCCTACGACTTCCTGGAGCTGGCCCGCACACACAACTGCTGCATCCAGATGGGCGGGTCGGACCAGTGGGGCAACATCGTCAACGGCATCGACCTCACGCGCCGCATCATCGACCGCCAAGTCTTCGGCGTCACCACGCCGCTGATCACCACGGCGTCGGGCGGCAAGATGGGCAAGACCGCCGATGGCGCCGTGTGGCTCAACCCCGACATGCGTAGCCCGTACGACTACTGGCAGTTCTGGCGCAACACGGAGGACGCCGACGTCGTCCGCTTCATGCGCCTGTTCACCGACCTGCCCGCCTCCGAAATCGATGAGCACGCGAAAGCCACCGGCGCGCAGATCAACGACGCGAAGAAACGCCTCGCCGATGTTGCAACCGCAATGCTGCATGGCGAGGAAGAAGCGAAGAAAGCCGCCTCCGCCGCGGAAGCCGTCTTCAAGGGCGGTGGCACCGGCGAGGGCATGCCGACAATCGAGATCGCGCGCGCCACGCTGGCCGCGGGCTACCCGGTCGTCGACGCGCTCGTCTCCGCAGGTCTCGTCGACTCCAAGGGCGACGCCCGTCGCCAGATCGCCGGCAACGCGGTGAAACTGAACGGCGAGGCCGTCACGGACCCGCAGCTTGCGATAACGGAAGCAGCCCTCGACGAAGAAGGCGCTGCCCGCCTCTCGGTTGGCAAGAAGCGCCACGCCCGCCTCAAAGCGGTCTAAGCGGTATACTGACAAACCGCGCGGTTTCCATCTCCCGCGCGGCGAGTCGCCTGTTCCAACCCGAACGGAAGCGGTCTAGGCTCCCTCCAAAGAGTGGGGAGGAACCACATGAGATCGTCCTTCGTCGCAGCGGCATCCTGTCTTGCAATCGTCATGACGGGCCTCGCGCCAACCGCCGCCGCACAGGTGGCTGTCACCATCTACAATGACGATCTCGCCTTGGTTCAGGACAAGCGCGAGATGGATCTCACGGGCGGCCGTCAACGCCTCGAATTTCCGGGCGTCTCCGGCCAGATCCGGCCAGAGACCGTCTCCCTCTCCGCCACCGGCGTCACCATCGTCGAGCAGAACTTCGATTTCGACCTGCTCACCCCCGCCAAGCTGATGGAAAAAGCCGTCGGCAGCACGATCACCATCATCCGCGTCAACCCCGCGACCGGCGGCGAAACGCGCGAGAAAGCCGAAGTGCTCGCCACGAACAACGGCGTCGTGCTGAAGATCGGCAACCGCATCGAAGTCCTGCGCGACGATGGCCTGCCCGTCCGCGTGATCTTCGACAAGGTGCCCGAGAACCTCCGCTCCAAGCCCACGCTCTCCGTCACCATCAATGGCGACCGGCGCGGCGAGAAAGAGATCACTCTCAACTACCTGACCTCCGGCCTCGGCTGGAAGGCGGACTATGTCGCCCTGTTCGACGATGTCACCTCGAAGCTCGACGTCCAGGGCTGGATCACGCTGACCAATTCCAGCGGCACGACCTATGACAACGCGCAGACGACGCTGGTGGCCGGCTCGCCCATGCGCGCGGACCAGTATCGCTCCCAGCAATATCGTCCACAGCCGCAGCGCCCGCAGATGCCGCAAGCCGGCACGGAAACCGGCGACCGCGAACGCCTCGGCGATTTCTATCTCTATCCGCTGGCCGAGCGCACCACGATCGCGAACATGCAGACCAAGCAGGTCAGCTTCCTCGATGTTCACGGCGTCCCCGCCGTGCACGGCTACGAGTTCCGCAACTACTGGCTCGGCACGCAGGAAGACCCTGTCAGCGCGAAAACCGTCTACCGCTTCTCCACCGGCTCCGCGAAGGGCCTGGGCGACCAGCTGCCCGCCGGCATCCTGCGCTTCTACATCCGCGACAAGCAGGGCGACCCGCAATTCATCGGCGAGAGCAGCATCGACCACACCCCGATGGGCTCCACGCTCTCGCTCTCCACGGGCGACGCTTTCGACGTGAAGGTGAAGCCGGTCGTTGAAAAGCGCGAGCGCCTTGGTCGCGACCGCTGGCGGTCATCGATGAAATACACCATCACCAACGCCAGCCCGAAGGCCGTCACCGTAACCCTGCAGCAGGATGGCCTGTGGGGCGACACACGCATCGAATCCGAAAGCCAGCCAAGCACGCGCCCGAACGCAAACATGGCTGAATGGCAGGTGCAGGTTCCCGCCAACGGCTCCGCGGAAATCACCGCCGTATTCAACACCGCCTACTGAGGCGCAGCCCATGCGGTCCTCCCGCTTCAGTTGGCTCGTCATTGCCGGCCTCGCCAGCACGGGCGCACCGCTCGCGGCCGAGGCGCAGGACGTGCTCGCAAGCCCGCCGGTCGATGTGTCCGTCACCGTCTATCGCGATCCCTATCGCGATGAGGGCGGGTTCGACCTCGACTATCTTGGCGGCTTCGCCCTGATCACCGAAACGCGCCGCGTGCTGCTGACGCCGGGCGATCATCGCCTGCGCTTCGAAGGCGTGGCCGACGGCATCGAGCCTGCCTCCGCCATCGTCACGGGCCTGCCCTCCGGCGTGATCGAAAAGAACCGCGACGCGATGCTGCTCAGCCCCTCGGCGCTGATCGCTGCAGCGGCGGAGCAGGATGGCCGCGTCGCCCTCACCCGCACGGACCCCGCCACGGGCGTCACAACGCGCAAAACGGGCACAATACGCTCAGGCGCCGATGGCGGTGTGGTTTTTGAAGGCCCGGAGGGGATCGAAGGTCTGCGCTGCTCCGGCCTGCCCGAAACGTTCTCGTTCGACTCGGCGATCAGCGGCCTGTCCGCCCTGCCGACGCTGTCCGTGCGCACCCGTGTCAACGAGCCGGTCGAGGCGCTGGTGCAGCTGTCCTATCTCTCGCGCGGATTCGACTGGGCGGCGGACTATGTCGCCGACAGGTCGAGCGGCGGCGAGATTGCCCTTGGCGGCTGGATCACGCTGGCCAACGGCAACAGCGTTTCGTTCCCCAACGCCCGTGTGCAGGTTGTCGCCGGCAAGCTGAACCGTGAAAGCGGCGAGGTCGAGCCAATCGATTTCGGCCAGCCGATCTTCGCGCAATGCTGGCCCCGCGGCTCGACCAGCGATTACGAGCCGTCACTCTACATATCAAAGGCGATCCCGGTTGCCGCCATGGCCTACGAGAGCAGGGATCGCGTAGTGGTGGTCACCGGCTTTATGCGTCAGGAATCGGTGGAAGACAGCGCGACGGGAGTTACCGCCGTTCAGGAAGACCTCGGCGATCTCAAACTCTATCGCATGCCCGAACGTTCCACGCTGCTCAGCCGCCAGGCCAAGCAGGTGCGACTGCTCGACCGCGCGGAAATCCCCGTCGAGCGCATCTACGAGTCCGACTTCGGCGCAAACGACAACGTCGACTACACGCCCATGCAGCTGCTCCTGCGCACCCAGAATGACGAGGAGCACAATCTCGGCCTGCCGCTGCCATCGGGCCGCGTGCAGATGTTCGAGGTCGTTGGCCAGGCGCCGGACCAGCAGCGTCTACTTGCCGGCGAAACCACGCTGCGCGACATCACGCTGGACGAGGAAACCGAGTTCGAGTTCAACGGCGGCGCTGACATACAGGTCCGCCAGATCGTCGAAACCCGGCAGGCCTCACGCCTGCAGGCGCCGCTACCCGTGCTGCCGCTCATCGCGCTGCTGCCGCAGATCAATGCGGGCTCCCGCCGGATCGATGCGATCAACCGCATCGAGATCAGCAATGCACGGCCCTACCCCGTCCAGGTCGAGCTTCGCCTCTGGCTGAATGATGGCGGACAGATGGTGAGGGCCAGCCATGCCTTCGGGCAGAAGAACGGCCGCCCGATCTTCAGGCTCACTGTGCCGGCCAACGACACGCTCGAGGTCCGCTACCAGACCTCGACGCGCACGCGCTGATCAGGGGAAACCGGCAGCCCGCCGTCACACAAAGCGGAATTCAACATTCGCGATGGTCGCCGATGTTCCCACGCGGCTCCGATCACGCGCTTTCAGGTAGATCGCCGTCAGACCACGCGCCTTGCCCTTGGGCTCCACGAAATCGATCCGCCGATCGATGAACGTCACGCTCGCGCCGTCCTGCTTGCCGAGGAATGTGCTGACGGCTGTCGCAGCGATGGCCGCCGGGCTCTCAACCGCAACTTCCGCTCCCGTGATATCCTCCGCCGCCTTCGGATCGTTGTAGTCGCCATGCAGCGGGTTGCCCCACCAATTGTCCTCCGGCGTGTATTTGTAAAATTCGAACCGCGTGCCGAACGTCTTGTAGTCGAACTGCATCAGATGCTGGCCCATGAAGTTCGGAATCTCAAACGCCAGCTTGTGGTTCGCCGCCGCCGCACGCGCCAGCAACGCGGTGTCGTCATACGTCTGCATGACCACCATGTATCCGCCATCCCCGCCCCGCTCGACGAAGAAGTCCTGCAGCTGATGCTTCTCGCGAATAGGCGAGACGACCTCGATCAACGTCGTACCGACGCGGATCATCTTCGTGCGGAAGCCAAACGCCAGAGTCGGTTCGTTGCCCGCTTCCTTGGACACCGGCACAACGTCCAGCAGCTTATAAAGCTCCCCGCACACCGCATCCATGTCCTTCGCCGCAATTACATAGTGCCGCAGCCGGCTTGGTCTCACTGTCCCGCTCCCTTGCGCAAACGCCGCCGGCGCCAGGCCCGCAGCAGCGGCCGACGCTGCCCCGAGGAGCAACATCTTCCTGCGATCGAATTCCGTTGAATCGGTCATCTGGCGTCTCCGTTCCCGCGCCGACACTAGCGGGCCGACAGCATTGAGCTACCGGCCGTTGCAGCTCGCCAGATCAACATCATGCGACCCTCCCGCATTGACGTCGCGTCTGACGCTGGCAGCGCAACTCAGTCCGCGACGTGGATCAGCATCTTGCCGTGGTTGCGTCCCTCAAAGAGCCCGATCAGTCCCTCCGGCGCGCGCTCGAACCCGTCGAGCACCGTCTCCTGATACTTGATCTGCCCGCTCTTCAGCCAACCCGTCATGTCCGACATGAACGCCCCATTGAGATGCGCGAAGTCGGTCGCGACAAAGCCTTCCATGCGCACGCGCTTGTAGATCAGGTTGAACAGGTTGCGCACGCCCTCGCCCCCGCCATTGTAGGTCGAGATCATGCCGCATACCGGCACGCGCCCATGCACATTCATCAGCGGCAACGCCGCATCCAGTTGCGCCCCGCCCACATTCTCGAAGTACACATCAATGCCCTTCGGCGCCGCCGCCTGCAGCGCTTCGGCCAGGTTCTGCGTCTTGTAGTTGATCACCGCGTCAAGCCCCGCTTCCTCGCGCAGCCACGCAACCTTGTCGTCGGTCCCCGTCAGGCCAACAACGTGGCATCCCTTGATCTTCGCGATCTGCGCCACGACCGAGCCAACCGCCCCGCCAGCGGTGGACACCACCACCTGCTCGCCATCCTTCAGCTTGCCGATGTCCAGCAGCCCGCCATACGCCGTGATCCCCGTGCCGCCCAATGCATGCATGTAAACCGAAAGCGGCAGGTCAGGGTCACGATTCAGGATCGACATGCCCTTGCCATCGCTGACATGCACCTCACGAAAGCCAACGCCCTGCCGCACTAGCTGGCCTTCCGCGAATTTCGGATTGCGCGACTCGATCACCCGCCCGATGCCCCCGCCCAGCAGCGGCGCATTCAGCGGCTGATCCGCATTCAGACGTGGCCGCATATAGGGATCGACCGACATGATCAGGGTCTGCACCTTGATCTCGCCCTCGCCTGTCTCGGGCGCGTTCGCATCCGCAACAGAAAAATCCGCCAGCACGGGCATGCCGCTGGGGCGGCGCACAAGGTGGATCTCGCGTGTCTTGGTCATCGGTCGCTCCGGTACAGACTCTGCGCTCCAGTTAGCGCGCGCCGCGTCGCCACACAAATCTTGATGCGGTCGCGATGGCCAAAGGCTAGGCTCGCGCCTGCACATGACGGAGCGAATGCATGTCCTTCGGCTACGGCGATGTCTTCGATGCGGTGGCCGAGGCCGTCCATCCCGACGACCCCGCCATCTTCTGCGATGGCGACACGATCAGCTGGCGCCAGTTTTCCGCAACGTCAAACGCACTCGCGCGCGCCTTTCAGGCTGCCGGCTTTGCCCCCAACGCCAAGGTCGCGCAGTACATGCGCAACAGCCCATCCTATCCGCTGGTCTTCGTCGCCGCACTCAAGGCCCGGCTAGCGCCCGTCAATGTGAACTACCGGTACGGACCTGATGAACTAGCCTACCTCCTCGACAACAGCGACGCCGAGATCGTCGTTTTCGATGCCGACTACGCAGACAATGCCCGCGCCTTGAAGCCGCGCATACCCAGCGTGAAGCTCTGGATCAGCGCGAACGCCCGCGTAGATGGCTTCGCCTTCCTGGATGATCTCACGCAGGGTGACGGCTCAAAGCTCGATATCCAGCGCGCGCCCGAAGACATGTTCCTGCTCTACACCGGCGGCACCACGGGCATGCCAAAGGGCGTCATGTGGCCAAGCAATACATGGTGGGATGTTCTCGCCGCCGGCCGCGCGCCTGTGTTGGGCATGGAGCCGCCGCAGACGCTCGAGGCGCTCAAGACACAGATCCGCTCCGGGGAGGGCCGCGCGCCGGTCTACGTCGCCCCGCCGCTCATGCACGGCACCGGCATGTTCACCGGCTTCAGCGCTCTCTCCAAGGGCGCCCCCATCGTCCTCACCCGCAACGCCGGCTTCCACCCGCCCACCGCGCTCGACGCCATGACGCGCCACGCCACCGGCGGCATGGCCATCGTTGGCGACGCCTTCGCGAAGCCCATGCTCGACGCCCTGCGCGCCGAACCCGCGCGCTACAACGTCCGCGCCATGCGCACCATCACCTCCAGCGGAATGATGTGGAGCCCGGAGGTCAAGCAAGGCCTGTTCGAGTTCATGCCCGACGTCATGCTGTTCGACAGCTTCGGCGCATCGGAAGGCACCGGCCTTGGCGCATCCATCACCACGCGCGACACGAAAGCCGAAGAAGCCCGCTTCGACGCGCCCAACACCATCGTCGTCCGGGCAGACGATCACACGCCCATCGAGCCCGGCTCCGGCGAGATCGGCCTCGTCGCCAAATGGGGCAACCTGCCGCTCGGCTACTACAAGGACCCGGAAAAGACTGCGCGCACCTATGTCGAGATCAACGGCGTCCGCCACCTCATCACCGGTGACCACGCCACCGTCGAAGCCGGCGGCCGCATCCGCCTGCTCGGTCGCGGCAGCCACTGCATCAACTCCGGCGGCGAGAAGATCTATCCCGAGGAAGTGGAAGAGGGCCTCAAGACGCATCCCAAGGTCGTCGATGCGCTGGTCTTTGGCTTGACCGACGATCGCTTCGGCCAGTCCGTCGCCGCCGTCGTCTCGCTCGAACCCGGCGCGACCGCGACCACTGAGGAACTGATCGAACACGTGCGCGGCCGCCTCAGCCACTACAAGGCGCCCCGCCGCCTGCACATTCTCGCGCAGGTGCCCCGCTCGCCCAACGGCAAGCCCGACTATCCGACGGCCAAAGAGCTATTCGCGGCCGCTCAGGCCTGACCGGCGCGCGACGTCCACACCAACCGCGTCGCCGCCAGCACGATGACGACGCCCAGCGCCTGGTGCGTCAGCGACATGTCCAGCGGCGCCGCGCGCATCAGCGTGGCGATGCCCAGCACAGCCTGCGCAACGACCAGCCCGGCCAACAATCTGAACAGCGACCAGTGTCCCGCGCGAAAGCGCCACGCGCACCACAGCGCGACGCCCAGCAGGCCGTACGCCGTCAACCGGTGAAAGAACTGCGTCGTCGCCTCGTTCTCGAAGAAGTTCCGCCACAACGGATCGAGCATCCACATCGTCTCGGGCACGACCTGCCCTGCCATCAGCGGCCAGTCGGTAAACCCGCGTCCCGCATCCAGCCCCGCCACCAGCGCGCCAAGCATCATCTGGATACCCGTCACCCAGATGATCGCATTCGCCCAAGGCCGCGCCTCGACTGCCATCGCGCGCCGCTGCGAGCCAAGCTCCAGCCACAACCAGAAACAGTACGCGATGATCAACAGCGCCAGCCCGAAATGGGTCATCAGCCTGTACGGCGCAACAGACGTCAGCTCGGAGTTCACGCCCGACGCCACCATCCACCAGCCGATCAACCCCTGCAGCCCGCCCAGCGCGAACAGCACCAGAAGATGCGGCATCAGCTTTTTCGTCGTCCGCCCCGTCAGCCAGAAGAACAGGAACGGCAAGGCAAACACCACGCCGATCACACGGCCCAGCTGCCGGTGACTCCACTCCCACCAGTAGATGCCCTTGAAGCCATCCACCGTCATGTCAGGATTGATGGCGTGGAACTGCGCCGTCATCGTCTGGTACTTGCCGAAAGCATCCTGCCAGTCCGCATCCGACATGGGCGGGATCGCCCCCAGCAGCGGCTGCCATTCCGTAATCGACAGCCCTGAATCCGTCAGGCGCGTTGCCCCGCCCACCAGGATCATCAGGTAAACCATGCCCGCGATCAGCAGCAGCCACGCGCGCACCAGCCCCACGCCCTTTGCGGGGACCATGGGGCTCACATGACCTGACATCGCGACAGCCTCGCTCATTGCGCTCTTATCCTGCCTGTGAGAACGGAAGGCCAGCGGAAGGAAAGCCGCACCCGGAGCCCTCTCATGCGAAAGCTCATCGGATCGCTGATCCTGGTCGCCTGGATGGTGGCTTATATCGCCATTGCCGCCGTCATCGGCGATCGCATCGCGGGCGAGCACTGGGCCTGGAAAGTCCTGTACTTCCCAATCGCGGGCCTCGCCTGGGTCCTGCCCCTGCGCCCGCTGATCAACTGGATCCACGCCAAGGACGCCCCCCGCGAAAGCCCGGACGTCTAGCAGGGGCGGTCAGCCCCAAAAGAAAACGGGGCGATCCGTAAGGATCGCCCCGCTGTCTTGTCGCCAGCCGTCTCCGGCGGGCTTCATTCCATCAGTCGATAGCCGAGAGGCCTAGAGGCCCTGCAACGCCGAGCCGAGACCCGTGAAGGTCTTCCCGGCGCGGTCCGCGGCTTTCAGCGTCGTGTCGCCGAAGTTCCAGCGGAACGACACGCCGAACACGTTGGCTTCAGCGATATCGCCATCGAGGCGCGAGTAGGCAGCGCCAAGCGAGAACGGCGAGTTGTCGAAGCGGTATTCAACGCCAACGCCGATGCTGTTCAGGTCGGCATCCGCACCGCCCGATTCAGCGCGGCCGAGGCTGGCGCCGAGGTCAAAGCGGAGGTTGTCCGACGCGAAGATGCGATAGGCGCCGTTGATGCCGTAGGCGTCGACATTGCTGTCGTCGTCCGTGGCGTAGTTCACGTTGAAGGCCAGCGTCGAGGCCTCGAAGAAGTGAGCGTACTCGCCGCCGATCGTGAAGACGGTCGAGCCGTCCGTGTCGGCGAGGCCGACGAAACCGCCCCAGGCATTGTTCTGGCCGCGGTTGATCAGGTGGGCCGTACCGGCGACGACGCCATCGGAGTCGTCCGAGTCAGCGAACGAGCCCTGGAGAATGGTCGACCATTCGCCGCCCGTCGGGATGATGACTTCGCCGTCAACGCCATAAGCATCGGCATCGCCGAAGTCGGTGTCGATGCGCGTGACGTTCAGACCCGCGCTGCCCGACGTCTGCGCGAAAGCAGCGCCGGAGACCATGGAGAGACCGGCCAGGAGAGAGGCGGTCACGACATATTTTTTCATTTTTTACCCTGTCGATAGGAGCGGACTGATTGCCCGCGGCAGGGGCTCTATCAGTGCGCGGAGGGATTCGTCTGTCGCAGAAACGTCACAGCGGCGCCTGCCTTTTTGGCGCCCCATTCCGTTAAGACCAAAGGCATGTGCGCGTTTGCGCCGTGCTGCGCAAAAACCAGAGTCGCCAAACAGGAAAGATGGTAAACGCGATGCGCGCAACGCGCCTGCAACAGACCGTTGAGTTTACGCAACGATGTCTGCTGGCCTGATTACAAATTGGAAGTGTGGCTGCGCGGCGTCGGCATAATTTGCCGGTCAGAGCACGCGCTCGATTGCGCCGCGCAGTTCCTTGCTGTCCGGCTCGACGCCAGACTTGAACGCCGCGACCGGCGCGCCCGACTTGTCGGTCAGCAGCTTGTGGAAGTTCCACGCCGGGTGCGCCTGCTTGCCCAACACCTCGCGCATCCATTTGTAGAACGGATGCGCCTTGCCGCCTTTCACAGGCGTCTTCTCTGTCATCGGAAACGTGATGTGGTACGTCACCTCGCAAAACGCCGCGATCTCCGTTTCCTTGGCCGGCTCCTGCCACAGGAACTGGTTGCACGGCACGCCAATCACGGTGAACCCGCGCGGGCTGTATTCCTGATGCAAGCGCTGCAACCCCGCATACTGCGGGGTGAACCCGCATCGCGAAGCGACATTCACAACCAGCAGCGCCCGTCCCTCGAACTGTTTCAGCGGAAGCGGCGCTCCGTTGATGCCGACGAACGCGAATTCATATGCCGTCGTCATCCGCGAGCGGCCTCTTCAACAGCGCTGACAATCTCGGACGCCAATGGCGCGATGCGTGGACCGAACGCTTTCAGCGCCCGTCCATCCCGCCCGACCAGCAGCTTGTGAAAATTCCACACCGGATCCGCCGGCTCGCCAAGCTCACCCAGCATCCACTTGTAGAACGGATGCGCGGTCTCTCCCTTGACGTCGACCTTCTCCGTCAACGGAAAATCGACGCCATAGGTCATCGAGCAGAACGTCTGGATCTCCTCGTTGGTCCCCGGCTCCTGCCCCATGAACTGGTTCGAGGGCACGCCCAGCACAACAAGCCCCTCGGCCTGCTTGTCATGATACAGCTGCACCAGCCCCTCATACTGCGGCGTCAGCCCGCACTTGGACGCGACATTCACCACCAGCACCGGCTTGCCCTTGAACTGGCTCAGCGGCAGCGGCTTTCCATCAATGCTCGTGAAGCTGAAATCGTGGGCTGTGGTCATGGCTCTGCCTTCCACTTCATCTGGAACTCGATCTCCTCGCCATCGCTGCCGCGCTCGTGCTCGATGTTGAACACGGCCTTCGCCGGCACGCGCAGACGCTCCCCGCCAATCTGGATCGTAAACGCCTCGCCCGCTTCCACGCTGTCGGCAAACCGGCGCAGCTTCGCGACAAACTGCGCGCGCGTGTAGGTCTTCTCGATATCACGTGAAGGCTTGCGGGCCATGCCAACTCCTGTGTTGCCTAGAAAACTAGGTATCCGCCTCGCTCTTAACAACCGTCACCGCAGCAGGCGCAGGCCGCTCAAGCCCGTTGGCCCTGTCCCATGCACGGCCTTCCTCGATCAGCCGGTCTGTGTTGATGCGGATCGCATCGCCCAGCGCCCTCACCATCTCGTCCTTGCCCAGCCCCGGCGGGATCGGATCGAGGAACTCGATCACGGCGGGCCCTGGATACTTCGCAAAATCCTGCTCTTGCCAGCGCAGGCCAAGGCTCGTCGCCACCGGAACCACCGGCCATTGCGACGTCTCCTGCATGTGCCACACGCCCGCGCGGATGCGCTTGTGCTCGCCCACCTTGGTGAGATGTCCCTCGGGATAGATCAGCACGATGCGCTTCTCGTCCGCCGCCCGCGCAAAGCTCGCCGCCAGATCCTTGCGCGCTTCCGGCCCGCCGCAATTGTCGATCACGATGGCGCCGAGCTTCTCCAGCACCTTGGGCACCAGCGGAAACCGCTCCAGGTGATCGCCCGTCACGAACGCCACATCGTCGAACTGCACATACATCAGGAAACCATCGCCATAGCTGGAATGCTTGGGCGCCACGATGAAGGGCGGCGGCGGCAGCCGCTCTCGCCCTCTCACTTCGGGCACGATGCCCACCAGCTTCATCAGCTGCACCATGCGCTTCGAATAGCGCTTCACCGCCCACCGCACGCCCTTGCGTCCCGGCACAAGCGCAAGGATCGCCGCCATGAACACATAGAGGATCGACACCCACCAGAAGCCGACCGCAAAGAAGAATGAACGCATCCCCGTTCCCTCAGCCCTTCTTCGCGTCGTCTTGCGGATTGCCCAGCTTCCTGTTCAGCGCAGCCGCCGCCTTCGCAAGTTTCGCGGCGATTACGCTATCGACCTCATCGCCCTTCACGAACACCTGGTTCGCCAACTCATACTTGCCGCTCGCCTTCAGCCGCGGCTCGATCTCGCGCAACCGCTTGCCGCGCCAGAAGCCGAACAGCACCCGCTCCTCCTCCGCACGGATCAGCATCACGGGGCCGTTGCTGATATAGACGATATGCCCCCACTTGATGACTTCCTCGAAGCTGGCTGCACCCGTCACTGCGATGCGCAGCGCCGCGACAACATCCTTCTTCCAGCCACGCAGGGCGCGCTCATACGCATCCGGATCGGCGGCAACCGGCGCACTCTTCTTCATCATCGCGCGACTCCCCCATGACCAGCGCGCCGCAGCGCGTGACGCCCTTCACGCTCAAGCTGGCATCATTCGCGCGATGCGGTCAAATTTAAGCGCGGTTGCTCAGGCGGAGGGCGCGAGCTTGTCCTGCGTCTTCAGGTCGAAATCGCTGGCGTCATGCCGCTCATGCAGCTGGCTCGCCGGCTCGCCCCACGTCCGGTTGACGATCCGCCCGCGCTTCACGGCAGGCCGCGCCGCGATCTGGTCGGTCCAGCGCAGAACGTTCTTGTACTCGTGCACAGCAAGGAACTCGCCCGCGCCATACAGAATGCCCTTCACCATCGACCCATACCACGGCCAGTTCGCCATGTCGGCGATGGTGTACGCATCTCCGGCAAGATACGCGCTCTCCGCCAGGCGCCGGTCGAGCACGTCGAGCTGCCGCTTCACCTCCATCGCATAACGGTCAATCGGATATTCCCACTTCTCCGGCGCGTACGCATAGAAGTGGCCAAAGCCGCCGCCAAGGAAGGGCGCCGCGCCCATCTGCCAGAACAGCCAGTTCAGCGTCTCCGTACGCGCCGCGCGGTCTTCAGGAATAAACGCGCCGAACTTCTCCGCGAGATAGAGCAGGATCGAACCGGACTCGAACACGCGCACCGGCTTGGGCTCGCCATGATCCACCATCACCGGAATTTTCGAGTTCGGGTTGATGTCCACATAGCCACTCGAAAACTGATCGCCCTTGTTGATGTTGATCAGCCACGCATCGTACTCGGCGCCCTTATGGCCAAGCGCCAGCAGCTCCTCGAGCATCACCGTCACCTTCACGCCGTTCGGCGTACCCAGCGAGTAGAGCTGGATCGGATGCTTGCCGACCTCCAGCACCTTCTCATGCGTCGGTCCCGCGATCGGCCGGTTGATGTTCGAGAAGCGGCTCACCGCTTCCTTGTTCCAGGACCAGACCTTGGGCGGGGCATAGGCGTCGGCAGTCATGCAGATATCCTTCGCGAGTCAGCCCCCAAGATGTGCGGCCCACGCCCCGCCGAGACAAGGCCGAACTTTCGATCAATGGCCTCGAATTCGTGAGACGGCCTATTCCGTCCATCCAACCGAACTGACATTGCGCGCGACCCGCGATAAGCTGGCGCCAAACAAAGGGATTCCCATGCGCCTGGCCATCATCGCTCTCGCCGCGTCAGCTGCCGCTTGCGCACACGCGCCAACGACAAACCCTGCATGGACGTACGGCGTCACGTTCACGTCGATGGGCGCCGGCACAGGCGCGTTCTCCGCCACCCTGGATGGCGCTACGTCCGCCGCAGCGCCTTACACAATTCGCGTCCACATGACGAAGGGCGGAAAAATCATGCCGCACACCCACCCCGATGCGCGCGTCATCACCGTAGTGGATGGCGACCTCTGCTATGGCTTCGGTGATGTATTCGACCCCACCGAATGCAAGCTCTATCCTGAAGGCAGCTACTTCGTCGTTCCGGCGAATGCCCCACACTTCGGTTACGGTCAGGAAGAGGCTGTCTATCAGGAATCCGGCGTTGGCCCTTCGGCCTTCGTGCCGGTCGCGAAGCAATAAGCAAACTGCACGAAGCATTGTCCCTCGAAGCGACGAGATCGCCAGACCTGAGGAAAGCGGCGCACCGGCTCACGCACGCGATCCGCCGTCGCCTTCGCCAGATCCGGCTAGGCGTCCGCGCCACAGAGATTGCAGCGCAACGTGGCCTGTCTATAGAGCAATGGCAGCCCAAAAATAACCTTGATCGATGGGTCACCCTCGTTCAGCAAAACAGGAAGAGCGCCCATGAAACTCTCGACCCTCGCCGTGATAACATCCACCCTTGCGGCCATAGCCGCGCCTGCCTTTGCACAACCCACGCAGGAACAGCGCGCGGCCCGCTTCGACGCCGCCGACAAGGACCACGACGGCAAGCTTTCCAAGGACGAGTTCGTCGCGCACCTTCCCGATCCATTGCAATCACAGTCGGAAGACATGTGGGCGCACTACAACCCCACCAAGAAGAGCGCCCTTAGCAAGGCCGAATACCTTGCCGTGCCGCCAATGAAGGTAACGGTCACGGTCGATCAATAGCGGCCAATCAAGCCACCCGCTCCGCAACCGCCGCATCCTCATGCGCCCGCGACTGCCGGCTCCACAGGTCCGCATAAAGCCCCGCGCGATCCAGCAGCTCGCGGTGTGTGCCGCGCTCCACGATCTTGCCTTCGCTCAGCACGATGATCTCGTCCGCGCCCGCTACGGTCGACAGCCTGTGCGCCACCATCAGCGTTGTCCGACCCTTGGCCGCCTCATCCAGCGCCTGTTGCACTTCCTGCTCCGTCGCCGAATCCAGCGCGGACGTCGCCTCGTCCAGCACGAGGATCGCAGGGTTCTTCAGGATCGCCCGCGCAATCCCCACGCGCTGACGCTCGCCACCCGACAGCTTCACACCCCGCTCGCCCACGCGCGTCTCCCAGCCCTTCGGCAGCTTGTCGATGAACTCCAGCAACTGCGCCCGCGCCGCAGCATCGCGCAGTTCCGCATCGCTCGCCTGCGGCCGCCCATACAGCAGGTTCTCCTTCATCGAGGCGTTGAACAGCACCACATCCTGCGGCACCAGCCCGATCGCCTCGCGCAGGCTCTCTTGGCGTAAGTCGCGCACATCCTGACCGTCCACCAGCACGCGCCCCCGCTTGGTGTCATAGAACCGGAACAGCAGCTTCAGCAGCGTCGACTTGCCCGACCCCGACGGCCCCACCACCGCCAGCTTCGTGCCCGCCGGCACGGTAAAGCTCACATCCTCGATCCCGACCACGCGCGCATCGTGCGTGAACGACACGCCATCAAACCGCACCTCGCCGCCCTTCACCTCAAGCGCCTTCGCATCCGGCGCATCCTGTACCTCGGCCTTCATGTTCATCAAGCCATACAGCTTCTCGAGATCCACCGCCCCCTGCTTGATCTCGCGGAACGCGAAGCCGAGGATCGAGAGCGGCCGGTAAAGATTGCTCATGATCAGCACCACCGCAGCCATGTCGCCCGCCTGCACCTGCCCGCTGAACGTCGCGAACGCCGTGATGACCGCAACGCCCGTCAGGCCCAGCGCCATGATGATGTCCTGCCCCGCATTCAGCAGCGCCAGCGAGCGCGAGACTTCAACCATGTTCTTGTTGTAGACGCGCATCGCGTAGTCATACCGCTCCGTCTCGCGCGTCTCTGCCGCAAACGCCTTCACCGTCTCGAAGTTCGTGAGGCTGTCCACCGCCAGCGCCCGCAGCTCTGTATCCGCAAGGTTCAGCTTGCGCCGCTGCTCCACCCGCCAGTTCGTCAACAGCGCCGTGAACACCGCGTACAGCACCACCGTCACCACGGCGACCACCGCCGACAGCCAGCTATAGCGCGTGCTCAGCACGAACGCCGCCAGCGCCAGTTCGATAATTGTCGGCCCGATGTTGAACGCCAGAAAGCGGATCAGATAATCGAGCGCCGCCACACCCCTGTCGATCACGCGGTTCAGCGCGCCCGTGCGCCGCGTCTGGTGAAACGACAGCGACAGGTTCTGCGCATGCCCATACGCCTCGACAGCGATCAGCCGCTGCGCCTCCTGGCTGACGGGCGCAAACAGCGCATCGCGCAGGTAAGGAAGGTTGGCCGAAAGAATCCGCGCGCCGGTCCACCACGCGATCAACAGCACCACAGCCGCCGCCGCCGCATCCGGCCCCGTCATCCGGTTGATCGCATCGCCAAAGAACACCGGCGCGTAAACCGCAAACACCTTGGCCAACAGCGTCAGCACCAGCGCCGCCAGCATCACCAGCCGCCACCGCTTCAGTTCCGGCCGCGCCATGATGCGCCCGATCCGGCCCATCGAGACGGCAATCCCGGCGTCTCCCGACTCGATCGCATCGACGTCGGTTGCGGAAGCTGCGTGCGGGTGTCTGGCCATGGGCTCTCAGATAGGCCCGGCGCCGGGGAAACGCCAGAGTTCCCCCGCGCTTCCTGCCGCCAACGCCCTGTCATCAGTCGTGCCCGCACCGGCCATGTGTCCCGGCTTCCCCCCCGGCCCGAACCATCGCATCTATGCCCCTCAAGAAAAGTGAGAAGAACAATGCCCGGCATCAAGTCCGTCACCGTCTACTGCGGCTCCGCTCCCGGTTCCGATCCCAGCTACGTCAAGCTCGCCCAGCGCCTCGGCGCGTCCATCGCCAAGCGCGGCTGGCGCACCGTCTATGGCGGCGGGGATGTCGGCCTGATGGGCGCGGTCGCCACCTCCGCCCGCAATGCCGGCGGCAAGGTGCTTGGTGTGATGCCCCACTTCCTGCGCGACCTCGAAGGCGTCCTCGAAGGCATCGAGAACCGCTACACCGACAACATGCACCAGCGGAAACAGGCGCTGCTGGATGAAGCCGATGGCCTCATCGTCCTCCCCGGCGGCATCGGCACGCTGGAAGAAGCCGTCGAGACGCTCTCGTGGGCCAAGCTGTCGCTGCACCGCAAGCCGATGGCGTTCCTCAGCGAGAACAACTACTGGCAACCCTACTTCAAGCTGATCGATCACATGATCGAAGGCGGCTTCCTGCCGGAATCCTTCCTCCAGCTGATGGCCGACACCAACTCGCCGGAAGCTGCGCTCGACGCGCTTCAGCAGCGGGCGATCGTGCTGTAGCAACCAGAGGAGTCATTCTCGGCCCTGTGCCGAGAATCTCGGTTGCTATCGCGATGGGATTGCAAAAGTCCCCACCAGCAAGAACCGGGATTCTCGGGATGCGCTTCGCTTACCCGAGAATGACTCCCGCGAAGGGCTACTCCACCCACGCCGCGACATCCCCCACCGCAATCTCGCCGCCCGCGATCACCTGCGCGGTCACGCCACCGCGCCAGTCCGGCCGCATCGCATCCCACAGGCCGGGCAGCTGCTCGTCCATCCGCTTGCACGGCTGCGTCTCGCCGGTCACCAGCAGCCGCACATCGCCGATGGCCAGCACACCACCCGCGCGCTGCGGGTTCACCAGCCCACTCACCAGCAACGTCGCCCGCCGCACCGTCCATGGCGTCGCTGGATCGAGCCCGGCCACCGCCCGCGCCCAGTCCTCGGCGAAAAGCACGGTCACCTGCCGGGTCTTCTGCGTGCCCCGCCAGTCGCCGGACACCCCCTCATCGACGGACACAATCGCGCGATCCGCCGGCGCCATCGGCAGCCGTTTCCCCGCTTTCGTCCCGATGCCAGCGAGTCGTCCGCTCATTTCCCCAGACTTACCGGCCGTCCTGCCTGCGGCAACCTGTAAACGGGGCAGGAAACTCCCCCGTATTGCCGCAAGGGCCGCTCGCATCTAGTTTGCCGCCCAATCGGCCTGCGGGGGAGAAATCGCGGGCCGCCTGCATAACAAGACAAAGGCCGCAAAGGCCGCCGAGGGAGAGAGTCCGAATGCGCGCCTATCTGATGTCGCTGGCCGTCGCCGCGCCTGCCCTGCTGCTTGGCCTGTCAGCGTGCGGCAACACGCCCACCGCCTCTACCGAATCCCCCGTGGCCTCGAAAACCAACGCAGTCGGCGCCGCCGCCATCGGAGCCGAACGCCTCATCGCTTCCAACAGCGAGCCCGGCTCATGGCTCCTCGCCGGCGGCGATTATCGCGAGCAGCGCTTCAGCCAGCTCGACCAGATCAACGAAACCACCGTCAGCGGCCTCGGCCTCGCCTGGTACGCCGACATCGACACAGAGCGCGGCCAGGAATCGACCCCCGTCATCGTCGACGGCGTCATGTACCTCACCACCGCCTGGTCGATGGTGAAGGCTTACGACATCCACTCCGGTTCGCTGCTCTGGGCCTACGATCCCGCGATCGATCGCGCCAAGGGCGCTGACGCCTGCTGCGACGTGGTCAACCGCGGCGTCGCTGCATGGAACGGCAAGATCTATGTCGGCGTGCTCGATGGCCGCCTGATCGCGCTCGATGGCAAGACCGGAAAGGTCGTCTGGGAGAAACAGACCACGGACACCACGCTCCCCTACACCATCACGGGCGTGCCCCGCATCGTGAAAGGCAAGGTCATCATCGGCAACGGCGGCGCCGAATACCGCGTGCGCGGCTACGTCACCGCCTACGACGCCGAAACCGGCGAGCAGGCCTGGCGCTGGTACTCCGTGCCCGGCGATCCCGCGCTCCCGCAGGAACAGCCCGAGCTGAAAGACATCGCACTCCCCACCTGGAATGGCGAATGGTGGAAGCTCGGCGGCGGCGGCACCCTCTGGGATGGCATGGCCTATGATCCCGAGCTCGACATCATCTATGTCGGCACCGGCAACGGCACGCCGTGGAACCAGAAATACCGCTCGCCCGGCGGCGGCGACAACCTGTTCCTCTCCTCCATCGTCGCCCTCGATCCCAACACCGGCAAATACATCTGGCACTACCAGACCACGCCCGGCGAAACCTGGGACTACACGGCCACCCAGCCGATCATGGTCGCCGACCTGAACTACCCAGCGACTTCCACTTCCAAAGGAGGCAAGCGCCGCGTCGTCATGCAGGCGCCGAAGAACGGCTTCTTCTACGTGCTCGACGCGAAAACCGGCAAACTGATCAGCGCCGAGAAATTCGCCCCGCTCACCTGGGCGACGCACGTCGACAAGACAACCGGCCGGCCGGTCGAAATCCCCGAAGCCCGCTTCGACAAGACCGGCGTCGCTGCCATCGTCGCGCCCGCCGCGCTCGGCATGCACAACTGGCACCCGATGGCGTTCAGCCCCGAAACCGGACTCGTCTACCTGCCGGTTCACGTGTCGTCCTCGACCTACGCCTCGCCGCCCAACTTCGAGGTCAACCTCAAAGGCTGGAACACCGGCATCGGCTTCACCGCAGGTCAGGGCGTCACGCCCGTCGTCGCCGGCGGCGCCGCGCCGAAGACCGAAGCCTATCTCATCGCGTGGGATCCCATCGCGATGAAGGAAGTCTGGCGCGTGCCGAACACCGATCCGCGCGGCGGCACGGGCGTAATGGTCACCTCCGGCAACCTCGTCTTCTCCGGCAACCATGCCGGCGAGTTCAACGCCTACGACGCCCGCACGGGCAAGAAGGTCTGGTCCTCGCCGACGCAAGCCAAGGTCGTCGCAGCCCCCGCCACCTTCACGGTCGATGGCGAACAGCAGATCGCCATCCTCGTCGGCGCGCGCGGCCTGCCGATCGGCCAGACCCGCACCGTTCCGACCAGCGCCAACAACTCGCGCATCCTGGTCTACCGCCTCGGCGGCACGGCCACGCTGCCGGCCGAAATGCCGAAGGCCACCGCCGGCGCCCCCATCACGGTCAAGATCGATCCGCCGCTGCTGACCGCCTCGAACGAGACGGTCGCATCCGGCGAGCTGCTGTTCGGCCAGAACTGCGCCGTCTGCCACGGCGCAGCCGGAGTTCCCGCAGCCGGCTCCATCGCGCCTGACCTCCGCTACTCGGCCCTGCTCCATGGCCGCAATCTGTGGAACGGCGCCGTCCGCGACGGCGACCGCGCCCAGCGCGGCATGCCCGGCTTCAGCACCACGCTGACCGCCGAGCAGACCGACAACATCCTCGCCTACGTCATCAAGCGCGCCAACGACGAGAAGGCCGCGCAGGAAGCCGCGGCGAAACCCAAGCCGTAACCACCGGCAAAGCCCAAAACACAAAGGCCCGCTGGCGACAGCGGGCCTTTTTACTTTCGATCTTTGGATACCGAAAAGTGCGGGGTCATTCTCGGGTAAGGCCGAAGGCCGCATCCCGGGAATCCCGGTTCGATCATCGTTGGGAATTTCAATGAATCCCGCCGCAGCTCCCAACCGGGATGCTCGGGACAGGCCCGAGCATGACCCCACTGGGAACTAGAGCCTTTCATATTTTGGTGGAAGCATAGCCTGCGCTGCGGATGTAGTTTTGGCATTCTGCGGAGGTTATCGACGTAACGATCCTTCCTGCTTCGC
>NCEM01000063.1 GCA_002280725.1 Alphaproteobacteria bacterium 32-64-14
GCGACGATGGAGGCGAAGAGGTCGAGCTTGGCATAAGCCATGATCACGGCGAGTTCCGGGCGCGTGAGGCCCTGTCCGGCCTCACGCAGACGGCGGAACGTCTCGGTCGAGGGCAGGCCCTCCACTGCGCGGTCGAGCTTGCCCTGCGCTTCCAGCGAATCGATCAGCGCTTCGTGGCTGTCGAGATCGGCGGCGGCTGTCGCCTGCATCATGCTCAGCGCGCCGGTCTGGTCGTAGTTGTTTTCGAGAACCAGATGCCCGACCTCGTCGGTCATCGAAGCGAGTAGAGCGTTTCGGTCGGCAGATTTCAGCGCGCCCTGGTTGATCGCCTCGGCCGTGAGGATCTTGATGTTGACCTCGTGGTCGGACGAGTCGACGCCCGCCGAATTGTCGATGGCGTCCGTGTTGATACGGCCGCCCCGTCCTCCGCTACCAAGCCGAGCAAACTCGATGCGGCCGGCCTGCGTCACGCCAAGGTTTGCGCCCTCCGCGATGACCTTCGCTTTCACGTCCTTCGCATCGACGCGCAGGATGTCGTTGGTCTTGTCGCCGACGTCTGCGTGACTCTGCGTCGAGGCCTTGATGTAGGCGCCGATGCCGCCGAACCACAGCAGGTCCGCCTCGGCCACCAGCAGCGCCTTGATCAGCGCGTCGGGCGTCACTTCGTCTTCGGCAATGCCGGCCAGCGCCTTCACTTCGGGCGTCAGCTTGATCGACTTGGCCGAGCGCTCGAAAATGCCGCCGCCTTTCGAGATGAGCTTGGCGTCATAGTCCGCCCACGAGGAGCGGGCCA
Source organism: Alphaproteobacteria bacterium 32-64-14 (assembly GCA_002280725.1). Classification (GTDB taxonomy): domain Bacteria; phylum Pseudomonadota; class Alphaproteobacteria; order Caulobacterales; family Hyphomonadaceae; genus UBA7672. Next base: position 794 of record NCEM01000063.1, read on the forward strand.
GGTCGAACATGCGCATGCGCTCGTTCCACGTCTTCTCAAGGTCCGTGGGGTTCGGGTCGAGGAAGATGTGGCGGTGGTCGAAGGCCGCCCGCAGGCTGATGAATTTCGACAGCAGCATGCCGTTCCCGAACACGTCGCCCGACATGTCGCCAATGCCGATGACCGTGACGGGCTGGGACTGCGTGTCGCGACCCATCTCCCTAAAGTGCCGCTTCACCGCTTCCCATGCGCCGCGTGCCGTGATGCCCATCCTCTTGTGATCGTAGCCGACCGATCCGCCCGAGGCGAACGCATCGCCCAGCCAGAAGCTGTAATCGGCCGCGAGCCCGTTCGCGATGTCCGAGAACGTTGCCGTGCCCTTGTCGGCGGCGACGACCAGATACGGATCTTCCCCGTCCCAAGGCACGACGCCCGGCGGATGCGCGGTCTTGCCGTCCACGATATTGTCAGTGATCTGCAGGAGCGCGCCGACGAATGTCTTGTACGCGGAGATACCGGCCGCCTGGATTTCCTCGCGGGTGCCTTTCGCGGGCAGGCTCTTGGGATAGAAGCCGCCTTTCGAGCCCAGGGGCACGATCACGGCGTTCTTCACCTGCTGCGCCTTCACGAGGCTCAGCACTTCGGTTCGGAAATCGTCGCGCCGGTCAGACCAGCGCAGGCCTCCGCGCGCGACAGGGCCGAAGCGCAGGTGGACGCCCTCGACATCGGGCGACCAGACGAAGATTTCACGGAACGGTCGCGGCGCGGGAAGGGGGTCGGCCTCGCGGCTCGCGATCTTGATCGCGATATGACGATAGGGCTTCTTCTCGGCGTCGCGCAGATAGAAGTTCGTGCGCTGGCACGCCTTCACCAGCGACAGCAGACGCCGCAAAGCCCGGTCAGCATCCAGCGTGGCTACGGCCTCGAGTTGTTTTTCGATCTCTGCGATGACGGGCGCCGCCGCCTTCTTCCGTGCATCGAGATCGGACCTTGAAGCCGGATCGAACTTCACGCCGAACAGCTTCAGAATATTGTTGGAAATCTCCGGGTGATCCGCCAGCGCGCGCACCTGCACCGCTTCGGAGGGATCAAGTCCCGACTGGCTGCGGAAGCGGCACAGCGTGCGCAGCAAGGCGGCCGAGCGCCAGTCCGTTCCAAGCGCTGCAACAAGGCTGTTGAAGCGATCATTCTCCGTGTCCCGGCTCCAGATCGCCTCGAACGCCTGCTCGAAGCGCGCATCCAGCCGCTTCTGTCCGGCCGGGCGATCAATGGCGAGGTCGTGCACATAGACCGCGCCTTCCGGCCCGCCTTCATGCGCCGAGAAGCGGATCGGATAGCCGACCTCCGCCTGCACGCGCAGGCCCATGCGCTCAAGCACGGGCACGATCTCGGCAAGGTCGAGCGGCTGGTCGCGGTGATAGATTTTCACGCGGCTGACGCCCGCCTCGAATTCCGGCCCCCACACGCGGGCGCGAAGGGCCTTGCCCGATGCGAGCCCTGCGATGGCGAGAAGATCGGTGAGACCTTCCTCCGGCTGGAACGCTTCCTTGTAGGACGTGGTGAAATGCGCATGCACCGGCAAGGTCTGGTCAGCGCCCGTCGAGCGCGCGACACGGGCCAGCGCATCCTCCCACGTCTCGAACAGCTGGCGCATCTGCAGGTCGAGCGCGTCCTCGTCAGGCTCTGGATGGCCGGGATCGAGGCCGATGATCAGGTGCACGCGCGCCAGCGGGCCTTCGCCGAAGGAAGGATAATACGCCGTGGTCCGCCCGCCATAGGCATCCGCCAGCATGCGGTGTGCGCGCGTGCGAAGTTCGGAGTTGTAACTGTCGCGCGGCGTATAGAGCAGGGTGGAGACATAGCGGTCGAAGCGATCGCGCCGGATGAACAGGCGCGTGCGCGGGCGCAGCAGCAGACGAAGCACTCCCGCCGAGATGCGCTGCAGGTCGCCTTCCGAAATCTGAAACAGCTCGTCGCGCGGATAGGTCTTCAACACCGCGTCGAGTTGCTTTGCCGAAAAGCGTGAGCCTTGCGGGGCTGCGGCCTTCACATTGTCGATCTTGCGGCGGATCAGCGGGACTTCATCCGCCGCCCGCGTGTAGGCCTCCGAGGTGAAGAGGCCGACGAAACGGGTTTCGCCGATCACTTCGCCGCGCGCGTCATAGCGTTTCACGCCGATATAATCGGCATGACTGCGCCGGTGGACACGCGAGACGAAGCTCGCCTTCGCCACAATGATGGGCGAGGCCTCGTTGATGAAAGCGCGCACGGTTGGCGTCAGCATGGTCGGCTCGGCGCCGCGCGAGAGCACGTTGCGCGCCGGATCGCGCAGGATGCCAAGACCTGACGCCTCGTCGACCACAGGCTCCTCGGGAGCGAGACGGCCATCGGCGTCCTTCGCGAAAGTGTAATCGCGCGCGCCAAGATAAGTGAAGTTCTCGTCGCCCAGCCAGGCCAGGAACGCCCGCGCCTCGTTGATCTCGCCCGAGGTCTTGCCGCCGGTTGCCTTCACGATGGCAAGCTCTGCGGACACACCCTCCATCTTCTCGCGCATGGCGTGGAAGTCGGCGTTGACCACCGCGACATCGGCAAATGTTTCTTCGAGGCGTTTCTGCAGGTCGGCGCGAAGCTTGTCGTCCAGCAATGGCAGATGAATCTGGATGGCGGAGCGCTTGCCGACGGGTCCCTCGACAACGGGGTGAAGCACGGCACGGATTTCGACCTTGGCTTCCTGGCAGGCGTTGATCGCGCTGCCGACGAGGAAGGCCATGTCCGGGCCGACGATCTCCGCCACGTCGAGACGCAGCGGCTCGCCATCGGCGCCGGTCGCGCGGCGCGTGCGGATGCAGCGCGTGCCCGCGGCTTCGTACTCCTTGTTGAGCGTCCACAGGTCGAGCGCCAGTGACGCGGCCTCTTCAACCGAAAGCGTCAGGAAGTCGTCGATGAAGGCGTCGGCCCGGTACTGGTCCAGGAAGCCCGCGATATCCGCCGGCAGCGCCTTTGCGCCCTTGGAGATGGATTTAGCTGCCGCAAGGAATTCCTCGCGCGAGAAGGCAAGATCGTTTGACAGGGTACTGTCTCCGGTTCCGTGCTGCGGCTCTGATCGTGCGTGGAAATAACGGACAGGGAACGAACAACGGGTGAATCGATGTGAGCGAGTGCTAGACCCGCGCGATATGGCCGGGCAAGGGCCAAGATATGCCCCGCTTTTGCTGCAGCGCGGTGAAACCGCCTTCCAATCGCTAAGCTGGATGTCAGCCTCGGGGTCGGGCCGCCGAACGGGGGACTTGTCCAGCGGCCCGCAGGTCTGCCCACAGGGTGGTTTGGGGGGACGCAAGCGGGCGGCCCCGGACGCAGGCGCGCAAAGCGCGTAGCGACATCGGGGATGTTGGGGGCCTATCGCGCGGGCAAGCAATCGGCCGTGCACGCAATTCGCCGCGCTTCAGGTCACAGGTCTGTCAGGGGCTCGTGACGGTGTGCGTCTGCGGGCAGGCCGTTCTCGTTCGCGGACACCTCGCCGGGTTTGCCATCGGCGGACATCAGCACCGCGATCCAGCGCGCGCCGTCAATCTGCGCCAGAACGATCATCACGAGCACCGTTAGCGGCGCCGACAGGAACATGCCCACCGGCCCCCACAGCGCACCCCAGATGGCAAGCGAGAGCAACACCATCAACGGCGACAGGTTCAGGCTCTTGCCCTGCAAGCGCGGCGCGATGAAATTGCCGATCACGAACTGCCACACGCTTACGCCCAGGAAAACAACCAGCGCGCAGAGCAGGGCGTTGTCCGGCATCCATTCTGGCCATGCCGATTCCGGCTGCACGATCGCGAACAGCGTCGGCAGGACCGTAGCAATAATCGACCCGATGGTCGGGATGTAGTTCAGCACGAAGATCACGAAGGCCCAGAACAGGGCGTTGTCCAGCCCGACGATAACCAGCGTTACATAAGTGAAGGCCGTGGCGATGATCGACAGCGAGGTCTGCACCCACAGATACTGTTCCATCGTCCGGCGCACCTGATCGCCCAGCTGCCGCGATTTCACACGTTGCTCCGGCCGGACGAAAACCCGGTCCAGCTTGCGCGAGAATGCGCCTGCCGAAACGTACAGGAACGCGACATAGATCAGGATCAGCAGCATGTCGGTGATCAGGCCCGAGACAAACCCGGCGGCCATCGGCGCGATGCTGCCGGCATATTGCGCCACCAAGTTGGACAGCGTCGGCGTCGAATCCTCCGGCGCCGGGACCGGTGCGGGTGGGGGAGGCAAGGGCTCCTCGATAGGTGTCAGCAGCGCATCGCCCGGCGTGAGGGGCTGGGGCGCAGGCTGAACCGTTGCCGGCGCGGCCGGTTGTCCGGGCAAGGCAGGATCGGTCGCCGGCGCAGGCTGTGGCAGCATGTTGTAGATATCGCGGATCACCACGTTGATCCGGGTCTCGTATTCGTCGGACTTCGACTGGAACTCCGAAATCGCGCCGCTCACCACGCTCACGAAGGTCAGCACGCTTAGCGCCACTACCGTCACGGCGAACAGATTGGCCACCCATCCCGGCAGGTCGGGGAAGGGGCGGCGGATGGCGCGCGCAAACCCTTCCATGATCAGCCAGACGAACACGGCCATGGCGAAGGGCGCCAGGATGCGCGCGCCGTTATAAAGCACGTAGCCGATAGCGACCGTGGCGATCAGCCAGATCCCCGCTGTCAGCCAAGTTCTGTTGCTCGTATCGCCCGGCGCTTCCATGGGAAAAGACTTATTGTGCGTTTCGCCCTATGCAAAGCGGGATCGCGCGCCGAAATGCGCGCCGCAGGATGTATTCGCGATCATCGTCGCGCGCGAGCCTGCTTGGCGCGGGCGGTCTGGGCTTCTAGTCTGCCCACGCACAATACCAGGAACCGATCATGACGGATTCGATCTTCATCGGCGGCGGCGGCCCGGACCACAAGCTGCCGCAGACCCTGCTGCTGGCCCGGTCCAACCGCCACGGGCTCGTCGCGGGCGCCACCGGCACGGGCAAGACCGTCACGCTCCAGGTCATGGCCGAGCAATTCTCCGCCGCCGGCGTCCCTGTTTTCTGCGCCGACGTGAAGGGCGATCTCTCGGGCATCTGCGTAGCAGGAACGCCCGAAGGCAAGATGCTGGAGAAATTCAATGAGCGCGCCGAACAGATCGGCCTCTCCGGACTCACCTATTCGGCCGCGCCTTGCATCTTCTGGGACCTTTTCGGCACGCGCGGCCATCCCGTCCGCGCCACCGTCTCGGAAATGGGCCCACAGCTGCTCGCCCGCATGCTCGGCTGCAACGACACGCAGGAAGGCGTGATCACCATCGCTTTCCAATACGCTGACGACAACGATCTGCTGCTGCTCGACTTCAAGGACCTGCGCAGCCTGCTGACGCACGTCTCCACCATCTCGAGCGAAATACAGCGCACTTACGGCAACGTCGCCCCGGCCTCGATCGGCGCGGTGCAGCGGCAGCTTTTGATGCTCGAGCGGGAAGGGGCCCCGCAATTCTTCGGCGAGCCCGCGCTCGATCTCAACGACTTCATGCGCGTCGATACCCAGGGCCGCGGCTATGTCAGCGTGCTGGACGCCACCACCCTCATCAACTCGCCGCGTCTCTATTCAACCTTCCTGCTCTGGCTGCTCGCCGAACTGTTTGAACAGCTTCCCGAGGTTGGCGATCCCGACAAACCGAAACTCGTCTTCTTCTTCGACGAGGCCCACCTCCTGTTCGATGGCGCGCCCAAGGCGCTGGTCGACAAGATTGAGCAGGTTGTCCGCCTGATCCGCTCCAAGGGCGTCGGCGTTTATTTCGTCACGCAGAACCCGAAAGACCTGCCCGAAAGCGTCCTCGCCCAGCTCGGTGCGCGCATCCAGCACGCCCTGCGCGCCTATACGCCGACCGAACGCAAAGCGGTGAAGGCGGCGGCCCAGAGCTTCCGCCCGAACCCGGATCTCGACACAGAAACCGCGATCACGGAACTCGGCACTGGCGAAGCGTTAGTCTCGTCGCTCGACCTGAAGGGTGCGCCCACGGTCGTCCAGCGCACCATCATCCGCCCGCCCATGTCGCGTCTCGGCCCTGCGCCGGACGCCGACCGCGCCGCGGTTCAGGCGCAAAGCCCGGTCGCCTTGAAGTACGACGCGGTGATCGACCGCGAGTCCGCTTACGAAATCCTCACCGGCCGGGAAGCCATCGCGGCGAAGGAGAAGGATGCGCTCAAGCGCGCGGAGGCCGCCGAGGCCGAAGCCGCCCGCGCGCGCAAGGAAGCAAGCCAGGCCGCCGCCGCCAACCGCACGCAGGCCTCGACACGCGCCTCCACCACCCGCGCGTCCGCTCCGCGCAAAACCACCCGTCAAACCCCGGTCGAGGCCGCACAAAGCACCTTCATGCGCACCGCGACCCGCGAGATCACCAAATTCGTCTTCCGCGGCATGTTCGGAAACCGGAAGCGCTGACAGTTCATGTGCGGGAAGTTCACGCAGGTTGAATGGTGGACTGACATCGAAGGCTTCTCTCAGCCGCTCGACGAGATACCTGATGACGCGCCCATTGGCTTCGTGACGCCCATGCGCCTCGCGAAGGTGATGAGGCTTGGCGAGGATGGAAAGCGCGAGCTTGCGCCCATGCGCTGGGGCTTCTCGAAGCCGGAAAACCCGTCCTTCAAGGCCGATCACATGCACGCGCGCGCCGAAACGATCGACAAGCGGCAGACTTTTGCAGACTCATTCGCAGAGCGGCGCGGCATCGCGCTGGTTGGAACTTTCAATGAGGGCGAACAGCTTCCCTCCGGGAAGACGCAGCAATGGGTGATCCGCCCAAAGGACCGCAAACCCATCGCCATCGCGGTAATCTGGGAGGAGTGGGTGGGCGACGCCGGCTCCGAGCCTTGCTTCGTGATGGTCACCGTGCCGCCGAACGACCTCATCGGCCGCATCACAGACCGCATGCCCGCCATTCTACGTCAGGAAGACTGGGCCGTGTGGCTTGGCGAAGACGATGCATCGCTCGCTGATGTGAAGGCGCTGCTGAAGACCTTCGACGATGACGGCGCGTGGGAGATGACGGAGCAAGCGTCATCGAAAGCATCGAAGCCCGCGAAGAGTAAGTCGCAGGGCGATCTCTTCTGATCATCTCCACACGGATGATCACGCGATGCCGATCGCGCGCGTGACTCACGCGCAAAAATTTCTGCGAAAAATTTTCACCGAAGACTCGCGCACGCAATTTTGGAAACCTTGCGTTCAGTTTCTCACGGCAGTTTGCACGCCATCAGATCGATACGGCGACTGCGTTGTGCGGCGCCGATCCAACAGAGAAGCAGGAGTGCAGAATGCCTACCTCGAAAACGAAGGCCACGAAGAAGCCCGCCGCCAAGGTTGTTGCGATGCCCGCGCCGGCGCCGATCCCGACCGCCCCGATGCCCGTCGCCGCCGTTGTCGCGCCGGTCGCTCCGGTCTCGAACGTCATCCCGATGCCGAAGAAGCCGGTTGCGAAGAAACCTGTCGTGAAGGCGCCTGTGAAAGCCCCGATCAAAGCTGCTGTGAAAAAGCCGGTGGTGAAAGCTGCGGTCAAGAAGCCCGCCGCGAAGAAGCCGGTCGCCAAGAAGCCCGTCGCGAAGGCCCCGGTCAAAATGAAAGCCGCCGCCGCCGCCATGCGCCCGGCCAAGAAAGTGGCCCGCAAGAAGAAGTAATCTTAGGTCTCATCCCTCCGATGATTGCAGCGGCGCGGTCCCTTGGGATCGCGCCGTTTGCTTTTAGGGTCGTTGCCACAACCGCCCATTTCTGGCCTAAACCGCCGCTGCACACCGCAGGGGACCACGATGACAGCAACCACCCAACGCGCCCCGGCGGCCCGTGTCCTCATGGCCAGCCTCGTCGGTACGGCCATTGAATTCTACGATTTCTATATCTACGCGACGGCCGCAGCCCTGGTGTTCGGGCCGCTGTTCTTTCCATCGGATTCGCCGACCGCTCAGTTGCTGTCGTCCTACGCCACGTTCGCAATCGCCTTCATCGCGCGGCCTGTGGGCGCCGTCGCTTTTGGCCATTTCGGCGATCGCATCGGGCGCAAGTCGACGCTGGTGTGGTCGCTGATGCTGATGGGCGGCTCGACGCTCGCCATCGCCTTTCTGCCGACTTACGCGCAGGCCGGATGGATTGCGCCGCTATTGCTGTGCGTGCTGCGCTTCGGACAGGGCCTCGGCCTTGGCGGAGAGTGGGGCGGGGCGGCGCTGCTTGCTGTCGAGAACGCGCCGCCGGGATGGAAGGCGCGCTTCGGCATGTTTCCGCAACTTGGCGCGCCGGTGGGGTTCATCCTCGCCAACGGCCTCTTCCTGCTGCTCGGGCTTTTCCTGAGCCGCGAGGATTTCATCGCCTGGGGCTGGCGCATTCCATTCCTTGCGAGCGCGCTTCTGGTTGTGGTCGGCTTGTGGATCCGCCTGAAGTTGACCGAGACGCCCGCCTTCCAGGCCGTGCTGGAGAAAGAGCGCCCACCATCGGTTCCGCTGGGCGAGCTGTTCCGTAATCATTGGCGCGAAACCCTTGGCGGCACGTTCGGCGTCGTTGCCTGCTTCTGCATCTATTACATCGCGACGGCCTTCGCGCTCGGCTATGGCACGACCACGCTCGGCTTCCCGCGCGAGACTTTCCTGCAGGTCCAGCTCGTCGCCATCCTGTTCATGGCGGGCGGCATTGTGTGGGCTGGCTACTGGGCGGATGCGGCGACGCCGCGCATCGTGCTGGCGGCCGGCTGCGCGCTCAGCGTTGGGGCGGGCTTCCTGCTTGCGCCCATGATCGGGTCGGGCGACCTCCTGCTGGTCGGCGTCTTCCTCTCGCTCCTGCTGCTGCTGATGGGCTTTGTGTATGGCCCGCTTGGCGCATGGCTGCCGGGGCTGTTCCCCGCGCGCGTGCGCTACACCGGCGCCAGTGTAGCCTTCAACGTTGGCGGCGTCATCGGCGGCGGCTTCACGCCCATCGCCGCGCAGATGCTGTCAGTGCAGGGGCTGGATCTGGTCGGCTATTATCTCAGCGCCGCCGCCGCGCTCAGCCTTGCGGCGCTGTTGCTGCTGCGCAAACCGACTCTGGATTGAGAGGGAATCATCAATGAAGCGCCTGATGCTTGCTGCAGTGCTTCTCGCCGCTCCCGCTTTCGCCCAGACAGGCGGAACGGAAATCGAAGTGATGGGCCGCGGCCTGATCAATCGCTGGATCGCCGCGTACAACCGCGCCGACTCCGATGCGATGATGAAAGACATCTACGCCAACGGAGATCTGGCCCGACTGAAGACCACCTTTTTCGACCTTAACGCCGAAAGCTTCGGAAAGCTCGACGCCTACAGCGCCGCGTTCTGCAGCACGAGCGCCACGAATGGCAAGGCGCTGCTGAGGTTCACCCGCCTCTACACATTCGGCGGCAAGATGAATGACGACGAGGCGAAGGTGTTCGATCTTGTCAGGACAGGCGCAGGCTGGCGCATCGCCGCTGAGGTGGACGTACCCTACAGCACCGTCCTCAGCTGCTTCTGATCAGGCGCCGGTTTCCGGCTTGCGTTCCTTCTCTACGCCGAACGCCGCCTGCAGCCGGTCGCGCCACGCTGCGCGTTCGCTGCCACTGATCACGGCGACGGAGAAGAAAGGCTTGCGGTCGGTGGTGCGGGCATAAAGCTCGACTTCAGGCTCGGCGCGCCATCCCGCGACGCCGGCGGGATCGACCAGCCGGGCGCCGCCGGCCTTGTCCCAGATCGTCACGATGTTGCGCACCGGGTCATAGCTGATCGCCGCGCCATTCTTGGCGTGAACCTCGCCGGGATCGAAATCGGGCAGGTTGGCGAAAGTCGTGCGTGCATCGTCCTCGCCCTTCGGCGCGGGCCTTGCGGCGCGGCCGATCAGGATGAAGGCGATCGCTGCGGCAATGAACCCGCCAAGCACGAGATAGAGCGTCATGACTTTCCCTCTCATGGGGAAAGCGTGGGAACACCGGAAAACGGGTCAACCAAAAGCTAGTCGAACACCTCAAAGCTCTCCACAACGTCGCTTGTCTCGCTGCCGCTGGGCTTTTTCGCCCCGCCCACCAGCCAGATCGTGTTGCCAATGGTGATGCCGCCCAGCCCGTGGCGCGGCGTCGGCATGGGGGGCATTGCGGCCCACGTGTCCTTGGCCGGGTCGTATTCCCACACCTCGGGATGCACCCGCCCGCCATTGTCGAAATACTCGCCGCCAAAAATGTAGAGCCGTCCGCCGATCACACCGCAAGCATTGCCGCCAGCGCCCGATCCCTTCGGCATCGGCGCGGCGGCGCGCCATTTGTCTTCCTTCGGATCATAGACCTCGTGCGCATCGCTTGGGCCGCCAGCGACGTTGCGCCCGCCGGCGACGTGCCACAGTCCGTTGATCACGCCGCCCGCCGCGCTGTTGCGCGCGGAGAGGGCAGGCGCCGCTGTGGTCCAGCGATTGGCCGCCGGGTCGTAGACCATGTGCCGGTCCGTATCGGCGTGATCCCCATAGGCGAGGTTCGCGGCGCCCTTGGGCGCTCGGCCGCCAACGATGTGGATGCGGTCGGCGAGACTGGTCGCGACCACTTCGCCGTTGGCGCCGGGTGCGGGAGCGAGCTGTGTCCAGCTTTCGGTTGCCTCGTCGTGCAGCATCGCCTCGGCCGACATGATCCAGTTCACCGCGCCAGGGTTCGTGGTGAAGCCGCCGAACAGGTAGAGCCCGCCGCCATGATCGACGAGATGCGGATGATGGCGGCGCGCCACCAGCGGCTTCAGCGTCGTCGTTGCGCCTGTTGAGGGGTCGTAGGCGATGTGGCGGTCGGACACGCCGACCACGCGGCCGCCTTCGCCCAGCAGGCCGCCTGCGATGTGAATGCGCCCCTTGTGGGCGGCGGGATAGATTTCCTGCACGGCAAAGGGCAGCGGCTTGTGCGACCGTCACAAGGCTGGCGCCGGCGGAGGCAAGGGCTGCCCTACGGGTGAATAGCATCCTCGTGAACTCCTCGACTGTGGCCAGCGAACAGGTAGCATGCCTCTGACAGCCCGGGGATAAAGTTCATGCGAATGCTTTGCGGAGCCATGCTGCTGGTGCTTGCAGCCTGCGAGACAAACCCGTCCGCCCCGTCTCTGTCGCCCGAGCGCGTGGTCGAGCAATTCATGTGGGGCTACACGGAAGCGTGGAACCGCCACGACTCGGCAACCATCGCCCGCGATTTCTACCGCACAGGCCCCTCAGTTGAAGAACAGACCGCCAGCCTCGAGCGTGGGTTCGAGGGCTTGCGCGCACAGGGCTACAAGCAGTCGGCCATCCACGAGGTCAAAGCCTGCATCACGGGCGAGGATACGGCGTGGGCCGCGATGAAGTTCTCGCGCATCAAGGCGGATGGCGAGCCGCTGCCGCCGAAGGACCGCGCAAGCTCGTACACGCTCAAGAAATTCGCCGATGGCTGGCGCATCACCAGCCTTGGCGGCGCGGTGGCGGACCAGCCATTGGCGTGTCCGGCTGCGTAGACCGCGCTGACCTAGATCTTGTTGTCCTGGTCGAGCGCTGGGTTCTCGGCGGCAATGACGGAGAAGGCGCCCGTTGCCGGGTCGCGCCAGTGCAGTTCGCCCTTGCCGATGGAGAACCATGCGCCATGCAGGACAAGATCGCCG
>NCEM01000064.1 GCA_002280725.1 Alphaproteobacteria bacterium 32-64-14
ATTGTTCTGCATCATGAAGATCGTGGTGATGTCGTTCACCGGGTCGACCCACATGTTGGTGCCGGCATAGCCCGACCAGGTGAAGTACTTGCCCGAGGCGGGGTCGGCCGGGTTGATCGGGATGAGGCCGAAACCGAGGCCAAAGCCCGAACCGGGAAGCGCATCGTAGAACCACGCCTTGCGATCGACGCCCGTCGCGATCTGGTCCTGCAGCATCAGGTCCAGCGTTTCCGGCTTGATGATCTCAACGCCGCGATACGTGCCCTTGTTGCGCAGCATCTCGGTGAAACGGAAATAGTCTTCCGTCGTCGCGTTGAGACCGCCGCCGCCCGAGAACATCGGCGCTTTCACTTTCGGCGTCGACAGCGGGGCGATCGTAGTTGGCGGCTCGGCGAGGCGGTTGAATTCGTCTTCTTCGAGATAGAAGTGCGTGTCGTTCATGCCGAGCGGCGTGAAGATCTGCTCTTCCAGGATCGCATCCAGCGGCTTGCCTGCGGCAATCTCGATCACCGCGCCGAGTACGTCCGTCGAGCGCGAATAGTGCCAGGCCGAACCCGGATCGAAGCGCAGCGGCAGGGCGGCGAGGGCCTTGGCGAGATCAAGGTCGGTGAAGTCGAAACGCGTGTCGCCGGCCGCCATGTAGAGCTTGCCGAGCTCGCTCTCGGGATCGAAAATCCCATAGATGAGTCCCGACTTGTGGGAGAGCAGGTCGCGCACCGTGATCTCGCGCGCAGCGGGGCGGGTGACGCCATTGCCGACGAGCACTTTCGGATTGGCGAATTCGGGAATGTATTTCGAGATCGGATCTTCAAGGCTGATCTTGCCGTCTTCGACCAGCTGCATGGTGGCGATCGACACGATCGGCTTCGACATCGAATAGATGCCTTGCCGCCCTTGGCGACGAGGAAGAGCCCGCCCGGGATTTTGCCAGCGGCGATGCCCGCCTCGATGTCGGCCTTGGCTTTTGCGAACGCCGCCGGGTCGAAGCCGAGCACTGCGGGATCAGCCGCCATCTCAAGCGAGGAGACGTTGGGATCAGCGGCAACTGGCGCTGCGGGAGCTGCGGGCTCTTCCGGCTTGGCCGCTTCCGGTGTGCAGGCGGCAACCGACAGGGCGAGTGCGATGGCTGAAGCCGCCGCGAGACAACTGCGTTTGATGGACGTCATGGGATTCCCTCCGAACCGTATTCAGCGCGACGTATGTAATCGTCGTTCTCTCCTTGATGGTCTGGCGCCGGGTCACTTGTCGAGAGCGTCAACCTGCGCTCCAGCCGGCGCCCCATCAGAAAATCTGTGTCGACCGATGACTTGAGTCTTGCGAACCCCATACGAAAAAGCGCTTTCCGCTAACGGCAAGACCCGTTCTGCGCGGCCACGGAAGACAGGCCGCCCCGAGCGCAATCTTGGGCCTTGGCAGGAACCCTACCGACAAGTATCAATTGCGATACCGATGGGTATCAATCGGAACACGCTGCACCTTTTGGGTGCCGTAACGGGGAAACGGACATCATGAGACAGTTGCTTATCACGACCGCTTCGATCGCGTTGACGCTGGGCGCCTCTGCGCCAGCCTTCGCCCAGACGCCGGCGGCCACACCCGCGCAACCACCTGCCGCCGAGGAGCCGGAACCCGGTCGCGACGTAGTGGTCGTCAGCGCGCAGAAGCGCGACGAAGACATCCAGGATGTGCCGATCTCCATCAGCGCGTTCAGCGAAGAGACGCTGGACGAGGCGGGCATCACCGACATACGCGACCTGCGCAACATCGCGCCGAGCCTAAACCTCGCCACCGCGCCGCAGCTGGCCAACACGCGCATCGAGATTCGCGGCATCGGAACGTCTGGCAACACGGCGATCGAACCCTCCGTCGCGTTGTTCCTCGATGGCGCGTACATCCCGCGCACGGCCGCTCTGGTGTCTGGCCTCAACGACATCCGCTCGGTGGAGGTGCTGCGCGGGCCGCAAGGCACGCTGTTCGGCCGCAACGCCTCGATGGGCGCGATGCTGATCAACACCAATGAGCCCTCGAACAGCTTCGAGGGCAGGGTCAGCGTCCTTGCCGGCAGCTATGACCGGCTCAAGGGCGAGGCGATGGTCAACCTGCCTGTGACCGACAATTTTGCGGTGCGCGCCGCCATCCTCGGCGACCAGCGCGAGGGCTATGCCAACAACCTGCTCACGGGCAAGGATGTCAGCTTCTCCGACACGTTCTCGGGCCGCCTGTCCGCCGCCTGGGATATCACGGATGATATCCGCTGGGTGGTGCGCGGCGATTACCAGCATACGACGGGCGACGGCATTCCGATCTCCACCGTTGTCGCCGAAAGCGTGACGCCGACCTTTGCCGCCAACTGGCGCGCGCGCCTTGATCCGGACGGGGCAGGGCCGCTGGTCGGCCAGACGCCGATCCTCACCGACACTTACACGCACGACATCTATCAGGAAAGCGAAGGCAATCTCAGCGACCGCACCGCCGGCTTCGCTAGCAACCTGACATGGGATCTCGAAGGCGGTTGGCAGGTCAAGCTGATCAACGCCTGGCGCGACTGGAATGATGATCAGTTCCAGGTGTCGAGCGGCGCACTGCCGATCAAGATGCCGGGCCGCCAGGGCTTCTTCGCTTCGGAGAGCAAATCGCACGAGGTGCAGCTGCTCTCGCCGGACGATCTGTTCGATGGCAAGGCCAACTTCGTGGCGGGTCTTTATGCCTACGAGGAAGACTTCTACATCGGCGACTATCGTTTCCTGAACAACGATTTCTGCAACATCTTTATCCGCAACACGACGGCGAACACGCCTGCGGGAACGACGCAGCGCCGCGTCGATTACTGCAACGCGGATGTCGCGCTGCCGTATTCGTCCTACACGGATTTCTGGCAGAACACGCAGAGCTGGGCGGCCTTCTGGCAAGGCACCTACGACATCGTTCCCGAGTGGGATGTCACCGTTGGCGTGCGTTACTCGTCCGACGAGAAGACTGGCCTTTTCGACCAGCGTTCGCTGACGACGCCGATCCCGGGCATCATCTCGGGTGCGATCGCTTCGGTGGATTCTGCGGCAACCGAGAATACCGCGCTGACGACGGATGGCGCCAAGCTGACCTACCGTCTGGGCACGACATACCAAGCTTCCGACGATATCATGCTGTTTGCGACGTGGTCGACCGGCTACAAGTCCGGCGGCTTCGACTCAGGCCGGAACGCGACGGTGGTGGGGCAGGCCCGCATCTTCGCGCCGGAGACGACCGAGAACCTCGAAGTCGGTGTGAAGTCGGAACTGTTCGATGGCCTGCTGCAGGCCAACGCCACCGCCTTCCGTACGGATGTCAGCAACTACCAGTTCCGCACCTATGACGGCATCTCCTTCGCCGTGCGCAACAACGGCTCGATCCGGCAGCAGGGCGTGGAATTCGACACGACGCTATATCCGCTCGACCAGCTGACGGTGAACCTCGCGGGCACGTGGCTGGATTCGCAGTACACCGACTTTCGCGGCGCGCCGAACTGGCCGGGCCTGACCGTGCCGGCGTCGGTGGACCTGACGGGTGAGCGTGTGCCGTATTCGCCGGAGTGGCAGCTGACCGGCTATGTGCGCTGGGAAGACCAGCTGCCCTGGTTTTCCGGTTGGACGTGGTCGGCGCGCGGCAGCTTCCAGTATGTTGACGAGCGCATGCTCTCGGCGGCGGGCGACAACTATCCGCTCAACACCGAGTCCTCGTTCATGACCTATGATGCACGCTTTGCCCTTCGCAACGATGATGGGCTGCAGATCGCGCTGATCGGGCAGAACCTCACCGAGGATATCGCCTGCACCTCGCGTTACGCCCAGCCGAACAACCAGGGCCTTGGCCTGCTCAACACGACAGCGGGCGGCACTGTGCTCCGCTGCGTGGTGACGCCGCCGCGCACCTATGCGGTGGAGGTTTCCAGGACTTTCTAGGACGGCTGCTTCTGGCGCGGGAGGGCGGCTGCCCTCCCGCACACGCGCTGCCTCACTCCCGCGCGGCGCGTCTTCCTACCCGTCGCGAAGGGGGCTCGACTTCCCGCGCCAAAGCCCCTATATGCCCCCTCGAACTAGTCCTCACATCGCAGCGGCCGCCCGGGGAACTGGGCGGCCGCTTCGCGTTTCAGGGCCGAAATACAGTGCCTAAGTACAGGGATTAACCGCATACATGCGGGCGCAAAGCGAACTTGAGATCCGTATCCTCGACATGATCGAGCCCGTGGCTGCAGAGCTCGGTCTCGACGTCGTGCGCGTGCGCGTGATGGGCGGTCAGATCCCGACGCTGCAGATCATGGCGGAGCGGCCGGACGGCACGATGTCTGTCGCGGCGTGTGCGAAATTCTCGCGGGCGATCTCGCCGGTCCTGGAAACCGAAGATCCGATTTCGAGCGAATACCATCTCGAAGTGTCGAGCCCGGGCATCGACCGGCCGCTGACGCGCGTGGGTGAATTCGCCAACTGGGTTGGCCACGAGATCAAGGTCGAGCTCGGAACGCCAGGCGCCGATGGCCGCAAGCGTTTTCATGGCACGATCGTCAGCGAAGCCGGTGGCCTCGTCCAGCTGGACCTCAAGGATGGCGGCCAGGCCAGCCTGCCAGTCGCCGACATGGCGAAGGCGACCATGGTGCTGACCGAGAAGCTGATCCAGGCCGCGCGCGCCAAGGCGCCGCCGCCGGGAGCGGAAGAAGAAGACGAGGATGACGAGGACATCGTTGGCCTCGGCGAAGAGACGGAAGAAGACTTCGACGATCTCGAAGTCGATGACGAAGACGATTTTGATGAAGAGTCGGACGACGAGGGTGAAGACCTCGACGGCGACCACAAGGAGTAGGGAATGGCTACCGGAGCAGTTTCTGCAAACAGGCTGGAAATCCTGCAGATCGCCAACGCGGTCGCGGCGGAGAAATCGATCGACAAGCGCATCGTGCTGGAAGCGATGGAAGAGGCGATCCAGAAGGCCGCCCGCTCGCGCTACGGCCTGGAGCACGACATCCGCGCCGAGATCAATCCGGATAGCGGCGAGACGCGCCTGTGGCGGGTCCAGACCGTTGTAGCGGAAGTCGAAAATCCCGTGACGCAGTTGATCCTGGCGGAAGCCAAGAAAATGGATTCCGACGCCGAGATCGGCAACGAATTCCGCGAAGAACTGCCGCCGTTCGAATTCGGCCGCGTTGCAGCCCAGACCGCAAAACAGGTCATCACCGGCAAGGTTCGTGAAGCCGAACGCGCCCGCCAGTACAACGACTTCAAGGACCGCGTTGGCGAGATCATCAACGGCACCGTGAAGCGCGTCGAATACGGCCACGTGATCGTCGACCTCGGCAAGGCCGAAGGCGTCATCCGCCGCAATGACGGCATCCCGCGCGAGAACTTCAACACGGGCGACCGCGTCCGCTCCTACCTCTACAAGGTGTCGTCGGAAGCCAAGGGCCCGCAGATCTTCCTGTCGCGCTCGCACCCGAGCTTCATGATCGCGCTGTTCGCTCAGGAAGTTCCGGAAGTCTATGAGGGCGTCATCGAGATCAAGGCCTGCGCCCGTGACCCTGGCTCGCGCGCCAAGATCGGCGTGTTCAGCCATGACAATTCGATCGATCCGGTCGGCGCCTGCGTCGGTATGCGCGGCGCGCGCGTGCAGGCGGTGGTTTCGGAGCTGGGTGGAGAAAAGATCGACATCATTCCGTGGTCTGGCGACGACGCGACGTTCATCGTCAACGCGCTGCAGCCGGCTGAAGTCTCGAAGGTCGTGATCGATGAGGAAGAGGGCCGCGTGGAAGTGGTTGTCGAGGAGAGCCAGTTCCCGCTCGCCATCGGCCGCCGCGGCCAGAATGTGCGTCTGGCTTCGCAGCTGACCGGCTGGCAGATCGACCTGATGACGGAGTCCGCGGATTCCGAGCGTCGTCAGCGCGAGTTCAAGGAGCGCACCGACCTGTTCCAGAAGGCGCTCGATGCCGACGAAACGCTGGCCCAGCTGCTCGCGTCCGAAGGTTTCGAGACAGTGGAAGAGATCGCGTTCGTCGAGATCGAACAACTGGCCTCGATCGAAGGCTTCGACGAGGAAGTCGCCGGCGAGCTGCAGGAGCGCGCCCGCGAATATCTCGAGAAGCTGACGGCCGAGCTGATCGCCAGGCGCCGCGAACTGGGCGTTGCCGACGAGGTTGCTGCGATGGAAGGCGTCACGCCTGCCATGGCGGTCAAGTTCGGCGAGAACGGCGTCAAGTCGCTCGAGGATCTCGCCGGCCTCGTGCCGGACGATCTGGTCGGCTGGAAAGAGCCGGGGCCGGACGGCAAGCCGAAATTCATGCCGGGCCTGCTCGAGAAAGCCGAGATGTCTCGCGACGACGCCGAGCTGTTCATCCTCAAGGCGCGCGTTGCGGCCGGCTGGGTCGAACCGCAGGCGCTGGATGAAGCGCTCGCGGCGCGTGCGGCGGCTCTCGACGCTGAAGAGGCTGCTCTCGATGCAGCCGGTGGGGAACCGCAAGGCGGCACGGCGCGCAGCCGTGGCGACGAGCTGTTCAACCTGAAAGGGGCCAATGGCGGCTCAAGCGGACAGTGATGACGCGCTAGGCGGCATCGACGCCGTCGAAACCGACGTGGGTCCGCCCCGCGCCGGCAAGCTTGGCGTTGTCCAATCCGAGAAGAATGGCCCGGATCGCCGGGATCCGGAGCGCCGTTGCATCGTCACGATGCAGCGGCGTCCGCATTTGGAGATGATCCGTTTCGTTCTGTCGCCGGAAGGACAGGTGACGCCCGATGTCGCAGCGCGCCTGCCCGGTAGGGGAGCATGGGTCAGCGCGACCCGCGAAGCGGTGGATCAGGCGGCGGGCCGCGGCGCGTTTGCGCGCGCCTTCAAGCGACAGGTTGCGGTTCCGGCCGACCTTGGGGGCCAGACCGAGGCGCTGCTGGTGCGGCGTTGCATGGACATGCTGGGCATGGCCCGGCGCGCCGGCAATCTTGTCGCGGGCTTTGAACAGGTGCGCGAAGCCTTGCGTGATGCCCGGCCTGGTTGCCTGATTACAGCTTCCGACGGGTCTGAAGATCAGCGAAACAAGGTGCTCGGCCTTGCGAAGGCGATCTACGGACCCGATCTTGATGCCGAGCCCGAAACCCCCGGAAATGGCAGGCTTCCGCCTGTTGCAGAGTGTTTTTTGGGCAATGAATTGGGCATGGCCTTGGGGCGCGACCGTGTGATACACGCTTGCCTCAAACTTGGCCCAATAGCGCACGCCTGGATGGGGGAGCTGGGAAGGCTTTCCGGGTTCCGGCGTGTCTGGCTGCCGGGTTGGCAGCCGATACCCAACTCCGAGACGGGCTCTCGGGGCGAAAATTGATCTGATCCGGCCCATGGGCGGAGGCATCGCCTCCGGGCCTACGGGTTTAAATTGAACGACTGCAACTGAAGTGAGTGAATGACCGACACCAAAGACCCGGACAATACGGGCCGCCGACCGCTG
Source organism: Alphaproteobacteria bacterium 32-64-14 (assembly GCA_002280725.1). Taxonomy (GTDB): domain Bacteria; phylum Pseudomonadota; class Alphaproteobacteria; order Caulobacterales; family Hyphomonadaceae; genus UBA7672. The sequence continues at coordinate 7,454 of NCEM01000064.1, forward strand.
ACCCTCAAACGTGGGGACGCAGGCACCGTCAAGCAGAGCTTCTCGCACGGCCGATCCAAGTCGGTCGTCGTGGAGACCAAGAAGAAACGTGTCGTGGTGGTGACGCCCGGCGCGAACCCGAAGGTCGTCCGCCCCGAGCCGGAAAAGCCGGTCGAGAAACCGCAGCTCACCGCAGCTCAGGAAGCCATCCAGAAGTCCGGCCTCTCGGAAGCCGAACTCAAGGCGCGCCAGGCCGCCATCGCGCTGCGCCGCGCCGATGAGGAACGCCGCCGCATCGAACAGGAGGCGATCGACGAGGCGAACAAACGCCGCGCCGAGGAAGCGCGCCGTCTGGCCGAAGATGAAAAACGCCGCGCCGAAGCTGGCGCTGCCCGCCCCGCCGAGGAAGCCGAAGATGCCCGCCCCGCCGCCTTCTCGCGCGGCGGACGTGAAGAGGCCGGCGATGATCGCGGCAGCTTCCGGCGCGAAGGCCGTAGCGGCGCCCCGCCGCGCCCGGGCGCAGGTGGATTCTCTGGCGATCGTGCGGCCGCGCCGCGCGGTCCGGGCGGCGCCGTGCGCGTGCGTCCCGATGCTGGCCCGCGTGGTCCGGGTGGACCGCGTCCGCCGGGCGGACCCGGTGGCGCTGCGCGTCCGGGTGGTCCCGGCGGCGCTGGCCGTGGTCCGGGTGGACCGGGTGGCCGCGGCCCCGGCGGCGGTCCCCGTCCGCTGGCCCCGCTGGACACCGATGATCTGACGCCGCTGAGCGAACTCGGCGGTCGCGTCAAGCGTGTGAAGACAAGCGGCGACGATGCCCCCGGCGGCAGCGAAGTCCGTCCCGCGCGCAAGGACGAACCCAAGCGCCGTCAGGGCAGGCTGACCGTCTCGGCGGCTCTTGGCGACGATGACGAAAAACAGCGCTCCTACGCCGCCGTGAAACGCGCCCGCGAACGCGAGCGTGACCGCCGCCTCAAAATGGCCGGCGGCGCCAGTGAGAAAGTCTCGCGCGAAGTCGTTCTGCCGGAATCGATCACGGTCGCGGATCTCGCGAACCGCATGAGCGAGCGCCAGGCCGACGTCGTGAAATTCATGATGCAGCAGGGCGAACTCGTCCGCTCGACCGACGTGCTGGACGCGGATACCGCCCAGCTCATCGTCGAGGAATTCGGCCACACCGTGAAGCGCGTGGCGGAATCCGACGTCGAGATCGGCCTTGAGGGCCATGACGACATCGACGATCACCTCGAGTCGCGGCCGCCGGTCGTGACCGTCATGGGTCACGTCGACCACGGCAAGACCTCGCTTCTTGATGCTCTCCGTCAAACTGACGTTGTGTCGGGCGAAGCGGGCGGCATCACGCAGCACATCGGCGCCTATCAAGTTCAACTCAAGAGCGGGGAAAAAATCACCTTCCTCGATACGCCGGGCCACGCGGCCTTCTCGTCCATGCGCGCGCGCGGCGCCAACGCCACCGACATCGTCATCCTCGTGGTGGCGGCGGACGATGGCGTGATGCCGCAGACGATCGAGGCGATCCAGCACGCGAAAGCGGCCAACGCGCCGATCATCGTTGCGGTCAACAAGATCGACAAGCATGACGCCAAGCCGGAAAACGTGCTGACGCAGCTCCTGCAATACGACGTGCAGGTCGAAGCCATGGGCGGCCAGACGCCGGCCGTGTTCGTCTCGGCGCTGAAGAAGACCGGCCTCGACGAACTCACCGCTACGATCTCGGCGCTCGCCGAGATTCTCGAACTCAAGGCCAATCCGGAACGCGACGCCGACGGCGTGGTGATCGAATCCAAGCTTGACAAGGGCCGTGGCCCTGTCTCCACCGTGCTGGTCAGGCGCGGCACGCTGAAGCGCGGCGACATCGTTGTCGCCGGCGCCCAGTGGGGCCGGGTCAAGGCGCTCAACAACGAGCGCGGCCAGCTGGTGGATGTGGCGCTTCCGGCAACGCCGGTCGAAGTCCTCGGCCTCGATGGCGCGCCGGATCCGGGCGATCAATTTGTCGTTGTGGACTCCGAGGCTCGCGCTCGCGAGATCACGGATTACCGCGTGCGCACCAAGCGCAACAAGTCGGGCCCGACGGCCCGGGCGGGCACCTCGCTCGACCAGATGCTGGCGCGTCTCAAGGAAGGCGGCAGCACCTCGGCTGGCGGCGGCCTCAAGGAAGCAGCCTTCCTGGTCAAGGGCGACGTGCAGGGCTCCGTGGAGGCGATCACGCAATCGCTCGAGAAGCTGTCGACAGACGAGGTCCGCGCCCGCGTGGTTCTCGGCGCCGTGGGCGGTATCTCGGAAAGCGACGTGCAGCTCGCCATCTCGGCCGGCACGCCGATCATCGCGTTCAACGTCCGCGCCAACAAGCAGGCGCGCGATCTGGCCGAACGCGAAGGCGTCGAGATCCGTTACTACTCGATCATCTACAACCTGATCGACGAAGTGAAAGGCGTGCTCTCGGGCATGCTCGCGCCGGAGCGCCGCGAGACGTTCCTTGGCTACGCGGAAATCCTGCAGGTCTTCAACATCTCGAAGGCTGGCAAGGTTGCGGGTTGCCGTGTTTCGGAAGGCATCGTGCGCCGTGGTTCGGGCGTCCGCCTGCTGCGCGACAACGTGGTCATCCACGAAGGCACGCTCTCTGTCCTCAAGCGCTTCAAGGACGAAGTCCCGGAAGTGAAGCAGGGAATGGAATGCGGCATGGCCTTCGCCAGTTACCAGGACATCCGCGAAGGCGACCAGATCGAATGCTTCCAGGTGGAGCTAATCGAACGCCGTCTGGAGTAGGCCGGGCATACATAGAATAGGCAGGAAGCCCCGGAGCCACGCTCCGGGGCTTTTGTTTGCATCAATGTGTCATCGGACGGGCGATCATCCACACCGCCATCGCGATCATCATCAGGTTCTCGGTCAACGAGATGAAGCCGAGTGGCACATTGCTGTCACCGCCAACGCAGGCGCATTTCAGTTCGCGCCTGTCCAGGTAGACCGCCTTGAACACCGACGCCGCGCCGATCCCGCCGATCACCAGCGCCAGCGGCGCCGAGAACCATGTGAGCGCGCCCGCCGTCATCAGCACCCCCGCGACCAGTTCCGCGTACGGGTAGACATAGGAATAGCTGACCCAGCGTTGCGCCAGCAGGTCGTAGCCGAGAAACATGCGCGAGAAGCTCTCGATGTCGCGCAGTTTCAGCATCGCCAGAACAACCATGCTGAAGCTAATGAACCATTCGGCCGCGCGCACGGTCAACACGGTGCCGAACACGGCATAGCTCGCGGCGGTCGCAAGCAAGGCAGTCGAGACGAAAACCGCTATCACCGGCGTATAGGTGAGCGCCTTCGGATCATGCACCTTGAGGCCCAGATGCAGGCGAAGATCGTCGTGCCCGCCAATCCGAACGCCGTCGATAAACACTTGCGGCGTTGTCTTGACGCCATGCTCCGTCTTGAAGGCGTCGGTCTCCTCCTTCGTGCGCAGGTGGCGATCCTCGACCTTGAAACCCTTCCGTTCCAAGAGATCCTTCGCCTTGAGGCCCCATGGGCACACATGTTTGTCCATCACCATGCGATAGAGCGTGGCGGTGCGTTTGGTGGAAGCGCCTGCGTGGGAGGCATCAGCCGGGGACATTCTGGAAGCTCCTGCTTCTTTGGGAACGTGTCCGCTGCCATATAGGTTCCGTACCATGGTACGGAGTCAAGCAATGACGACGGCTTCCTATACGATTGGCTGGCTTGCCCGCGCGGGTGGCGTCGGCGTCGAGACGATCCGCTACTACCAGCGCCGCGGGCTGATTGAGACGCCGAGCCGCCAAGGCCCCGCAGGATCTGGCGGCGTCCGCCGCTATGATGAGAAAGACGTCCGGCGGCTGCGTTTTATCCGGTCGGCGCAGGCGGCTGGCTTCACGCTTGAACAGATCGGCGAGTTGATCGAGCTCGATGCCGGAAAGGATCGCGCCCGGGCGCGTGAACTTGCGAAGGAACGCATCGCTGCGCTCGACGAAAAGATTGCGGACCTGGATCGGGCCCGCAGCGTCTTGAAAAAGCTGGCGCGGGATTGCGCCTCGCAGGCCGGAAATCCGTGCCCGATTTTGGCTGCCTTCGAGGGCCCGGGTTCCAGGCCCCGTTGACCGGCGAAATTTCACGGACCTGTTGAACCGGATTTTCACCAGCCACCGGCATGGTTGCGCTCACGGTAACCTTCGCAAGCGCGTAGGTCAGGATCCGGAGACCGCCATGCATCAGGCCTCTATCCTTTTCACCTTCGCTGTCATGGCGATGGCCGGTGCGTGGTATGCCATGCAGGACACGGCGCGCCGCGAGGCGGAGCCCGCAGCCGTTGAGCAGGTGGCAGTGGTGGTTGGATACGACCAGCCGCTGGCGGAATAGGCCTCAGGACCGCCGGTCCTTACACTCACCGAAATGTGCCTGACTTTCGCTGCGGCGGGAGTAAGCTCGCCCGCAACGGACGTCAGTTCCGGTGTGGGAGAGAAGCCAATGGCCAATGTCAGG
>NCEM01000065.1 GCA_002280725.1 Alphaproteobacteria bacterium 32-64-14
CGCGTGATCGGCAATGAGGAGAAGATGAAGGCGGAGACTTTCATCGCTCTCGATCATCTCGCCGATACGCCGCGCGTGCAGGTCAACGACATCATGTCGGTGAAGGAAACCGCCGCCCATCTTGTCGACGGCCTCGATGGCCGCGCCCGCGCCTTCGTGCAGGTGCAGACCGGCTGCGGCCACCGTTGCACCTTCTGCATCATCCCCTATGGCCGCGGTAATTCCCGCTCCGTCGCGGCGGGTGAAGTCGTCGATCAGGTGAAGCGCCTGGTGGCAACGGGCCACTATGAGATTGTGCTCACCGGCGTTGACCTCACCTCCTGGGGCGCCGATCTGCCGAACCAGCCGAAACTCGGCAATCTCGTCGCGCGCATTCTCAAGCTCGTGCCCGACCTCAAGCAGCTCCGCCTCTCCTCGATCGACGCGATCGAGATCGACGAGCCGCTGTTCGACCTGCTCGCGCACGAGCCGCGCATCGCGCCGCACATGCACCTCAGCTTCCAGTCGGGCGACGACATGATCCTGAAGCGCATGAAGCGCCGCCATTCCCGCGCCGACGCGATCAACCTCTGCAACCGCCTGCGCGCGGCGCGCCCCGACATGGCCTTCGGCGCAGACCTGATCGCCGGCTTCCCGACCGAGACCGACGCCATGTTTGCCAACACGCTGGCCAGCGTGGACGAATGCGGCATCGATTACCTGCACGTCTTCCCCTACTCGCCCCGTCCGCAGACGCCGGCCGCGAAGATGCCCCAAGTGGCGCGTGACGTTGTTAAAGCGCGCGCCGCACGCCTGCGCGAAAAAGGCGCCGAGCGTCTCGGCCTGCGGCTTGATCGCCATGTCGGCCAGACCGTGATGGCGCTGGTCGAATCCGGGAACCGGGCGCGCCTCTCTGACTTCTCTCCCGTGCGGATCGACGGGCCCGCGCCGGAGCCCGGCCGCCCCGCTCTCTTTCGCCTGGTCTCACGCACGGCCACAGACCTCATCGGACACGCACTATGATCCTCTGGTGGGGCAAGAAGAAACAGCCGGACCCCAAAACCGGCGAAACCCCCATTGAGCCGCTACACACCAGCGAGACACTGCCCTCACCGCCGGTGACGCCGACGGTTGTTGCCCCCGCGCCGGCGCCCGCACCCCTGTCGACGCCGATCGCCGCACCGCCCGCCCCCATCGCGCCGCCAGAGCCTGAACGCAAGGGCTTCCTCGCGCGCCTCACGGAGGGCCTCAAGCGCTCCTCCTCGCGACTGGCAGAAGGCGTCGCGGCCGTCTTCACCAAGAAGAAGCTCGACCGGGAATCGCTCGAGGAACTCGAAGAGCTTCTGATCACCTCCGACATGGGATCAAAGGTCGCCGCGCGGATCACGCAGGCCATTTCGAAAGACCGCTTCGACAAGGAAGTGACCGAGGACGAGATCAAGAGCGCGCTCGCGCAGGAAGTCTCCGCCATCCTGAAGCCGCGCGAGCATATCGTGGACTTCAGCGTCGGCCCCCGCCCCCGCATCGTGCTGTTCGTCGGCGTCAACGGCTCAGGCAAGACAACCACAATCGGCAAGGTCGCCGCGAAGCTGTCGGCGCAGGGCGCGAACGTGTTGCTCGCCGCGGGCGACACGTTCCGCGCCGCCGCCGTCGAACAGCTCCGCGTCTGGGCGGATCGCTCCGGCGCCGGTTTTATCGCGAAGGGCCACGGCGCAGACGCAGCGGGTCTTGCGTACGAAGCTGTCGAGATAGCCAGGGCGGAGGATCGCGATCTCGTGCTGATCGACACCGCCGGCCGCCTGCAGAACAAGACGCAGCTGATGGACGAACTCTCCAAAGTCGTCCGCGCCATCCGCAAGGTCGATCCCACCGCACCGCACGATGTGATCCTCGTGCTCGATGCGACGGTCGGCCAGAACGCGCTTGGACAGGTCGAGGCCTTCCGCAACACGGCAGGCGTCACCGGCCTCGTGATGACCAAGCTCGACGGCACAGCCAAGGGCGGCGTGCTTGTCGCCATCGCCGAACAATTCGCCCTGCCAATCCACTTCGTCGGCGTCGGCGAACAGGCCGAAGACCTCCACCCTTTCAACGCCGATGTCTTCGCGCGCGCGCTGGTGGGGCTGGAAGACTAGGTGAACCCCGCCCTCTTCGCCTTCGCGCTCGGCATGGGCTCGGCGGTGACGCTTGCCGGGGCCAACACCTTCGTGAAGGCCGCAAAGGATATTCTCGGTGCACGGACGGTTATGACCGTCACGAGCTCGACACTCGTCCTGCCGGTACTGTTCTTCGTGCCAGTGCCGAGCCCGACAACGTGGGTGTTCCTGGCCCTGTCGCTTCCCGCGCACTGGCTCTACCAAACCGCGCTGGTGCGGGCGATGTCGCGCGGCGATCTCTCGCTGGTGTTTCCGGTGATGCGGGGATCGGCGCCGCTGCTGACGGCGCTGGGCGCGACCGTTCTGCTGGGCGAGCATCTGTCGGCGATCGCGCTGCTTGGTCTTACGGTCGCAAGCCTTGCCACCGTGGTGTTCGCCCTGCCCGAGAAAAATTTCGGCGGCTCGCGCAAGGTGCGCAATTCCGCGCTGCTGTGGGCGCTGGCGACCGGGGCCGGGATCGCGCTCTACAACGTGATTGATGCGCAGGGCGTGCGTTCAGCGCTCGATACGGTGGGCACACAGTGGAGCTTCATCCTCTGGCTGTTCGCACTCGACTGGATCGGCATCACCGTCATCATGCTCGTGACGCGCGGGCCGGTTGAATTTGCAGCCTCCGCGCGGCGCGCCTTGTGGCTTGGCATCGGCGCCGGTTTCTGCTCGCTCGCCTCGTTCTCGATGGCGCTCTACGGCTTCTCGATTGCACCCGTCGCCTACATGTCGGCGATGCGCGAGACGGCGGTGGTGTTTGCGGCCCTGATGGGCTGGTTCTTCCTGCGCGAAGGCTTCGGCCTGCGCCGCACGTTAGCAGCCGTAATGTTGGCAGGCGGACTGTGCCTGCTGCAGTTCGGCTAGTTGCGGCCGCGCAGCTGCACGCCGGAATGCGCATTGCTTGCCCAGGCTGCCTTCAGCGTGTCGATGGCAGGATCCTCGCCTCGCCAGCCGCCCTTCAGCAGGTTGAACATGTCATCGGACTCTTCGTACGCCGCATCCCCTGTCGGCCAGCGGAAAGCCGCCCAGCCGATGCCGCGCGCCTCGCACGCCGCGATCCGCGCGCGGTAATACTCGCCAACGCCTTTCGCCCAGCGTGATGCGCCGAACTCGCCGAGAAACACCGGCGCGCCCGCGGATGTCTTGACCGCATCGACCCTCTTCTCGAACGTGTCGCCGCCTTCGCTGTAGACAACAATGCCAGCCGACTGCTCCGGATGGTGCGTGAACTCGCGTGGCTCGTAGTCATGCGCGCACCACACGGTGTTGCTGACCGGCGGCGCGCCCATCACGCTCAGGAAATCCGTGCGCCCGAAGGCGGGCGGCGAGATCAGGACCGGCAACTCCGCCGACGCCGCCCTCACCTTGCGCGCTACATCGCCCGCAATGCGCTTCCAGTGGGAGATATCGCCAACTTGCGCCGCGTATTCCGCAGGCGACCACGCGCCAAGCCGCTGGCCTTGGCGGTTGAGTCCACCGACATTTGGTTCCGGCTCGACCATGATGTTGAGGCCTGCCACCTCCGTGCGCCCCTTCAGCATCCGCGCGGCATCCGCGCACATCTCACCCCAGGCCGCCTGCGCATCGCGCTCGCGCCAGATCGAATCGATGATCAGGTCTTGCGGAAACCAGTCGCCTGCCGAGTCGCGATGGAACACAAAATCCGACCGCCCCGGCCCCGAGCGTAGGGCAACGATCACATGCAATCCCGCAGCCCTCGCATCATCAAGCTGCCGGCCAAGCATGTCGGCCATGGCGGCATCTCGCTTCCATGGCGATCCCACCGTCCACAATTCGGGAAACGACATCACGACGAGGTTCGCGCCCGCGCTGGCCATCGCCTCGAAATCGGAGCGCTTGTAGGCCGGCAAAGCTGCCAGGCCTCCGCCAAAAGTCGCGCCATCCACGCCGATCCGCCTGCGCCGCTGGGCGATCACCACCCCGCGCAGCACCGGGGCGCCCTGCGTGGGCCACAACGGATGCCCGCCGGAAATCTGGGCGGCAACAGGCGGATTGCTGCATGCAGCCAGTCCCGCCGCTGCAATTATTGTGTTCCGCCGCGTCCAGCCCATGCCTGATGTGTCCACCCGGAAACGCTTCATGAACGGCATTCTGGTTTACTCGGGTGAATAAACCGCCCCCCGGGACGCATCGGACCGCCCATGATCTGGCGTCGTCTTTTTGGCTATTTTCCGGCGAGCCTTGCCGGCGGCCTCGCCAGCTTCGGCGCGGTCTACGCCCTCACGCGCCTGCTCTCCCCGGCTGACTACGGCTTCTATGCCCTCGCCCTGACAACGATGGGCATCGTCTACACGCTATCAGTCACATGGGCGGAAGCCGCCGCCTATCGCTTCGCAGGCGCTGTGCTGACGCCCACCGCACGCGCGAACCACATCCGCACCGTCATGGCGCTTCTGGCTGCATCGGCCGCTCTCGCCATCGCGCTGATGTCCTGCGCAATCCTGATCACGGCAGATCCGATGTTCCGCATGGCGCTCACCGCCGCGATGAGCACGATGGTGCTGACGCCGCTGGTCAATGCCGCGCAGGAGATGAACCGGGCGCAGCACCGCGTCTCGCGTTACTCGACGCTGCGCGTGATCCAGGATCTCGTCGCATTCGGTCTCGGCGCGTTCCTCGCCTGGCAGACAGGCCTCGGCGCCGCGGCGCCCTTCGTTGGCCTCGCAAGCGTTCTCGCGCTTCTCGCCGTCATCGAAGGCTCGCGCCTGTGGCGTGAATCGCATGGCGGTCAGTTCGACCCCGCGCGCGTGAAGCCCTACCTCGCCTATGGCGTCCCCGTCGCTGTCGCGCTCACGCTCAACATCGCGCTTGATGCAGGTGACCGTTTCCTCATCGCGCTGTTCCTCGGACCGGAAGCTGTCGGCATCTACGCAGCAGGTTATGGCATCGCGGACAAGACAGTTGGCCTGCTCTGCATCTGGGCCGCCGCCGCAGGCGGACCCATGATGATGGCGGCATGGGAGAGCGATGGCCCCCAAGCCGTTCGTGAGGTGTCCGCCCAGGTCGCGCGCACGCTGATGCTGATCGCCGCGCCCGCCGCCATCGGCCTCGCCCTCGTTGCCGGGCCGCTCTCAGACGTGATGATCGGCGAAAACATGCGCGCGCAGGCCGCGCAGATCATACCGTGGATCGCGCTCTCGGGCCTGATCAACGGCTTCGTCCTGCACTACGTCTCGGAAGCCTTCCAGCTGTCGCGCCGCACGGGCCTTCGCGCCGGGCTGATGGTGATCCCCGCTGTCGCCAACATCGGGCTCAACATCGTGCTGCTGCCATGGATCGGCCTGATGGGCGCGGTCTATGCGACGCTCGCCTGCTATGCCCTTGCCCTGCTCCTGCTGGCGCTGGTGGGACGCAAGCTTGCCCCGCTGAGCTGGCCATGGATCGATTTCCTGCGCATCGGCGGGGCATGCGCCGCCATGGCGATCGGCGTGCGCCTCGTGCCCGCCATCGGCGGCTTCGGCGAACTCGTCATCAAGGCCGCTGCAGGCGCTGTAATCTACGTTCTCACAGCCATCGCGTTCGATGCCGCCGGGGCCCGTGCGGCCACGCAGCATTTTGTCCGCCGCCGTGCGCAACGGATTTGACCGGATGCGCTCCACCCCGCTAAGTGCCCTTCATGAGTGACGCCGCCCCCACCGAGCCGAAGAAGTCGATCCCGAAGGGAGCCGGCAACATCTGGACTGACCTGGCGCCTGTTCTCGTTTTTGTGATCTCCTTCAACGCCATGCAGAACTTCGCGCCGGAAACGGGCCCTGTCTCAAAGGAGACGGCGATCTTCTGGGCGACCGGGCTGTTCATGGGAGCCGTTGCCGTAGCCATCGGCTGGACGCTGATGAGAGGCCGGAAGCTGCCGCCCATGCTGATCATTACGGGCATGGTAGTCATGGTGTTCGGCGGGCTGACACTGTTCCTGCAAGACAAGACGTTCGCCTTCATCAAGCCGACGATCATCAACCTGCTATTCGCGGTGACGATCCTTGGCAGTCTCGCTATCGGACGAAATCTCTGGAAGACGGCGTTCGAGCACGCCTTCACAATGACCGATCAGGCGTGGAAAATATTCGCGCTGCGCTGGGCGGCGTTCTATGTCGTGCTGGCGATTGTGAACGAAATCATCTGGCGCAACTTCTCGGAAGCGTTCTGGACAAACTCCAAGCTATTCCTGTCGATCCCGCTCGCGATCGCCTTCATGGTCATCAACCTGCCCTTCCTGATGAAACACAACATCGAGGACGGCGAAAGCGGCGGCGAGAAGAAGGCCGGCGATCCGGCTTAGCCTGCGCGATCAACGGATTGCCGCGAACTCGGCGAGCCGCTGGTTCCAAGCGGCGTTCATCTCCGGCGTCCAGCCCTTGTCCATGATGCGCCGCAACGCATCCCGCATCGCGACGAAGAACGCATCGAACCGCACGGATGGCGCGCCATAGCCATCATGATGCTGGCGCGCGGCAGCGATGATCTGCGGGGCCGTCAGCCGCTCGCCCGTGTAATCGAGAATGCATCCCAGGCCTGCTGCACCATCGAGGCGCGCACGCCGTTGTCACGGTCGAGCCAGAACAGAGCCTCAAGTTCGGGGTACGCGGCAAACAGCTCCGCATAGATGGCTTCGGTCGGATCGCCGTGCCGGTCGGCGGCGGCCTCCAGCGTCCTCACGACAAGCGCCGCATACGTCATATGTTCATCGCGCCGGCCGAATATCAGCACGTCCAGAGTGTCAGCGCGTAAGATGGTCAGTTCCCTCGGGATTGGCGAAGGGTGCAAACACCGCCTGCCCTGCGGTTTGCCTGTAATGATCCAGCGCCCAGCGCACCGAGGGGAAGGCAAGTTCCTTCCACGGAACTTCGTCCCACGTGAACAACCCGACTTCCAGACTCTCGGGACCAGGTGACGGATCGTTCAGGAGACGGGCGCGGAAAAATATCTGAACCTGTCCGATGCGGGGGACCGAATAGAGGCCCAGCAAAGCCTCAATCTCGAGTTCGGCGCGAGCCTCTTCGTGGGCCTCGCGGCGTGCGCCGTCCTCGACGCTTTCTCCAAGCTCGAGGAACCCCGCCGGCAGCGTCCAGAAGCCCTTGCGGGGCTCGATAGCGCGCCGGCACAGGAGGATCCTGCCATCAAAATGCGCCACTACGCCTGTCACGATCCGCGGGTTCACATAGTCGACGAAGCCGCAGCTGTCGCAAACGCGCCGCTCGCGATCCTCGCCGGGAGGAACCTTGGTTGAGAAAGAAATGGGAACCGGGGCGTCACTCACGAACTCATGATGACGCTTTGCTGTGCATAGTGGAAGGCGGGAACCGGGTTTTCCTCCCGATGGGTCTCACGGCCCGCTCCGGCCCTCCGTATGCTGATCGGAATCGGAGGCCTGCCTGCCCATGACGAATCGCGCGGAAGCCCAGAGACGCCCATCCAAAAGCATGGCCGCCAGGAAGGCGGCCAGAGCCCCCGCATCCCGGGCGGCTACATCCAAGGCGGATGCCTTCAAGCTCACCGAATCACCCTCGCACCTGCTGCGCCGGGCCGAACAGTTCGCTGCCGAGATGTTCGTGTCGTCGGAACTCCGCGACGGGGTCACCCTGCGCCAGAGCGTGCTGCTGGCCGCCATCGCAGAGTCCGAGGGCGCCAGCCAGTCAGACCTTGTACGGATGACGGGCGTCGACCGCTCGACGCTGGCCGAGATGATGGCCCGCATGGAGCACAGGGGCCTGATAGCCCGCGCCGCCGCGCGTGACGATGGCCGCGCCAAGTCGGTGCGGCTGACCGCCCAGGGCCGCCGCAGGCTGGATGACGCCCTGCCCGCGATGCGCCACGTGGACCGCGCGCTGCTCGCCGCCATTCCGGCCGCCAGCCGCCCTCTGTTCAGGGCGCTGCTGGTATCGCTGGCCGAGGCGGCTGACAAGCTGCACGCGGAAAACGAAAGCCTTCCGCCGCCGAAGAAGGTAGCGCCGGCGCGCAAGCCGTCCACCCTGCCCGCAGCCCGCGCCCGCAAGAAGGCGCGCGCCAAGCGCTAAGGCGCCGCGGTTTTCGAGACTTCTGCGCGATAGGCGGTGACGAAATCGTCGAGGTCTGGCTCGGTGAAGTAGTTGCGCTTGGTCTTCACGATGCGGCCCTCCGCATCGATGAGGAAACTCTCGGGCACGCCCGACAATCCCATCTCGATGCCAAGATCACCCGTCGGGTCGAGGCCGACGACCGCGTAGGGGTCGCCTTCCTTCTCCAGCAGCGCCTTTGCGGCTTCCATGCCGCGTGCGTCCTTGTAGAGGATGCCGACGATCTCGACGCCCGCTTCGCGCATCCGCACAAGCAGGGGATGCTCGATCTTGCAGGGCCCGCACCACGTCGCCCAGAAGTTCACGAGCACCGGGCGGCCCTTGTAGTCTTCCAGCTTCACCTGCCCGCCCGTGAGACTTGCAACGTCGAACTTTGGCGCATCGCGCGTGGGTGAAATGAAAGTAGCCGGCTCGGGTTTTGGACCAGTCAGCTGGCCGTAGAACAAAAACACGAGCCCGCCCAATGCGACAAGCGGAAGGACGGCCCACCATTGCTTCATTGTGGGTCGTCCTCTTCCGCTTCAGCGAGCTTCCTGCTGGCGCGCGTCAGCCGCATGACCGACCAGCCAAGCAGGCCGAAGATCACCACAGCCGCGATGCCGTAGGATGTCAGAACGTAGGGCGTATATTTTTCGTACTCGAACATGGGATCAGTCCGCCGCCTGTCTGCGCTGGATCAGCATTTCCGCGCGCGTGTTCATGATCTCGGCGCGCATGTTCAGCAGCGTGAACCCACCGAACAGCGAGAGATAGCCCAGCGCCACGATATACATCGGATACTTGAAGGCGTCGTCGGCCTTCATCTGCACCTGGTGCAGCGTCGAGAACCATTCGACCGAGAAGTGAATGATCGGCAGGTTTACCGCGCCGATCAGGCAGAGGATCGCCGCCGCGCGCGCCGCCTTCTGCGGCGTGTCCATCGCGCTCCAGATCGCGATGTAGCCAAGGTAGATGAAGAACAGGATCAGCACGGAAACGAGGCGTGCGTCGCCCCACTCCCACCACGTGCCCCAGGTCGGATAGCCCCAGATCGATCCCGTCAGCAGGCCCAGCGCCGTGAGCGCCGCGCCGGTGGGCGCTGCCGACTTCGCCGCCACGTCGGCGATCGCATGGCGCCAGATGAAGGACACAAGGCTCGCGCCCGTCATGAAGGCATAAGCGAACAGCGACAGCCACATCGCTGGCACGTGCACGAACATGATCCGCGCGCCATCGCCCTGCTGGTGATCCTCAGGCACGACGAACAGGCCGTAATAGACGCCCACCGCCACCAGCACGAGGCCAAGCGCCGTGAAGCCCCACGCGGGCCATTTCGACGCCGCCATGAAGCGGTGCGGGTTGGCGAAGTAAGACATCACGGCCATTGGCCATTCGCTCCTGGTTGCAGCGCCAGTCTAGTCACGCAGGCGACCGGGACGATTTCACATCTTCCGGAACCCGGCTGCGGCAATTTCTCTAGTCCAAGGCCGTTCTCAGCGCCATTGCCGCGCCAAAGGGAGATGTGGCGATGCCGAACAGGGCGGCGGCGGCCGTCAGCGCGAGTGGCCCGGTCCAGTCGAGCCCGTTGGCCGCGGCGTTAAGGGTGGCCGCCCCGAAGATCATGGTCGGCACATAGAGCGGCAGGGTCACCAGCGCGATCAACAGCCCGCCCCGGCGCATGCCGGCAGCAAGGGCTGCGCCCACCGACCCGAAGAAGAAGAAAGCCAGCGAGCCTACCAGGGCTGCGCCCATCACAAGTCCGCCTGCCTCGGGCGCGCCCTGCAGCATGATCCAGAGAATCGGCGCCATGAGAGCCAGCGGAATGCCCGTGGCGATCCAGTGCGCCAGCGTCTTGGCGAGCGCGATGCCTTCCATCCCGATGCCCGACCCCGCATAGGCGTCCAGCGTCCCGTCCTCCAGATCGGCCTGGAACAGCCGCTCCATCGGCAGCAGGCTCGAGAGCGCCAGCGCGATCCACATCACGCCAGGCCCCGCTGTTTGCAGCGCTGCCGCATCCGCGCCCACCGCGAACGGCGTCATGCTGGAGGCCGCCGCGAAAAATCCTACAGGCAACGCCGCCCCGCCCCCGCCCGACCAGGCAAGCTTCAGCTCACGCACAAAGACGGCGAATGATCCGCTCATGCCGCGGCCCGCTGCGCCCTGAACGCGGTGACATCCACCACGCGCGACCCCGCAAACCCATCCCCGTGCACGGCGGCGATCACCATGCCGCCCCCGGCGCGATGCTCGGCCACCAGCTGCGCCACCAGCGCGCGCCCTTCGGTGTCGAGCGCCGCCGTCGGCTCGTCGAGAAGCCAGAGCGGACGCGGTTCGATCAGCAGCCGGGTCAGCGCCAGCCGGCGCTTCTGCCCCGCAGACAGCCCCCGTCCCGGCACAGCGGCCCGGCTCGCCAGCCCGACCCGCTTCATGGCGGCGGCAGCGACCTGCGGCTCCCGGCCAAAATAGCGGGCCCAGAACCGCGCCTGTTCGGCCGCCGTTTCGGTCGGCTTCACGGCGTCGAGGTGACCCAGAAAATGGAGCGGCGCGTCTTCCCCTGCGCCCGAGTATCGCACCGTGCCCCCGTGCTGCCGGGTCAACCCGGCGAGAATGCGAAGCAGGGTCGATTTGCCTGATCCGTTTGCGCCCCGCAGTTCAAGCGATTCGCCCGTCTCCAGCCGGAAACTCAGCTTTTCGAACAGGATACGAAGCCCCCGCGCCGCCGCGAGGTTTTCGACCTCAAGGACCAGTGATGAGGCGCCTGAAAGGGCCAATTCCTTTACCCCTTCGGGTTCAATTGCTTCCCATAACGGCGTCCTGTAGGAACGCCGCCAGAGCGGGAGGCCGCCAGCTCTCCCCCGAACACTAACCCGCTACCCTGAAAGGGCTGTCCCGACATGCCGTCCCTCGACAGTTTCAAATCCCGCAAAACCCTCAAGGT
>NCEM01000066.1 GCA_002280725.1 Alphaproteobacteria bacterium 32-64-14
GCGGCGTGACGGCTTGCCGCGCCGAAGCGCAGCGAAGGCGGGAGGGGGCTGCGCAACGCGCGGAAACCGCACGAGCCCCACCCGTCTTCGATGTCTTCCTGAATCAGACAAACCACCTCAGAAGCCCAGCTTCTGAGGCCGCACCCCGTTCAGCCCACGCCTAGAACGGCGCGACCTGGTCGTAGATCAGCTTGCCATAGCGGTCGCGCTGCACCTGGCTCAGGTCGCCCCGGCCGCCGTACGAAATCCGCGCCTCGGCGATCTTCGTGTGCGCGATCGTGTTGTCGGACGCCACGTCTTCCGGCCGGATCACGCCCGAGATCAGCAGCTCGCGCAGCTCGTTGTTGATCTTCACTTCCTGGCTGCCGCCGATCACCAGATTGCCATTGGCCAGCCTGTCCGTGATCACTGCCGCGATGGTCAGGCTCACCGTCTCCTGGCGATTGACCGAGCCCTGGCCGTTCGAAGCCGAGCTCGAGTCAAAACCGATCGCCGGGTCGAGCGAGGGCGTGCCGGGCAGGACGTTCTGGATCACGCCTTCAAGCCCAAGCAGCGCCTGGATGCCATCGGCGGTCGAGCTTGTGCGCGTCCGCGCTGTCGAATTGTTGAGCTGCGCCGAATCCTGGATCTCGATGTTCACCGTCAGGATGTCGCCGATCTTGCTCGCGCGCTGGTCGTTGAAGAAAGACCGCGCGCCCGTGCGCCACAGCGAGTTCGGCGCCTGCGCTTCCATCTCCGGCGCAGGCAGCGGCATCGACACG
This sequence comes from Alphaproteobacteria bacterium 32-64-14, assembly GCA_002280725.1. Taxonomy (GTDB): domain Bacteria; phylum Pseudomonadota; class Alphaproteobacteria; order Caulobacterales; family Hyphomonadaceae; genus UBA7672. Next base: position 762 of record NCEM01000066.1, read on the forward strand.
CGCTGCGATCCGGCAATCGTCGCCGGGTTGTTGATCGGCGTCAGCTGCGGCGAGGCGATCACGCTGTCGAGGCCCGAGCATCCGCCCAGCGCCAGCGCCGCAAATCCCGCGCCTGCGATTGCCTTCTTCATCGTGCTTGTCCCATTGCATTGATTCGCGCCTCGCCATGACCGGCCGCGACGGCTTCGACTGTCCGCTTCGAATAGGTATTGAGCACGCGCACGCCCTCGCCGAGCGCCGCCTCGTTCTGCGCCACGCCATCGACCGCAAGGTGAACCCCGCCCGAAGCGTAGATCAGCTTCACCGGATCGCCCTTGCGGATAACAGCCGGCGCCTTGAGGTCATTGGCGAGAATATGCTGCCCGGATTTCAGTGCGCGGCGCGCTTCCAGCCCAACGGCCATGTCCAGTTCCGAAACGCCACGCGCACGCGCGTTGGTCATGTCGGCCCACTCCACGTCGGCCGAGCGTATAACCTCGCCACGCGCAATATCGCGCACGAGGATCAGAACCTGACCTTCGCCAGATGATGCCGGCGCAATCTGCCGCGCCGGATTGGCCGGGTTCGCTGGCCGCGCCACAGGCGCCGGCGTCGCATTGCCCGACGCGCGCGTCACCAGGATCGGCTTGTCGAGCGGGATGGCGAGAAACACACCCGCGCCCCTTGCGGTCGCGATGATGAACGCGGGATCGAGCGACAGCGTCTCCCCCGCCGGGGGCGCCGGTCCAAGCAGAAGCCCTGCGGCCTCGCCCGTCACAGGCGCAACATCGCCCAGCGTGATCCAGTCGCCCTCCACAGCCTTCTGCGCCAGCGCGGCAGGCGCGAGTGCAAACAGGGAAAGTGCGGCGAGGGCGAAGCGAAGCATGACGATCAACGCAGGTTCGAGGTCGAGCGCAGCATCTCGTCGGTCGTCGTGATGACCTTCGAGTTCATCTCGTAAGCACGCTGCGCCGTGATCAGCGCCGAAATCTCGGTCACCGCGTTGACGTTCGAGGTTTCGAGGAAGCCCTGCTGCAGCGTGCCAAAACCCACCGCGCCCGCGAGGCCACGATTGGCCGTGCCCGAGGCCGGCGTTTCGAGGAAGGTGTTGTCGCCGATGGCCTCGAGGCCAGCCGGGTTCACAAAGCGCGCGAGCTCCAGCGCGCCCACGTCCTGCGGTGCGCTGCCATCGGCCATCACGGCCTGCACCACGCCCTGACGGTTGACCGACACCGCGATAGCATCCTGCGGCACGGTAATGCCCGGGGCGACGACGAAGCCGTCTTCCGTAACCACCTGGCCATCGGCCGACAGCGAGAAGTTGCCCGCGCGCGTATACGCATCGCGGCCATCGGGAAGCTGCACGATGAAATAGCCTTCGCCCTGGATGGCGAGATCGTAGGGGTTCTGCGTCTGCGTCACGGACCCTTGCTCGGTCACGCGATAGACCGACCCGGCCTTGACGCCGCTGCCGACCTGCACGCCCGTCGGAACGATCGTGCCGGCGTCGGACGACGTCACGCCCATGCGCTCGACGTTCTGGTAAAGCAGGTCCTGGAACTCCGCGCGCTGGCGCTTGAAGCCCGTCGTGTTCATGTTCGCGATGTTGTTCGCGATCACCTCGACGTTGAGCTGCTGGGCCTGCATGCCCGTTGCGGCGGTATTGAGTGCGCGCATGGTTATGTCTCCGTGTGGCCCTAGCCGACCTTGGCAAGTTTTTCGATGGATGCGCCGCGCAGCTCGTCAGACTGCGAGATCATCTTGGCGACCGATGTGTAGGCGCGGCTGATCTCGATCATCTCGGTCAGCTCGAGCACGGCGTTGACGTTCGATCCCTCGACGAAGCCGGCGGCGATGCGCGCCTCGGCAGGGCGGGGCGCCTCGTCCGTCGCGCGCCACATGTTGGAGCCGATCTTCTCCAGCGCCCCAGGCGTATCGAAGGCAGAAACCTGAAGCGTGCCCACGACTGCGCCGTCCTGGCTGATCGAGCCTTCACGCGAGACGCTGATCGGTCCGCCCGCAGGGTCGAGCGTGATCGGCCCGCCATCGCCCATCACCGGGTCGCCATTGCGCGTCACCAGCTGGCCCTGGTCGTCGAGATTGAAGCGGCCATCGCGCGTATAGGCCTGGCCGCCTGCGGTCTGCACCGCGAAGAAGCCCTCGCCCTCAAGCGCGAAATCGAGCGGGTTGCCCGTCCGCTCCAGCGGACCGTTGGAAAAATCGCGCTGCAGCGTCCAGGCATCGGTAAAGGCGATGTCCTTGGGCAGGTCGGAAGCCGTTGCCGGCTTCTCGCTCAGTTCGCGCGAGACCACGTGCTCCACCTTGAAGCCGGCGGTCGTCATGTTCGCGAGATTGTTTGCGGTCGCATCCATCCGCTGACGCAGCACCTGCTGCGCGGACAGACCGACCATGAAGGAATTGTCCATGGGCCGCCATTTGTCCCCAGGGCGCGCTTCGGCGGCGGCGGGGCCAGGCTGGGCTTGGTCCGCGTTTTCTGCTGCGGACGTCTGATGGGCTCACAATGGGGCCGGGCGGTTAACGAGGTGTTGCTTCAAAAGCCCCGTCCTGCAGGCTTTACCCGGCAGGAATTGCCCATCGGAACCAATCCTTAACCATCGGGGGAGGAATTTGCCGGGCGTCCGGGAGTCCGGGCTCGAATGATTCCCCATCCTGCTCCCAAGGGCGGCTAGCCAATGTCGAAGAAGGAAAAGCCCAAGAAGCCAGAAGCGCCGGCGGTGGATGCCCCGGCCGATGGCGAGGGCGCTCCCGCCAAGAAGAAGATGGCCGGCAAGACGCTGGTGCTCTTCATCATCCTGCCCGCCGTGCTGGTGCTCGGCGGCGGCGGCGCGGCCGCGATGATGCTGATGGGCGGCGGCGCGCCTGCAGCGGCGGCCGACTCGCATGCAGCCGAAGGCGAGCATCCCGCGCCGGAAGAAGGCGATGGCGAAGCCGCGGCAGGCGATCACGGCGCGGCTCCCGCTGCTGGCGGTGATCACGGGGCCCCGGCTGCCGGACTTCCCGAAGACGAGGCCGCTGTCGGCCGCATGCTGCCCTGCGAAGCGGGCAATCCCTGCTACTACGCGTGGCCGAAGATGATCGTGAACCTCGCCGGCACTGAAGGTCAGCGCTCGCCCTACATGGAGATTGAGCTTTCGCTTGAGGCGGCGAACGGGTCCGCGTTCGCTCACATCGCCGAACTGATGCCGCGCCTCAAGGACCAGCTCAACGCCTTCCTGCGCGAACTGCGCGTCGAGGATCTCAATGGCTCGGCGGGAACGTTCACGCTGCGCCGCGAACTGCTCAAACGTTTCAACCTCGTGCTGGACCCGAAGAAGATCGACGCGGTCCTCATCGAAGGCATGCTTATCCAGTAGGGAAGTCCACGTGGCGGCCGACTCAACAGACGAGGAACTCGCGGCAGGCTGGGAAGCCAGTGTCGCGTCCGGCAAGGGCGACGGCGACGACGTCTGGAGCGCCGAAGCCGGCATGGGCAGCCCCAGTGCGTCAGAGGCGGCGCAGCAATCGATCGCGCAGGCGGCCGTCGGTTCCGAACGCATCCTGAACCAGGACGAGATCGACAGTCTTCTGGGCTTCTCGCTCGAAGAAGAAAACGGCGCCAAGCGTGGCGGCATCCGCGCGCTGATCAACTCGGAGCTGGTGTCCTACGAGCGTCTGCCGATGCTCGAGGTTGTGTTCGACAGGCTGGTGCGCCTGATGACCACCAGCCTGCGCAACTTCACCTCGGACAACGTCGAAGTCTCGCTGGACGCGATCCAGTCGATGCGCTTTGGCGACTATCTCAACTCGATCCCGCTGCCGGCCATCCTTGCGGTGTTCAAAGCCAAGCAGCTCGACAATTTCGGTCTGCTGACGGTCGATTCGAACCTCATCTACTCGATCGTGGACGTTTTGCTCGGCGGCCGCCGGGGCACGGTCGCCATGCGCGTCGAGGGCCGCCCCTACACGACCATCGAGCGCGTGCTGGTGACGCGCCTCGTCGAAGTCATCCTGCATGATGCCCGCAAGGCGTTCGATCCGCTCACCGCCGTCGAGTTCGAGCTGGATCGCATCGAGACAAACCCGCGCTTTGCCGCCATCGCCCAGCCGGCCAACGCCGCGATCCTGGTCAAGCTGCGCATCGACATGGAAGATCGCGGCGGCCGCTGCGAGCTCCTGTTGCCCTACGCGACGCTGGAACCGATCCGGAAGATGCTGCTGCAGAACTTCATGGGCGAGAAGTTCGGACGCGACAATATCTGGGAAGGCCACCTGGCCACCGAACTCTATTCCGCGCCGACCACGCTGCGCGTCGTTCTCGACGAGTTCAAGGCGCCGCTCGGCAAGATGATGAACCTTCAGGTCGGCGACACGCTGGTGATGAACGCCACGCCGGATTCGAAGGCGCAACTGATGTGCGGCGACATCCATCTCACGCACGGACAGGTTGGCCGTATCGGCCAGAAAGTCGCCATGCGGGTCGAATCTCCGATCACGCAGGCGGCCAAAAAACGGGTCATGGAAGCACGATGAGCAATCTATACGTCCTCGCCTTTGAAGGCTTCCTCGCGCTCCTGCTGGTGATCGCAATCCTCTACTGCATCCGGCTCGACGGAAAGCTGAAGGCGCTGCGCAACGGCAATACGCGCATGCTGGAAGCGGCAAGGGAGTTGCAGAACTCGGCGATGCACGCCGAAAATGCCGTCACAGCGCTGCGCCGTTCGGCGGACGCCGCCGGCCGCGAGCTGCAGAACAAGATCGACGAAGCCCGCGCCATGGCGAATGCGCCGCTGGTGCGCGAGGCGCCGCGCGAAGTCATGATCGATGGCCCGCGTGATCGCGACAATGTCCGCCAGCCCGTCGACTTCACCCTGCGCCGCCGCAGCGTGCTCTAGGAGGCCAGCGCCATGACGCCGAAGGTCGGAGTTCTCTCAGTCGTTATCGCCGTCGGCGTCGGCGCGCTCGCGTTCAAGAGCGTCGACATCGCGCAGGCCTTTGCCCAGCAGGCGGAAGCGGCCTCCGGCCCTAACGCCGAAACCGCGCTGACCGAAGGCGCTGAGGAGCATGCAGCGCCCGAGGAAGCGCCTCCCGCGGCTGCAGCTGCTGCGCCCACGCCGGAACAATGCCTGTCCGCGCTCGATGCCGCGGCCGAGGAAGCCGGCCTGTCCTCCAACGAGATCATCGTGCTGCGCAGCCTGCAGGCGCGCCGCGAAGCGCTTGATGAGCGCGAAGTGGGCGTCGAGACCCGCGAAGCCGCCGCCGCCGCCGCCGAAGCAAAGCTGCAGGAGCAGATCGCCGACCTCAAGGGCGTCGAAGGCCGCGTTCAGGGCCTGCTCGCGCAGATGGATGTGAAGCGCGACGAGCGGATGACGTCTCTGGTCAAGACCTATGAGGCGATGAAGCCCAAGGACGCCGCCGAGATCTTCAATGGCATGGACGACAAGGTCCTGCTCGAGATCGCGAAGTCGATGAAGTCCGCCACGCTCGCAGCCGTCATGTCCGCGATGACGCCCAAGCGCGCGGAAGCCCTCACCCGCATGCTGGTCGAGCTGTCGAAACCGCAGCTTGGCGAAGCCGCCACGCCGGCGCCGCCTGCATGAGCAGCCTTTTCCCCTCGGCTGGCTGGGCTATCCGTCTCTCCCTGATGGGAGCGGCGGCGCTCAGCATTGTTGCGCCAGCCGCAGCGGATCGGCCCGTTCAACTCACCTTCAAGGAAAACCCCACGCACGCGCGGATCACCGCGAAGTGGGGCGATGGCGATGAGACTGCGCCCAAGATCAGCGCACAGGTTTCGAACCAGGTCCTGATCCTCACCTTCGACCAGAAAGTCACCATCAATCTCGACAAGCTGAAGGAAGGGCTGCCGAACTGGGCGGCCGTCACCTTCATGGATCCCGATGGCATGACGGCGCGCATCGGTCTCAAGCAGGCGCCGCGCCTTGCGATTTCCACGTCCCTCGATCTGGTCGCCGTCGATCTCATTCCGGAATCGGTGACAGCGACGCCCGCAAAGATCGTCTCGCCGCTCGTGGCCAAACGCGCCGCCGAAGCGGACGCCAAGCGCGTGGCCGCCGCTCCGCCGCCTGCCTCGCTGGAGCCGCTCGAAGTGCGCGGCAGCCATTCCGGCGACAGCTCGCGCGTCGCCTTCTATTGGGAAGGGAAGGTCGGCTACAAGGTCGTCTCGCAAGGCGAGGGCACGCTCACGCTGCAATTCGCCAAGCGCGCCAAGCCGGACCTCGCCTACCTGCGCATCACGCCGCCGCCCCAGCTTGCGGACTTCAAGGGCGAGAACACCGATCGCGGCTATGTCGTCACCATCACGTCGAAAGACAAGCTGCCGATCAAGCACTACATGGAAGGCGATGTCCTCGTCGTGGACATCAGCAAGCCTGCGCCCGCGCCGGCCGCCCCCACCGCCAAGCCTGCGCCCGCGCAGGTTGCCGCGGCTAAGCCGCCCCCGGCTCCGGCCGCTGACAAGCCGATCCTGCTCGCCCCGCCCATGCCAGCGAGCAACGCGCCTGCAGTTGCGGCGGCGCCCGTCTCCGTCGCAGCTCTTGGCGGACCCGACCGCGCGACGGTGATGTCGCCGAACTGGACCGATCCGGCGCCGCGCAACGGCATCGTCTTCGTCAAGGCCGCGCCGATCACCGGCGGCGTCGAGATGACGGTTCCCTTCGCTGCGCCCGCGCCTGCCGCGGTGTTCGCGCGCGGCAATGTCGTGTGGGCGATCTTTGCGGCCAACGCAGATCTCAAGCTCGACCAGACACAGTTTCCCGCCGGATACCGCGCGCGGGTCATGCGCCAGAAGGATGCCTCCATCCTGCGCATCGAAACGCCGAAGGGCCTGTCTGTTTCGGCCGAGATGGATGAAGCGACCTGGATGATCCGCATCGCGCCGACGGCGACGCGACCCCAGCGATTCCTCAAGCCCGAGCGCAAGCCCGACGATAGCGGCCGCGCGCGCATCGAAACCCTGCTGATCGGCGCCAGCGGTCTCGTCTGGTTCGAAGACCCCGTGATCGGCGACCAACTCGCTGTTGCTGTTGCCTATGGTCCGTCGTCGTCCTCGCCGACGCCGCGCGATTTCGTGGAAGCCTCCCTCCCGGCAACGGCGCATGGCCTTGCCATCGCGCCCAAGTCGGATGGCGTGATGGTGACGCTGGAGGGCGAGCGCGTTGCGATCGCTATGGCGGCCGGGGGGCAGTCGGCGCCCGACGTCGCCGCGATCGATTCAACCAGCGGAACGACCACCAACAATCCCGCCTTCATCGACTTTGCAGCCTGGGGCGCTTCGCGCGGCGACAGCTATTTCAACCAGCTCAAGAGTTTGCAGGACGCCACCATCGCGGCTGATCCATCGACGCCGGCGGGCGCATCCGCTGCGCTGGATCTTGCCCGCTTCTACATGGGCCACCAGCAGCCGCACGAAGCACTTGGCATTCTCAAGTTCGCAGCGCTCGAGCGTCCGGAACTGGAACAGGATCCTTCGGCGGTCGCGATGCGGGGCGTCGCCAACTACATGGTTGGCCGCCTCAAGGACGCCGAACAGGATCTCTCGCGCGGCGTCCTGCGAGGCGATGAATCAACGGCGCTGTGGCGCGGCATGGTGGCCGCCGGTCGCGGCGAATGGGAACGCGCGATCGAGCATTTCCGTGAATCCGAGCGCCAGATCCAGCTCTACCAATCCGCGCGCGCCGCCGAGTTCGCGGCCGTGTGGGCGGAAGCCGCGCTCCAGGTGAATGACTTCGACGCCGCCCGCCGCAACGCCAGCCTTGCCGTGTCCAGCGGCGAGCGCGAGACGAAGGAGCGCGGCCAGCTTACGCTCGCCAACCTGCGTGCGGTGATCGATGGTCCCGCTGCCGCCTATGGTGAACTGGAGCATCTTGCCCAGAGCGCGACTGAACCTGTCGCCGTGCGCGCCGAACTGCGCCGCCTGGAGCTTGCCGTGCCTGCCGGAAAAATGTCCGCTGCCGATGCCGCACAGCAGCTGGAAGCGCTTCGCTTCCGCTGGCGCGGCGATGAAGTGGAAATGGCGACGGTCGGCATTCTCGCCGATCAGTACATGCGCGTCGGCCGGTTCCGCGACGCGCTACTGCTGGCGCAATCGACCGCGCTGCGCGATGCCGATGCGCCGGGCGCGCGCGACCTGCGCATCAAGCTGTCCGAATACTTCCGCCGCCTGTTCCTCAACGGTGAGGCAGACCGGCTCGATCCGATCCAGGCCGTCGCCCTGTTCTACGAATTCGACGACACGCTGATGCCGATTGGCCCTGACGGCGACCAGATGGTGCGCAAGCTGGCGCAGCGCCTTGTCGCGTTCGATCTGCTGGAGCCGGCTGCAGCCCTGCTGCAATACCAGGTCGACAATCGTATCCGGGGCGTCGGCAAGGCGGTCGTCGCCGTCGACCTCGCGACGATCTATCTCTGGGACAAGCGTCCCGACAAGGCGCTCGCCGCGATCAACTCTACGCGCCAGCCGCAACTGCCAAAGGAGCTCGCATTGGAGCGGCGCCTGATTGAGGCCGCCGCCTACCGCGATCTTGGCCGCTTCGATCACGTGGTCGAGCTGGTGGAGCCGCTCGAAGGCGTCGAAGCAAAGTCATTGCTCGCCGACGCCTATTGGCGTGACCGCCAGTGGCCGCTGGCGGCTGCGGCGATGGTGTCGATGTTGCCGGCCGTGGGGCAGGTGCAGACCAAGGACGCCGATCTGGTGTTCAAGGCCGCGATCGCTGCGCGCATGGCGAAGGATGCCGGGCTGATCGCGCAGGTGCGCGGCTATGCGAAGGCGATGGAGGGCAGCGCCAACAAGGCCAGCTTCGACCTGATCGTGGCGCAGAGCGATGTGTCCGGCGCCAGCGTCTCGGAAGCCGTGCGGCGTCTTGCCGATGCGCCGCGCGTCGATGCGTTCGCGACGGCCATGAAGCAGCGCTTCCAGGCGCCCAAGGCTGTCGCGCAGGCAGCGCCAGCCCCAGTCCCTGCTGCGCCTGCGCCAGCCAAGGCCGGCTAGAGCCGGATCGCCTGAGGTGGAATCGCCCACGGCGTTTCGCCGAAGGCGCGAATCTGACTCTCACCAAGAATCTAGAGCCCGTCATCCTTCGTGCCGGGCGCGCCAAGCTCCAGCCCCGCAAAATCGAACAGCTCCGCGTCCACCAGATGCGATGGCCGTACATGGCTCAGCGCGCGCGCCATGATCTGACGTTTGCCGGGATTGCGCTTCTCCCACTCGTTCAGCATCGATTTGATCTGCATCCGCTGCAGGCCGTCCTGGCTGCCGCAGAGGTTGCAGGGAATGATCGGGAACTGCATCAGGTTCGCGAACTTCGCGATGTCGTCCTCGGCGCACCCGATCAACGGGCGAAGCACAAAGAGATCGCCCGCATCGTTCACAAGCTTGGGCGGCATCGCGGCCAGCCTGCCGCCGTGCAGGAAGTTCAGCATGAACGTCTCAAGCGAGTCGTCGCGATGGTGGCCCAGCACGATTGCGTCGCAGCCTTCCTCGCGCGCCACGCGATAGAGGATGCCGCGCCGCATGCGCGAGCACAGTGAGCAATACGTGTTCGACGCCGGCACCTTCTCGGTGACCACCGAATACGTGTCCTGCGTGATGATGCGATGCTGAACGCCGATCTTCGCGAAATAGTCGGGCAGGATGTGCTTCGGGAATCCCGGCTGCCCCTGATCGAGATTGCACGCCAGCAGATCGACATTCAGCGCGCCCTGCCATTGCAGGTCGAGCAGCACGGCCAGAAGCGTGTAGCTGTCCTTGCCGCCGGACAGGCAGACCAGCCAGCGCGGCCGCCGTCCTTCCGGCGCCATGCCATAGGCCCGGATCGCCTCCTGCGTCTGCCGCACCAGCCGCTTGCGTAGCTTGCGGAACGTCACGCTGCCCGGCGCATCCGCGAACACGGGATGCAGCGGCGAAAACAGCTCCGCTGATTCGGCCTCTTCATTCGCGCCTGCGGCATCGTCAGCCATGGGTCCGTTCCGTCGGGGTGTCGGGGGGGGTCATAGGACGTTTTTACCTTGCAGGCGACGCACCTGACCCACCTACCTAGGGTTAACCCATGTGCTGGAAGCAACTAATAATTAGAGCCTAGAGGTGGTTCGGGAAATCTGCACACGGGGCTAAGTGGAGTTTTCGCCTGAGATCGGCATGATGGCCGAGAGCAGGAGCGACGATGAGCAGACGACCCC
>NCEM01000067.1 GCA_002280725.1 Alphaproteobacteria bacterium 32-64-14
CACGACCAAGAGAATCGGCTCGGCAAGGCGACAGAGGCTCTACGCGCGGCGCGGGCCAAAGTTGCGGACAATGAAAATCTCGCTGCGGCTTTCCAAGTCGCGGGTGACGCGCTCAAGCAGCGGCTGAAGGATCTGGAGCTGGCCGAAGAACGAATGACCGGTCGCAACACGCTCGCCAGTGCGGTCGTCAAGGTTGAGCAGGCCGAGCGCGCTGCGGCGGACGAGCTGGTGGACGCGGAGCAGCTGCTTGGCGCCGCGCAGAAGACATTTGAGAAGGCAGAGGCCCGCCGAGCTACAGAGCAGTCTGCGCGGGAACAGGCTGATGAGGTCGCTCGCGCTTACCAGCAGGCTCTTGCCCGTATTCAAGCCCGGACCGGGTTGGAGCGGGTCGAACAGCTGCTGACTTCCGCACTAGAAGCCGACGGCAGGCGGCGCGAGCATCTGGCGAGCGCACAGGTGATCACGATTCAGCAAAAAGATATCACAGCTATCGAGAAACTGCAGTCTGATTGCGATGAAGCCGTTGCTCAGCTGAAGGCTGCGAGCGTCACGCTTGAATTCCATCCCTCCGGCCGGCGGCGCATCGATGTCGATGGCAAGGCGCATTCTGAGGAGACCATGCTGCGGATCAGTCACGACGCCGCAGTAGATCTCGAAGGATTTGGGAAAGTCGTGATACACCCAGGCGGCGGCGTCGCGCCTCTGCGGGAGCGGGTTCAAAAAACCTCGCGGCAGCTTGCTGACCGACTGAAAGAGTTCGGCTACGCCGATACCCAGGCAGCGCGTGACGCGCTCGCCTTGCGCAAGACCGGGCTGGCTGCTGCGGAGAGCGAAGGGAAGGCCATCGCGGCCCTGGCGCCGAAAGGTATCGATGCTCTGCAATCGTTCGTGGACAGCCAGCGCGCAACAACGCAACGACCTCTCTCGGACCTTGCGGCCAGCCTCAAGGACGTTTCGGAAACGACGCTTGCCGAAGCTGATCGCCTGGGTGCTGAGGCTGCAAATGCCTTGCGTGAGGCTGATACCGCCTATGCCGGCGCAAGAGGTGTTAGAGACAGGGCGCTCGGCGATTGCGAACGCCTTCGTGAACGTGTCGCGCTCGCGCAGAAAGCTCTCGAAGAATCGCGAGCCAGCCTTTCAGCTGCTCGTCAGACCAAGCCGGATGCTGGCCTTGTGGCGGAACGTCTTCATTGCGAGCAAGCCCTGCAGGAAGCAACAACCGTGCATGGACGCGCAGAACAGACGATTGCCGGCGTCGAAGTTGAGGCCGGCACGCTCGAGTTACGGCGCGCCGAAAACGCCGAACGCAACATTCGTGATGATATTGCGAAGCTCTCACGGGACAAGCGCGATCTGGAGATAGAGCTGCGCACGCTCGATCGGGACGGAATTGGCGAGAAGCTAGACGAAGTTTCTGGCCAGCTTGAGCGGGCGCAGGCGCATCTTGGCAGGGTGGAGCTTGAGGCAGCTGCATCGCAGCTCCTTGTTGATACGCTGCAGCAGGCGCAGCGGGACACAAAAGACCGATGGCTCGCACCCCTGCGCCAACGCATTCAACCCTATCTGAGGCTTGTGCAGCCAGACGGCGATGTCGTTCTCAATGAGGAAACATTGGAGATCGACCAGTTCGTGCGCAAGGGCGTCGGCGAGCCTTTCACCGGCCTCAGTGTCGGCGCACGCGAGCAGATTGCCGTCATCACGCGTATCGGCCTAGCCGAGTTACTTCTCGCTGCAGGGCAGCCAGCGACGCTCGTCCTTGACGATGCGCTGGTCAATACCGACGAGCCGCGGCTTGGGCGCATGCATCTGGTTCTTCAGAAGGCAGCCGAAAACTTACAGGTGCTCGTCTTCACCTGTCGAGAGCGTGATTTCATCCATCTTGGCGCCCCGATACGACGCGTGTCGTGATGAGCAGTATGGCCCACGACAGATGGAATTGGCGGCTTGTGTCATCGTTTCGGCGACGAAAGTCGGTCCAATGATCGGTGCTCTCCCTGCGCTATCTCTGGGAGAGCGCCGTGCGCCTTGTTACTATGATCGAAATCCGCGTCCCCGCGCCGACGCGAATTGTCGGCGGTATCGCCAGCCCCCGATCAACAACCCGATTTGTCACGCCGCTCGCGCTTCGCTGGACGCCATCCGCAATGGCTGCATCAACCGGATCGCGCGAGATTGCGCCAATGCCTCCATAGGTGAGCTGCGGCTCCTCCGTCGTCGCGACGCCGACATTGATCAGTGTCCCGAGCGTAGCTGCTCCGAACACATCGCCCCAGTGGTTATCGACCTCACCCTTGACCCCAGCGGCGCCTGAAGGATCGGCTCCAACTTCATCAAGAATCACTTCGTTACCGTTCGGCATGATCAACCGCGACCAGATGATCGCGACCCGGCTCTGCCCGTAGCGGCTCGAGGATCTGTACTCGCCCATCAGTCGTGCGCCCTGCGGGATGAGTGCGATGCGACCAGTCGCGCTGTCGTAGATGGTCTGCGTCACCTGGGCGATGACCGGTCCGGGCGACTCGGAGTTCAGGTCTGTGACCAGGCTCGCAGAAATGACCGTCCCTGGGAACAGCACACGATCGTTGTGGGTAGCGCTTGCGGGCTGGTCGTCGTTCTGAGGCGCAACTGCGGTGAGAGGAGAGCGTTGCGGTGTCTGATATGCGATCGGTTGCGCTGACCCTGTATCGGTCCTGCGCGGTTCCTCCCGAAGCGCAAAGAAAATCCCCGCCCGGTCCGCTGCTGCAGCTTCTGCGATCTTTGGATCAGGCGCCTCAGGCGGCGCGTAGGCGGCCGGCGTGTTCCAGTCATTGCCATAACCCGACATGTCACCCGTCTGCTGTGACGCCTGCGCAAACGCCGCCACATCCCCAGGCAGCGGCGGGCCAAGCTGCGGCGGTCCCGCCTGATCGAAGGACGCTGGCGCCTGATCTGCCTGCTGCTTCTCAAGCGCTGCGGCCTGAGCATAGTCCACCGGGAGGGCCTTGATTGCGCCCTGCGCCATCTCCGGGCGCGCGGGATCCGACATCATCGGCTTGGTGGTCACGGGCTTCGTGGAGGGGTTGCCGGAGAACGCGCCTGACGCCAGCAGCAACACGATCGCGACCCCTCCACCAGCTGCCGTAAGAATGGCCGGCTTGTTGAGACCACGCGCGCCTGGACCCTTCACACGGATCGCATCGAGCGGTGCTGGTTCAGTCGGACTTGCGGGTTGCTGCTGCGGCGGCTCATCGGCGTCAGCATCAGGACGGGGCGGGAGACCATCAGCCATTGGGCCCTCCATCGGTGTTCACTGCGGCGATCGGCGTCTGGCGTATGATCACCACCTTCTTCTGGGTCCAGCCGGAGCCAAGGCGGAGCTCCGCCTTTTTGAACAGGCGATCGACGATGTAGTACTTGCCGCGGATTCGATAGTTCACGGCTTCAAGGCCTTCATCGCCGATCACATGGAGCGGCGGCGCCTCGATCAGGTTGTCCGGCATCTCGATATAGACCTGTTTGCCATCATCGAACGCCGACAGCGGCCGCCAGTCCGGCTTGTCGCCATCGATGCGGTAGCGAAGATTGAGTGTCTCCGGCGTGAACACGGGCGACGGCGCTGGAGCGGCTGCCGCCGGCGGTGGGGCAGGCGGTTGGCTGGTGGCCAGCGTCATCGCGACCGGATAGCGCCAAGCGACAGCGGCCATCGCCGCGCCTGACGTACTCTTGAGGTCGACATGATAGACGCGCCGGTCGGTCATGATGACCAGGTTGGTCGAAAGGTTGGCGGCATTCGGTTTGACGAGGATGTGGGACTGAATGTTGCCGGCGACCCCGGACTGCGCGTCGCCCACAATCCACCGCGTCGTGTCGCCCGCAGAGACGGAGAGCAGAGTTTCGCCGGGTTCCAGCGCAATGTCGGTGATCCGCTGCGGCGAGGCCTGAACCGCATAGAGTGCACCGCGCTCATAGGCGAACTCATGCAGGGCCCCGACGAGCGCGGCGTCGGCAGGGCCACGCGTTGCTGCCTCATTGCTGGCGGAGATAGAAGAGGCATCTTTGGGTGATGGCTGCGCCAGCACGGGGGCGGCCAGCATGAGCGTGGCGATACAGGCGGAGAGCAGAAGAGGACGTGTCATTGCTGGAGATCCCGTGACCAATTCAAGGCGTGGACGTAAAGACCGAGCGGGTTTTTCGCGAGCTGCTCGGGCGAGGAAGACGGCGCAATCACGATGCTGGCGACGCCGGAGTAGCGCTCGACATCTATCAGCGTGCCGCTGGCATAGGTGCTCTCGCGCCAGCGCAGCTGAAAACTGTCCGGGCTTGCCCGCACAACCGAGATCACCTCGACCGCAACCGTCCGCTTGCCAACCTTCGCGAACGGATCGTCCTCCTTCGCCATGGCGTTCAACACCTGCGCGCCGCCCTGGGTGGTCCAGTCATAGGCGCGCAGCCAGTTCTGACGCACCACGATGGCATCTGACGGCAATCCCCGGATCATCTCGATGAACCGCGCCAGATGCCAGGCGAGCTGGGCGTCGCTCGGCACGTAGGCCGTCGTAGCGGGGCCTACGAGCCGCGCTTCGCCCGTCTGGTTTGCTTCGATCACGAACGGAACGGCTGCCGGGCGGAGCGCCAGCACAATGACGCCTGTCGCCATTGCTGCGGCCAAGCCCAGGCTTGCGAACGCTGCTGTCCGCCAGGTGCGGGCATGGGCCAGTGATGATCCCATGCGGCTGTCCCAGAGCTGTTGGGCCTGCCGGTAGGGCGTGTCGGGTTCGGGTGTCCGGCCAAGGCGCGAGGATCGCCCTCGGCCAGACGAGGTTGCGGTGAACATGGTTCTAATCCCTCTGCTTGAGATTGGGGCCTTCGGAAGCGCCGCCGCCGTCGCCGGCGTTCAGGGTGTGCGCGGCAACCAGCACGCCTTCGCGGATCGACTGGGTGCGTTTGAACCGGTTGGCCCAGGCGGGTTGGCCAGATGTGGCGGACGATGCGGTGGAGAATGGAGATGCGGATGCTGGCGCTGTTCCGGGGGGAGGCGTGATCGCGCCAGCAGCGCCGGCAACCGCGCGCTGACCTGCCGTCCCGCGCGCTCTGAAGTGACCGGCGACACGTCCTGCGGCTTGGCCGAGACCGCCAGCCGCCGACGCGCCAAGTCCCACCGCCGCATTGAGCGGGGCTGCGATGGGACCTGAGAGTCCCGTGCGCATGGCGCCGAGCGCGGTCGCGGCGCGCAGACCGCCTGCAGCTGAAGCTGAGCCATTTGCTGCTGCGCGCGTGGCCCCGACGGCAGCGCCTGCTGCGGCGCGACCTGCGGTGAACGCTCCCGCACCAGCTCCACCGACGCCCAGCATCGTTCCGGCAGCCGCGCCCGCCGAGAGCTGAGGCGCGCCGGAGACGAGGCCGGCCGCGATACGCGGGCAGAAGATGGCGAGGCCCATCAGGGTGAGGGCGCCGAGCACGACCGCGAAGGCCTGCTCGATGGTCATGTCATCAGGCGAGAGTGCGGTCCGCAGTGTTGCGAACATGGTGGAGCCGATGCCGATCACCACCGCGATCACCAGCACCTTGATGCCGGACGAGATGACGTTCCCGAGGACGCGCTCCGCAAGAAACGTCGTCTGCTTCCAGAACGCGAACGGCACCAGCACAAAGCCCGCCAGCGTCGTGATCTTGAACTCGACAATCAGCACGAAGAGCTGGATCGACAGGACGAAGAACGCCGCAATGACGATGATGCCGCCAAGACAGAGCAGGATCACCTCGGCAAGATTGGCGAAGAACTCGATCGGACCCGGCGCAATCGTGCCGATGTGATCGAAGATCGGCTGCGAGGCGGCAAGACCCTCAGCCGCCACAAGCCCTGGCTTCAGGAGATCGGCCGGCGAGAACCCGGCAGCCGATGCCTGCAGCCCGAGCGTCGCAAAGCTGTCGAACACGATCGTCGACAGCAGCGCGAAGTTTCCGAAGATGAAGGCGAACGCGCCGACATAGAGCGTCTTCTTGACGAGACTCTGGAGGATGTCGTTTTGCGCTCCCCAAGCCCAGAACAGGGCCGCCAGCGTGACATCGATCACGATCAGGATTGCCGCAAGCGACGTCACATCCCCCGAGATCAGGCCGAAGCCTGAATCGATGTAGGTGATGAACGTGGTCAGAAACCCGTCAATGGCCGAGAAGTCGTTCATGGGGTGTCGCTCTCAAGGGTCATGGGTCGCGCGCGTCGGGGTGGCGTTGAACCTCAGGGCCAGGGCGGCGCTTCGGGGTGCGCCGATCGTGCGCCGCCGAAGAAGTGCGCATGCTGGGCACGCGCCTGGGCGAGCACCTCCATCTCGCGGGCGCGCTCAAGCGCTTCGGCGCGCGATTGCGCGACCAGCAGCGCCTGCAGCCGCATTGCCTGTTGGGCCTGTAGCGACAGGAGCTCGTTGGTGGCCTGTTGCGCTGCGAGCGCGCCGGTCGCACTGGCGCTCGCGTCCGCCAGCGCACTGAGGATGCGCTGATCACTGCGCAGCTGTTCGGTCGTCTGCGCCTGCAGGAGCAGGGAGGACTGCAGCGCGGAGCGGGCATTGTCCATCTGCTGCGCGGCAGACCGCGCGCGGCTTGCGACATCCGTGTTGCGATAATCCCCGGTGTAGAGCGTCTCGAGCGCTGTCCGTGTCTCGTTCACCTTGAGTGCCAGCCCGCGCGCCGCATTGATGAGCTGGTCGAGCTGATCAAGCTGGCTCATCAGTTCGGGTGCAAAGGTGCGCCCGAGGCTGGTGAGGTTCTTCGCGTCATTCTCCAGCTGGCGGATCTGGTTGGTGATCTGCAGGACCTGGTTGCGGATCTGCTCCAGCGCGCGCGCCGCGTTTAGCGCATTCTGGATGAGATTGGTCGGGTCGAAGACCGCAAGCTGTGCCTGGGCTGCTTGTTGTAGAGGAGAGACAAGCGCCACGGAGGCAAGCATCAGGCGGAAGATTCGGACAAGTGTCGGCCTATACATCAGACAGTCTCCATTGTGCGGTGGGAGGGAATGGCGGAGTTGCGATCAGGCGCATCGATTGCGTCGAGCACCCAGCCGAGCTGGCGGGCGCGCAGGAACCGGCGCCAGAACGGTGTTGACGAGGCTTGCCGCTCAAGGGCTGCGATCGTGGCGCGGGCGTCGGGGTCGGACGCTGTGCAGAACGCCAGCGCCACCGGACCAAGCGCCAGTTCGAACAGGCGGCGGCCCTTGGGGCTCGCATAGTAATAGTGGCGCTTGCGCTGCGCGGTTGCGATCAGGTCAATCTCGGTCTCGTTGAGCCCGAACCGCTCATAGGCCTGCCGCTGCTGCGGCTCGAACGCACGCTCGTTCGGCAGGTAGATCCGGGTCGAGCAGCTCTCGATCAGGGCCGGCGCAATGCTGCTGGTCGCAATGTCCGCAAGTGACTGGGTTGCAAACACCACTGCCACATTCTTCTTGCGCAGGGTCTTGAGCCATTCGCGAATGCGGGCGGCGAAGATCGGCGAATCGAGAAACAGCCAGGCTTCATCGAGAATCAGAAGGCTCGGGCTGCCATCGAACTGCTCTTCCAGCCGGTCGAACAGATGGAGCAGGGCCGGCGCTGCAGCTTGTCGCCGCGCCATGATCTCTTCCATCTCGAACAGGACAAGGTCGGAGAGCGTGAGACGGTCTTCGGCGCCATCGAACACGCCGCCCATCGCGCCTTCCTGCGTGTAAGGCTGGAGGGCGGCCTGCACGGCGGCGTTCTGGACCAGGAGCCGTAGTCCCGTGAGGTGACGTTGCTCAGGCGGGGCAGACATCAGGCTGCCAAGCGCCGACCAGACGGGCTCCTTGACCTCCGGCGTGTCGGCAAGGCCCTCCTGCGCGAGGATGGTCATCACCCAGTTGAGGGCGTCGGCACGTCCGTTCGGTGTGTCGATCCGCGCGAGTGGCTGAAAGGCGGCAACACCATTGCCGCCGAGATCGATCGCGGTGCCGCCCATGCCGAGCAGGGCCGCACGCGCGGAGCCTCCCTTGTCGAACACGAACACTTTCGAGCCGGCAAAGCGACGCCACTGCAGGGCAAGGAAGGAGAGCAGCACCGACTTGCCGGCGCCCGTGGGGCCGACAACCATGGTGTGGCCAACATCACCGACATGCAGATCCAGCCGGAATGGCGTTGAGCCGTCTGTGCGCGCAACGGCAAGGGCGGGGGCATTGAGATGCCGGTTGCGGGCGTCGCCCGCCCAGGCCGTCGATAATGGCGCGATGTGAGAGAGGTTGAGGGTCGAGACCATCGGGTGACGCACATTGGCGTAAGGGTGCCCGGCAAGGCTGGAGAGCCAGGCTTCAACTGCGTTGAGACTTTCCGCGATGGTTACAAACCCGCGCGAGGCAATGATGCGCTCGGCATTGCGGAGTTTTTCGTCGGCTTCCTCGGGCGTGGCGCCCAGGACAACCAGCGTTGACGTCAGGAATCCAAACCCCACCAGCTCTGAGCCGAGTTCCTGCAGTGCTTCATCGACCTCTTCAGATTTGGCGATGGCGTCTGGATTGGCGAACGTCGCCGCCTCCTTGGTCAGCATCTCCTTGATGAGCGCGCCCATGGACTTGTGCTTGGCAAACCAGAGCCTGCGCCATTTGACGAGTTCGCGCTCCGCCTCTTCGCGGCCAAGGCAGACGAACCGCGTCATCCAGCGCCAGGTCATGGCTGAGGCGCTGAGATCATCGAGCACGCCCGGATGCGTGAACGGCGGGAACCCCTTGATCGTGAGGACGCGCAGATGCTTCTTCCCCAGCATTGGCGCAATGCCGCCCAGCAGCGGGGCGTCGCAGAGCATGCCATCGAGGAAGGCCGCACTTGTCGGCGCGCGTACATTTGTGGCGCGCGGCGAGACCTGGCGCTTCAGGTAGGACAGCGTCTCGTCATCACTGAGCATGTGGAACTCGGCGACAACACCCTCGAACATACCGAAAGCCTGAGCGACGCCGCGCTGGAAGGTCTCCAACGCTTCGCGGGCGACGCGACGGTCGAGCGCGCCCCTGTTCGCTAACTTGTCCGCTGACCGCGTCTGGCGGGTCTTCCTAGGGGCTGGAGCAGAAGCCGCCTTTTTCTGGTCGATCTCGAAGAAGAATGCCGAGGCTTTTGCATGGGCATCGGCTGGCGGGGTCCATTGCAGGGTGAGGTGGTGGACGGTCTCGAACTGCGCGCCCGCCTGTTCGAACTGCGCGGCGCGCTCCGAGTCGATCAGGCGTGAGAGATCGTCCTCGAACGCGCCATCAGGATAGTCCGTGATCTCGCGTCGATCTGCTTCGATATAGACAGCCCAGCCATGCCCCAGGCGCCGGAACACATTGTTGGCGCGCGCGGTGAACGCGACCAGCTCTTCCGGTGTCGAGGAGCGCACGTCCGGTCCACGGAACCGCGCTGTCGCCTGGAACGAGCCGTCCTTGTTGAGGACAATGCCGGGCGCGACCAGCATGGCCCAGGGGAGATAATCCTCAAGGCGGTTGGGCGTGTGGGCGTAAGGGGCAAGCGAGAACATGAGACGTATCCGTGTGAGTGTGGCGCGGGCCAGTCAGGTCTCGAGACGATTGGGTATGCGCATGGCGCGGCTCATCACCTCGACCGCGTCCGGATCGCGCCGGGCGAGGAAGACGCCGAGCACATGCCCCGCGATGCCCAGGATCAGGCCCGGGAGGAGGGCCCCGGCAAAGGCGACGATGGCCGCCAGGGTGCCGTTGAGAATGGCGTAGGACCGGGGAGCGCCGCCCATGAGGAGGGGAGCGGTCAATGCCTGCCGGACGGGCGCCACAAATCCTGGAACATCGCGGGGGTCGCGCATCAGAGCTTCTCCTCTACGGAATAACCGCGCCGCCGCCGCCAACCAGCGGCAGGAAGAAGCTCGCCGCAGCGAACGCGATGGCGAGACCGAACAGGATCTGCAGGAGCTTCTTGAAGCCCTGGCCGACATCGCCGAACGCCAGGGTGAGACCGGTTGCGACGATGATCAGGATGGCGACGATCCGCGCGACCGGGCCGGTGATGGAATCCAGCACCGCCGTCAGCGGGCCTTCCCACGGCATGCCGCCGCCGGCGGTTGCCGCGTGCGCGGCCCCGCTGATGAGGACGGCGGTGGCGCCGAGGCTTGCTGCGCGCGTGATTGCGCGCAGCGTCTTGGTCAGTCTCATGGTTCACTCCTGTTGGTGGGTTCACTTTTGCCAGGTTCAGGCGCGTCAGCGCCTCGCGCCCCGGGCCGGGGTGCGTAGGGGTCCGGCGCTTGAGGGCGCATGCCCTTGGGCGCGAGGATTTCCGGGATGCGACGACCGGCAGGGCCACCGCGCTCCACAAAGACGATGAGATCGATGGCTTCCGCGATCAGCGCCCGGGGCGGCGTCTCGCAGACTTCCATGGTGAGCTGTTCAAGCCGGGACAGAACCGCCTGCGCCGAGTTAGCGTGGAGCGTCGCGATGCCGCCCGGATGACCCGTGTTCCACGCCTTGAGTAGGTCGAGGGCTTCGGGACCACGCACTTCCCCCACAACGATGCGGTCAGGACGAAGCCGGAGCGTAGATCGGACAAGGTCCGACAGCGAGACCGACCCTGGCTGTGTGCGCAGGGCCACCACGTCTTCTGCTGCGCACTGCAGCTCGCGCGTGTCCTCCAGAATGACAACGCGCTCGCCGAGCTGCGCGATCTCGTGGAGCAGGGCGTTGGCGAGCGTCGTCTTGCCCGAACCTGTACCGCCCGCGACCATGATGTTGGCGTGATCACGTATGGCCGCGCGCAGGGTGGCGGCCTGTTCAGGGGTGATGACGCCGGAGGCTTGATAGTCGTCCAGCGTGAACACGCGCGATGCAGGCTTGCGGATCGCAAAGCACGGCGCCCGCGAGACCGGCGGCAGCACGCCCTCGAACCGTTCGCCGCGTGGGGGG
>NCEM01000068.1 GCA_002280725.1 Alphaproteobacteria bacterium 32-64-14
GGCCTGCCCGTGCCCGCCGGCCTGCTCGATCTCGCCCAGAATGGATGCCGCCCCGGAGACCTCGATACCAGGACTGGCTGGGCCATCATCCAGCACGTCACGGTCGCCCACCTGCGCTCAAGCCTCAACGTACCCGGCGCGTCGCCAGCAATCGCAACCGATCTTGGCGCCGCCTACAAGGACACACCGTTCGAGGCACGCGAAGTTTCAACGCAGTAGCTGGCGCCACCACGTCAAAACAAATGCGGCGCTCCTTTCAGAGCGCCGCATCAAATCCCGAAATACCGAAAACTACTTCGCCGCGACCTGCTCGACCACTTTGGCGCGCTTCGGACGCGACGATGGCATCAGCATGCCGAGGATCGCGCCGATGGTCGGCGTCAGTTCCTTGCGGTGGCACACGATGTCCACCATGCCGCGTTCGCGGAGGAATTCCGAACGCTGGAAGCCTTCCGGCAGCTTTTCCCTGATGGTGGCTTCAATCACGCGCGGCCCGGTGAAGGCGAGCTGCGCCTGCGGCTCGGCGATCTGGACGTCACCCAGCATGGCGTAGGACGCCAGCACGCCGCCCGACGTCGGGTCGGACAGGACGACGATGTAGGGAAGTTTCGCGCGCTTGACGTCCTGCACAGCCAGCACGGTGCGCGGCATCTGCATCAGGGCGAAGCCGTGAGCGGCGGCCATGCAATCCTCGCGGCCGGTCTTGGCCTTCGCGGATTTCAGACGGTCCGTATACCGCTTGTCGTCCTTGAACTTCAGCGGGTCCTTCTGCACGGGCGGCATCGGGATGTCCGTCCACAGGCCGCCATCGAACATGTATTCGAAGCGCTGCTCCGGGCTGATGCGCATGTGCGCGCCCGACGGCGTCACCCAATAGGCGCTCTCAAGCTCCTGCCGGTAGACCAGCTCGCCCGTCTTCGGGCATTTAACCCAAAGGCTATCGCCTTCGGAATCGTCCCTCTTGGCGAAGATGGATTTCAGCCCCGGGGGAAGGTTTGTCAGCCAGTTCAATGAACGCTCCGCTCTGTACGCGCCATAGCTATGGCGTTTGACAGTGACTTAGCAACCACACTTATTCGCTTGACAGAAGACGCAGGATCGCCCTGCTCCACTGCCGCGCGGACCTCTTCAACCAGCGCCGACCCGACCACAACGCCATCAGAAATACGCGCGAAAGCAGCAGCTTGCTCCGGCGTACGCACACCAAATCCAACAGCCACAGGCAAATTCGAGAGTCGACGGGCCTGGTTTACGCCAGCGGAAATGTCCGCCTCGGCGCCTATTCCTGCGCCAGTCACACCCGCGACAGAGACGTAATAGACGAAGCCGGACGCGCCATCGGCGATCCGCTCCATCCGCTGTTCCGTGGTGGTCGGCGTCGCGAGGCGGATAACCGCGAGGCCATGCGCTGCAAGCTCCTGGCGCAGCGGGGCGTCTTCTTCCGGCGGCAAGTCCACGGTGATCACGCCATCAACGCCGGCGTCGGCGGCAGCACGCGCAAACGCGGAATAACCCATGCGGTGGATCGGGTTGGCATAGCCCATCACGATCAGAGGCGTCGAAGTGTCAACGAGACGGAACCGGCGCGCGATTTCTAACGTAGAGTTAAGGTTCGCGCCAGCCGCGAGTGCACGCAGCGCTGCCTTCTGGATAGCCGGACCATCGGCCATCGGATCGGTGAAAGGCGCGCCCAACTCGATGATATCGACGCCGGACTCAGCCAGAGCCTTGATATTGCTGAAGCTTGTCTCGATGTCCGGGTCTCCGGCCATCAGATAGCCGACGAACGCGGCGCGGCCCTGCGCACGGCAGGCGGCAAAAGTCGCGGATATGCGGTCGGCGGTCATGTTGGGGGAAATGCGCTTCTAAATGGACCTGGCCAAGGAGCACGTCTCGAGCGCCCAGATGGGGCGGAAGGCGGGGTTGATACCTGAAAACGGCCCCTGCACCTACCCCCCTCCGCGCTTCCCGATGCCGCACCGCAACAAAGAGGGAACGCCAGCCCTCGAAGCCACCCGGCCCGACCAATGACGACGTCATCGCAACGTATCGCGATCACCTTCTACAGCCAGGTCAAACGCGCGGACCCGGTGCTGAAGGACAATGGCATGTTCACGCCGGGATACATCGTGATCGATCTGCTGCGGGTCGAGCTTGCGCACGCCAACGTCGTGGCGAACGGCCGGGCCAGCGTGATCTCCAGCAAGGACCTGTCCATCGTCACCGACAATGGCGGGGTCATGACGCAGGAGCTGCTCACCGTCGCCGGCAATAGCGATTTTAGCAAACAGGTCGCCGCGTCGCTTGCGGCATGCCTCAAAGAGCAGACCGGCAGCACCTTCGCCCTCCCTAGCTACTGATCGGGCGCTCTATAGTTTGGCGCCGTCGAAGGTCTGAATTTCAAGCGTGTCGAGATCGATGTCGGTCACGCAGCGCAGGTTCACCGCCACCATCTGCTTGCCATCCGGCGCGACACCGCCGCCATGCGTCGAGATTCCGCAATTGGCGCAGAAGTAGTGGTTGATCGTCTGCGTGTTGAACAAATAGGTCGAGACATCCTTCTGGGGCGTCTTGAGCCGGAAATGCTCAGGCGTCGTGAACGCCAGCATGTGTCCCGCGCGGCGGCAGTAGGAACAGTTGCACACCAGCGCGCCGCCGAAACTTCCGTCGACCTCGAAAGCAACCTTGCCGCAATGGCATGATCCAGTGTGTGTGGTCATCGCTGCCTCCAGTTTCTTGCGCTTGTTCTGCACGGTGAGAGCGCGCGCGTGAAGCCGCTCGCGGTCAATTTCACGTTGTAGATACTTGCGCGCGAGCAAGCCTAGCCGCGATGACCCGGGATAACCGTCAACTCCGGCGGGGTCTCGCCCGGGTTCTCGCAGTCGACCTGTGGCGGATCGAGTTCGAAACGAAGCATGGGCTTCAGCCGGATGCGCGCCGCCCTGCCGTCGTCCCACACCCCGAATGAAATCTGCACGCAGTGATGCGGGTCGGACGCGGATTGCAGTAGCACGGGCGCCTCGTCGCGCGGCCACTTCATCTGCCAGCCTTTTGCTTCAAGCACGGCGATGTAGCCGTCGCGGCTCTTGTAGGCTTCGGCGTCACCCTTGCCCGCAACGATCACGACGCAGGCTGACCGCGCCGGGTCAGCCACGCACTCCGGCGCCAGCAGATGCCCCGGCCATAGCGGCAGATCGAGGACGTCCGGCAACACATACCGGCTCGCTTGCTGCCGCGCCTGCGCGTCCGCCACCGACTGCCGCACCTCGGCCTGCAAGGCGTTGTTCTGCGATGGGGCAGCGCTGACGCAGGCGGATGCGGTAAGCGCGACAAGTCCCATGAACACTGCTGGACCTAGCTTCACGATCCCTGCCCCCGCATCAGCGCCTAGATCTTCATCCCCAGATGCCCGGCGACGGAGAAGATGTCCTTGTCGCCACGGCCGCACATGTTCATCACGATGAGCCCGTCCTTGCCCAGCTCTTTCGCGATGTCGCCAACGCGGGCCAAAGCATGCGCGGGCTCCAGCGCCGGAATGATGCCCTCGAGCTTGGTGCAAAGCTGGAACGCATCGAGCGCTTCCTTGTCGGTGCAGGTGCGATACTCCGCGCGACCGGTCTCGTGCAGGAAGGCGTGCTCGGGGCCGATGCCGGGATAGTCGAGGCCGGCAGAGATCGAGTGTGCGTCGATGATCTGGCCGTCCTTGTCCTGCAGCAGGTAGGTGCGGTTGCCATGCAGGATGCCCGGCTGCCCGCCCGAGAGCGAAGCCGCGTGCATCGGCGTATCGACGCCATGCCCGCCAGCTTCGACGCCGATCATCCGCACGCCTTCGTCTTCAAGGAAGGGATGGAACAGGCCGATCGCGTTCGAGCCGCCGCCGATCGCCGCGACCAGAACATCGGGTAACCTACCTTCCTGTTTCAGGATCTGTTCGCGCGCCTCGCGCCCGATTACGCTCTGGAAATCGCGCACCAGCATCGGATAGGGGTGCGGGCCTGCGGCGGTGCCGATGACGTAGAACGTGTTCGCGACGTTGGTGACCCAATCCCGCAGTGCTTCGTTCATCGCATCCTTCAGAGTGCCCGTGCCCGAGGACACCGGCACGATTTCCGCGCCCAGCAGCTTCATGCGGAACACGTTCGGCTTCTGGCGCTCGACATCCGTCTCGCCCATGAACACCACGCACGGCAGGCCGAAGCGCGCGCAGATCGTGGCCGTTGCAACGCCGTGCTGCCCCGCCCCGGTTTCCGCGATGATGCGCGTCTTGCCCATCCGGCGGGCCAGTAGGACCTGACCGATGCAGTTGTTGATCTTGTGTGCGCCCGTGTGGTTCAGCTCGTCACGCTTGAAGTAGATTTTCGCACCGCCGAAATGCTTTGTCAGGCGCTCAGCGTAGTACATCGGCGAGGGCCGGCCGACGTAGTGTTCCAGCAGCCAGTCAAACTCGGCCTGGAAGCTCGGGTCCGCCTTGGCGCGCGCGTATTCCTGCTCAAGATCGAGCACCAGCGGCATCAGCGTCTCGGCCACATACCGCCCGCCAAACTCGCCGAACCGCCCGTTGGCGTCCGGCCATTGGCTCCAGGAATTGGGGGAGGGTTTCGCAGCGTCTGTCATGGCGGTCCCATAGACCGTCCCCGCCTTCGCTCCAAGGGGCCTTTCCCCCACGTCCGGCTTTCCCTCCCGCATCCGGGGAGTAGAGTCTGCCAGAACGAATGGGACGGACGCCATGTACGACATCGCACTCAAGGAATCGCTGTTTCCCGCGCAAGGCGGGCCCGATCCTGCGCCACTCACCATCGGCGACATGCTGCGCGCCTCCGCCGCCCGCGTCCCCGGCCAGCCGGCGCTGAAGGAGGTGGGCTACGACGGCGCCATCCAGCGCATCTGGACCTACGCCGAACTCCTCGCCGATGCGCAGCGCCTCGCCCGCGCCCTCGCCTCCCGCCATGCCGAGGGCGCCCGCATCGCCGCCTATGCCAACAACCTGCCGGAGTGGGTGCTGCTGGAACTGGCCTGCGGCCTGGCGGGCGTCACGCTGGTCACGGTCAACCCGGCCTACCAGAAGCGCGAGCTGAAATACGTGCTCGAACAGTCGCGCGCGGAGGCGATCTACTATGTCGCCGAATTCCGCGGCAATCCGATGCAGGCCATCGCGGACGCCGCCTGTGACGAGATTCCGGCGATTCGCCATCGCATCCTGCTCACCGACCACGCCGCCCTCTATGCCGGCGCCGATATCGGCGCCCTTCGCTCGCCAAAGCCGGATGACCCGGTGCAGATCCAGTATACGTCCGGCACTACCGGCTTTCCCAAAGGCGCGCTGCTCCACCATCACGGCCTCGTCCGCAACGGCATCGACACGATGGTCCGTGCAGGCCTCAAGCCCGGCGACAGCTTCGTGCATCACATGCCGCTCTTCCACACCACGGGCTGTGCCGTGCTCGTGCTTGGCGGTCTCGCCACCGGCGCAACCATGCTGCTCGCCCCGATGTTTGATCCCGCAACGATTGTCCACGTCATCGCGCGCGAGCGAACCAGATTCATCCTCGGCGTGCCCACCATGCTCGTCGCCCTGATCGAGGCAGTGGAAAAATCCGGCGCCGATGTTTCCTCCATCCACCGCATCATGTCCGGCGGCTCGATGGTGCCGCCGGAACTCTGCCGCAAGGCGCGGGCCGTGTTCGGCGCACCGATCCAGATCGTCTATGGCCAGACCGAGACCTCCCCCGTCCTGACCCAGACCTGGTTTGAGGATACCGAAGAAGACCTGACGCAGACCATCGGCCAGCCTGTCGCCCATACCGAAATCTCGATCCGCAGCCCGGCGGCGAACGCCGTCGTTCCCATCGGCGAGCAAGGCGAGATCTGCGCGCGCGGATACCAGGTCATGCTCGGCTACAACGACAATCCCGAAGCCACCGCCAAGACCATCGACGCCGAAGGCTGGCTCCACACCGGCGATCTCGGCCGCATGGATTCGCGCGGCTACGTGAAGATCACCGGGCGCGTGAAGGAGATGATCATCCGCGGCGGCGAGAACCTCTTCCCCGCCGAGATCGAGAACGCCCTGCTCGAACACCCCGCCATCGCCGAGATCGCTGTCGTCGGCGTGGCTGACGAGAAATGGGGCGAGCAGGTCGCCTGTTTCATGCGCTGTGGCGGCGGCGAGCGGCCCTCGCCCGCCGAGCTGAAGGCCTTCATCCGCGAGCGGCTCGCGGCGCAGAAGACGCCGGCCTACTGGATCTGGGTCGACGCCTGGCCGCTCACCGGCTCCGGCAAGATCCAGAAATTCAAGCTGGCCGAAGGCTTCGCCGCAGGGCAGTACGAGCCGCAGACCGCCTGACCCCAACTCCGACCAGTCTCCAGGGTATTCCATGCAGTACGACGAAGTGGTTTTCGGCCGCCGCAGCATCCGCGGCTACAAGCGCGATCCGGTGCCGCGCGAGGTGATCGAAGAAGTGCTCGCGCTGGCCATGCGCGCGCCCACCTCCATGAACACCCAGCCCTGGCATTTCTACGTCATCACCGGCGAGCCGCTGGACCGCATCCGGGCCGGCAACACCGAGCGCAACCTCGCCGGCATCCCCCACTCGCGCGAATTCCGCATCGGCCAGCCCTTCGCCGGCAAGCACCGCGAGCGGCAGATCGGCGTCGCCAAGCAGCTGTTCAGCGCGATGGGCATCGCCCGCGACGACAAGGACGCGCGGCAGGACTGGGTGATGCGCGGTTTCCGCCAGTTCGATGCGCCGGTGTGCGTCATCATCACCTATGACCGCGACCTCGACGGCAGCGACGATACGCCGTTCGATTGCGGCGGCCTCGCCAATGCGCTGGTCAACGCAGCCTGGTCACGCGGCCTCGGCACGGTCATCAACAGCCAGGGCATCATGCAGTCGCCTGTCGTGCGCGAGCATGCGAATATCCCCGCCGATCAGGTGATCATGAAAAGCATCGCGCTCGGCTGGCCCGACGACACATTCCCGGCCAACGCCGTTGTGTCAGAGCGGAAGCCGATCGCGGAAGCCGCCGTGTTCGTGGGGTTCGACTAGCCGGGCCGCGCGGCCGATTCCACGTCCCTACTCTGACGGCTTGGGCGGCTCCGGCGGCAGGAGCGAATCGATGAAGCTGGAGAACGCAGGCGTGCGGTCCTTCATCATCGCGTGGAAGTCCAGCGTGATGCGGCGGAAGCCCGGCTCGACGAGCCAACGCTTGTAGGTCTCGACGACGCCGACGAACTGCTCATCGCCCAGAAGGCCTTCCTGATGCTGGTGGAAGACATCCGCCATCACGCCGAGCTGGGCGAGGCACTGCATGTAGAACTGGCGTTCCTGAATCGCCTCGGGCGTCGGCTCGCGGCCATTGCCGCGGAGATAAGCGGCGCACTTGTCGGCGTCGGAGAAACCGATCATCTGCGCCATGAGCCGGTCGACGCGCGCAGACTGGATCTGCGCGCGGGCATGTTTGGTGTTCTGCCGGATCTGGTAGCCGACAAAGACCAGCGACATGATCACAGCGACGACGCCGAGCGTCTGTGCGATGGCGTTCAGGTCATTGAGGGTCATGGCTTGGACGCCTCTGCCGGAACAGGCGCCGCCGGCTGTGGCCGTTCGAGCGCCTTGAAGTAGTCCCAGTTCATCTCCTCGCTGGTTGCGCTCGCGAATTCGGCGTCGCGGAACGCGCGATAGCGAGGAGTGAACCACACCCGGCGCTCATTCCACACCGCCCTGAACACGGGATTATTGTTGATCAACCGCGCCTGCGTGCGCTGCGCCTCCCAGAGATCCTTGTCGACCTGGCCGTCGAGATACTGGAGGTACAGCCCCTCCCAGGTGTGGTCAGAAAACATGACGTAAGCTTCGACTTTGACCCGCTCGAGAGGTGTAAGCGGCTCGCCCCTGGCTGCTCTTCCGAGCGCCGAAACTACGTCGAGCTGATCGGTCACCGACTGCTGGAGAGCCGTGACGGCTGCGATCTGGCGCTGCATGGCGGCGTTGCGTTCCAGCTTGTTGGCCTGCGCCAGCTCAAGCCCGACGAAGATCAGCGACACCACCACGGCGAGACCGCCGACGATCTCGGCGACCAGCGCCGCGCTCCTCAGATTGATCAGCCGCTTGGTTGCCGCTGCTGTTGGCGCTACCTCCCCGGCAGCTTCCTCCGCCCCGTGCGTCGCTTCGCCCATTGTGTCCTCCCCATTCGAAGGACGCACGCTCGCAGCATTATGGATATGGGGCTAGCGGTGACGTGGCGGGAAGCTTGGCGCCTAGCCGGCCAAAGCCGGACTAGTCTTCGTCCTCTGCGTCCTCTTCGTCACCCTCGTCTTCTTCGTCCTCGTTTTCATCGCCGTCATCCTCGTCTTCATCGGCGTCTTCTTCTTCCTCGTCGTCTTCCGGCATCGCGAAGAGCGGAGCGGCGAGAAGGATCAACGGCTCCAGGTTCGGAAACAGGAGCGCCGGGTTTGTTTCGGGATTGAGGGACACGAGGCTTCCTTTGTGTGACATCGCAAATATGCAGGACGGCGATTCGCCGGCAGGATGACACATCGACATAGCGCGGCTGTGACAGAAGGTAAGATCAGCGCTGCGGATGCAGAAGATGCCAGTGGGGCCTTTAGCCCGCAGCCTTCGCCGCCTTGATGAAGGCCTCGACTTTCGCCCTGTCTTTCACACCCGGGCTGCTCTCGACGCCGGACGACACGTCCACCGCGGCAGTGCCCGACTTCGCGATCGCCTCAGCGACGTTCTCGGGCGTCAGACCACCCGACAGCGTCCAGTCCTCGTGATCGTTGACGCGGAAGCCCTTGAGGATCGACCAGTCGAAGCTGCGGCCATGGCCGCCTTCGCGATCGGAGTCCTTCGGCGGCTTGGCGTCGAACAGGAAGGCGTCGGCCGCCTCGAAGGCAGCCGCATCTGCAAGGTCACGTGGCCGCGCGATGCCCATCGCCTTGATCACTGGCACGAGTTGATGCCGGCGCGAGAAGAACGCCACCTGCCCGGGCGTCTCCTTGCCGTGCAGCTGCACCGCGCCGATCTCGGGCGTCTCGTCCACCAGCTTGTCGAGCCAGGGCACGGCGACGGTGGCGACCACCCACGGCTCGGCGCCCAGTTCCGCCGCGCGCCGGATCAGCGCCTGCGCCTTGTCGATATCCACGAAGCGCGGGCTCGTCTCGACGATCACCACGCCAATCATGTCGGCCCCGGCTTCCATCGCCATATCGACGTCAGCTTCGCGCGTCAGGCCGCAGATTTTCACGCTGACCATGTCCCGGCTCTCCGAATACAGACTCAGCTCAAATGGCCCCGTGGCAAAGACAGACCAAGGCCAGAAACAAAAAGGGCGGCCGTCGAGGCCGCCCCTTTCGCACGCTACATCACTCTACTAAGGCCGCCCAAATACATCAGCGGCCCTTGGCAAGCAAGTCCCTGATCTCGACCAGCAGTTTCTCTTCCGCGGTCGGCACAGGCGGAGCCGCAGGAGCTTCAGCTTCCTTTTTCTTCATACGATTCATCCCCTTCACCACCATGAACATGGCGAAGGCGACGATCAGGAAGTTGATCGTGAACTGGATGAATTTGCCATATGCGATCACCACGGCGGGCACGTCCTTGCCGCTTGCGTCAATGGTGGCGGCCTTGAGCGGGTAGACGAGGTCGGCGAAGTTCACACCCCCGGTAGCTACCCCGATGATCGGCATGAAAATATCGGCCACCAGCGAATTGACGATAAGCCCGAAGGCCGCGCCGATGATCACGCCGATTGCGAGATCGACGAAATTGCCTCGCATGGCGAAGTCACGGAATTCCTTGAGCAAGATATCTCCCCTCCTGCCGCACGGCGCGCGAATGACGCCGATGACAGTCTCGCAATGTGCCGGACAGCCGTCCAGCCCGAATCAGGAAAGCCGGCTATTCCCGGCGGCGCGCCAATCGTTAGCGGACAAGCAAATTAGCGGACAGGCGAATCAGGTGCGGTCTTCCGGGTCTTGCCCGTTGTTGAGCCGCGAGCGCAGTTCCTTGCCGGCCTTGAAGAAAGGCACATGCTTGGCCTCGACCGAAACCGAATTGCCCGTACGCGGGTTGCGTCCGGTGCGCGCGTCGCGCTTGCGCACCGAGAACGCGCCAAAGCCGCGAAGCTCCACACGGTCACCCCGCTCAAGCGCGCCGGCGATCTCGTCGAAGATCACATCGACGATCCGCTCGACCTCGCGAACCTTCAGGTTCGGGTTTTCCTCGGCCAGCTTGGTAATCAGTTCGGAGCGCAGCATGACCGCAAAATTGCGCTAAGAGTCGAGGAAGGCAAGAGATTTTCGCTGATAGCTTGCTACTTATCGGTCCGGAGCGTTTCATTCCGGCTCACGGGCGACCCGCCGCAGCTGAATCCCGAAGGAATCCCCGGACCCACTCGCCGAAAAGCAGAACGCCCTCCCGGATATCCGGAAGGGCGCCTGCAGATCGTCTCGAAGACAGAAAGACTAGTCTTCCTTCTTCGCGTTCTTGAGGGCCGCGCCGAGGATGTCGCCCAGCGAAGCGCCCGAGTCGGCCGAACCGTACTGTTCCACGGCTTCCTTCTCGTCCTTGATTTCCATCGCCTTGACCGACAGCGAGACCTTGCGGCCCGCCTTGTCGAACGCGGTGACGAGAGCGTCGACCTTGTCGCCCACAGCGAAACGCTCCGGACGCTGGTCGCCGCGATCGCGCGCGAGGTCAGCCTTGCGAATGAACGACTTCATGGCGCCGTCGGCGATCGACACTTCGATGCCGCCCGAGGTGATCTCGGTGACAGTCGTGGTGACGATCGAGTTCTTGCGCAGGTCGATCGTTTCGGTCGGATCCTGGCTGAGCTGCTTGATGCCCAGCGAGATACGCTCCTTCTCGATGTCGATGTCGAGAACGCGCGCCGAGACGCTGTCGCCCTTGTTGTACTTCTTGATGGCTTCTTCGCCCGGGACGTTCCAGTCGATGTCGTTGATGTGGACCATGCCATCGAGATCGGGGCCGAGGCCGACGAACATGCCGAACTCGGTGATGCCGCGCACTTCGCCTTCGATGTTCGTGCCAATCGGGTGTTCAGCTTGGAAGGCTTCCCACGGATTGTTCATGACCTGCTTGAGGCCCAGCGAGATGCGGCGCTTCTCGGCGTCCACGTCCAGCACCATCACGTCGACTTCTTGGCTGGACGAGATGATCTTGCCGGGGTGCACGTTCTTCTTGGTCCACGACATTTCGGAGACGTGGATCAGGCCTTCGACGCCATCTTCCAGTTCCACGAACGCGCCGTAGTCGGTGATGTTGGTGACGCGGCCCGTCAGCTTGGCGCCGACCGGGTATTTGGCGGAGACGCCATCCCACGGATCGGTCATCAGCTGCTTCATGCCGAGCGAGATACGCTGCGTATCCGGGTTGATCTTGATGATCTGGACTTCGACTTCCTG
>NCEM01000069.1:0-2107 GCA_002280725.1 Alphaproteobacteria bacterium 32-64-14
ATCGCCCGTGGTGGAGAAATCGGAGAGCACGATGTGGCCGGACTGTTCGCCGCCGACATTGATGCCCTTCTCCAGCATGCGCGAGACGACGTAGCGGTCGCCCACCTGCGTGCGCTCAAGTGCGACGCCGAGGCCCTTGAGATGGTTCTCGAGGCCGAGGTTGGACATGACGGTGGCGACGACGGCTTTCTTCGACAGGCGTCCCTGTTGTTTCCACGACTGGGCAATGAGGCCGAGCAACTGGTCGCCATCGATGGTGCGGCCATGCTCGTCGCACATCACGACGCGGTCTGCATCGCCATCGAGCGCGATGCCGATGTCGGCGCGGTAGCGGTGGACGGCGTCGGCCATGGCGCGCGTGTCGGTGGAGCCGACTTCGCGGTTGATGTTGAAGCCGTTCGGCTCGTCACCGATGGCGAACACTTCGGCGCCGAGTTCGTACAGCGCCTTGGGGGCGACCTTGTAGGCGGCGCCGTTGGCGCAATCGATCACGATGCGCAGGCCCGAGAGGCGTAGCTTGCGCGGGAAGGTGGATTTGACGATCTCGACATAGCGCGATTGCGCATCGTCCACGCGCTGGGCGCGGCCGAGATCCGGCGGGGCGGCGAGGCCTTCGTCCAGCGGATGGGTCATCAGTTCTTCGATGGCGAGTTCGGCATCGTCCGACAGCTTGTAGCCGTCCGGTCCGAACAGCTTGATGCCGTTGTCCTGATAGGAATTGTGCGAGGCGGAGATCATCACGCCGAGGTCAGCGCGCAAGCTCCGGGTCAGCATGGCGACGCCCGGCGTCGGGAGAGGGCCGAACAGGACAACATCCATGCCCTTGGCGGTGAAACCGGCGGTTAGCGCGGGCTCCAGCATGTAGCCGGACAGGCGGGTGTCCTTGCCGATGACGACGAGATGCCGGCGTGGATCGGCCTTGCGGAAATGGGTGGCGGCGGCCATGCCGAGCCGCATGGCCATTTCGGGCGTAACCGGCCAGGCGTTGGCGGTTCCGCGGATGCCGTCGGTGCCGAAAAACTTGCGAGCCGTCATCGTCTCTCACTCTAACTCGCCTGCAATTCTTCGCGGGCGGCGGGATAAGGCTCACGGCGATAGCAGAAACACCATAACCCGCCGTGAAACCGTGAATTTCATGACGGACCCCCGCCATGTTTTGCAATACCTTAAGCAAACGCTTCGCCTAGATCAGCGGCGCGTACGCAGTCCGGAGCAGACCCTTTATGTGCGGCATTATCGGTATCCTTGGCGAACAGCCAGCAGCCCCCCGCCTCGTCGAGGCGCTGAAGCGGCTGGAATACCGTGGCTATGATTCGGCCGGCGTGGCTCTGCTGGAGGCTGGGAAACTGAAGCGTCTTCGGGCGCCGGGCAAGCTTTCCAACCTCGACGCCAAGGTGAAGGACACGCCCACCAGGGCCACGGTCGGCATCGGGCATACCCGCTGGGCGACCCACGGCCAGCCGAACGAGACCAACGCCCACCCGCACGCCTCCGGCCGGGTCGCCATCGTGCACAACGGCATCATCGAGAACTTCCGCGAGCTGCGCGAGGCGATGGAAGCCCGTGGGCGGAAGTTCGAGACCGAAACCGATTCGGAGACCATCGCCCACCTGATCGACGAGAGCCTGAGCAAGGGCCTGTCGCCCAAGGATGCCTTCAAGGCGACGCTGGACCAGCTGCGCGGCGCGTTCGCCATCGCGGCGATCATCGAGGGCGAGGAAAACCTGATCCTCGGCGGGCGGCGCGGATCGCCTCTGGTGATCGGCGTTGGCGAGACGGAAATGTTCCTGGGTTCCGACGCGCTGGCGGTCGGTCCGTTCACGCAGCGCGTGATTTATCTGGAGGAAGGCGACTGGTGCGTTCTGACGCGCACCTCGTTCGAGGTGTTCGACGGCTCGGGCAAGACAGTGCAACGCGCGGAGACGCATGTGCCGGCTGCAGGCGCTGCCGCCGAGAAGGGCAATTATCGCCACTTCATGCAGAAGGAAATCTACGAGCAGCCTGACTTTGTGGGCCGCACGGTTTCCGCGTACATCGATGCATATGACCTGAAGGCTGTGCTTCCGACGCGCGAGGGCAAGAAGGCGCTCGACTTCACGCAGTTCGA
>NCEM01000069.1:2144-12677 GCA_002280725.1 Alphaproteobacteria bacterium 32-64-14
ATCATGGTGACGCAGTCGGGCGAGACGGCGGACACCAAGGCGGCGATGGAATACTGCAAGTCCAAGGGCGTGATGACGGCGGCGGTCGTCAACGTTCCGACCTCCTCCATCGCGCGGGAGTGCGACGCGATCCTGCCAACGCTGGCGGGTGTCGAGATCGGTGTTGCTTCCACCAAGGCGTTCACCGCGCAGCTGTGCGCGTTGCTTGCGACCGCGATTGCAGCGGGGCGGCAGCGCGGCTTCCTCTCTCGCGAGAACGAGCGGACCTATATTGGCGCGATGATCGAGCTTCCGCGCCTGATCGGGGATGCGCTGAAGACCGAAAAGCAGATCATGGCGCTGGCGCCGGAAATCGCGAAGGCGCGCGACGTGCTCTATCTTGGCCGCGGGCAGCATTATCCGATTGCGCTCGAAGGCGCGCTGAAGCTGAAGGAAATCTCGTACATCCACGCCGAGGGCTATGCCTCAGGCGAGCTGAAGCACGGGCCGATCGCGCTGATCGACGAGCTTACGCCGGTGATCATGGCGGCGCCGCACGATCACCTGCTGGAAAAATCGCTGTCCAACCTTCAGGAAGTTGCGGCGCGGCGCGGCAAGGTTCTGCTGGTGTCGGACAAGGCCGGCATCAAGCAGGCTGGAAATGCGCCCTGGGGCACGATCGAGCTGCCCGACTGCGAGCGCGTGATCCAGCCGATTGTGACGGTAGTTCCCCTGCAGCTGCTGGCCTATCACGTCGCCGTCGAGAAGGGCACGGACGTGGATCAGCCGCGAAATCTCGCGAAATCCGTAACGGTCGAGTAGCGGGTTGGCGTTAAGCCCCACCGCCGGGGCTGGCAGACAGATTGCACTTAACGGGCAAATGCCTGCCGCGTGCTAGTCTGCCTGTCGCGAGTTGAGCCACGATGCCATTTGGGGAATTTACCATGAAACCCGTTCGCAAGGCCGTTCTGCCCGTCGCAGGTTTTGGCACGCGCGTGCTGCCGGCCACCAAGGCGGTGCCGAAGGAAATGCTGACGGTGTTCGACCGTCCCTCGATCCAGTACGTGGTGGATGAGGCCCGCGAGGCAGGCATCGAGCATTTCGTGTTCGTCACGGGCCGCAACAAGCACGTCATCGAGGACTATTTCGACAAGGCGTTCGAGCTTGAGCACACGCTGGAAGCCAAGAAGAAAGACGCCATCCTTGCCGAGGTGCGCGCCGCCGCCCTTCCCCCGGGCGCCGCAAGCTTCACGCGCCAGCAGGCCGCGCTTGGCCTTGGCCATGCCGTTCTGTGTGCGCGTGACATTATCGGTGACGAGCCCTTTGCCGTGCTGCTTCCCGATGTGATCGTGAAGGGCAAGGGCGGCTCGTGCCTGAAGCAGATGGTCGACGCCTACAACGAGGTTGGCGGCAACATCATCGCGGTCGACGAAGTTCCGCAGGAGCGCGTCAACCAGTATGGCGTGATCGATCCGGTGACCGCCGGCGATCAGGGCCCGCTTGTGAAGATGAAGGGCATGGTTGAGAAGCCGCCGATCGAGAAGGCGCCGTCGCGCCTCAAGATCACCGGTCGCTATATCCTGCAACCCGAAGTGTTCGATCTGCTGGCGACGCAAACGCCGGGCGCGGGCGGCGAGATCCAGCTCACCGACGCGATGCAGCGGCTGATGGGCCAGCAAGACTTCCACGCCTTCAAATATGCCGGCCAGGACTATGATTGCGGCGACAAGCTTCTCTATCTCGAAGCGTTCGCGGCAATGGCGCTGGCGCATCCGGAGCTCGGCGCGAATGCCCGCGCGGTTCTCGAGGCAACGCTCAAAAAAGGCTGAGTTCTCTACTCAACCGCAATGCGCGGGATAGTCGATGCTGGGCGCAACACCTGCGCGCCACGATCGCACGATATCATCGTCGATCTCGAACACGAATTTCGTGGGGCCCTGCGCGACGCTCAGGTCAGTGATCTCGGGCTCATATGTGCTTGGCGTTTCGCTGACGGCCGCGCCAAACGCGGCGCGGATTGCGCCGGCCTTGCTGCCGACGCCGAAGCCATTTGACGTGCGTGCGGTTGGGGTGAGGAAATCCACGCGGCCGACAGCGTTGTTCTCAACCAGCAGACTGAAGCCCGTCACCGGCTCGACGGCGAACAGCTCGTGGCACCGCGCAGGGTCGGGCGTCTCGCCTGACGCGATCTCGTAGCTTTCCAGCTGCACGGGAAAGGCCGCTGCTGCGGCTTCCGCCGTCATTCCGAAACGGATGCCGCAATATCCTTCCGCCGTGACGGCGCCGCAGGTGGCAAGCGCTGCCGCTTCGGCAGCCGCAGCCGCCGCGATGGCGGGATCGAGCGCTTCGGCCGGCGTCTCCTCAGCCGTGTCAGGCGCCGGTTCGCCACCGCAGGCCGAGAGCAGCAGGGCAAGACAGGCGAAAGCGGATGCGCGCATGACCATCAGAACGGCTCGAAGCAATCATAGTTGCGCTGGCGGATGATCAGCCCGTCTTCGTACTCGATCACCTGGCAGATGCGCGCGCGCATGGCCTCGCCTGCCCGCACCGTGCCGACGGGTTCGCTGGGATATCCCGTCCAAGTGTATTCGAGAATCACGCGGTCGCCAACTTCCGTGACCGTGTGGATGTCGTAGATCTGACGCTCCATCAGCTTGGAGCCGCGCTCGGCGCCTTCAAGGATGGCGGCAAGGTCGCGCTGGATGCCGCGTGGGATCAGCCGGTTCGGGAACTCGTACTGCACAGCGTCGGGATGATAGAAGCTGGCCAGATCATCGCCCACGGCGCCGCCTTCGACGGCGGCGACATAAGCGCGGGCTTTCCGCTCGAGGGACATGCTGATCTCCGTCTGGCGGAGGACAGTCTAGAGCACCATCTGGGTCTGCGTCACCAGCGCGACATTGCGTCCGGCCTCGGTGATGATTTTTGTCTGCCAGACCGACGTTCTGCGGCCGATATGGATGGGCGTGCAGTGGCCCAGCACGGTTTCGCCCTCCCTGGCGGAGCCGAGGAAATTCGTCTTGCTTTCAAGCGTGGTGGTGCCGTTTGCGCCTTCAGGCAGCGCAAACGTTGCGCCGAACGCGCCCAGCGTGTCGGCGAAGGACATAATCGCGCCGCCGTGCAGGATATGGCCGGCCGTGCACATCTCCGGGCGGACCTTGAGCTTGCCGCGAATCCCTTCCTTCGACGCCTCGACGATCTCGATCTGCAGCAGATGCGCGTAGGGCAGCGGGGCAATGCCGGGCGGCAGGGTGAAGTCGGGCATGGGATCGGGCTCCACACGGATCACACCGGAGCAGAGAGCGCCGGCAGGCGGCCGTCAACTATCCCTGACGTAATCGCGCTCAGTGCGAGGCGGCGTAAGCGTCAATGGCCGCGACATGCTCCGCGATCGACGCCTGATCGAGGAAGGAGCCGGTGAAGGAGTTCTTCGCCAGCGTGATGATGTCTTCGCGCGTGAGGCCGACCGCCTGCGCGGTCTTCAGGTAGTTGTCGCCGATATAGCCGCCGAAATAGGCGGGGTCATCGGAGTTGCAGGTGGCCTTTAGGCCGAGCCGCAGCATCCGTTTCATCGGGTGATCCTTGAGATCATGCACGACGCAGAGCTTGAGGTTGGAGAGCGGACAGACGGTGAGCGTCATCCCCTCCTTCACCAGCCGCTGCACGAGGGCGGCGTCTTCCAGTGCGCGGTTGCCGTGGTCGATACGGTCGACGTGCAGGATATCCAGCGCTTCGTGCACGTACTCCGGTGGGCCTTCCTCCCCCGCGTGGGCGACGATCTTGAGGCCGCGCTCTTTCGCTGCCTTGAACACGCGCGTGAACTTGGACGGCGGATGGCCCTGCTCGGAGCTGTCGAGGCCGACGCCGGCGATGCGGTCGAGCCAGGGCTCGGCGGATTTCAGAGTCCTGAACGATGAGTCCTCGTCGAGATGGCGGAGGAAGCACATGATCAGTTTCGACGTGATTCCGAACTTCGCTTCGGCTTGTTTCATCCCGGCCAGCAGGCCATCGATGGCGATGGAGAACGGCAGGCCGCGATCGGTGTGCGTTTCGGGGTCGAAGAAGATTTCGGCGTGCACGCCGCCATCGGCATGGAGCCTCTCGAAATAAGCCATCGCCATGGCCGCGAAATCCTGCTCGGTCTGCAGGACGTTGGCGCCCTGATAGTAGATGTCGAGAAAATCCTGCAGGTTGGAGAAGGCGTAGGCCGCCCTCACCTCCTCCACGCTCCTGAAAGGGATACCGACCTTGTTGCGCTGGCCCAGCGCAAACATCAGCTCGGGCTCCAGCGAGCCTTCGATATGCAGGTGCAGCTCCGCCTTGGGAATGCCGCGAATGAAGGCTTCGGATACGGTCATGGAAGGCTCCGGGTCTCTGGGCGCGAACCTAACAGAATTGATCGGCCGAAGATAAGGCCCCACAATCGCAAGGCGGGAGAACGATCCATGCACGTGCGAATACTGGTTGCGCTTGTTGCAATGACAGCTGCGCTTGGCGCCTGCGCCCAGTCGCCGCCGGCCCCGGCCCTTTTGCTGGCGACTGAGCTGCCGGATGATCTCGCCGAGCGCGTTGACCGGTTGCGGGGGTGCTGGATCGCGCGCGAAGGATCGGGCGCCGTCTTCCTTCGCCTGCTGCCGCCTTTTGTGGATGCGCCTGTGATCGAGGGGAGCGTGGACCGGACCGGCATATCGACCGTCGAGCGTCTGGCGATCCTTTCCTTCACGCGCGATGGCGTTTCAGCAAGCCTCGCAACGCGCGGGTCCGAGCCCGTGACCCTTGTGGCCGACAAGCCAAGCTGGGCGCCAGCGGGCAAAAACTGGCTCGTTTACAGCTCCGTCGCGAAGCCCACGCTGTTCCTGCTGATCGAAGCGCCCGGCGAAACCTTGCGCATCATGACGACACTTGGCCCCGAGCCGGGTCCGATGGCCCTGTCACCCTTGTACGAAGCCAAGCGCGACGGCTGCGATTGATCGAATTTGATCGATCGGTTTCCCGTGAAACTAACCAAGGGCTGCTAGCGTCCGGGGCTTAACTGCCTGGACTTTCCCGATGCCGACTTCTGGCCTGATAGCTCTCGTGGGCGACGCCCCGCATGCGTGGACGATGGTCAATGCCTTGCGCAGGCGCTTTGGCGATTTCCCCGTCATCGTGGAACGCGGCGAGCCTGCAGCGGCCTTCTGGGCGCGGCGCAAGAAGAAGCTGGGCGCTGGCGCGGTCTATTCGATGAAGGCCGCACAACTGGCAGCGAAGCTGACCAAGCCGCTCTCGCGCGGACGGCTTTCGGAGCTGCGCGCCGCGTGCGACGCCGAGCCGGTTCCCGCGCATCTGCGCATCGACGTCGACAACCTCAACGATCCCGAGACGCTGGCGAGGATTCGCGTGCTGAAGCCGAAGGCGGTGTTCGTGGCTTCCACCGGGATGTTGCGCAAGCCGCTGCTGGAAGCGTGCGCCTGCCCGGTGGTGAATTATCATTCGGGCGTGAACCCGGCCTATCGCGGCATCAATGGCGGCTATTTCGCGCTCGCCAATGGCAAGCCGGAGCATTTTGGCGTGACGCTGCATCTTGTCGATCTTGGCGTAGACACAGGCCCGATCCTCGCCACGAACCAGATACCCGTCGCCGCCAACGATAATATGCAGACCTACATGACGCTGATGGCTGCGAAGTCGCAGGACCTCGTGGTCCAGACGATGGCGCGCGTGCTGGCTGGAGAGGCCAAGCCCCTGCCGCCCAGCACGCTGCCATCGAACCAGTACTACGCGCCCACGCTTGGCCAGTATCTCGCCACTGGCTTCACGCGCGGCGTCTGGTAAGCGCGTCACGCGCCGTAGAAGACCTCCACCAGATAGGATTCCAGCGTCACCGTCTCGCCGGCGTTGGCGAGTATGCTGCTGATCACAATGTCCTTCGCCGTTGTGGTGTCGAGCGCTGAGGTGACCGGCACGTTTGCATTGGCCCCCCATCCGCCAACGGATACGGCGCCCACCATGCCGCCCTTCTGGCTGTTGGTTGCGTTCACGTTGTGGATGTGGCGCTGATCGCGCGCGGTCGCTGTCGTCGAAACGTTGTTGGCGAGGTATTGCATGCCCGATACGCCGCCGAAGCGGATGATCAATGTCTTGGTGTTGGCGCTGTTGGTGTAGCTCCAGTGCGTGGTGATGCGCAGCACGCCGTTCGGGCCCATGGCGTTGGCCGGCACGGTGATGGTGGCGATCACGGCTTCGGCCGTGGAGCCCGTGTGGGATGCGGCAACCGCCGACGCCGCGAGAACGCGCCACGTTCCCAGGGTTGCGCACTGGGCGCGGGCGTCGGCGTTATCGATGAGCGCCCGGCCTGCAGCCGTGCAGGTGATTTCTTCGGCGGCGCCTGCGCCGGATGAAACTCGGCCGAGCAGCCTGTCGGTTGCAGAGACGGTGAGCAGTTTGCCGGGAGCAAAAAGCGCCCACGCCGCGCCCGTGTAGTGCAGCAGCAGGTCCGTATCCTTCACGAAGGCGAGCCAGCCCTCGCGCGGCGTGACCTGCTCCCAGGCGCCATCGCGATAATATCCGAGGCTCCAGTTGGCGAAGGCGTTCCACTGCGCGCCGCTCTTGCCCGAGGGCACGATGTAGACTGCGCCATCGGCGGGCGACGCAGGCTGTACAGACGTGGTCGCGGAGACGACCGACAGCTGCACCAGCGCATCGAGACGGCGCAGCGACTCGTTGACGGTGACATGTTTCTGGGCCTGCCCAACGGCGAGGTATGGAAGCACGAGATTGGATGTGTTGCTCATCCACGAGGATAGACCCAGCAGATCGCTCCCGGGCACGTGATTGCCTGTTTCCTACACCGCTTGCGCCCAATGTTCCTGTTTGCAGGCGATAATTCCGGGCGAGCGGCAAAACAGTCCGGCCGAATCCGCAGGCCGGCTAGTCGGCCAGCGGCTTTGAAAGATCAAATTCGACGCGGAAGAAGCGCTCAGGCCGGCGGAGTTCGTAGGCGAAGATCGCGGGCTGGACTTCGACCGCCCAGACATTGGTGACCGACGCGGGATTGCCCTTGGTGAGGAACAGGTCCTTCGAGAACTGATCCGCCGGAAATTCCTGGCGCGTATCCGTGCCCGCCGAGGCCGTGTCGCCGCCGTATTGGGAGAGCACATCCTCGGTTCCATCGTCGTGGCGATGATCGTGCTTGAGGCGCAGGCCTTCCGCCGTGCGCGTGATGACCCACGTGCGCGACTTGTCTTCGCCGACGTGGAAGGGGATGCGGACTTCCTCAGGCGCACAGTCGCGCACATGCATGATGAGGCGCTGGCTCGCCATATTGGCATCCGCTGCATCGGTGGACACCACCTTGCCCTCGAAGCGCTTGCCACAGAGCGCAGTGAGACTGGCGAGGAACGTGTCGGCAGGTTGCGCCACTGGAACTGACGCCTCGGCAGACGGGGCTTGGGGGGCTTCCGGCGCGCAGGCTGCGGCGGCGAGAGCGAAAATCAGGGCGGCATGTTTCATTGTGCGAGGTTGCATCACGGGCGCGGCGCGCGCCAGATGCCGCCAATCACGAAGGAGACAGCTGGCCATGTTCAGTCTCGGTGCGCGCATCAGAAGCTTTGGCTACGCCTGTCGCGGTCTCGGCTTCATGCTGAAGACGCAGCACAATGCCTGGATACATCTTGCCGCGACCGCGCTGGTCATCGCGGCGGGCGTGTGGGTCCAGTTGTCCTTCTATGACTGGCGCTGGATTGTAATTGCCATCGGCATGGTGTGGGTCGCAGAGATCGTGAACACGGCTTTCGAGCATCTGTGCGATGTGGTTCAGCCCGAATTCCACGTCTCCGTGAAAGCGGCAAAGGATGTTGCGGCGGGGGCCGTGCTGGTCGCCGCGTTTGCGGCGGTTCTGATCGGGCTGCTCGTCTTCCTGCCCTATCTCCGCTTGCCGATCTGAGCCTTCGCGGGACTACAGGTCAGGCCGCTTCGGTGACGAAACCTTTCCATGCGCGCATGTAGGTGACGAAGGCGCCGCTCAACCCTTCCGCGTGCAGATATTCCGGCGTTACGGGATTTGGGATCGGCGTGAAGCTGGCGTTGGCCGCGACCTGTTTCGGAAAGTCGTGGTGCAGGATCGCGGCGCGGCCGATCACGACGAAGTCGAGGCCGGCTTCCAGAGCGCGATGCACGCCATCGCCGGTGGTAAGCTTGCCGGCGGCGCCGAGGCGGACATTGCCGCGCTTCAACTCGGTGAAATATGACAGCAGGCTGCGGCCCTTGAGCGCTTCGTCGTTGGGCTCCTTGAAGACATCCCAGAGCGACATGTCGAGATAATCGATCTTGTCTTCGCGCATCAGGCGCTGTGCGACATCGGCGATCTCGAGCAGGCGCATGCCGAAACGCTCGGGCGACAGGCGAACGCCGAGGCTGAAATCCGGCCTGCACGCGGCGCGCACGCCGTCGACGATCTCGAACAGCAGACGCGAGCGATTTTCCAGCGAGCCGCCATAGGCGTCATCGCGCTTGTTGATCTCCGGGCTGAGGAAGGCGCAGATGATGTAGCCGTGCGCACCGTGGATTTCGACGCCATCGAAACCGGCTTTCTCCGCGCGCTTCGCTGCCGCGATGAAATCGTCCCGCAGGCGATGCACCTCGGCCAGCGTCAGCGCCCGCGCGCCTGTTTCGGCATCATCCGAGGGCGAGACAGGCGCTTCACCGATGAGGTCTTTCGGTGAGCGCATGCCGGCATGGTGCAGCTGGACAACGGCGTGGCTGCCCTGGGCCTTCAGCGCGGCGGCAAGGCGCGACAGGCCTTCGAGATGCCTATCGGCCCAGACGCCGAGCTGGCCGGGGAAGCCTTGCCCCACGCGCTGCACATGGGCGGCGCACGTCATGGTGAGGCCAAAGCCGCCCTTGGCGCGCATGGTGAGCCAGTTGAATTCTTCATCGCTGAGCTGCCCGTCGGCATGGCTTTGCGTGTTGGTGAGCGGAGCGAGCATGAACCTGTTCTTCCAGGCCGGGCCACGCGCAAGCGTCATCGGTTCAAACAGGGAGGTCATGCGGGCGGGTCCTTCGGGCTGTGC
This sequence comes from Alphaproteobacteria bacterium 32-64-14, assembly GCA_002280725.1. GTDB lineage: Bacteria > Pseudomonadota > Alphaproteobacteria > Caulobacterales > Hyphomonadaceae > UBA7672. The sequence continues at coordinate 11,174 of NCEM01000069.1, forward strand.
GGTGATGTTCTAGCGCATATGGGGAGGCAAATGCCAAAGAGCCAATGTCGCCCGGCCTTGCGGCGCCGGAGCGCTTGCGGCCAGCCCTGCCCCCGCGCATATAGCCGGGCATGACCGCAGCGCGCACCCTCTACGACAAGATCTGGGACAGCCACGTTGTCTCGACCGACAAGGCGTCGGGCGAAAGCTTCCTTTATATCGACCTCCACCTGATCCACGAGGTGACGACGCCGCAGGCCTTTTCAGGGCTCAAGGCGAATGGCCGCCGCGTGCGCCGGCCGGATCTCACCCTCGCCGTCGCGGACCACAACACGCCGACCGAGGGCCAGGCGCTTGGCATGGCCGGGGTGAAGGACGCGGAGGCGCGCGAGCAGCTGGAGACGCTGGCGCGCAACGTGAAGGAACACGGGATCAAGTTCTTCCCGATGGGCGACATCAACAACGGCATCGTCCACGTCGTCGGACCTGAACAGGGCCGCACGCAGCCGGGCCTCACCATCGTGTGCGGGGACAGCCACACCTCGACGCATGGCGCCTTTGGCGCTCTGGCGCACGGCATCGGAACGAGCGAAGTGGAGCATGTGCTGGCGACGCAGACGCTGCGGGCGCGCAAGATGAAGAACATGGCCGTGCGCGTTGAAGGCGAGTTTCGCCCCGGCGTTGGCGCCAAGGATCTGGCGCTGCACTTGATCGCCATCATCGGCACGAATGGCGGCGCGGGGCATGTGATCGAATACATGGGCTCGGCGATCCGCTCCATGTCGATGGAAGGCCGGATGACGCTGTGCAACCTGTCGATCGAAGGCGGCGCGCGGGCGGGCCTCGTTGCGCCGGATGAAGCGACGTTCGCCTACATGAAGGGCCGGCCCGCAGCCCCCAAGGGCGGACAGTGGGAAGTGGCGCTTGCGCACTGGAAGACGCTGTTCTCGGACGATGGCGCGCATTGGGACGAGGTGATCGACATCGCGGCGGAGGATGTGGACCCCACCATCACCTGGGGCACGAGCCCCGAGCAGGCCTCATCCATCCGCGCGACTGCGCCCGTGCCTGCTCACATCAGCGATCCGGTGAGGCGCGAGGCGGCGGAGCGTGCGCTGGCTTATATGGGCATTGAACCGGGACAGAAGCTGGAAGGCCTGAAGATCGATCGCGTGTTCATCGGCTCGTGCACCAATTCCCGCATCGAGGATTTGCGCGCCGCGGCGGAGATCGCGAAGGGCAAGCATGTGGCCGAGGGCGTGCGCGCGATGGTGGTGCCGGGCTCGGGCCTGATCCGCGTGCAGGCGGAGGAAGAAGGCCTCGACCAGATCTTCCTCGATGCCGGCTTTGAATGGCGCGAGCCGGGATGCTCGATGTGCCTTGGCATGAACCCCGACATCCTGAAGCCGGGTGAGCGCTGCGCCTCCACCTCGAACCGCAATTTCGAGGGACGGCAGGGCCGCGGCGGCCGCACGCACCTGATGAGCCCAGTTCTTGCGGCGAAAGCGGCGATCGCGGGCGTGAT
>NCEM01000070.1 GCA_002280725.1 Alphaproteobacteria bacterium 32-64-14
GTCGTGTTCGACCACGGTCAGGTGGTGGAGCAGGGCGACCACGAAAGTCTCGTCCGCGCCGGCGGGCTCTATGCGAAGCTCGCCGAGATGCAGTTCACGTCGAACTAAACGTCGCGATCTTCCAGCATGCTGGTAATGCGCTCCAAAACGCGGATGACTTCATCCTGTCTCGCGCGCATGTCGCTTGAAACATCACCCTTGATTTCAGCACGACGGATGAGTTCGTAAGAAAGCTTCAGCGCGCCATCGACCTTGGCGCGAACCGCGCGCAGATCGTTGTCCTGTCTCTCGCAAACCTGATCGAGCTCCGCTATGCGTGCGGCATAGTCACCAAACTCGTACGCGGCCCATTCACAGGACAGGATCTCTACTGCCCACGCGAACTGACCATGATCAGCTTCTCGCCAGACATCGATCCGGTCGCTGTAAACCGCAACCTCGACGCCCTCGTTCAGTAGCGTCTCGAAATCGGATGGTTGAAGGGCAGGGTTCCTCATACGGACATGCAGAACCGGACGGGAGTCGGGCGTAGCGTCGAACAGCCATGGAAGGAAAAACAAGCTGATCGCATCACGTGCAAACGACGCGCGGCGCAGGACGCCAGAAAACTCGATAGGTGCGTTCCCGCCGCTCACTCAGTCCTCCCAACCACTAAGGATTGCATTCTCGCCTTGCGCAATCCAGTGCTAAGTATTCACTTGGAAATCGGGTCGCGAGAACCTTGGAAGTTCCATACGCAAACAGACTTATCTAAGGGAGTGGATTTTTGAGATCGGACGCTGCCGTAAACCTGGGCGCACTCAATGGCCATAGTGTGGGCCGTATTCTCAAAGAGGCGGTGCGCCGGGCCGTCACGGTCATCCGCGCGCAGAGGGTGTCCTTCGAGGCGCATACCAAGCAGGGCTATGGCGGCACGATGGACGACGTTTTCACGTCAGCCGACAAGGCGGCGCAGGAAGTCTATCTGCGCACCTTCACCGAGTGCTTCCCGGGCTGTGGCGTCATCGGGGAGGAAGACGCGCTCTCCATTCCGCCGACCGCGCCGCTCACGGCCTATTTCACGGTCGATCCGATCGATGGCACGCGCGCCTTCATCCGCCGCCAGAGCCATGGCATTTCGACCATGGTGGCGCTTGTCGACTTCGATGCTCAAGGACGGGGCGAGGTGATCTCCGCCTATATCGGCGATATCTCATCCGATGAGGTCTATGGCTATCGTCCGGGCTCCGATCGCGTGCATCGCATCACCAGTCTCGATAGCTTCGAGACGCTGCACTATGAGCCGCCGGAAACCCCCGATCTCTCGAAGCTCGATGCCTTGCTGCGCGATCCGGCGGAACAGTATTCGCCGGCGACGCAGAAGCTGTTGGCCCGGTTCAACGACTATGAAATCATGGGCTCAAGCCTTGGCACGTGGGCGGCGCGCCAATGGAAGGGCGAGGTCGGTGCGCTGCTGCTGAAGCCGAATTTCGAGACGCCGTGGGATTCAACGCCCATCATCGGCATTTCGAAGAAGCTGGGCTTTGTCTGGCTGCGGCCCGAGGGCGATGCGTGGGTCGCCTATGAGCCCGAACTGCCACTGAAGCCGTTTCGGCGCGAACACGACGTGCTGATGATCCATTCGACGTATGTCGAGAACGGAAAGCTGAAGCTTTAGCGGCCTCAGACCGGACGCAGCTTGGGATGCGTCGCCGGCTTCCGGATCTTGCCCTCGACCGTCTCCGCCAGCTTGGGTGCGAGGCTGGTGTTGGCGCAGGCGAACGCACCCTTGCGCGCGTCCTGCTTGTCGAGGCCGATGATGACGCCGCCAGCTTCCTGCAGGAGGACGAAGCCTGCTGCGATATCCCACGGTGACAGACCGCGCTCCCAGAATCCATCAAAGCGGCCGGCCGCGACCCAGGCAAGATCGAGCGCGGCAGATCCGAAGCGGCGTACGGCGGCGACTTCCATCCGCACGCGCGTCAGCTCGTCGAGGAACTTCTCTGCGCCATTGACGCCCAGCTGCGGAATGCCGGTGGTGACCACGGCTTCGTTCAGCTTGCGGCGCGCACTGACCCGCAGGCGCTTGTTGTCGATCCAGGCGCCTTCGCCTTCCTCGGCCCAGAACAGCTCGTTGCGCATCGGATCGAAGATCACGCCCGCGCGAAGCTTGCCATCGCGCTCGAGCCCGATGGAGACCGCAAAGTGTGGAATGCCGTGAAGGAAGTTCAGCGTGCCATCGAGCGGATCGACGATGAAGCGATGGGTCTTGTCCGAGCCCTCGACCGCGCCGCCTTCTTCCAGAAGATAGCCATAGCCCGGCCGCGTCTTCTGCAGGCTTTTGACGATGATCTCTTCCGCCTTCTTGTCGGCGGCCGAGACGAAGTCTGCGGGCCCCTTGCGGGAGACCTGAAGGTTCTCGACTTCCCCGAAATCGCGCACGAGCCGGCGGCCGGCGGAACGCGCGGCGTCGATCATCACACTGACGGTGGGGGAGGGGCGGGACATGTCAAACAGCCTTCGTTAGGGGGCCTCCTCTAGCGCCAGAGGCCCAAAACGCAAGCTTTGTTCGCCCCCCGCTAGAAAGACGCGCAGGGGTGCGGCCGATCAGGTCGCGTGTTCGTCGAAAATCGCATTGAATCGGCGCACGGCGTCGCCCGGGCCGCCTGCGGCCTGCCAGACGCCCGCGGAAACCGCGAGGAAATCGGCCCCCGCCTCGACCAGTGGCCGGGCATTCTCCGGCGTGATCCCGCCGATGGCGACGCAGGGCAGTTCCATCATCTGCTGCCACCAGGTCAGCAGTTCCAGCGCAGCCTTCGCCTTCGGGTCCTTGGTCTGCGTCGGATAGAAGGCGCCAAAGGCGACATAGTCCGCTCCGGCCTCGCCTGCTTCCATCGCGAAATGGCGGCTGTCATGGCAAGTGACGCCGACGATGGCGTCAGATCCCACCAGCTTGCGCGCCTTGCCATAGGGCATGTCGCTCTGGCCGACATGCACGCCGTCGGCGCCAAGCTCGACGGCAAGATCCGGCCGGTCATTCACCAGTACGGCGACGCCACGGTCTTGTGCGCGCGGAATGATGTGGCGGCCCAGCTCAAGGATGTGGCTGTCCGGGGCGGCGACGCCCTCGCGGGATTTCAGGCGGATCTGCACGCTGGCTACATCGCCCGCATCCAGCGCGTCATCCAGCTGGCGCGAGAACGCAGCGATGTCCGCGATCTCGGGCGGGGTGATCAGATAGAGGCGTGTGCGGCGTGCATCGGTCGGCATGCGCGAGGCGTACGCCCGCATGCGGAAGGGGGCAAGAGTTCAGCCGACGCACCCGCCGGCCTTCACCATGCGCTTGGTGGACGCTGGAAACCGCGCCAGCTTGTCCGGCGCGCGAGGCGGCCGGGCGACCAGACCGCCGCCGCAGTTCTGGCATTTTCCCTTGAGCGTGCCATCCGCGCAGGCTGCGCAGAATGTGCATTCGAACGAACAGATGCGCGCCTCGCCGCCTGAGGGGTCGAGGTCCTTGTCGCAGCATTCGCAATTGGGGCGCATCTCAAGCATATGTGCAGCTTAGCTGTTGCACACATCCGGACAATGGCGCCGGCGGACAAAGACGCCTCCTTTCCCGCCGCATATTGTCGTCAGGCCATGGCCGGATCAGGCGGCTTTTGATGCCTGGAAGATATCGTTGATCGCCTTGGCCAGCGAAGCGTCGAACTCTGCATCGCTCTGCTGGGCCGAAAGGCCTTCGGTCAGCGCGCGCGAGAACGAGGCGATGATGCCATCGTTCGCGGCAAGGATCTTGTTCGCTTCATCGCGGCTGTAGCCGCCCGACAGAGCCACCACGCGCATCACGCGCGGATGCTTGACCAGCGGGAGATAGAGGTTTGGCTTGTTCGGCAGGGTCAGCTTCAGCATCACCTGCTTGTCGGCAGGCAGGGCGTCGAGTTGCTTGAGCGTCTCGGACAGGAGGATTTCCTCGGCCTGCGCCTTGTCGGCGATCGAGATCGTCACTTCCGGCTCGATGATCGGCATCAGGCCGTGGCTCAGGATCTGTTTGCCGACTTCGAACTGCTGCGCGACGACCGCCGCGATGCCTTTCGGGTTGGCGGCGTTGATCACCGAGCGCATCTTGGTGCCGAAAATGCCCTTGGCGACAGCGCGCGTCAGCAGCTTGTCGAGATCCGGCATGGCCTTCATCAGCTGCGTGCCATCGACTTCGTCCGCGAGCCCCTTGTCGACCTTCAGGAAGGGAACGACGCCGCGCTGTTTCCAGAGGTATTCAGCTGTCGGCGTGCCGTCGATCTCGCCCTCCATGGTGCGCTCGAACAGGATCGCGCCCATCACCTTGTCGCCGGTGAAGGCAGGCGACTTGATGATCCGCGCGCGCATCTCGTGAACGAGGCGATACATGTCCGGCTCGCCCGAATAGGCGCTCTCGGGAATGCCATACAGCTTCAGCGCTTTCGGGGTCGAACCGCCCGACTGGTCGAGCGCGGCGATGAAACCGTCCTTCTTCGCAGCCTGTTGCGCCATCGCAGCGTTAATCATGAATGTCCCTCAATTTTTCTGAACCGCTCAGCCAACCCCGGCCAGAAGCGTACCCGCTCTGGACAGGGCATACCGTTTCCGGCTGCTCTTTCAAGAACTGGACCCTCTCGGGAGCTGGGACGAATTTCCGCAGGCCAGTCGGAACCGCCCGGCCTCATGCGTCCTTGCTTTGAAAACAGGGAGTTTCGCCCATGAGACAAGTAATCGTCGGTACATTCCTCAGTCTCGATGGCGTGATGCAGGCCTCCAGTGGCCCGGAAGAAGACCCCACGGGCGGCTTCGGGTTCGGCGGCTGGATCGTTCCCTACCAGAGCGAAGAAACGAGCGCTGCGGCCGGCGAGTTGTTCGACAAGCCGTTCGACCTGCTGCTTGGCCGGCCAGCCATGGCAAATCCTCTCAACGCAGCAGGTGCGCTGCATGAGAAGGCGAGTGAAGCTCAAGAGTAAAGGCCCGTTCCGCTATCAGGCCGCCAGCAGGTGTGCCGGGCGGCGCAGATCTTCGGGCAGGGCCGCCCCCATCATGTCGATGAAATTGCCCGCGTAGAACGCATCCACCGCCGCAGGCGTGCATCCTTCCGTCGCCGTGTCGAAGCGTTTCAGTGGATTCCGCCCGCCCTCAACGTGGGGATAGTCGGACGAGAACATGCATATCTCGGCCCCGGCTTCACGCGCGATCCAGCCGGCATCCTCATGCGGATAGGGCGTGACGCGCAGCTGCCGCCGCACAATCTCGCTCGGCTTCGCGGACAATTTCTGCAGCCGCGCTTCGTTCTTGATAAACGCGCTGGCGGCCGAATCCATCGACCGCATCCAGCCCGGAACCCACGCCGCGCCCAGCTCGATCGCGCCGAATTTCAGGCCGGGGAAGCGGTCGAACACGCCGTCGAAAATCATCGTCGCCAACGTCTGCATCGCTGCATTGGGGATCGGCATGTAGCTGACCGAGGTGAAGTTATCATCGCCGCCGTGGAAGTCCGGAACTGGCGGAAGCCCGTTCACCTTGTAGGCCGGGTCCAGCTTCTCCTCGCCGCCGACATGGAACAGGATCGGCACACCGGCCTCCTGCGCGAGACCCCACACCGCATCGAGCCCGACATGGCTGGGCGAATGATGCTGCGGGCATTTGGAGGGAACCATCAGCGCTTTCGCGCCGAGTTCGATCGCCTGCCTCGCGCAGGCTTTTGCGCGGGCGATATCTTCCAGCGGCACCTGCGCCGTCGGCAGCAGGCGGCGATCGACCTTGCAGAAATCGGTCATCATCCGGTTGTGCGCGGTGGCAGCCGCATAGCACAGCTCCATGTCATCGGACTGGTCGAGCCCGAAATTGCCGAGGCACCAGGTCGTGAAAACCAGCTGGCTGGCAAAGCCGAGTGTGTTCAGGGCTGCGGGCCGGTCATTGGAAATGAAGGCGCCCTGCGCTTCGTAGTTCTTGCGCAGCAGGATGTTGGCTTCGGCCCCTGCGCGGAACGCTGCATCCGCCTGCGAGGCCTTGGCTTCGGCTGCCTTCGCCTGTCGTTTCGCGCGGCTCACGAAGCCGGGCAGGGCGTGATACTTCGCCAGAAGCTTCGCCTCGAAATACGGATCGAGACAGTCGGACAGCTCCATCAGATGGCTGTCGGCATCGTGAATGATGCGCCCCTCGACATAGGCCATGGCGTGTCTCCCGCAGGTCGTTTCTGACGTTTTGCAAAGTCAGTCATGCAACGCTGCGGGAGGCAAGAGCCGGCTTGATACCCGCCGGTCTTGAACATTCATGGCCTAGCCAAGCTTGACGCCCAGCGCTGCAGCGGCAGCGGCGACGAACTTGTTCGTCTGTGCAAACGCAGCATCGAGCGAGGTTTCGCCCTGCGGATTGCTGATCTTCGCCCAGTTGGCGGCGACATCATCCACCGTGGCGTTGGCGCCGCCGAGGAACACGGCCGGCGTCTCGTAGATGTGCACCACGGAGAAGCAGCCCGCGCCTGCGCCGAGGATCGTCTTCGACGGCGCATCTTCCGACACGAGATAGAGCACGCCGGGCGTCACCAGTTCCGGCTGCATCAGGTCGGCCACCTGCTGCGGGATCAGGCCTTCCAGCATGCGCGTCGCGGCAGTCGGCGCGAGCGTGTTGACGCGGATGTTGTTCTTCGCGCCCTCATGGTGCAGCACGTTCATGAAGCCGACCATCGCCGCTTTCGCCGCGCCGTAGTTCGCCTGGCCGAAATTGCCGTAGATGCCCGAGGCAGACGACGTCATCATGATGCGGCCGTAGTTCTGCTCGCGCATCGTTTCCCACACCGCCTTGGTGCAGTTCGCCGTGCCGAACAGGTGGACGTCCACGACCTTCTTGAAATCGTCCATCGTCATCTTGGCGAGCGACTTGTCGCGCAGGATGCCGGCATTGTTGATCAGGATATCGACGCGGCCCCATTTGGCTTTCGCGTCCGCGACCATTGCTTCGACCTGGTCGAGCTTGGTGATGTCCGCGCCGTTGCCGATGGCTTCGCCGCCGCCATCGCGGATTTCCTTCGCCACGGCTTCAGCTGCCGAGGTCGATCCGCCCGAGCCATCCACCGATCCGCCAAGGTCGTTGACAACGACTTTCGCGCCGCGCGCCGCCAGTTGCAGGCAGTGATGCCGCCCCAGGCCGTTGCCGCCGCCCGTCACGATGGCGACCTTGCCGTCAAATCGGATTGTCATGTAAGCTCTCGTCCTTCACGCCTGTACGAAGGTCGGATGGCAAAGCGCCGCGAGGAAGGCAAGCGGAAACGCTCAGACCTTCAGCGCTTCCACGCCCGGCAACTCCTTGCCTTCCATCCATTCGAGGAAGGCGCCGCCTGCCGTCGAGATGAAGGTGAGGTCGGCCGCAACGCCCGCGTGATGCATGGCCGAGACCGTGTCGCCGCCGCCGGCCACCGCCACGAGTTCGCCCGCCTTTGCAAGGCGTGCCGCCTCTTTCGCGGCTTCCACCGTGCCCTTGTCGAAGGGCGGGATTTCGAACACGCCCAGCGGGCCGTTCCAGATCAGCGTCTTGGAGTTCGCCATCGCGCGCTTCAGGCGGGCGACCGTCTCCGGGCCGGCATCGAGAATGCGCTCGTGCTCGTCTACCGAGCCAAGCCCACGCACGCGCGTCGGCACGCCCCTGGCCATCTGCTCGGCCACCACGATGTCGATCGGCAGGAAGAGCTTGCAGTTGTTCTGGCCGGCCAGGCGGATGATCTCGCGCGCGGTCTCGGCGAGGTCTTTCTCGCAGTACGAAGCGCCAACATCGTGGCCCTGCGCATAAAGGAAAGTGTTCGCCATGCCGCCGCCGATAGCCAGCTTGTCGAGCTTGGTGACGAGGTTCTTGAGCAGGTCGAGCTTGGTCGACACCTTCGAGCCGCCGACAATGCCGATCACCGGCCGCTGCGGATTGCCGAGCGCTGCATCCAGCGCACTGAGCTCGCGTTCCATCGACAGGCCCGGATAAGCGGGAAGCAGTTTTGCGACGCCCTCGGTCGAGGCGTGCGCGCGGTGCGCAGCGGAAAAGGCGTCGTTGACATAGATATCGCCGAGTTTCGCAAGCTCCGCCGCGAAGGCCGGATCGTTCTTTTCTTCGCCAGCGTGATAGCGGAGGTTTTCCAGCAGCGCGACGCCGCCGGCCTTGAGGCCATCGATCACGGCTTTGGCGTCTGCGCCGATGCAGTCATCCGCCCATGCCACGTTCTGGCCCACCAGCTTCGACAGGGCAGGCAGCACGGGTTTGAGGCTCATCTCGGGGACGCGCTTGCCCTTGGGGCGATCGAAGTGCGCCAGCAGCACCACCTTCGCGCCGGCTTTCGACAGCAGATTGATCGTCGGCAGCGCGGCCCTAAGGCGCGTGTCGTCGGTGATCTGACCGTTCTCCATCGGCACGTTGAAGTCGACGCGCACCAGCGCCGTCTTGCTGGAGAGGTCAGCGCCCTGAAGCGTGCGGAAGGTCATTGGGAATTCACCGGTTTCTGAATTTTGAAACGAGGGTCACACTGGAAACAGTCTGAATCTTGCGGTTCGCCTACTGCAAGATTCGGGCAAAGTCCCTTCTTGCAGGCCACAAATTCTGATCGATAGGCCAACTCGATCAGATGATCGACCTTCTGCCGCTCCGTCCAGAGTCTCGCCACAAGCGAGCCATTTTCGCGCTGACACTGCACTATGGCGTTGGGAAAGTCGCCGCGATCATGGGTCGACGTTTGTTCATCACCCAAGTAGGTCCAACGGCTTGGATCCGCGCAGGCGCTCAGCAATCCCTTGGCATCGGCCTCCGACAGGCCGCGCAAGTCGACCAGAGGCTCTCCAAAAGGCCTGCCGACAAAAGGATCGAAGTCTCCTTTCGCATACCCGGTCAGAGCGATCTCCAGAATCCTGCCGGGCTCCGCGCGCGATGGTTGATTAGCTGTGCCGATCAAGAAGAGCAGCGCTGTTGGCGCGAGGATCGCGCCAGCGAGCAACAGTCTCTTTGCGCCACTCATGGCGTCTCCCCAATCATCTATCTATCAGGAGCCTTTGATGACCCGAAATCTCAACTAATCGGATCGCCCCAAGGAAGCGGAAGGTCTTTCACGTTCTTCAGCAACTCGAAGCCGATCCGGCGCGGCTCGTCCTTCATCTTGGGCACCGCCACCAGCAGCACGCTGACCTGGCTGTAGTGCTGCAGCAGCTCGAATTTCTTGCCGTCCGGCAGCTGGCCCATGAACACGATCATGTCCGGGCCCCAGCTCGCCACATTGGTGATGTGCAGCGGCTCGTTGCTCGGGCCGCCGACGAACCGGCCGCCAAGCTCGTGGTCCTTGCTCAGGTTCTTCTCGAACTCGAGGATCTGGTGAACCAGCCGCTGGTGCATCCAGCTCGCCGGGTCGGGCGGCTGGCGGCTGGGGGCTTGCGGGGCATCGCCGTCTTCCACGACCTCGCCCTTCACATGGTAGGGCGGGGATGCGGTGGCGTGGATGACAACATCCTCCTCCGCGACTGTCTCGGACTTTGGCGCCGTTCCGGCCTTGGTCTTGTTTTCACTCATGATCGAGACTTGGACGCTGCATCCTGCTCCGTCAACAATTGCGGCTGGGCGCAAAACAAAACGCCCCCGGCCAGAGGCTGAGGGCGCTTCGCATAACCGAGGTTCCGATCCCTAGATCAGCTTCGCCCAGGCGACGGCCGTGTCGCTCATGCGGGTCGAGAAGCCCCACTCGTTGTCATACCAGGAGAGGACCGACACGAACGTGCCGTCCATGACCTTGGTCTGGTCGGTGTGGAAGATCGACGAGTGCGGGTTGTGGTTGAAGTCGGAGGACACCAGCTTCTCGTCCGTGAAGCCGAGGATGCCCTTCAGCTTGCCATTGGCGGCGGTGCGGATGAGATCGTTGATCTCTTTCGCGGTCGTCGCGCGCTTGGCGATGAACTTGAAATCCACCAGCGAGACGTTCGGGGTTGGCACGCGCACCGAGATGCCGTCCAGCTTGCCGTTGAGATCCGGCATCACGAGGCCGACGGCCTTCGCCGCGCCGGTCGAGGTCGGGATCATCGACAGCGCCGCAGCGCGGCCGCGATAGAGATCCTTGTGCATCGTATCCAGCGTCGGCTGGTCGCCGGTGTAGGAGTGGATGGTCGTCATCATGCCCTTCTCGATGCCGATGGCTTCGTGAAGGACGCTCACCACCGGCACGAGGCAGTTGGTGGTGCACGAGGCGTTCGAGACGATCATG
>NCEM01000071.1 GCA_002280725.1 Alphaproteobacteria bacterium 32-64-14
CCGCCGCGCCAACCAGCAGCGCCTGCGAGCCCCGAGCGTGGCACGCGCTAGCGAGATCCGCGTGTTCTGTTCTCACGACGCGACAGAACTTGCGGCGATGCAGCGCCAGCGTTGAGGCCCGGTCTGCGTATCATCGCGTCTCGTCCCCAGTCAGTTTGCCGCCCAAATAGCCAAGCAGAGCACATCCAACCACAAGATGTTGAGGCTAGTGCGAAGGTGCCAAGATCAACCGCGCCACTGGGTACGCGGGTTCAATTCCGATCATTCAGACCATTGGTCCTGCGGCGTCATCGCAATGGGCGCCGCTTTGCGGATCCACTGCATACGACGGAAACGAGAAACACTCGATCAGAGTCACTCAGGACCCTCACCACCCCGACCGCTGGTCCGCTTTGTTCCGGGTCGTGCGCGCTCGAGTTTCGCCAGTCTGATGACTTCCGGGTCGCCACTCCTGCGAACTAATTGTTCGGTCAAAGCGCTTCTACCAAAATGCTCGATGAGGCTGCGTATGACTTTCTGATCGCCCGCCAGCGCACGCGTTCTGATGCGCAGCAACATGACATCTAGGGCCGGAGCAAGTTCCGTCCTGGCCCCAATCTTTATTGGGAACGGTGACATCAGCACCTCCCGGAGGACGTCGCGCGCGGGTAGGCCGCGTGGATTCCCCGTTTGGCCGGGCTTCCACCGCGAGTGCACGGGAGGGCTTCGATAGCCGACCTTGGCGGGCGGCTCATCGGTATCAGGCTGCGGTTTCAGCGCTACTTTAGGCTTTGGGCGGCGGCCACGCGGATTCCCCGATTGGCCCGCCTTCCAGCGTGTTTGGACGGGCGGGCGTGCGTAACCAATCTCGCTCTGATGAGCCGAAGATTCCGGTTGTGGCTTCTGTCGCTTTTTCACGTTCGAGGCTTGGCTCGAACCACGCGCGCTGCGCCAGCAGAAATTCCCTGCTACCCAATTTCAGATTCCCTGCCCCGACGTTGGAAATTCCCTGCGTTGTTTGGCGGGAGGCGAGGCCAAAAGTCGAAAAACTCGCGAATTCGTGGGCGTTTGCGGGCGGTCCGGCCAATCGCACCGCTCCAAAAGTGGGGAAAATTCCCTGCAACCAGGGAATCTGGCCTCAGCTTGCCGCCCATTCCGGTCGCCACACAGCCAGTGACCTTTAGTCTCCGGCCCTCCGGCCGTTGAGACTCTGAATTGAGCCCAACAGTCCGGGACTTAGCGGCAGAGATTCCTCCCAGAGACTCGCTTGCGGTTTGTGAGTGGCGCGACTTCGGCGCATTTGCGTGGGCGAGTCTCTGAGGCTTGGCAAAATGTGGAAAGTAGCGGTCAGCGCTGAAATAGCAGAGACCGGGTTCGCATGGCGGTCGCTGGTGAGCTCCCCATAGCGGATGCGGTCGCGGCTCTCGAAGGTGACGCCATTCGGAGCCATTGAAAGTAAATCCCAGATCCGTTGCGTAAGTGCACACGGAAGCGGGTCTGTGCTGCATAGCAGCACGCAAAATTGTTGATCCTGAGACGATGTCTTGTCGAGGATGCTCGCTGGCTTTGGGATGAGTGTTACATGCTTGTTCTACGTTGACAGCTGACGCACAGCTGCAACCATCGCGGACACTCAGGGTGTGGGAGTTGTCACATGCCGTTTGCACGCTCGTGGCTAGGCCTCGTTGCCGCAAGCATTGTCGGCCTGGCGGCGTCACCTGCCTGGGGGCAGGATTCCGACGAGACCGCGCTTGAAGACCAGTGGGTCATCGGCAACCTGGTTTTTCTTGCCTATCACGAGGTCGGCCATTTGCTGCTCGACCAGATGGCGCAGGCTGACCAGCGCAACAATCGTCTCCTGGCTGAGCAATCCGCCGACGACATCGCCACGTGGCTGATCTCGCCTGAGCCGGGCGAGGAGATCGAGAGTTCCGAGGCGGTTGCTGCGATCGGCGGTTGGCTCGAGATGGCTGAGGCGGGTAACGATGCGAGTGTGGCGCATCTGCCGGATGTAGAGATCTATCCGGACGCCGTGACCCGCGCCTCCCGGATCGCCTGTCTGCTGTTGGGCTCTGATGACTCGGAGCCGAACGCCTTTGCGCCGCTTGAGATGGTCGCGGCGTTGCGCTTCGCGGTGGCGGATTGCCGCGAAACTTATCTGGCTCTGGATGAGAGCATGGTGGAGCTGTTCGGCGACTCGGAAGACATCGGCGACAATCCCGTCGCGCGCGTGCGCGTTCAGCATGATCCTGTGGGGCCTGCACTTGTCGATGCGCGGGCCTTCCTTATCGAGTCACGCGTGCTGCAAGACCTTCGCGACGATCTGGTCGAGTACATCGGCTTGCCTGTCAACGTCGTGCTTCGTGGCGCAGCCTGTGGCCGGGACTCGCCGGGGTTCATCTACAATTCGTCCCGCCAGGAGATCGTCGCCTGTTATGAAGAGGTCGACTGGTACCTGTTCGGAGAGCCAGAGGATGGCGCTACGGGGGCCGAGCAGGATCCTGCCGCAATAGACGGCCTGGGCGCGCGACCGCGCCGCATTCCGCCTCGGCAGCCGCCCTCGCCGCCTAACCCTCGCCGTCAATAGCGCGGTACGGGGGCAACCTGGTCGAGCCCTGAGCACACATCTCGATTTGGGTCAGGCCATAGCGAGCCCAGCAGCGAATCCGACTTGATCTCGTCGCGCGAGAATGTGCGCTGCATCCGCCCAAGGAGGCTGCCGCAGACATCCCGCGCAAGGGCTGGCCACGGTTGGACGAGGGCGCGGATATCCCACAGCTTCAGCACGCCATCCTGTCCGGCTGTCGCGAGCGTGTATCCATCACGCGAGATGGCGATCTCAACGCCGCTGGCCGATCGACCCGGGAGCGTGGCAAGCAATCGACCGTCCCGCGCGTCCCAGATCTGGCTGAGCCCGCGGTCATCGCCTGTCGCGACGCGAGATCCGTCAGGAGAGAATGCAGCGGAAATGATGGGGCTTCCGTTTCCGGGGAGGATGGCCGCGACGCTTCGCTGCGCGACATCCCAAATGACGGCAGTGGTGTCGTCGCTGGCGGTGACGAGCCTGCTGCCATCCGGAGAGAAGGCGATTGCGCCGACACTGCGGCCGTGATGCCTGAGCGTTGCGAGGGCTGCGCCTGTGGATCCGTCCCAGAGAATGACTGTCGAGTCTTCAGAACCGCTGGCGATCATGCTGCCGTCAGGCGAATAGGTAGCTGTGAAGACCGCTCCCGTGTGACCCTTCAGTTTTGGGATCGGCCCGTCACCCTCGATCGGCCAGAGCTCGAGGTATCCGGCCTGTGAAGCAGTCAGGATATGCTTTCCGTCAGCAGAAAACCTGGCGCCGTTGATCGTGGCTTCACTGGCGATAAGCCTCCGCATGGTTCCAGTCGTGCGATCCCAGATCCGGGCGGCGCCGTCTCCGCTGGTGGTCACGATCCGTTGTGAATCCGGCGAGAAGGCAACCGTGTAGATTTCTTCGCCAGGCGCTTCGAGGTGAGAGGCAAGGGCGCCGCTTTCCGTGTCCCAGAAGCGCACCGTCCCGCCGCTCGACACGGCGGCCAAAGTCTTGCCGTCGGGCGCGTAGCTCACGCTGAACAGACTCTCACCGCGCGCAGCCGGCAGCAGGATCCGCTCGGGCTCCGGGCGCCAGAGCCGCGCGGCAGTGTCGTCGCCCCACGACACGACCGTGGCGCCATCCGGAGAGAAGGCCGCGGAAACTGCGCCGTCATGACCGCGAAGCGTCGCTATCAAATGCCCGTCGAGACCGGTCCAGAGCCGGACAGCGCCGTCTTCACTTGTCGTCAGGATACGTTGGCCGTCGTCCGAGAACGAGGCGCCGCTGACGAACTTCGCGTGGCCTTGCAGCGTAGCCTGCTCCTTGCCGCTGGACGCGCTCCACACCCGAGCCGTGCGGTCTACGCTCGCGGTGACGATCTGCGTTCCATCGCGCGAGAAGGCGGCCGAGAGCACTTCCCTCTGATGGCCCCAAAGTTCCGTCAGAAGCCTTCCAGTGTGTGCATCCCATACGCGAGCGCTGCCATCCTCGCTTGCCGTGACGATGCGATTGCTGTTGCGCGAGAAGCGCGCCTGGAAAACAGCGCCCTGATGCCCTTCCAGCGTGTGTTGCAGATCGCCGGTCGCGCCGCTGTGGACCTGCGCGGTGTTGTCGTCGCGGGCTAGCACCAGGCGTGAACCGTTCTCCGAAATTGAAACCGCCCATATGTGAACGTCCGTCGCCGGAATTTCGAACGCGAGTTTTCCAGATTCCAGATTCCAGACGCGTATGGCGCCGTCGCGTCCCAGCGCGAATACGCGCGAGCCGTCGGGATAGAACCCCGCCTGCTGGATACCCGGCTGGCCCATGTCGAACGTCGAGATCGAAGCACCGTCTGCACTGCGCCAGACACGCACATCGCCGCTTGCGTCCGCTGTGACGAACCTGGTTCCATCGGCAATGAAGGCCACTGCCGTGACACCAGCGTCGTTGACCGGAATCTCGCGTTTCAGCTCTCCGGTTGCGGTATCCCATATCCGCGCCTTGCCGTCGTGACTGCCGGTCACAAGCAGGCCCCCGATCGGGGAGAAGGCGGCGCCCGTCACCTTGTCGTTGTGCAGCAGTGGGGGGTCGCTAACTCCGGCCGCCTGGCGCAAGGCGCCCAGCGCGGCGAGATATAGAGGTTGGTTGCCGGGCGCGATCTGCCAGCCGGCAAGCGCAAATCGGGCTGCCGGGAGGATATGCCCGGTTTCAAGTTTCTCCCACGCGCGTTCCGCGAAGAACTGGCTCAGCGTGTCGTGCGCGCGCTGGCCATTGATGAGCGCCCACATCAGGAGGACGCCGAAGGTGACCGAGATTGCGCCAAGCGCTCCGACAAGGATGCGCTGCCGCAGCTCGTTGCGGCGGCGGGTGCGTTGCCACAGGTCGTCAAAGCTGACGCCGAGCATGCCGGCCGCCAGTCTTGCGCAGACACGATCCCGGCCATCGCGCCGCAGGTCAATTCCCACCGGCTCGATCGGCATGGCGCGGGGGTCATTCTCATCATAGCCGATCCGCAGGGCATCCGGGAAACACTCGTCCGCCGGGTTCGTTGAGTTGGGCTCGCCATCGATGATCAGCGCAAAGACCTGCCCGCCAACGACGTTGCGGCGAAAGTGTTCGATCTCGGCATTGACCCATTTTGACGTTGCGGCGCGCGGCGAACAGACGACGATCAGGCTTTCTGAATTCTCGATCGCAACGCGCACGACATGCCCGATATCGGCTGCCGCAGGCATGTCGTCATCATCACGGAAGAACTGGCCGAGGCGTCGTGATGGGTCCGCCATCTCGCCGGCGCCGTCGGGCACGCGGTACAGCTCAAGCCATCTGTGGATACGCCGTCCCCAGGCCTTGTCCTGCCAGGAATAGCTGATGAACCCCCGATACGACATGAATGCAGCTCTTCGCCACTATTGGCATGAATAGCTTTAGCCGCGCAGATGCCGACAAGGTAGGTCCAGCAAGACCTATTTCGGATCTCCGCGTCCCGGAAGGCGGCTCGAATTGGCTGTGCAGGCGATCACGACCAAGCTCTTGGTCAGAGGCGGCAGCGGACCAGGCAGTCCTCCTGTGAAGGCGCGCAAGCCGGTCCGCTACACGGGCACGGCGACGTGCTTGCCCGCGAAAACCGCCTGCCAGCTCTCGATCTCGCCAACCACCACATCATCAACCTCTCGTGCGAGGTCGGCTACCTGTCCATAGTCGAGGGCGGCTTCGGGATTCTCAAGCAGTTGAGTGATCCGCGTGTGGACAGCGTTCAACTTTTCCGAGGTGACGTCAGAGATCGATGAGAAGCGTTCGAAGTCGCCGAAATAGCGTATGCCGGCGATCGCGCCGCCGAATGTAGGAAGCGCCACGCCGAGGAAGGTGAAGAGGTAGGACGTCTTTTCGGCATAGTACTTCGGCCACCAGTGCAGCGTACCACCCAACTTGAGGATCAAGTAGACCGACACCGAGATGACCGCGAGCGTGAACAGGATCTCTGACAGCTTGTCGAGGTTGCGGTGTGCCGTTGCGAGGCGCTTGGCTTTGTAGACGTGATAGTCGCGCTGCTGCACCACGTGATCGTCGAGCAGGTTGCGCAGCGCGTCGCGCAGATAGACCTGCGTGACCTTCACGCGCGGCAGGCCAGGCTCGCGCAGGCTGCGCCGCGCATACCATTCTGGCCACGAAGTCTCCGCTCCCTTCGGCCAGTGGCCCGGCGCGCGCACCACGCCAAGCAGCAGCAAGATCGGCGCATGCCGCGCGTATTCCGCAACACGCCGCGTTTCGAACCAGCGTGCATGCCAGCGTCGGCGTTGACCGGTAATGGTGATCGCGAGGATGCTGGCCAGCAGTGCAAGCTCCAGAGCCGCGAATATCCATTTCTCGCCGGACGAAGCGAACGGCAGGTAGGTGATGCCCACGACGATCGACAGAGGCGCCAGCAGGAAGTTCAGCGTCATCCCGCCGCGATAGGCGTCGGAAAGATAGGCGGATATCCCGTCGGCCCAGGCGAACCGGCGCACCGTGTTGGCCTCCACAGCATCGACGTACGCCGCGTCCTGTCCCGGCAGCGCGCGTGCGTGCGCAAGAGTCTTCGCCGCGCTGCCGATCACAATGGCGTCGGGCGTCTCATAGGTCTGGCGCAGCTTCCTGAACCGCCCTTTCCAGGTGTCCGCCCCGAACAGCGCCTCGATGCGCCGGTAGCCATGCATCAGCGGGTTGCTGCGTGGGCGCCAGCGCTCGCGTTGGAACGCCTCCGGCCCCTCGATGCGCTTGCCATGTCCAGCATGCTTGCTGTGCGACTTGCGCGCCGCGGCGGGGCTCATTGCGGCGAGTACGAGTCCGCGCAGCGCCGCCACGCGCTCCGGATCGACGGCAGCCGGCGCCTGTACGCCCGCCAGCGACTCCGGATTGGTCAGCACACGCCAACGGTCCGGCGCATTCGCATCGATCCACACCACGGGCGCGCCGATCTCCAGCGCCAGCTGTACCGAATGCCCCGTGCCGCCAATGAACGCCCGCGTCACGCCATCCCAGATCGCGATCAGCAGGTCGGAATGCTCCAGCATCACA
The DNA here is from genome assembly GCA_002280725.1 of Alphaproteobacteria bacterium 32-64-14. Taxonomy (GTDB): domain Bacteria; phylum Pseudomonadota; class Alphaproteobacteria; order Caulobacterales; family Hyphomonadaceae; genus UBA7672. The sequence continues at coordinate 7,076 of NCEM01000071.1, forward strand.
CGCGCCGCCAGCTCCACCCGCAGCGAGCATTCCGCCGCAAACGTATCCGCCTTGCGCCTGTCTTCGGGATGCTGAAGGCCCGCCACGAACAGCCCGCCGATCACCTCGTCGCGGTCGGCCAGTTCAAACAACCGCGCGCGAGCCGCCATGCGTCTGATCGCATCCGAGCGCGCCTTCACCTTGGGATCAGCCGGATCGCCGCCCGCAAGCATCGCGCGCGCATCGTCCGCCGACGTGGGCAACGCATTGATCGCAACGTTCAGATCGAGCCCGAACGCCAGCGGCGCAACCAGCTCCCACCCCCGCGCCAGCGCCTGTTCCGCCGCCATCAGGTCGGCGCCTTCCGCCAGCATGGAATGAAACCGCGCCGGCGCAATCTCGACATGCGGCGCCTCCGCCGTCACGGCAACAGCGATGATGTCCAGCACCTCGCCCAGCACGCTCTCGATGCGGCCACGGTTCGCCGCAAACGCCGCATTGCCCTCGCGATGCCCCGTGATCGCAAGGTTGATCTGCGCAGGCGGAGCAGGCGGTGCGGCAACGACAGTCGCGCTCATGCGCCGGCTTCCAGCGGTGTGGCGTTCCAGGCGGCGATGAAGTGCCGCGAGTAGGACTGGAACATCGTCTCGGACATGTAGCAGCCGCGGGCAAGGCCGACCCAATAATCGAGACCTTCCCGGGGTTCTGCCGTGCGCACCCTGCGGATCGCCTCCTGCGCCTCCGCCATGCGGCCCAGCGCCCACAGGAAAACCGGGTGCGTCATCAGCGCATACCTGAAGCTCGGGTCGAGGCGCACATACTGCGTGACGACCGCCAGCGCTTCGTCCAGACGGCCGAGTCCATAGAGCGCCCAGCATCGGTGGCCCAGGCTGAGGACTTGCTGAAACGCGCGCGGCGACAAGCGGTCGCCTTCCGCAAGCTGGACAAGCGCCTCCTCGTAGCGCTCGAAGTGGTTGAGACAGATGGCAAGGGCCTGCCGTGCATCGATCAAGCTCGGATTGAGCTCCACTGCGCGCTCCGCAAGCGGCAAGGCTTCCGCAAAGCGCTTGGCGTTGCCAAATGCATTGACCACCAGAAACAGCACGGTCGCGTGGTTGGGATTCAGCTTGAGCGCGGCTTCCGCGTGCTGGATCGCCTCATCGATCAACAGCTTCTCGCGATAGCCTGTCTGCTGGTGCTGGATAGAGAGACCCATCGACAGCGTCGCGCGCGCAATCGCATAGTCCGGCGCCAGCGACACCGCCCGGCGCGCCTCCGCCACGGCGACCGCCACGCTTTCAGGTGTCAGCCGCGCATACGCCGCCCATGAGCGCATCACCGCTTCCCATGCTGTGATGTCGCCGGGCTTTCTCAGCGCGCGCTCCATCTCGACCTTCTGGATCTGCACGCCGAGGTTCGCCGCAACTTCGCTGACCAGTTCCTCCTGCAGTTCGGCCAGCTCCGCCAGCGGCCGGTCGAATTTCTGTGTCCACAGGATCGCGCCGTTGTCAGCTTCCACAAGCTGTGCGGTCACGCGCAGGCTGGCGCCAACCCGGCGCACATTGCCCTCCAGCATGTATTTTGCGCCCAGCTCTTGCCCGATGGTGCGCAGGTCCGACGTGTTCTTGCGATAGGCCGCCGTCGCCCCCTGCGAAATCACCTTCAGCCCGCGCCCCAGCGACAGGGCGGATGCGATGTCCTCGCCCATCCCGCCCGCAAACACTTCGTCAGCGCGCTCGGTCGACCGGTTGGTGAAAGGCAGGATCGCAACAGAAGGACGAACGCCATGCGGCTTGCCGCCCTGAGCAGCGGCCTGCACTACCGGAGCCGAGACCGCCGCCGGCGCTGCGCTCGCAGGGGCAAGAACAACGACCGGCCCACCCTTCGCAACAAACCGGTACACATCCGACAGGAAAGACCGCCAGGCGCTATCGCCCGCATCCCCCTGCCAATGCCCCAGCTCCGCCGTCTGCGTCAGCTCGAACATGATCGGCCGCTCGCACGGCTCGATCATGCACGGCACGAGCGTCTTGTTGCGGTCCGCGAGTGTCGCTTCCGCGCGCACCCAGCGTGATTGCACCGACTTCTTCGACCACAGCACCACGACCGCCTTCGCCGTCCGCAGCGCCGTCTCCGTCACTTCGTCATAGGCCTCGCCCGTGCGCAGTCCCACATCCCACCAGACATCGAACCCTTGGGTCTGGAACGCTTCGGCAAAGAGCTTGGCGCGCGCCTGATCCTCGCGACTGTAGGAGAGAAAAATGTCCGGCACGCCCGACCCCGCTGATATGAGGCGCAGGGTTACATGACCCGCCCGGAAAGGTCGAATCTTGCCTCGAATTTGAGAAGATTACGAACGTCTTCTTATGGGCGAGATGAGATCATTCGAACCAGATGATTGGAGCGGTCGGGGTTGGCCCTTTCCCACCATTCAGCCAGTTCGAACGGTCATGCTGTGCTCACGCGCCAGATTCAGTCTCTGCGTAGAGCGTATGAATGTTGCGGATATCAGCTTCGAGCTTAGGGCTGTTTGGCAAGACTCGGCGCCATATCCGCTCCGCCGATGCCAGGTCCCATCCCAGCCGGCGAACCATTCCAATGTGTTCGCCCGCTTCAGCGCCCCGCCCAAGCCGCAGGAGGGACAGCGCTTTGTAGAGCTCATTGAACACGTGCGTGGGATTGAGGCTTATGCTTTCATCGACAGCTGCGTCCGCTTCAGTCGAGCGCCCCAGCTCATGGTATGCGGCAGACTGCCAGGATTTCACCAACCACATCAGGTGCGATCCCAGCATCAGGCGCTCCGCAGTCTTACCAACCGGATCCTATCAGACGCTTGTTTATACCGAAGGCCAACGGCAAACTCAGGCCGCTGGACATCTCGACCGTGCAGGATCGGGTCTGCATGACAGCAGCGACGCTGGTGCTGGAGCCGATCTTCGAAGCCGATCTTCCACCAGAGCTCTACGCCTATCGTGCTGGACGCAACGCCCAGCAGGCGGTGACATCCCGTTCTCAAAGCGCACCTACCGGAAACGAAACCTGATCGAACGCTGCATCAACAAACTCAAGCAGTTCAGGCACATCTGCACCCGGTTCGACGCACATCTGCACCCGGTTCGACCGCCACGCGCTCAACTACCTCGCCATGGCCAAGCTGGCCTCGATCCGCCTCTGGCTCCGGCAAATGGCTTCCAATAATGAGTCTGCAGCCTAGTATCCTGACGCGCCAGCGAGGAGCGCTTCCGTTTCACGGGGCGGTCGCCAGGCCAACTCAAGATCCCGCATCACCGTCGCGGCCCGCAGACGCTCGGCGTCCGCGATGTCGAGTGCGGAGGCGCGCTTACCGCTCTCAAGCTCCTCCGCCCATCGATGCGCGCGCGCGATGCGGAGCAGCAGATCGGTGTCACGTTCGTGGGACGAAGGTGCCGGCCTACCGTCGGCGCCCAGGCGGCGCTTCACGCCGCCGAACAGCTTCAGTTTGCAGACGACGCGATGGCTTTGCACGCGGCGTTCGCCGGCTGGATCGGTATGCGCAGTTTCAAGTGTGAACCCGTCTCGATCAACAACGACTTTGGCGAGGGCGGCATCAGGGATAGTGGCTTGAAGCTCTGCCAGCTTTTCAAAGACTAGCAGTTCCAGCCGATCACCCCGCACGCGCGGGCGGCTTCCAGCCTTGTCGTGCTGGCGCTTGATCGACGCCGTGCTGGCGTAATAGCGGATATGCTTGGGACCTTTCTTCTGGCGGATGGGTGACATGCGGTTGCCGGCGTCATCGAAGATGATGCCGACGAGGCGTCCCGAGGAGTTTGGCCGGCGGCGCACGCCGTATGAATGCGCCCGCTCAGCAATTTTTGCTTGGACCCGGTCGAAGAGGGCTTGATCGATGATCGGATCGTGACGGCCGGGATGATCTTTTCCCTTGTGGACGACCAGACCGAGATAGAGCTTTCGTTTGAGAAGCTTTAGCAGAGAACCAGAGCTCCATTCTTTCGCCTCCGGCCGGCCGTTCCGGGCTGTCCACCGCTTACCCGCCATGCCAGTCGCGCGGAGATCCAGACCGAGATCATGAACTGAGGGAAGCTCCAGATAGCGACGAAAGATGTGCCGAACGCGTTCGGCTTCCTCCTCGTTGACGATCAGGTGCCTGTCCTTGATGTCGTAACCGATAGGCGGAATGCCGCCCATCCACATGCCCTTCGCCTTTGATGCGGCGATCTTGTCGCGTACGCGCTCGGCGATCACTTCCCGTTCGAATTGGGCGAATGACAGCAGGACGTTGAGTGTCAGGCGCCCCATCGAGGTGGTGGTGTTGAACGACTGGGTGATCGAGACGAACGACACGCCCTGGGCGTCGAAGACATCGACAATCTTGGCGAAGTCCGAAAGCGCGCGCGTGAGACGATCGACTTTATAGACGACAACCACGTCGATCTTCTTGGCCTGCACGTCAGCTAGAAGCTGGGCGAGGGCGGGCCGCTCCATTGACCCGCCGGAGAAGCCGCCATCGTCATAACGGTCGCGTATCAGCGTCCAACCTTCGCCGGCTTGCGATTTGATATAGGCTTCGCAAGCTTCCCGCTGCGCATCCAGCGAGTTGAACTCCTTCTCGAGCCCCTCTTCGGTCGATTTGCGTGTGTAGATGACGCAGCGGAGCTTCTTGTTCATGAGCTGTTGCCCTTGAGGCCAAAGAACCGCGGCCCGCTCCAATGACCGCCGGTGATGGCGCGGGCCACCTCGGAGAGCGACTGGTAGGTCGTTCCCTGATGGCTGAACCCGCCCTCTACGACATCGACCTCGTGCATGACGCCTTTGTATTCGCGTTCAAGGCGGACGCCGATGTTGAGGCGTGGCAGGAAGTCGATCTTCTCGCCGGTTTTGGACTTGGCTTCGATTTCGCGGAGCTTCTTTCGGGCTGCTCCTGACAGGCCGCCTTCGACTAGCGCCCGAAGTTTGGATCCCAGCAAGCCGCGGAAGATCTCCGGGCTTTTGAGGTTCGGCGGGTAAGAGCGAGGCAGCCGCTTAGACCAGAGCGATCGCATCTGAGCGAGGTTCAGGGTAAGCGGGGCGCTGGCGCCCTATCGATCGCCGCTTGACGGTCGGTGATCTGTATCCGGCTGGATCGCCGGCAAGGACGGCTCATTTAGGCGGGTCAGAGTTCTCCCGGTGGATCTCGAGAAGGTTTCTGAGCTCATCGACGCCTTCGTCGGTGAACGCCATG
>NCEM01000015.1 GCA_002280725.1 Alphaproteobacteria bacterium 32-64-14
CTTCGCTACCCGCTACGACCGCAGAGCAACGCGCTTCCTCGCCTTCATACACCTCGCCTGCGCAATGCAGTGGGAGACATGAATGTCGATTGGACCTAGCCTGCCCAGATCAGCCAGCGTTGTAGTCGCCGCCCGCGCCGCCCGATTTCGCAGTCAGCATCACGCCCTCGATGCGCATGGCGCGATCGACGGCCTTGAGCATGTCGTAAATGGTGAGGCAGGCGACCGACACGGCCGTGAGCGCTTCCATCTCGACGCCTGTGGGCCCGGTGGTGGCCACTTCCGCAGTGACGGACATGCCAGAGCCGTCTTCCAGATCGTTGACGCGGACCTTCACGCTAGACAGCTGAAGCGGATGGCACATCGGGATCAGGTCGGACGTGCGCTTGGCGGCCATTACGCCCGCGATCTCGGCGGTGGCGCGAACATCGCCCTTGCCGCCCTGCGTGCGCGCAAGCTCCAGCGCAACTGCCGACATCAGCACGCGCCCGCTGGCCGAGGCGATCCGCTTCGTCGCGGGCTTGCCGGAGACATCGACCATCCGAGCTCTGCCGTCGGCATCGATATGGGTAAGCTTGTCGGCCATGGTCATCCTCGTTCGTCTCGCTATTGTGCCCCGCGCATAACGAGAAGACCACACGAAATGAGGAACGACCCTTGATCCGCATGGCCCCTGTCGAACAGGCGCTCGCCCTGATCGCCGAACACGGCGCCCGGCGCGTTGTCGGGCTGGAGGCCGTGCCGTTGGCCGCGGCCCTTGGACGGCGGCTGGCCGAGCCGGTGCAGGCGCGGGTCTCGCAGCCTCCCGCCGATGTTTCGGCGATGGACGGCTATGCCGTGCGCCACGCCGACATGAAGATGGGCGCCGCCCTGCGCGTCACGGGCGAATCCCGCGCGGGTGTGCCGTTCGCGGGTAGTGTCTCTGCCGGCGAAGCGGTGCGCATCTTTACCGGCGCGCATCTGCCAACAGGCGCAGACCATGTGCTGATCCAGGAAGACGCCAAACGCGAGGGTGCGACCGTCACCGTCACGTTCGAGCAATCGAAGCCCGCCAACATTCGCCGCGCCGGGCGCGACTTTTCCAACGGCGATATTCTCGTGCCGGCAGGCCATGTGATAGGCGAAGGCGCGATCTCGCTGGCGGCGGCAGGAAACGTTGCGAAGCTGATCGTCAGCAAGGCGCCGCGTATCGGCGTGCTTGCGAATGGCGATGAACTGGTTCCGGCGGGCGAGAGCCTTGCAGCCGGACAGGTGGTGAACTCGATCCAGCCCGCCCTGCTCGCGCTTATCCGCCGCTGGGGGGCGGTTGCGCTTGATCTCGGGCTGTCGCGTGACAGCGAGGAAGACGTGCGCGCGCGCATCTCCTCGTCGTGCGACGTGATCGTGTCGATCGGCGGCGCATCGGTTGGCGATTACGATGTCGTGCGCAGCGCCTTCGCGGCCGAGGGTTTTGAACCTGTGTTCGAAAAGATTGCGGTCAAGCCCGGCAAGCCGACCTGGTTTTCGTCCGGCAAGGCGTCGCTGGCGCTTGGCCTTCCGGGAAATCCAGCGGCGGCGATGGTGACGGCGCAGCTTTTCCTCCGCCCGCTGATCGAGGCGCTGACCGGCGGGGCGCCGGACACGACGCCCGAGGCCAAGGCGCATACGGCAACGGCCCTGCCGGCGACGGGCAATCGCGCCGAATACCTGCGCGCGGTTCTCTCCATCGGCGGAGATGGCCGCGCATCAATACGGGCGGCCGAGGATCAGGATTCCTCGCTTCTCTCGCCCTTCCTGAGCGCCAACGCCCTGATCCGCCGCCCCGCGAACGCAGCAGGGGTGGCCAGCGGCGAGCTGGTCGAGTTTATCCATCTGGTGTGAGGTCCGTGCCGGGCTTTTGGCGTGCGGCGACCCGCTACGCAACTCACGGAAGAACCGGGAAACTGGTGCAGGCGGCCGGAATCGAACCGGCACGGGCCTTACGGCCCAACAGATTTTAAGTCTGGTGCGTCTACCAGTTCCGCCACGCCCGCAGCGTGTCTGTTCACGCCCATTGGGCGGGAAAAGGCAAGCCTGCCTGACGCTTTTGCCAGCCACCCCGCGCCGGGATAGTATGCGGCATGACTCGTTTTGCCCTTCTCTGCGCTGGCGCCCTCCTGCTCGCCGCGCCTGCTCATGCGCAGGATCCCGAACAGGCCCCGCCGGAGCCGCGGTCTGCACCGCTGCACCTGATCAGCGAGCTGGCTGAAACGCTGGGCCGCGCGCACGCCATCCGAACCGTCTGCAATGGCGACGATGACGGAACCTGGCGGAACTACATGCTGAACATGATGTCATACGAGGCGCCCTCGGGCCCGCGCCGCGCCGCCCTCACCGAAGCGTTCAACCGGGGCTACCGCAGCCAGAGCCGCGACACGCCGAGCTGCAACGGCTCCTCGCCGGCGATCGAAGCCAGCATCGCGAGCCGCGGCAAGGAACTCGCCGACACAATCGCGCGCTCCTATATGGACTGATGGCAGCCGGTTGCCCCCGGAAACGCAGGGGTCGGGAAGGCGCGCTGGCCAAGGGAAAGTTAAGCCTTGGCCAGTATAAAGTAACCTTCAAGCCGGGGAACGCAGCCATCGCACCGCTTGCAGCCAAAGCGATCCCCAACGCGGCGCAGCATGCTGGCTCCGGCTTCGGCAGCGCGTGGCATATAACGTCCGCCTTTTTCACCGGAAAGCTGCGCAAGCGATTCTACGCCGACGTGCGCCAGCTTGGCGACCAGACTGAAGGAACGCGCAAGATCGCCTCGGCCTATCTGTGCCTGGCGGCGGCATTCGGGTGGACGATCAGCTTCTTCGTGGTGCTGCTCGCCAACCCGGCCCACTCTGAGGCGCATGTCCTTGCCGTGATCGTGGCGGCGGCTTCCTACCTTGGCTTCCTGCAGGTCCGCCGGGGGCGCGATCCGCAATGGATGGTGGACACCCTGCTGCTGCTGCATCTGCTGGCGGTTGGCGTCCTGTCGTTTCATCATTCGGGCATCGTCGCGCCTGTAGTCGCTTCCCTGCCCATCATCGCTGGCGTCTCGATCATGTTCCAGCGGGGACGCATGCGCGTGGCGACGCTGTGCATCGGCGTGGCTGTCGCCGCTTTCAGCCTGGTTTGTGCTGCTGGCGTGATCGGCCTGCCGACGACCTACACGCCCGAGGCGCGCTCGATCGTCAGCTTCATGATCACCATGTTCGCCGCAATCGCGCTGGGAACCATGGCGTGGATCGCCAATATCTCTCGCGACTATGCGCTGACCCAACTGCAAACGGCCAATGAGGCTATCCTGGAGAATGAGGCCCGCAGCCGCGTGGCGCTTGAAGCGGCGCGCGTCGGCCTGTGGGATGTGCCCGATCTCGCCACACAGAAATTCCACGTTTCGGAAAGCTTCCAGACCGTGACCGGCTATTCCGCCGAGGAGTTCAACGGAATCTGGCGCGGAATCGAGACCTTTGTGCACCCGGACGATATCGTCCCCCTGCGCGAAGCGTTCGCCGTGGCGCGCAATCGCATGTCGCGCCTGCGCGTCGATTTCCGCTTGCAAACGCGCACGCGCGGCTATCGCTGGTTTTCCGCCCGCGCGCGTTACATCAACAATCCTGATGGCTCTGTGCGCATCTCCGGATCGCTGCAGGACATCAACTTCATCAAGCTGGCCGAGGACGCGCTGCGCCAGGGCCGCGACCAGGCGCGCGCGGCGGACAAGGCAAAGTCGGACTTCATCGCCACGATGAGCCACGAGGTGCGCACGCCGCTCAACGCCATCATGGGCGCAGTCGAAGTGCTGAAACGGGGCGCGCATGATCGCGAGACGTCAGAGCTGGTGAACCTGGTGGACGATGCGGGGCGCGGCCTGCTCGCCATCGTCAGCGATCTGCTGGACGTCTCCAAGATCGATGCCGGCAAGCTCGATATCGTGCACGAACCCACGGACATGCGAACGCTTGTGATGCGCACGGTCGACGTGTGGCGTCCGCAGGCGCTCGACAAGGGACTCGCGCTCGAGATTGATAGCACCCGCGCCGAAGCAGGCCTGCTGATGGTGGATGGAGGCCGCATCCGCCAGGTTCTGGGCAACCTGCTGTCGAATGCGATCAAGTTCACCGACACAGGCGCGGTCCGCGTGGTCCTCTCGACTCACGAACAGCGCGAGGGTCACGTGGATATTGCGCTCAGCGTAATCGATAGCGGGCCCGGCGTGCCCGACGCCGTTGCCGAGACGATCTTTGCGCCTTTCGAGCAATCACCCAACAATGCGAGCCGCGGGGGGACGGGCCTCGGCCTGTTCATTTCGCGGCGGTTGGCGCGGCTCATGGGAGGCGATCTCACGCTTGAGCCGGCGCGGCGCGATGGGGCGCATTTCCGGATCTCGCTGTCGGTCAAGGCTGCGCGCGCCGAGGGCGATTCAGCGCGGGATCCATCGAACGACCCGATCTGGGCAGGACGGCAGGTTCTGTGCGTCGACGACAACGAAAAGAACCGGCGCATAGCGGAACTTCTTCTCGGCAAGTTCGGCATGGACGTTTCGCTTTGTGCATCCGGCGGCGAGGCGCTCGACCTTTGCGCGATGAAGTCCTTCGACCTTATCCTGATGGATATCGTGATGCCGGACATGGATGGCATCGAGACGCTGCATCGCTTGCGCGCCGACGCGCAGGGCCTCAACCGGCTGACACCCGCCATCGCGTTGACGGCCAAGCTGACAAACGAGGATCTGGCGGCCTATGCCGCAGCGGGGTTCGCCGGCGTCGCGGGCAAGCCCATCAATGTGCGCGAACTGGCGCAGGCGATTGCGCCCGCACTGACGCCGGTGGCCTGACCTTAGGCGACCTTGGCGGCGCGCGAGGCCAGCTTGTAGAGGCCGCGGCGATCCTGCGTCACGTCGAAGGACTGCGTCATGCCGGCGATCGATTCTGCCGCGCCCATCAGCATGAAGCCGCCCGGGTTCATCGACCCCGCAATGCGATCCAGCACTTCCGTCTTGGTTGGCACATCGAAATAGATCAGCACATTGCGGCAGAACACGACATCGAACCGGCCGAGATTGTAGGCGGGGTCCATCAGGTTCAGCTTGCGGAAGGAGACCATCTGGCGAAGGCGCTCGGAAATCCGCCAGTGGTCGTCCTGCTGCGTGAAATAGTGCATCAGCATCTGGACCGGCAGGCCGCGCTGGACTTCGAACTGCGTGAACAGGCCCTGTCGGGCGCGCTCAAGGCAGCGATCGGAAATGTCGGTCGCGATGATTTCGACCGGAACGCCACCCGTCAGCGCGGGGTTCTGATCCAGTATCATGGCGATGGAGTAAGGCTCCTGCCCGGTCGAGCTGGCGGCGCACCAGATGCGGATGCGGCTGCCGCGGCGCGCCTGCGCCAGCACGGGAAAGATCGCTTCCTTGAGATGCTCGAACGGCGTCTTGTCGCGGAAGAAGAACGTCTCGTTCGTGGTCATCACATCGACCAACTGGTTGATCAGGCGCTCGTCGCGGCGGGCCCGCACGACATGGATAAGGTCGTCGATCGACGGCAGGCCTTCCTTGCGCGCGAGCGGCGCGAGGCGGCTTTCGAGCAGGTACATCTTGTCGCCGGTGAGGACGATGCCGGCGCGCTTGCGTAGCAGCTGCGAGACGAATTCGAAATCCTGGCTGTTCACGCAGCTTCTCCATTCATCAGGCGCACTGAGAGCTGCCCAAGCTCGCGCAGAGGCAGGACAGCTTCGGCATGACCGGCCTGCGCAACAGCGCCCGGCATGCCCCAGACGACGCTGGAGGCCTCGTCCTGAACGATCACGCGGCCGCCGGTCGAGACGATCCTGCTGGCGCCGGTGCGGCCATCATGGCCCATGCCGGTCAACACGACGCCCAACACGCGCCCGCCGAAAACAGCGGAGGCTGTTTCAAACAGCGGATCGGCAGCGGGGCGGCACGAATTCACAGGCTCGCCACGGTTGAGCTGAACGATAGCGCCGGTCGCGCCCTTGCCGACGCACAGGTGCTGGTCGCCGGGCGCGATGAGCACGGCGCCGGAAGCGAGCACTTCGCCATCCACGGCTTCGCGGCAGCTCTTGCCGATGGCTTGCTCGAGTTTTTCCGCCAGCAGCGGCGTGAAGGATGCGGGCATGTGCTGCACGATCAGAATCGGTTGATCGATGCGGCTTGCGATGGGCGCGAGGAAGGCGGGCAGCGCCGACGGGCCGCCGGTGGACGCCGCAATCACCATGGCCGAAGGCTTGCGCGCAATGATGGGCGGCGGACGCAGGCGATAGTCGGCGCGCGGACGCGCCTTGCCGCCTGCCCGCTCGCCCAGCGCGACGATCTTGTCGAGCAGGTCGATGCGGTAGGAATCGACGCCGCCGATCTGGCTTGTCTGCGGCTTGGCGATGTAGTCGGCGGCGCCGAGCGACAGCGCTTTGATGGTCTGCGAAGCGCCTGCCGATGTCAGGGTGGACGCCATGACGATGCGGGCGGCAGGAACGAGCCTGCGCAACTGCGGAAGGGCGGAGAGCCCGTCCATGTTCGGCATCTCGATATCGAGGACGATCACGTCGGGACTGCAGACAGCCGCTTCGGCGACGGCTTGCACGCCGTCAGCGCACACTTTCACCAGCTCGACACGGCCGTCCTGCTCGATCCAGCGGCGCATGAAGCCGCGTATGATCGCGCTATCGTCCACGAGCATGACGCGGACGCGGCGTTCGGATGATTGCTGGCGCGCGGCGAGTGTCACTTCAGGCTTTTCAGACGAGTCCGACTTCGGAGAACTTCGATTCGATGATCTCGCTGTCGAACGGCTTCATGATGTATTCGTTGGCGCCCGAACGCATGGCCTCGGCGATGTGGCTCATGTCGTTCTCGGTGGTGCAGAACACCACGACAGGGCGATCGCCGCCCGGCTCCCGGCGAAGGGCGCGCAGGAAGTCGATGCCGTTCATCACGGGCATGTTCCAGTCGAGCAGGACTGCGTCCGGCATCGTCTTGCGGCAATTCTCGAGCGCCTGCTGGCCATCGGCGGCTTCATCGGCCTCGAACCGCAGGTCTTCGACAATGCGCCGCGCAACTTTGCGGACGACGCGGCTATCATCCACGATCAGGCAGCGTTTCATGCTCATCTCCACCTAGGCCGCAGCAGCTTCTTCCGCGCCCGAGCCCGCCAACATCCGGTCGATGTCCATGATGACCAGGAGGCGGTCGTCGAGGCGGCAGACTCCCCGCGATACCCACGACCATGTCGCGTCAAGGTTAACGGGGTTTTGCTCCAGGGCGGATTCGTCGATGCGAACGACGTCCCCGATCTCGTCGATTATCAGTCCAAAGCTCTCCCCGCCGCGCTCGACGCCGATCGCCAGGCGTTGGCAAGATTTTGTTTTTACTGATGATTTCAACCCAAGTCGCGACCGGGCGTCGATGGCGGTTACGATTCGTCCACGCAAGTTAAGGACGCCTGCAATATCAGCCCCCGAAAGGGGCACGGGCGTCATGCTGGCCGGGCGAAACACGTCATGGATCTCCGAAACGCTCACGCCGAACGTCTGGTCGCCGATTCGGAAGGTCACGAATTCACGGGTGCTCATGCGGCTTCTCCCAGCCTGACGGCGCGGGCGATGGCCTCAAGCAGCGCGTGCCGGTCGGACTTGGGAACCGCCTCGGTGTCTGTCCGGCTCGACATGGCGATGACGTTCTGGCCTTCCGAAATCTCTGCCTGCGGATTGTCGGCGTCGGCCAGCACCACATCGAAGGCGCCGCCGGATTCAAGCCGCGCTCTCGCCTCCTCCGGTGTCTTGGCGATGGTCACATCATAGCCGGCGGCCGTGACCACAGGGCCGAGCAGATTGCGGAAGAACGGATGCGACTCGATCAGCAGCACGCGCTTGCGGCCACGCTGTGTCTCGAGCTGGGCCGTAGCAACTGCCCAGCGCGGGTCCGCCCGGGTGAGGAAGCAGCCAATATCGATGATCTCCGTCGACACGCCCTTGAGAACCGCAGACCCCAGCACGCCAGGCGATTCATCGCCGATCTGGATGTCCAGCACGTCTTCCACGATGTCGAGGATGCGATCGACCACGAGGCCGATAACGCTTTCGCCCTGACTGAAGACCAGCACGGGCTGTTTGCCATGCCGCCGGATCTCGCCACCGGCTGAGGCCAGCGGCATGAGGCGGCCGCGATACTGAACGACCAGGCCCCGCGCCGTCGCCTCGAAGCGCGATGCATCGAGCTCTTCCAGGCGCGTGACGAGTGACAGCGGGCATGCGCGCGGCTGTTCGCCACCGGCTGTAAACAGCAACATGCTCGTGCGCTCGGCCGCAGCACTGGATGCGCCATGCGTCGCCGAGGCTGCGGCCTGCTCATCGAGCAGACGCTCAACCGATCGATCCACGTTGGCGACAGATTTCGAGATGCCGTTGGGATCGAGGATCATGATCACCGCGCCATCGCCCAGAATGGTTGCGCCGGAATACTCCGACATCGAGCCCAGCCGCTTGGACAGCGGCTTCACGACGATCTCCTCGGTATCGAAGACCTCATCCACGATCAGGCCGAAGCGGGTCTCGCCGACCTGCATCACGACGATGCTGGATAGCTGCTTCTGGTCGACAGGATCGACAATCATGTTCAGCACTTCCGCGAGCGAGACCAGCGGCAGCAGGCGGTCGCGCAGGCGAAGCACGCGGGAGGAATTGATCAGCTCGATCTTGTGCTCGCAGCGCTGTCCCGTGCGGACCAGCTCCAGCACGGACAGCTGCGGCAGCGCAAAGCGGTGATCCTCGACGCCCACGATCAGCGCCGACACGATCGCCAGCGTCAGCGGGATCTTGATGATGAAGGTGGCGCCGGCACCCTGACGCGAGCGCAGGTCGATCGTGCCGCCGATCGCTTCTACATTGGTTTTCACGACATCCATGCCGACACCGCGGCCTGAGATGCTGGTGACTTTCTCCGCTGTCGAGAACCCCGGCGCGAAGATGAGGCGGTGAATCTGCGCATCCGTCATCGCCATGGCTTCGACGCCGTCAATGACGCCCTTTTCAACGGCTTTCCGGCGGATGCGGTCTGTATTGAGACCGGCGCCATCATCGCCCAGCTCGACGATGATATGGCCGCCTTGATGGTAGGCGCGCAGGCGGATCGTGCCCATTTCCGGTTTGCCGGCGGCGGCGCGGTCTGCCGGTTTTTCAACGCCGTGATCGCAGGAATTGCGGATCATGTGCGTCAGCGGATCCTTGATCAGCTCAAGCACCTGGCGATCAAGCTCAGTGCCCTCGCCCTCCATGACCAGATCAATCTTCTTGGCGAGATCCTGGCTGGCGTCGCGGACGATGCGCGGCAACTTCTTCCACGCCGATCCGATAGGCTGCATGCGCGTTTTCATCACGGCATCCTGCAGCTCTGCCGTGATGCCCGAGAGGCGCTGCAGCGGTGTCTTGAACTCGCTGTCGCCGGAATTGCGGAGCATTTGCATCAGCTGGTTGCGCGTGAGCACCAGCTCGGACACCATAGTCATGAGGCTTTCGAGGACGCCCACATTCACGCGGATCGTGTTGGCGCCGATGCTGCCCTTCTTTTCGTCGTCGTGATCCGGGAGCGCGGCAAGGACTGGCTTGGCCTCGCGTACGTCTGGTTTTTCCGCGGGGCCTTCAGTAGCCATGAACGCGGCTTCGAGATCAGCGAGCGAGACTTCACCGGGGCGCAGGAAGCGGCCCTGATCCGCGTCCCATTTACCTTCGCCCTCGGCTTGCGGCTCCGCGACCGGCTCCGCAACAACCACGACCGGAGCGGCGACGGGTGCGAGCGCATCGCCGCCTTCAGCGGCCAACTCCAGCAGCGCGATCAGGTCGCGATCATCGCCGGCGGGCTCGACCTGCTCGGCCGCCAGATGCGCCAGCAACAGCTTGATGCGGTCGATCGATACCAGAACGAGCGACACGGCCTGTGGCGTCACGGGCAGCGCGCCATCGCGGAATTTGCCGAGCAGGGTCTCGCCGGCATGGGCCACCGATTCGAGGCGCGGCAGGCCGATAAAGCCGCACGTGCCCTTGATGGTGTGGACCAGCCTGAAGATGTTGTTGAGCGTCGCCTTGTTGCTGGGATCGCTCTCAAAGCGGACCAGCTCCACGTCGACCACATCGAGGCTCTCGGCAGTCTCGGTCAGGAATTCACTCAGCAGATCGTCCATGGCGCATGTCTCGCGGCACAAAATATGTGCTTTAAGCAAATAAATGCGCAACGGATTAAGGAAGTGCTGAAAACCGGCGGGCTGGGCGGGAAGTTGTGTTCGGCTAGGTGGCCGGAAGCGCGCCGATGGCGCTGAGGCCCGCAGCCTGCGGGATCAGACGCGATTCAAGCGAGAAATTGGCTTCCTGCGCAAGAACGCTGGTAAAATAGGGCTGGACCGCACCGCCGCCCCAGCCACCGCCCGGCTCCTTGCCGGAGAGAGCGTCGAGCACTTCCTCCTTGAGCTTCGAGAACTGCCCCTTCGCCTCGACATCGAGCACGAGCTTGTTCCCCTTCTCTGTCGCCGACACCCGGCAGACACCCCGGGCGGCCGGCTCGATCATGATCAGCGTCATGTTCATGAGCAGCCGGATTTGCCGGTTGGTGATCCGGCGGGTCTCGACCTGCCACTCGAATTCGGTGCGCGAGTAGGTCGCGAACAGCTTCACGAACAGGTCCTTCGCCTCGCCGACGTTGCACAGACTGTCGTTGATGGTGAGGATCTGGCTGCCAAGCGCAAAGCGGGTGAAGCGGAGTTTGGCTTCGAGGCTGGCGAGGCCCGTGCGCAGGGCCTTTTCGCCCTCGGCCTTCATCGCCGGGCCGAGGCTGTCGTCGAACAACAGCTCCATGCTCTGCAGCATGGACGTCAGCGGCGAGGCCACGTCATGGCAGATGCGGGACGCGACATAGGACGCAAGCCTGGATGATTCCATCATTGCAACAGCTCTCCCGCCCGGCCTGGCCCGCAATCCCGGGCCCCAAAATCGAATCGGAAACTAGCTGATTTGGACTCGGCCACCCAAGCGGGAATTAGGCCCCATCCGAGTCCTGTTAATTCACGCTCTTTTCGTTGCGCCCCATCGATGCGCCCAAACGGCAACCGCCCCGGAGGTGATCCGGGGCGGCGCGATTGATACGTTAACGAGGTTGGCGACTACGGCTTCTTCGACCAGGGGTCTGACGGCCCCGGCTTCAGCATCTCGCCTGACTCGGCCCGGGCGAAGAGCTTCTCGCCCATTCCGATGCCGACATCAGCCAGCGCAACGCCAGTCTTCTCGCCGATATCCTTGTACTGGGCCATGCGGCCGCTGTTCACCCGGTCGATGCGGCGCTGCAGGTCGGGCGTGACGCGCGACTGCTCCACGACGCCGATGTAGCCATCGTACTTCTCGCCGATGACGCCCATGGCCTTGGCCTGTTCGATCACGGGATCAGCCGCCCATGCGGTCATCAATGTGGTGGCCGCAAAGATGGCGGCGAACCAGGTGGCGATTTTCTTGAACATGCTCATGACAGGCTCCTCTATTCCTGACTTAGAACAGGTCGGGGTTGGCGGCGATCGCATCTTCAAGATCCTTGTCGATCTTGTAGCGGATCTCCTGGTCGATCTTCACGTTCAGGTTGATCGTGATCGGCTTGTCGGGCGCAACGATCTGAACGGTAGGCGTGCAAGCAGATGCGCCGATGGCGGCGGCCAGAAATGCTCCGGAGACCAGAGCTTGTCGCTTCAGTGTTTGCGCCATTCGAAACTCCGTTCTCTCGCTTCCGGGATCGTTGCGGAACCGGCTTGAGGAAGCCTTGCCCGTACGGTTGCCCGCGTCAATCTGTAGTTCACGGCGCGCCACCCGGCGTCACCACGGTCGTCTGCCCCAACGCATCACGGACATTCGTGCCTTGTGAGAGCGAATTCACCAGTTTCGCCAATTCGCTGTCGATACTGATGTTCATCTGGAAAGCCTTGCCGTTCAACACGGCGGGATTCCGGCCAAGCATATCAAGTGAAAGCACCATCTTGCCTGCAAGGTTCCCGTCGAGTCCGATCTTCAACACCTCAAACCTGAAGTCCTTCAAAGCATCCATCACCATGCCCGTCGTGGGCTCGTTGTCCGCGACAGCATCGGTTGCCGAACCGCCGTACTGGATGACGCCTGGTCCCGATGATGCAAGGACAGCATTGTCGATCTCGGCTGAACCCGCGCTGAACGTGACAGGAAACTCTCCGTTCACGATCCCCCGCAGCTTCAGGTCGGGAACCTTGAACTGCTTGACCAGCGTGTCGAGATTCCAGCCAACGGCCTGCGCCTCGATCTGATTCACGGCGGTACTGGCGAAATTGAAGTCGGTGGGTTTGACTCGGATGAAGCCGTCGACGAATGGCCACTCTGCGCCCTGCAGGCGGATGGCTTCGAAGCCGATCAGCTGGAAGGTGATCGTCCCTTTCTCGATCGGCATGCCGAGCGTCACCTTGTCGAGGGTGATCTTCTGACCCGGCGCCGACTTGAGCGTGAGCAGGTCTGCCACCTCGATGCGACCCGACACGCCCTCGAAGACGCCCGCGGACGCCAGCACGAAGCCGACCTTGCGCAAGTCCAGCGTCGCGCTCGCCTTGAGCACGCCATCCGACCACGACGCCGCACCCGAGACATCGACCCTGCCGGTGACGTCGGCGGGGCCGATCAGCAGGGGCGACAGATGATGAGGCTGGAAGGCGCGCCGGACGAAAACCAGCGGCGTGCGATCGAACGACAGCGTTCCGCTATTGTCGTTGAGATCGTGACGTCCCGTGATCTGCGCGACCTGCACGCCGGTTTCGACCATCGCGACACGGCCTGTGAAGTCGACCACGCCAGCGGCAAGCGTTGCGCCGCCGGTGAATCGCGCATCCTCGTAGCGCTTGCCGCCATCCTGTAGCGGATCGGCGATGCGCGTTTCAACTTCGCTGAGAGAGCCCGACAGGCGATCGCCCTGCCCCGCAAGATCAAACTTGCCAGTCAGGCCGGCAAGCACCGTCGCGTTCGACGTAACCGTACCGCCATTGAGCGCGCCGACAATTTTCCAGCCGCTGCGAAGATCGACTTCGCCCTGAATGTCTTCAATCGCGACGGTGAGTTCCTGCTGTTCGAGCTTCAGATCAACCTCGCTCGGCTCCATGTCGAAGTTGGCGCGGAAGCCGCTGGCTGCGCGCCAGTTGACGCCGATAGCGCCGATGACCGTGGTTGCGGAAAAGCCTTCTGCCTTCACGGGCACAGTGATCTTCCCGAACGCGCCGCGGCCGATCAGGCCGTCGCGAGAGTTCTGCGCGAGGACGCCTTGCGGCGTGTAACGGATCGCCGCTGCGCCTAGCGTGGTGTCGCCATAGCGCGCTCCGGACCACTGAATGGTCGCGCCGCCGGGCGCGCGCGCAACAAAACTGTCGCCTGTCCATGTCGCATCGACCATCGCCGTTGCGCGAGCGCCCTTCCAGAGGCCGCCGCCGAGCGCTCCGTCGAGCGTCACCACAACTGCGCCTGCCGCGCTGCCGTCTGCGCCTTCGCTTGCGAACTTCAGCCCCGTGAGGTCGAGCGCGAGGGAATCCGTGCCGACTTTCCAGGGAGACAGCACAACTGCGCCTTCAAGCGTCATCGCCTTGCCCGCCCCTTGCGCGCGCGTGATATCCATCCGCAGATTGGGCGCGCCGCCACCGGAAATCTTCAGCTGGCCCGCAGCGTTCCACGTGCCGCCGTCTGCGGTCGAGTAGCGCGCAATCTCCAGCTGTTCTCCGCGCGGCGTTGCGGACACCAGAAGCCCGCTGGCCGCCTTGATGCGCACTTCGTCTGTCAGCGCGAACACCATCGCGTCCGCAGCGCTCGCGGACCAGGGCGCCGACACGTCGAAGGCTTGCGCCGCGCGATCGATCGCACTGCGGGCAGCAATTGCAAACGACGGCAAAGCGGGAGCAAGCGCATCGGCCACCAGACCGTTCACAGCCGCTCTCTGCTGGGAGGTGAGCG
Organism: Alphaproteobacteria bacterium 32-64-14; assembly: GCA_002280725.1. GTDB lineage: Bacteria > Pseudomonadota > Alphaproteobacteria > Caulobacterales > Hyphomonadaceae > UBA7672. Next base: position 13,987 of record NCEM01000015.1, read on the forward strand.
TCACGGACAGCGCAGAGGCCGTACCCTTCGCGACGCCGAACGCGCCGTTTGAAATCGTGACAGCGCCTGCAAGCTGGAGTTTTCCGGCGACTGCCTGAGGCGTGCGGATATCCTCGGCCTCAAACGAGACTTCGCCGCTGGAGCCGCCGCCCGTCTTGGGCTGCACCAGGACGGACAGGTTCGACGCCATCCACGACGCTTCGCCTGCGCCGCCGGCGCCCGTGCTTGCCGTCAGTTCGAGCTTGCGGACATTGGCAAGCCACCGCGCAAGATTGAACTCGCCGGCATTGATCGCGGCAGCTTCGATGCTGCCATTGGCCTGTGCATCGCGAATCTTCGCATCCTTGGTCGCCACAACGCCGAGCGTTGCCGAGCCTGCACCCTTGAGAACGCCAGCGTCCTGTTCAAGCGTGGCATCGACCTTCACATCGGCAAGCACAGTCTCGGCGGCTTCAAAGCGCGACAGATCGACCTTGAGCGCAGCCGACAACCGCGCACCGTCGACAACCGCTCTCAGCTGCGCGCCTGCCAGACTAAGCGTTGCGCCATCGAGACCGAGCGAAGCGGCAGGCGCGCTCGCTTCGATCAGCATCGCGCGCGAGTCCGTTTGCGTGATCTTGCCCTTGGCCTCGACCGGGCCGGAGAGCGTTTCGCCGATGATGGTGATGTCGCTGAATGCGAGTTGCGGCATCGGCGCCGGTGGTGCATCGCTCGGCTTTGTGAAGTTCGTGATCGCCGTGTCGAGATCGCCGAGCAGAGGACGGCGGCCCGTGAGGTCGAGACGCATCACGACACCATCGCCGCGCACCAGCGATGGCCGCGGCGACAACGGACCATCCCAGGCCAGATCGACGACGAGTTCCTTCGCGATGACCGCCGCTGTTTGCGACTCAGGCCCGCGCGCCTCAACATTGGTTAATGTTATGCCTCCGAAATCGAGGCGCGAGATGCTCAGCTGGCAGGTAAGTTTCTGATTGTTGCACACGCTGCGCGCGATCGCCTCGGCGATCGGCTGGCGCGCCAACCAGAGAACTGCGACGAGAATGCCTAATGCGGCGAGAAAAAGACCGATTATGCGGCGTTTCGAAGCTGTTTTCACACGAGGAGCAAGTTTTTCTTCAGTCATTTCCAGACAAAATGGGCATTCGTCCTTGAACAATAACACACTAGCGTTTTTATTTGCTGTCCCGGGCCGATGAACCCGGCATCTATCCGCAGCCGCTAAGCGGTTGAACTGAAATTCTGTTCCGGGCGCGGGCGCCCCGAACGCTCGGAGCGCCCATGAAGAACGGTTTGTTTGAGTGGGGGGTTGGCGCAGCTGCGGCTGTGCTGTTGGGGACTGGTCTTGTCTATGTGGGCGTCAGCGCCCGCCCTGTGCAGGCGACGCCTGCGAGCGACCTGCCCGACCCACGCGAGATGATCGCGTCCTACACCAGCGCAGGCAACGCCGCCGGAAACAGCGTCAGCGCATTCTCGAGCGAGATGAAGCGCGTCTCCGTTCTGCGCAACGAAACGCTTTCGTCGGTGCTCAATCGTATCGGCGCCCAGCGCGAAGAAGCGAACAGCGCGGTCTATGCTGCGAGCCAGCTGCTCGATCTGCGCGGCCTGCGTCCGGGTGACGATGTCACCGCGTGGGTGGAAACGGGCACGGATGGCGCGACGCGCCTCGTCGGCGTCTCGCTGCGCCCTGAAGCCGACCGTCAGATTCTCGTCTCGCGCGCCGTCGACGGTTCGTGGTCATCGCACGAGCTGATGGCGAAACTCTCGCCAAGCATCAACTACATCGCGGCCGACGTCGATCAATCAATCTACCAGACCGCCACGGCGCTCGGCGCCGGCGATCAGCAGGTCGTCGATTTCGCCGACATCTTCGGATACGACATCGACTTCCAGCGCGAGGTTCACACCGGCGACCGTTTTGGCATGCTGTATGAAACGTTCGAGGACGAACGCGGCGCGCATGTGAAAACCGGCGTGGTGCTGATGGCCGAGATGGATGGCGCAGCGCTGACCAAGACATTCTACCGCTTCACGCCGACGGACGATGGCGTGGTCGACTACTTCGACCAGAACGGACAGAGCGCGAAGAAATTCCTGATGAAGACGCCGATCAATGGTGCGCGTCTTTCTTCCGGCTTCGGCAGTCGCCGCCATCCGATCCTCGGCTACACCAAGCTGCACAAGGGTACAGACTTCGCCGCGCCGACCGGCACGCCGATCTACGCGGCTGGCAATGGACGCCTGGCGAGCTATGGCCCGTTCTCGACCTACGGCAACTACGCCAAGATCGAGCACGCCAATGGCTACGTCACCGCCTACGCGCACATGAGCCGCTATGCCAAAGGCCTCGGCCGCGGCAGCTATGTGAAACAGGGCCAGGTCATCGGCTATGTCGGCACGACGGGCGCCTCGACCGGCCCTCACCTGCACTATGAGGTGTATGTGAGCGGCAAGCCGGTGAACGCCATGACGCTGAAGCTGCCGACGGGCCGCAAGCTGGAGGGCGAACAGCTGGAGGCCTTCCAGGCCGAGCGCGCGCGGATCGAAACCCTGCGTGATGGCCAGCTTCTGCAGCAGCAACTGGCTGTCGCGGCGACCAAGCCCGCTCCGGCAGGCCCTGGCTACGCCTCGGTCCCGACGGCTGCCCGGGCGCCCGCGGAAACGCGCGAAGGCGAGGACAACTGAGACACCGGCTGCGGAAAGCTTGTCCGTCGCCTGCGGTTTGCGCTACCCCTTACGAAGAAATCCTTTGCCTGGGGCGTCCCATGTCGATGAAGCTTGTCTCCGTTGCAGCTCTTGGTCTTGCGCTTGCGGGCTGCGCCAGCAATCCACCGCCGCGTGACCTGGGCCGCCTCGCCTTCATGGTGGGCTGCTGGACCTCCCCGCCGCCCGTCCCGGCAGGCCAGAACCTCAATCTCGAGTCGTGGTCGCCGTCCGAAAGCGGCCTGATGTTCGGCTATGCGACAACGGTGAAGGACGGAAACCTCGTCACCTGGGAACAGTCGCGCATTGACCTGAAGAGCCCGCGCGCGACGTACACGGCATCGCCAGAGGGACAGCGCGCCGTCATCTTCGTCGAGGTTCCTCAGCCGCCGCCCGCCGAAGGCGCGCCCGCTCCGCTGCCCTCGGTCACGTTCGAGAATGGCGATCACGATTATCCGCAGCGCATCCGCTACTACAAGACGGAGGCCGGCCTTGCGGCTTCGATCTCCAAGCTCGATGGCTCGCGGCCGTTCAACTACAGCTGGGTCCGCTGCAAGTACTAAGCGGACGAAGCCTAGAGTGTTGCGAGTTTCGCCGCGATCACGTCGGCAATCGCACGCGCAATCGGCTCCATGATTTCGGGCGTCGTTGAGTCCGCGCCGTCGATGGGCGTGTGGAACTTGGCGTTGAAGCCCCAGAAGCCCGCGCCGCTCGGATAGCCCTCCTCCAGCACGAGGCGGAACTCGCCCAGCGCCTTCGCGACATCGGCGGGCATCGGTTTGTCGATCACGGGCTGGCCCGCGAACGCGCCCTCGCACAGCGGCAAGATGTCTGGCGTCGCCATCAGTGCGCGCCCGATGTTCGGCGTGTCGCGCTGGGCGATTGAGCCATCGGGCGTCTCATCATACTGGCGCGCGCCGAAGCTGGCGCCGAGATGCCACCAGAACGCGGTCTCGCCGGGCTCTGGCGCCTGGTTGGTGTGGAACAGGTGCGCGCCGTGATCGGTCCATTCATGCCCGCTGGTCGCGATGAAGAGCCAGCGCACCGGAAATGGCTGCTTGATCGCCCAGGCCGCCAAAGCGCGCGACATGGCGATGCCCGGTCCGCGCTCGCCACCGCAGGTGAACCAACCGCTCTGTGGCGTGGAGATGATCACCCACGGCCCTTCGGCGCCGTAGCGCGCGATCGTGTTCTTCCCTTTGCGTGCGCCGCCCGGGCCGGAAATGGTCAGCGTCACCTCCACCCCGGCATCGGCGAGCGTATCAAGCTTGGCCTTGAGCTTCTCGCCGAGCTGCAGCACCGGCATGTGAAGCGCCATGGCGACAGGCGTGTTGATCGCGACGACTTCTCCCGATGGACCCGACACTGCGGCGACAGCGCCGATCGCGCCGGCGGCAGCGGATTTCTGAAACGCCTCGCGATACGCGGCAGCGGGCGACGGCGCGCCGGCGGGGCGTGGCACATGGATGTAGGCGATCGCACCCTTCACTGCGGAGGCTGAAGCTGGATCCCAGCGGATCAGTTTTCCCGTCACGCCTGCCTCTGGCGTGAAGGCGAGCGGCGGTTGTGCGAAGCCATCGAATGTTTCACCGCCGGAGGCCAGCCGCGCAGCCGTGGTGTCGGCGTTTGGCGCTTCGACCTCTGTCTGCTCGATCTCGTAGCCAAGCGTGCGCCAGTGGCCCGCAAGCCAATCCGACGTTGCAAGGTCGCCCGGGCTTCCGGTGCGATGCGTGCCGAAGCCGACATAGGCCTCGACATCGGCCATCAGGTTCGCGCCCCCGAATGGATCGGCGGACCCGGCAGCAGCAGCAACGCCTGCGCCCTCACCGGCGGGCGCCGCCGGGCTGCATCCGGCCAGCGCAAGGGCGCCAGCTCCCGCCATCAGTTCGCGTCTGTTCATCTCGCGCTCCATCGATGTGTCCACGCCCTTTCATTGAGGAGCGGACGTACGAATGCAAGCGCAGCACGGGCGGAACACTATTTTGCAGGCACGCCCTGCCGCTGTTCGATGGCCTTTGCCGCTGACTTTCCGGTGACCTCGGCCATGTGATCGAACGCGAAGACGAACTCGCCGAGGCCCTGCGTTGCCGATCTCACTTCGATGATCAGGTCGTGCAATTCGTCTTCCGGCAGATAGGCCCGGATGGAATCCCATCCGAACCAGCCATCGCGGGGCTCGAAGCCGAGTATCTGCCCGCGCCGCATCGGGATGATCGCCGTGATGCGAGCCATCTGGTCGGTGGGCGTATGGATCGTCACTGCGTGGACGGGTTCGAGCAGCACGGAGTCGCATGCCTGCAGCGCCGCCGACACGCCGATGCGCGCCGCCGTGCGGAACGCGATCTCCGAGCTATCGACCGCGTGATACGAGCCATCAAGCAGCGTCACCTCGACATCGACCACGGGGAAGCCTAGCGGACCGCTCGCCAAGGCATCGCGCGCGCCCTCTTCCACGGCGCCGAAATACTGTCGTGGCACGACACCGCCATGGATCTTCTGATCGAACACCAGACCCGTGCCGCGCCGGCCGGGACGCACGTCCAGCAGCACATCGCCGAACTGGCCGTGACCGCCAGACTGCTTCTTGTGCTTGCCGCGCTGGGTGGAGGATTTGCGGATGGTCTCGCGATAGGCTGTCTGCGGACGGCGCGAGGCGACCGAGACACCGAATTTCCGCTTCAGCCTGTCCAACGCCACACGCAGGTGCATCTCGCCCTGCCCACCGAGCCGAAACTCGCGCGTAACCGGATCGGGTGCAAACACCAGCGCGCCGTCTTCATCGACCAGCCGCGCCATCGCAGGCGCAAGCTTCACATCGTCAGCCCGGTTCTGCGTTTCGATGGCCAGCGAATATGACGGCGGGCGGCTGGGCGGGGAAACACCCGTCTGCCGCGATGCGCCATCGAACGATATGAGATCGCCCCGCGCCGCCTTGTCGAGCCTGCCGAGGCAGACCACGTCTCCGGGGCCAGCCTTGTCCTGCTTCGCCTGCGACTCGCCATGCAGCGAAAAGATCCCGGCAATCCGTTCCGACGCGCCATCCGCCAGCGTCGCCTGATCGCCGTCGCTGATCTCGCCGGACATCACGCGCACAACGGTCTGGCGGCCGGCCTGGCCGACATGGCGTGTGCGGATAACGGCGGCTGATGCGCCATCCGCGCCAAGCCGCGCTGCCGCCGTACCCAGTGGGGGTGTCTCGTGCCGCAACGCCTTTAGCAAGCGCCGCACGCCTGCGCCATTTTCCGCCGAGCCGAGGAACACCGGCACGATCTGCATACGGCTGACTTCGGACGCGAGATCGGACATCACGTGATCGCGCGGCGGTTCGGTCTCGTTGATCAGGTCTTCCATCAGCCTGTCGTCGAAATCGGCCATCTGCTCCAGCATCCGATAGCGCGCCTCGATCTCGCGCGCTCGCTCGGCCTCGGGGATCTGGATCATCGTCGACGGCTTGCCGGGCTCGTAGGCATAGGCCCGCTCAAGCGCGAGATCGATGTAGCCGAGAGCGCCGGAGCCGTTCCAGATCGGTATCTGACGCGCAACCAGCGGCGCAAGACTATAGGGCTGGATCGCAGCCACCAGCTCACGCACCCGCCCCCGCGCCTTGTCGATCTTGTTGATGAAGATGCAGTGCGGCGCCTGCAACTCGTCCAGCCGCCGAAGGATGGGCTGCAGCAGGCTCGCGCGCAGCGGATCGGGATCAGCCACCACGATCGTGATATCCGCCACCGGCAGAACCATGTCCGCTTCAGCCGCGAAGTCCACCGATCCGGGGCAATCCATCACCACGAAGCGGTCGCCGAGATAGTCGAACCCGGCAATATTGAGTTCCGTGGACAGTCCGCGTGCGCGCGCTTCCTCACTCCCATCGCCGACCGAGGTGCCCTGTGCGACCGATCCCTTGCGCTGGATCCGCCCCGCAACATGCAGCATCGATTCGAGTAGCGTTGTTTTCCCGGTCCCGCTGGGTCCGCTCAAGGCGACCGCTCGCACGGTCGCCGCCTTTCCTCCGCTCATGTCATTCTCCTTCACGCATGGGGTGAAGGGCCGCGGGCCGGTCCCTGGTGGACGCGGAAGAGAGTCACGCCTGATAAAAAGGGCCGTACCCACGGCCCGGGCACGATCACCGTGCGCCTCGACACGGCGCGGATCAATATGCGCGCCGGGATCATATGCCGAAAATGTGCTGCTACCCTTGCGGCGCCCCACACACGCGCCAGTTGATTCCGCGAGGGCGCTCTGAGAGCATCCCCTCAAACGATCCAGAGAGATCGCAGGAGGAGATATGATGACCCGTGCACGCCATGTTGCACTCGCTGCACTGATGTGCGCTGCAATATCTGGAGCCGCGTTCGCGCAGACCGCGCCCGACTACAAGACGCCAAAGACGACTTGGGGTGTTCCCGACTTCGGCGGCTTCTGGACCAACACGTCGCTCACCACGATGCAGCGTCCCGCAGGCGCCGAGAAGCTTGTCCTCTCACAGGACGAGGCCGACACGCTCGCGCGGCACAATGTCTATTCCGCTGCGGCCCGCGAAGAATCAGGCGTCTCCAAGGTCGACGCCCAGTCCTCGCAGCAACTTCTGTCTGACGGCAACGCCTCGCGCGCCTACAACCGCTACTGGATGGACCCCGGGCAGAGCTACGCGATGGTGAAGGGCGAGTTCCGCTCGTCCTGGATCACCGCGCCCGCCGATGGCCGCATTCCCTACACGGATGCCGGCGTGCGCGCAAACACGCGCAGCGGCAGCTTCGATGACTATGAGATCCGCCCGCTGGCCGAGCGCTGCATCATGAGCTTCACCGGCGGCGCAGGCCCCGTGATGAACAACGGGATGTACAACAACACCTACCAGATTGTTCAGACGCCAAACGCCGTGATGATCCTTACCGAGATGGTGCACGACGTGCGCGTGATCCGCATCGGCGGCAAGCATGGCCCGAACGAAATCCCGAGATGGGGTGGCGACTCGGTCGGCTGGTATGAAGGCGACACGCTGGTGGTCGAGACGATTAACTCGCACCCCAAGCAGCGCTCCTATATCTCGCCGGCGGGCAAGGTGACCGAGCGCTACACGCGCTGGTCGGACGATGAGATCTTCTACGAGTTCCGCGTCGAGGATCCGGTGCTGTACACCCAGTCCTGGGGCGGAGAGATGTCGCTGCGCGTCTCGCAGGAGCCGCTCTACGAATACGCCTGCCACGAAGGCAACCACGCTCTGCCCGGCATTCTCGCTGGCGCGCGCCAGCTTGAACGCGAAGGCCGACCCCATCCGGTCGAACTGCCGATCTTCGCGGGTGTCGACACGTCTGACGGCGAGTAGTCAGCTATAGAGCTTCACGAGGCGCGCTGCTTCATCCGCAACCGCCTTTCGTAAGGCGGGTGGCGCGAGGATTTCGATTTCGGCGCCAAGGCGCAGCAGCTGCCGTGCGGACCGCGCGAAGTCTTCCACTGGAATTTCCGCCGTCACCCATCCCGCTGGCCGGCTCTTGCGGCTCTTGGCGATCACGGCCTGGGAAGCTGCCGGATAGGTGTCGCGCAACAGACGCCGCCCTTCTTCGGAGACACGGATCGTCGCCCGCTCACTCAGCAGCCGCGCTTCAAACGCGCGCGAGGATGAGGCCCAATGGCGGGAAAGATCGAAGCGCGCAGGGCGCTTGAACGTCGTATCCAACAGCTCGAGCGACGTGACATTGGAGACGCGATAGGTGCGCGCCTCTCCACCCGGTCCCGCAATCAGATACCAGACGCCTGCCTTGAGCACGACGCCGAGCGGATCGAGCTCGCGCGTGACCGTATTTTTCCAACTCTCATAGCCGATACGTATCCGGCGATCGTTCCACACCGCAGACGCCAGTTGCGGCAGGACACCCGGAGGCTCGATGCGCGCATACCAGGGCGCGGGATCGAGATGGAAACGCGAGGCGATCCGCTGCGCGCTGGCGCCATCATCGGCCGGCAGGCTCGCCAGCAATTTGAGCTGCGCCGCCGCCGCTTCCGCGCCCATGCCAAGGTCGCTTGCGGCACCACCCGCGCCCGCTAGCAGAAGCATTTCGGCCTCGCTGCGCGTCAGGCCCGTCAGCTTCGTGCGATAACCTTCGTGCAGCTCGAACCCACCGTCCCTGCCCCGCTCCGCATAGACCGGCACGCCCGCAGCGCTGAGATGTTCGATGTCACGATAGATCGTGCGCACCGAGACCTCGAATTCCTGCGACAGCGTCTCGGCCGACAGCCGGCCGCGCATCTGGAGCATGATCAGGATGGAAAGAAGCCGGCTCGCGCGCATGTGTCAGGCATACCCGAAAAATCATGACATCGTTTGTCAGGTATACCTGTTTAAGGTCTTCCCGTCGCTCAAAATCCTGACACGGGGCCAAGCCGATGAATCCTGACCGCAGACTTCTGCTGAACGCCAGCGCCGCCCTCGGCGCGGCTGCCCTGATGGGAGATGCTTTCGCGCAGCCCTCGCCCAGCTATCTGGACACGGCCGAACCGGGAAAGCCGGGTGATTTCGATTTCCTGAGCGGCAACTGGAAGATCAGCCACGAGCGCCAGCTGAAGCCTGGCGAATGGGATCGCTTCGAGGGCGAAGCCACCTGCTGGAGCATCCTGGGCGGCGTCGCCAGCATCGAGGAACTGCGCATCCCCGCGCGCGACTTCAGCGGCATGGGCCTGCGCACGCTCGACCGCGAGAAGAAGATTTGGAGCGACTACTGGATGAACGCCAAGTTCGGCGTCGTCGGCTCGGAAGGCGTCACCGGCGGTTTCGTGCGCGGCGAAGGCGTGTTCCTGTCAGACGACATGGATGGCGACACGCCGATCAAGGTGCTCGGCCTGTGGGATGCGATCACCGCCTCCTCCTGCGGCTGGCGTCAGGGCGTCAGCCGTGATGGCGGCAAGACGTGGGACTGGAACTGGATCATGAACTGGCAGCGCGTCTAGCCGCCAGCCTTGACCCGAGCCGCGTCAGCAAGATCGGGGAACACCTTCCCGATCTTGCCGATGAGATAGTCGCCATACGTGCCCGCGAAAGCGTGCGGCGTCGCGCGATCCCAGCGCTCGCCACTGTCGTCGAGCGCGGAATTGCCGGGCAGCGGCTCGATCCGTGCTTCGAATCCGGGATCGAAAAAGTATGGAAATGAAAGCCGCGAACGGCCGCTGACATTCAGCACACGATGCGGCGTCGAGCGATAGACGCCGCCGGTCAACCGGTCGAGCATGTCGCCGATATTGCAGACCAGCGTGCCCGGAATCGGCGGCGCATCGATCCAGCCTCCAGTCAGCGTCTTCACCTGCAGCCCGCCATTGTCGTCCTGCGCCAGTAGAGTCAGCAGCCCGTAGTCCGTATGCTCGCCGACGCCCCAGCCATCGGCGGCCTCCGATGCGGGATAGTGGAACACGCGGAACAGCTGCGTCGGCTTTGCCGTGAGCGCGCGCCGGAAATGCTGCGCATCCAGCCCGAGGCTCAGCGCAATGCCTTCCATGATCGCATGCGCAGAACGCTCGGCCTCCGCCATGAACGCCAGCACGGCCGGCTTCAGCTCCGGCACGGCGGCGGGAAACAGGTTCGCGCCATGCAGCGGCAAGCCCGCCGTCACGCGCGGATCACCGGGCCCAAGCTCCTCGCCGAAATAGATGCCTTCCTTGATATCGGGCCGGCCGGATGTGAGCTCGCCGCGAACCGGGAAGAACCCGCGCCAGGCACGCCCTGCCCGCGCCATCTCGATCTGCATCTTCTCCTGCTCTGGCAGGGCAAAGAAGCGCCGGCTTCCGGCATCGAGCGCCTGCAGCGTCGCGGGCGAAATCGCATGGCCGGACGCATAGAAGAACCCCAGATCCCGGCAGGCGGCCGCGATCGCATCCGCCACCTTCCGGCGCGCGGCAGCATCCCCGCCGAACAGTGGGCTGACATCAATCACGGGCAAGCGCTGCGAGGCGGTCATCGGCGGATAGTCACCCAACCGAGACAGCGCCTCAAGCCAACCGCATTAACCCCTGCCGTGAGCCCAGATGCGCCACACCGCTCACGGTCCGCGAACACCGCCAGACACCCGAAACAGCCGCAAAACCGGACATTTTCGGGCAGGCGAGGCATTCCGCGGCGCCCGCCGAGACTGCCCTTGCGCCCCGCGTGACGCGCATATACAACCCGCCCCTCGTCGACAGGCCGCGCCCGTAGCTCAGCTGGATAGAGCACCAGACTACGAATCTGGGGGTCAGGAGTTCGAATCTCTTCGGGCGCGCCAGACAGTTCTTTTCTGTACAATTTGATCATGTAGCCGGCACGTCGACCTGCTGTTCGACTGGCTATCACCCCGCCAGATAGACGCCGCGGGCGATGGCGCGGGCGAGGCTGCTGGCGGCGAGTTCGCCGAGGCGGGCGAGCAGGAAGGGGCGCGGGCCGGGGATTTCGACCTGCCCGGCCGACAGGACGAACACCACATCGCCGTCGAACGGCGCGAAGGCGGGCCTGACGGCGCGCGCGATCCCGGCCAGCGCCATTTTCGCGATGCGCTGTGCTTCGGCTGGCGTCAGCGCCACGTTGACCGCGACACAGCCGAGCGTCGTGTTGGTGCGCCCGCCGGATGCAGGCGATGCGGCCGCGTTCATGCCCGGATTGCTCTTGGCCGAGCCCCAGTCCTCGAGATCGAATGTGTGGCCCGGTTGTGGACGCGCGCCGCCGAATTCCCATCCGTGTTGCGGAATGTCCTGCTCGAAGGGCCAGGCCCAGAAGGCGTCGCTTCCCGGTATGCGCACAGACCCATGCGAGTTGACGGCGGCGAGTGCGCCGACGGCAAGGCCGTCATGCGTGATGGCGCTGGCTGAGCCGAGACCTCCAGGCGCGCCGCCCGCACGTGCGCCATAGCCCGCGCCGACGCTGCCAAGCGAGGGAGCGCCCGAGCACGCCTTCAGCGCGCGCATCCCGAGATCGCGATAGGGCGGCGCCTCGCCCCAGGCCTTGTCGCCGCCGTTTGCGAGATCATAGAGGATCGCCGACGGCACGATGGGCGAGACCGGAACACCCGCCATGTTGATCAGGCCGAAGCCCTGCCCGCGCGCGCCGAGGGCGGCCGCCACACCATCGGCGGCGGCAAGCCCATAGACAGAACCGCCCGACAGCACGATCGCATCCACGGCATCGACCAGTGTGTCGGCGCCCAGCGCATCGGTTTCGCGCGTGCCGGGGCCGCCGCCCGCGACGGCCACCGCCGCGACGGCGCGCGCATCGGGCCGGATGACCGTGACGCCCGTCTTCACGGCGGCATCTTCGGCATGACCCACCTTGAGGCCGCCGACGTCGGTGATCAGGTTCAGGGGGCCGGGCCGCGCGGTCACGATGCAGTTCCAGCCATTTTGCGAGCCTTACAGCACGGTTGAGTTGCCGTCGCCGCAGGACGGTATAAGCCCCTGTATGACGGTGCGGCGCCGGCCGCGCAACATGGAGCGGTCGAAATGCGTCCTACGCTGTTTGCAAGCCTGCTTGCGCTTGGCCTGGCCACTGCCGGACTGGCGTCATGCGCAGCGCCGCAGGAAGCGGGCCAGCCAGGGACCACATCAGAATGGCGCCTGGCGGGCCGGGCCATGATCGCCGCGGCAGACGAGCGGGCTGTGCAGGCAGGCCTTGCCGTTATCAAGGCTGGCGGCAGCGCGGTCGATGCCGCCATCGCCGCGCATAGCGTGCTTGGCCTGGTCGAGCCGCAGAGCTCCGGCCTTGGCGGCGGCGGCTACATGGTGGTGTACGACCGCAAGAGCAACACGACGACCGTGTTCGATGGCCGCGAGGCTGCGCCCTCAGCAGCGACGGCGGACTACTTCACCGTGAACGGACAAAATCTCGGCTTCATCGACGCGATCCTGTCCGGCAGGTCGGTTGGCGTGCCGGGCGCCATCGCGATGTACAAGGCGGCGCACGACAAATACGGCAAGCGGCCATGGGCGTCGAACTTCGACGCGGCGATCAAGCTTGCGGATGAGGGCTTCATCGTCAGCCCGCGTCTTGCGGGATCGCTGGGCGCGCGCTTCCAGAGCGGGCCGCTGGGAACGAACCCGGCCTCAGGCGCCTACTTCTTTCCGAACGGCAAGGCACTGGCCGTGGGCGACCGGCGCACCAATCCCGAATACGCAGCGACGCTGCGCGCTGTGGGCGCTCAGGGACCTTCCGCCTTCTATTCGGGCAAGATCGCGAGCGACATTGTCGCTGCCGTTCACTCCGGCGCGATCCAGGGCGAACTCTCGCTGCAGGATCTGTCCAGCTATCGCGCCATCGAACGGCCGGCGATCTGCGGACCCTATCTGGACTACCGCATCTGCTCCGCGCCTCCCGCCTCTTCCGGCGGCGTCGCCATGAACCAGATCATGGGGCTGTACGAGCGGATTTCCATCCAGACGGACGATCACGACGACGACACGCTGCTGCGCGACTTCGTGCTGGCCCAGCAACTCGGCTATGCCGACCGCGACCATTATGTCGCCGATGCGGATGCGGTGACCGTGCCCGTCGCCGACCTGCTGAACCCCGATTACATCCGCGCGCGCGCGACCAGCGGTTTTGGCCCCGGCGATGTGCCGCTGCCGGGCGATCCGGGCGCGGTGCTCCATGGCAAGCCGATCGTCGACATGTGGGGGCGCGACACCAACGCAGCGCAGGCGGGCACCACACACCTGTCCTTCATCGACTTCGAAGGCAACGCCGTCTCGCTCACCGCCACCATCGAAGGCCCGTTCGGATCGCAGCGCTGGACCAACGGCTTCCTGCTCAACAACGAGCTGACGGATTTCACGCGCCCGCCGACGTTGAATGGCAAGGCCGTCGCGAATGCGCCGGGGCCGGGCAAGCGGCCGCGCTCGTCCATGTCGCCGACCATCGTGTTCGATGCTGCGGGCGATGTGTTCATGGTCACGGGATCGCCGGGCGGGAACTCCATTGTGGGTTATGTCTCGAAGACGCTGGTCGCCGTGCTCGACTGGGGACGCACGGCGCAGGAGGCGTCCGCCCTGCCCAACATCGTGGCGCGCGGACAGACCGTGCGGGTCGAAACGTCGGATGCAAAAGCTGGCCCCAACGCCCTCGGCAAGCAATGGGCAGCGACGCTGGCCAGCTTTGGCTTCAAGGTGCAGGAAGTGTCGGGCGAAGTGTCCGGCCTCAATCTGATTGTTGTGCGCAAGGACCACCTCGAAGGTGGCGCCGATCCGCGCCGCGAAGGCGTTGCACTGGAAGTCGCGCGCTAGCATCCGCCGCCTTACAGCATCGTCACGCGGGAACCCGGTCGAAACCGGAACCCGCGTTGTCTCTTCACGTTCTGAAACCGACGCAGCGGCTCCGTGCCTCTGCGGATCAGAACATCAGGAGAGACAAGTGACGCACGCGAAAATTCCGCTATTCCTGGCCGCGTCCGCGCTGGCGCTGGGCCTCGTGGCATGTGGTCCGAGCAATCCCGCTGCCGAAGCGCACAATGCGACGGAAGTTGCGGTTGACGAGAACTCCACGGTGGCGACGACGGAAGTCGATGCTGGCGTGATCAACTTTGTCGAGAAGGCCACGCTGTCGAACATGTTCGAGATCGAGTCAGCGAAGCTCGCGCTCGAGCGTTCGAAAGTGCAGCCGATCAAGGACTACGCGCAGGCCATCCTCGATGCCCACACGGCCTCGTCTTCCGAACTCGCCCCGCTTTCGTCGGCGGCGCTGGTCACGGCGCCCACGCAGCTGGACAGCGGCTTCCAAAGCCAGCTGAAGCAGCTGCAGGACGCCTCAGTCGCTGACTTCGATGATCGCTACCTCGACCAGCAGACCGAAGTGCACGAGAACACCGCCAGCCTGCTGAAGGATTTCTCGGCCAACGGGAAAGACGCGCAACTGCAGGCCTTCGCGCTGAAAATGCTGCCGATCGTTGAAGCTCATCTCACGCAGGCGAAAGCGCTCGATGACTCGCCGGCCGACGATGTGACGAAAGCGCCAAGCTAACCGCATCGGCTCGGGGAAACAGGACGGGCGAAGGCGGCAACGCTTTCGCCTGTCTTGCCGTTTGGCGCCGTCTTCCTGTTCAGCCGCAGGCGCGCATCCGAAGCGTGAAGCATGCTCCATTTGAGCTGTTGCGGGTGAGCTCCAGATCACCCTTCATGCCGCGTGCGAGTTCGCGCGCAATCGCCAGCCCCAAGCCCGCGCCACCGCGCGAAGCCGACCCCGTAAAGGGTTGGAACAGGCGCTTCACAACGGCATCGGGCACGCCGGGCCCGTTGTCCGCAATGTCGATGATCGCCGTATCGCCCTCGCGCCTGATGCGCGCCCACACGCGGCCACGCTCCGTGCGGCCTGGCTGATCGCGGATCGCGCGCACCGAATTGCGCACGAGGTTCGCGACGATGCGGTGGATGTGATCGGCGTCGGCGTTGGCGACCACCGGGTCTGGCGTTTCGATCTTCCAGTCGATCTCGCCGCAGCCGGCCATGCCCTCGGCCGCGGCCTCCTCGACCGCCGCCACCAGATTCACTGAGGCCAGGTTCGGCACTGAAGGTTCGGCGCGACCATAACGCAGAGTCGATTCAGCAAGGTTCACGGCGCGCTCCAGCGCACGCTCAAGACGCGGAGCAGCGCGTTTGACGCGGGGATCTTCCGACTGGGCCAACCCCTCTGACACGATCTGCGCGGCGGACAGGGAGTTGCGCAGGTCGTGGTTGATCTTGGCGACAGCCTCGCCGAGTTCAGCCAGCCGCTTGCGCTGCCGAAGCGAGGCGGACACCGTGCGCTGCATGCTCTGCAGCGCCGAGTTGGCGCGCTGCAGTTCATCGCTCTCGCCCGGCATGGGCGCGATCTCGCCGCCCTCGGGCGCTTCGGAAAACGCGACGATGCTGTCGGTCAGCCGCCGCATGGGGCGCACAACGAGGCGGTAGATCGCGAAATAGACCAGCGCGCCGACCACGGCAGACACGACCAGCGAGACAAGCAGCAATGTGCGTGAGAAGGCCAGCAGCCCATCCTTGAGCGCAGCCTCGGGAACGATGACTTCCATCATCGCGTCCTGCGTCATCGACGGCGTCAGGATAACGCGCAGGAAGCGCCCCTCTGGCGCGAACATGTGGCTGAAGGCGCCGAACGTGCCATCCATCACGCCTTCGGAGCGAAGGTCGATCGGAATGAGTTCGCCGCCAATGTCGATCGAGGGCGGCAGGATTTCGCCGCGAAAGTCCTGCTCCTGCACGGCGACCGACACGACCTGCGCCTGCGCCAGCAGCTGGCGCGACAACTCCTCGCTGACGCGGCCATCGGGCGCGGCCTCAACCGCGAGTGCCGCGATCTGCGCCGCCTGCGCGCGCTGTGCGAGCCAGTTGTTGCGATAGGTGCCGGCAAGGACCGGATAGATCAGCAATTCGGCGAACAGGACGAAGGCGGCCGTCAGCAGCAGCAGTCTGCCGCGCAATCCGGAAAACAGGCGCGGCCGCGCTATGGCTGCGGTTTCAACCGCCGCCACAGGTGCTTCGATCTGATGCGCCTCGCTCAGCTGGCCGCCCCCTTGGGCGTTACAAACACTTGCGGCGGCATACCCGCCATCTGCTCCCTTTATGAGGGCCGATGTCCCGGCCCCCTCACGGATCGCGCCTGCGCCAACCGCGTCACCGTGGCAGGATCGTCCGTGAATTTCCGTATACCCTGACTTCAACGCAAACCCGATTGCAAATCCGTCGCAGGAGGCGGATTTGGAGACTTGTCACCCGCGCTTGACTCGGCCCGGGGGGGCATGTAGTTCCCCCGGCTCCGCGAAGGAATAAGGGGCTGTGACCCGTGTCCACCAAGAGGACTTTTCAACCGAGCAACCTGAAGCGCAAGCGGCGCCACGGGTTCCGCTCGCGCATGGCGACCAAGAACGGCCAGAAAATCCTGGCCTCTCGCCGCGCCAAGGGCCGCAAGCGTCTGAGCGCCTGAGCCCGGACGATTCCGATACATCGCCACTGGTGATTGAGCGCCTGCGCGTCAGGCGTGAATTCCTATATGTTGCAGAGGGTTATGCCGAACGCCGCCGTCTGGTGGTGGTTCAGGCGCGCCGTCGTGCACCCCCGCCCCGCGAGGCGGCCGGGCTTGGCTTTACCGCGACCAAGAAGGTTGGCGGATCGGTCGTCCGGAACCGGGCCCGCCGCCGCCTGCGCGAGGCCGCACGGCTGCTGCTTCCCCGCCTTGGCGTCACGGGCGTCGATTATGTCGTCATCGCCCGGCAGGACACCGGGGCCGCCCCGTGGCCGCGTTTGCTTGACGATATGGAAAAGGCGTTGATAAGCCTCCGCCGCCGCTTCATTTCCGGCGACGTCGCCCCGGCGGCCGCCGCCCCCCCTTCTCCGGCCAAGGCCTGACCCAATGGAACAGAACGACCAGCGCAACATCCTGCTGGCCCTTGTCCTGTGTTTCGGGCTGTTCATGATCTACAACTGGCTTGTGCTGGATCCTCAGCAGAAGGCAGCTCAGGCGGCGCGCCAGCAGGCCCAGCAGAACGCCGTCACCCAAGCCGCCGCTCCGGCCCCGACGATTCGCCAGCGCGAGGAAGTCATCACGGGTCAGCTGACCGCAGGAACGCGCGTGGCGCTCGACGCCAAAGCCATTGAAGGCTCGATCTCCCTGCTCGGCGCCCGCATCGACGATGTACAGCTCAAGGGCTTCTACGAAACGATCGAAGACAAGGAAGCCAAGCGCCCCGCCGGCGAGATCAAGCTGATGGCGCCCGAAGGCACCGAGCGCGCGTTTTACGCGACCGTTGCGTGGACCACGGCGAACACCACGACCGACGATGTCGTCTGGACACCGACCAGCACCGGCCCGCTCACCACAACCAATCCGCTGACGCTGACCTACGCGACCGCCGTTGTGAAGATCGACCGCAAGATCGAAGTCGATGCCGACTATCTCTTCACGGTCACCGATGTTGTGACCAACACCGGCGCCGAGCCAGTCACGCTCACGCAGAAGGCAGAACTGCGCCAGCGCCAGACGCCTGATCTCGTCACCACGCCGCACGCCGAAACCGGCGCCCACCGCGGCGCGCTCGGCGTCTATGGTTCCGAGAAGAACCAGATGGTCAACTATAACGACCTGAACCAAGGGAAGGCCGTCGCGCGCAACGTCACCGGCGGCTGGAACGCGCTGACGACCAAATACTGGATGGCCGCGACGATTCCGGAGCAAGCCGAAGAAGTGCAGATGCAGGCCGGCAACGAGAAGCTGAACGGCCAGACCACGTTCACGGCGGGCTATTCGCTGATGCCGTATGTGATCCAGCCCAGCCAGTCGATCACCAAGATCTCGCGCGTGTTCGCGGGCGCAAAGCGCGTCGATGTGCTTGAGCGCTACGAAAACGATGGGAAGGCGCCGATCCCATCGTTCACCGACGCGGTGGACTGGAGCTTCATGTTCTTCATCACCAAGCCGTTCTTCTGGCTGCTGAAGCTGCTGCACGGCTGGCTCGGCGCATTCGGCCTCGCCATTCTCGCGCTGACGATCGTGGTGAAGACGGTGTTCTTCCCGCTGCAGTTCAACATGTACAAGTCCATGTCGAAGATGCGCCTGATCCAGCCCGAGCTGAAGGGCATCCAGGAGCGTTTCGCCGCCGATCCGCAGCGCCTGCGCCAGGAACAGGCCAAGCTGATGCAGCGCGAGAAGGTGAACCCGCTCGCAGGCTGCCTGCCGCTGATCCCGACCATGTTCGTGTTCTATGCACTGTTCCATGTGCTGAACGTCACGATCGAGATGCGTCACACGCCGTTTGTAGGCTGGATTAGAGACATGTCGGCGGCTGATCCGACCTCGATCTTCAACCTGTTCGGCCTGATTCCGTGGGAGCCGCGCTCGGTTCCGCTGATCGGCGGGCTGCTCGGCATCGGCTTCTGGCCGATCCTCTACGGCGCCACCATGTTCGGCCTACAGAGCCTCTCGGCGCCTCCTGGCGACAAGATGCAGGCGGCGATCATGAAGTGGATCCCGCTCCTTTTCACCGTCCTGTTCGCCGGCTTCGCCGCGGGCCTCGTGATTTACTACGTCTGGTCGAACCTGATCTCGATCATCCAGCAGTACATCATCATGCGCCGCACGGGCGTCGAGACCGAACTCGACAAGTGGATCAAGAAGCGCTTCGGGAAAAAGGAAGCGGCGTAGGCAGGCGCACCCTCGTGCCTGCGAACCCGGCGACCACAATGACCGACTTCACGCCTGAACAGATCGAAGCCGCGCGCAAGCTGTTCGCGGGGAACGTCGCATTCGTGAAGGGCGTCGTCGCAATCAACGCCCTGCCCGTTGGCGACCGCCCGGAAATCGCGTTCGCGGGACGGTCCAATGTCGGCAAGTCGAGCCTGATCAACGCGCTGTGCAACCGCAAGAACCTGGCGCGCTCGTCCAACACGCCGGGCCGCACGCAGGAGATCAACTTCTTCGATCTGGCCGACGGAAAATTCTTCATCGCCGACCTGCCCGGCTACGGCTTTGCCGAGGCGCCGAAGAAGAACGTGGATGTCTGGAGCCGGCTCAATCTCGACTACCTGCGCAAGCGCCCATCGCTCCGTCGCGTCTTCGTGCTGATCGACGCGCGCCGGGGCGTCGGCGAGGTTGATCGCGGGGTCATGGATCAGCTCGATAGCGCCGCGGTGCAGTATCAGGTGGTGCTCACCAAGGCCGACAAGATCAAGAAATCGGAGCTGACGGACGTCATCGCCGGGACCATTGCCGCCCTGATGAAACAACCCGCCGCGCACCCGCACATTATCGCTACGTCCAGCGAGAAAGGCCTCGGCCTGCCCGAGCTGCGCGCCACGATCATGTCGCTGGCCTGATCTCCAGGCCCTGCCGCCTGAACATACTGCCAGCGTGATGGCAGCTACGCGACGTCCGCGCCCGCAGAATCATTCCGCGCAGGTGTCGGGTTTGATATTCATGGAACGTCCTCTGGACACAGGCTGCCACGGGGCCCACATGCCCTGAGGCAGCCTCAAGAGCCATAACAAACGCCGGGGGACTTCCGCCGCATGCAACCCGTTCTCTCCATTCGGGGCCTCACCAAATCCTACAAGGGCGGGCTACAGGCGCTCAAGAACATCGATCTCGATATCCAGCGCGGCGAGATATTCGCCCTGCTCGGCCCCAACGGCGCGGGCAAGTCCACGCTGATCAACGCGGTCTGCGGCATCGTCAAACCGACAGGCGGAACCATTCTGATCGAAGGACTCGATGCGCAGAAGGAGTTCCGCGCCGCACGGAGCATCATCGGTCTCGTGCCGCAGGAAATGCATATCGACATGTTCGAGACGGTCTGGGCCGTAACGAACTATTCGCGCGGCCTGTTTGGACTGCCGCCCAACCATGCGCATGTCGAGAAAGTGCTGAGAGACCTTTCGCTATGGGAAAAGAAGGACACCAAGCTCATGGCGCTGTCAGGCGGCATGAAGCGCCGTGTGCTGATCGCCAAGGCGTTGAGCCACGAGCCCAGGATCCTGTTCCTCGACGAACCCACGGCTGGCGTCGATGTGGAACTGCGCCGCGACATGTGGGCGCTGGTCCGCCAGATGCGCGAGCGCGGCGTCACCGTGATCCTCACGACCCACTACATCGAGGAGGCCGAGGAGATGGCCGACCGTGTGGGCGTGATCTCGAAGGGCGAGCTGATCGTCGTCGAGGACAAGAACACCCTGATGAAGAAACTCGGCAAGAAGCAGGTCTCCTTCGAACTGGTAGAACCGCTTGCCGCCCTGCCCGACACCCTCAAGGAATGGGATCTCGCTCTCAAGGACGATGGCCGCAAGCTGGAATACACGTTCGATACGACGGCGGATCGCACAGGCGTCGCCTCATTGATCCGGCGCATGAGCGAGCTGGGCCTGCAGTTCAAGGATCTCGATACGAAATCTTCCTCGCTGGAAGACATCTTCGTCAGCCTTGTGCACGCGCCACAGGTCGCCGAAACTGCGAACGTGAAAGGCTGAGACGATGGATCACGCTTCGACCGCCACGCAAGCCGTATCGCCCCGCGCCGCCATTTCCAGCAGCGCGCTCTCGTTCAACACACATAGCATCTGGGCGATGTACCGCTTCCAGATGGTGCGCTTCTTCCGCACCATTGGCGAGAGCCTCGCGACGCCGGTGATCACAACCGCGCTCTATTTCGTGGTGTTCGGCTCCGCGATCGGCAGCCGCATGGCGCCGGTCGTGCCCGGCCTTGAGTACGGCTCCTTCCTGGTGCCGGGCCTCATCATGCTCTCGATCTTCACCAACTCGATCTTCAACGCGAGCTTCGGCATCTACTTCCCGAAATTCACCGGCACGATCTACGAACTCCTCTCCGCCCCCGTTTCCTACCTTGAAATCGTCATCGCCTTCGTCGGCGCGGCGGCCACCAAGTCGGTAATCCTCGGCCTCGTAATACTTGCGACCGCTTATCTCTTCGTGCCGGTGCAGATCCTCCATCCGATCGAGATGGTGCTGTTCCTGGTGCTGGTGGCGTTCGGGTTCAGCCTGTTCGGGTTCATCATCGGCATCTGGGCCGAAAGCTTCGAGCAGCTGAACTTCATTCCGATGCTCATCGTCACGCCGCTGACCTTCCTCGGCGGGGCCTTCTACACGATCGACATGCTGCCCGAGGCGTGGCGCGGCATCGCCCAGCTGAATCCGGTGGTTCACCTGATCTCGGGCTATCGCTGGGCCTTCTTCGGGCTTGAGGGCGATAATGTCGCGGTCAGCCTGAGCGTCACCTTCGCCTTTATCCTGATCCTGCTGGGAATTGTGGCCTGGATCTTCAAGACGGGGTACCGGCTCAGGAACTGACCCCCGGCCAGGCGATCAACAGGCCAGCCTCTTCATCCCGGGGCAAAAACCCTGTAGATCGCGCGCCATGACGAACACCGAACTCGCCGCCATCAACGCTCTGCAGGCCAGCGACGCCTTCTCGACAGCGCGTACGCTGTCCGAGGCGTTGCCCTATCTCCAGCGCTACGACAACAAGACGGTCGTCATCAAATACGGCGGCCACGCCATGGAGAATGGCGAACTGGCGCAGATGTTCGCCAAGGACGTCGTGCTGCTGAAGCTGCTGGGCATCAATCCCGTGGTGGTCCATGGAGGCGGCCCGCAGATAGGCCGCATGCTCGAGAAGCTGGGCATCGTCTCGCGGTTCGAGGACGGCCTGCGAGTCACGGACGCCGCCTCGATGGAGATCGTCGAGATGGTGCTGGCCGGATCGATCAACAAATCGATCGTGCGCGCCATCAACGCGGCCGGCGGCAAGGCGGTTGGCCTTGCGGGCTCGGACGCCAACCTGATCACCGCGACCAAGGCCACCAAGACCAAGAAGGATCCCGATTCGAATATCGAACGGGTGGTCGATCTTGGTTTCGTTGGCGAACCGGACAAGGTGGACCCGTCAGTCCTCAACGCCCTCGCGCGCCAGACCGAAGACGATTTCATTCCAGTTGTGGCGCCCGTCGGCGTCGGCCCGGATGGCCAGAGCTTCAATATCAACGCCGATACGGCCGCCGGAGCCGTTGCGGGCGCACTCAAGGCCAAGCGCGTGCTGTTCCTGACCGACGTTGTCGGCGTGCTCGATAAATCGGGCAATCTGATCAAGCAGTTGACCGTTTCGGAGGCGCGGGGTCTGATCGCCGACGGTACCGCTACCGGCGGTATGATTCCCAAGCTTGAAACAGCCATCCAAGCAGTGGAAAAGGGAGTCGAGGCGGCCGTCATTCTCGACGGTCGGAAGCCGCACGCCCTTCTCATGGAGCTGTTCACCGAGCATGGCGCTGGAACGCTGGTTTGCTAGGGGATTCCTGACGCTGGCCGCACTGGCCGCGCTGGCTGTCACCCTCGTCATCCCGTCGTCTGCCCAGAGCGGACAGAACGGCTGGCGCCTCTGCAATCGCACGAGCTATGTCGTGGAAGCCGCGACGGGCCGGCCCGAGGGCGGCAACGTCATCGTCGAGGGTTGGCTGCGCCTGCGCCCCGGCCAGTGCGAAATCGCCGTGCCCGCGCCGATCCGTGAAGGCGCCCACTTCGTCTATGCCCGCTCGTCCAAGGCCCATCGCGGGGGACAGAGCTGGAGCGGCAAGACGCCGCTGTGCGTGGATGTGAACGGCTCGTTCGCGATCGAGAACCCGTCTTCCTGCGAAAGCATGGGTCTGGAGCAACGCCAGTTCGTCGCCGTCCGCTTCGAGAGCAATGGCGGCGGCACGATGACGTTCTCGGAGACCGAGCTCTACAACAAGGCGTCGCAATCGCCGGAGAATGCCGGCATCCAGCGCCTGCTGAACGACGCCGGGATATTCCAGGACGTGGTTGACGGCATCCTCGGCCGCGAAAGCCGCGCCGCCGTCGCCGCCTTCCTCGCCGAACGCAGCATGCCCGCCACCACGCCGATCCCGCAGCTGATCGATGCGCTGGAAGTGGTCGCTGATCGCCGCGCCCGGCAGGTCGGCATGGAGTTGTGCAACCGCACCGGCAATCGCATCCTCGCCGCCATGGCGCGCAGCCGTCCCGATGGGCTGGAGTCGCGCGGCTGGTGGGTCATCGACGCCAACCAGTGCGTGCGAGCCGTTGACGAAAGCCTGATCACCGCCCCGCACTATGTCTTCGCTGAAATGTCGACCCCGGACGGCGTCCGGACGCTGACCGGCGCCTCGACCGTGTTCTGCACCGCCCGGTCGCAGTTCGCGATCCTCGGCAACGAGAACTGCGAGGCCCGCCGCTATCGGCCGGAGAAGTTCGTGGAAACCGCGCCACCGGAAGACGGCAAGCTGGTATACCAGTTCTTCGACAGCGCCTTCACCAAGCCCGCAGCGCCCTGATACAGGGCCGCGGCACTGCCCCCTCGCCGCAATGAATCCGTTTGGCGTGTGGCGCCGGACGATGTAATCCCCCCATGCGTTTTAGCGGGAGGCGAGCAATGGCGGACACCAGCCTGGAAGCAACCATCAACGCGGCCTGGGAAGAGCGTACGTCGCTCTCCGCCACGACGCAGGGCGCAGTCCGCAAGGCCGTTGAAGACGCCCTCACCGCGCTGGATTCCGGTGCGCTGCGCGTGGCGCAAAAGGAAGCCTCCGGCGCCTGGACGGTGAACCAGTGGCTCAAGAAGGCCGTGCTGCTGTCCTTCCGTCTCAACCCAAACCGTTCGATGGGCGCGCCCGGCCAACAGCCTGGCCCCTACTTCGACAAGGTGCCGACCAAGTTTGAAGGCTGGACTGACGCGCAATTCTCTGCCGCTGGCTTCCGTACTGTTCCTGGCGCTGTCGTGCGGCGCGGTTCATTCATCGCGAAGGACGCGGTGCTGATGCCGTCCTTCGTGAACATTGGCGCCTACGTCGGCGAAGGAACCATGGTAGACACGTGGACCACGGTTGGCTCCTGCGCGCAGATCGGCAAGCACTGCCACCTCTCCGGCGGCGTCGGCATCGGCGGCGTGCTTGAGCCGCTGCAGGCCAACCCGGTCATCATCGAGGACAACTGCTTCATCGGCGCCCGCTCCGAAGTCGCCGAAGGCGTCATCGTACGCGAAGGCTCGGTCGTTGGCATGGGCGTCTATCTCGGCCAGTCCACGCCGATCGTGAACCGCGCCACCGGCGAAACGCTGTTCGGTGAAGTGCCGCCCTACTCCGTCGTCGTCGCCGGCAACCGCCCGGGCTCGCAACCGATGCCCGGTCAGAACTGGACGCCCTCGCTCTATTGCGCGGTGATCGTGAAGCAGGTCGATGCGGGCACGCGCTCCAAGACCTCGGTGAACGAACTGCTGCGCGCGTAATGACCGCCATGCTCAAGAAGCCCGCCACGAAGAAGCAGGCCTCTCCCTCGGCAGCAGCGGGCTATTCCGGCAGGAGCCTGATCCAGAAGCTCGGCCTAAAGGAAGGCGCGAAGGCGATCGTCATTGCCCCGCCGGCAAACTACGCCCGGCTCACCGATGGCGCCGCCATCGGCCAGCGCAGCGCGGCCCCTGCGGCGGGCGCGTTCGACTTCATCCACGTGTTCGTCGCCGACGCCGCCACGCTCGCCCGGAAGCTCTCCAAGCTTGAACCGCGCATGGCGGACGGCGGCATGCTGTGGGTGTCGTGGCCGAAGAAAACATCGAAGCTGTTTGTTGACCTCAGCGAGGACGGCATCCGCAAGATCTGCCTGCCCATGGGGCTGGTCGATGTAAAAGTCTGCGCCGTGGACGACGACTGGTCGGGCCTCAAACTGATGCGCCGCAGGACATGATCATCCGCGTCGAGGCGCCGGACGATCCGCGCCTCGCGCCGTATCGCGCGCTCAAGGACAACGAGATTGCCCGCGGCTTCGATGGCTTCATCGTCGAAGGCTCCATCGCGCTTGAACGCCTGATCGCGGCCGGGCGATTTCCGCTTGCCTCGGTCTTCCTGTCCGAACGAGCGGCGGAGCGCCTCGAAGCCCTGCTCGCGCTGGTCGATCTGGCAATTCCGGTCTACGTCGCGCCTCAGGACGCGATGGATGATGTGGCCGGCTATCACCTGCATCGTGGCGTGCTCGCGCTGGCGCAGCGCAGCACCAGCCTCACGGCGGGTGAACTTCTCGCGGCGCACACGGGCGCGACGCTGACAGCTCTCGTCCTGGTCGGCCTATCGAACCACGACAATGTCGGCGCCTGTTTCCGCAACGCGGCGGCGCTCGGGGCTGATCTCGTGCTGCTCGACGAAACAAGCTGCGATCCGCTCTATCGCAAGGCGATCCGGGTCTCGTCCGGCGCTGTACTGTCGCTCCCCTTCGCGCACGGTGGAACGGGGGCAGAGCTGCTCACCCTGCTCGAAACATCCGGCGTCACGTGCTGGGCCATGACGCCCGCCGCGAGCGAAACGCTGGCAGGCCTTCCGCCTCCGCTGCGCCTTGCCATCCTTCTAGGCCCGGAAGGGCCCGGCCTTCCTCAAGACCTGATGCAACGCTGCCAGCGCGTCTCCATCCCGATGAGCGGTGGAATGGATAGCCTCAACGTCGCCACCGCAGGCGCGATTGCGCTAGCCAACGTGCTGGCCAAGCGCCTGGTTCGGTAGGCAGCTAAACTCACGATCTGTTTTACGCCTGCGCATTGGCGCAGCAGTTCGCACTTGCCCCGACGCCTGCTATGCAAGCCGTCGAACAGGCGGATGGAGTCGGAACGTATGCGGTCGTCAGTGTTGCGTGTCGCCTTTGCGCTGGCTGGTCTTGGCCTCGCAGCCTGTTCGCCGGCGGCGGAGAAGGCAGAGCCTGCCGGCGCTGATGTGCCAACGCCGCGCAATCCGTTCTTCGGAACCTGGGAGGTCACCCACGCCCGCATCGCGCCGTGGTGGAAAGGCCCCGGTGACGATCCTGTTGCCGATCCCGCCTTTACGCGCTTCACGCTGCAGGCGGACAAGACAACGGGCCCGCGTCTGCTGACATGCGACACGCCGAACTTCGCAACCAATATCGTGTCACCGGACGGGCTGTTCCATGGCAATTTGCCCAGCCCGGCCGCGGACGCGGCCGCCCTTGGCTTCACCTCGACCGAAATCACCACGATGTCCTACAGCTGCGCCTCGGGCGGCGCGGACATATCGCTTGATTTCCCGATGCTGGACGAGGACCAGATCATGCTCGGCCTCGACAATGTAATCTACACGTTCGAGCGCACAGGCAGGTAAGTTAGCCCGCGCACCGGTGGTTGAGGTCGGCAAGTGACGTGCGCGTCCATTCTTGACGCAATCGCTTCAACCTATCATCGATAAGGCACGCGCCGGGACAGGCGCGATCGGGGAGATAGCGCCATGACCATGCCTGTTCTCAATCGCCGGATGATCCTGCTTGGCAGCGCAGCGCTCGCTGGCGTTGCCGCATGCGGCGGTGAGGCGCCCAAGGTGGCCGCCGATCCCACACTCGTCTCGACAACTCTGGGCAAGCTGCGCGGCGTGCAGACGGAAAATGGCGTGCTCGAATTCCTCGGCGTGCGTTACGCGCAGCCGCCGCTGGGCGCCCTGCGCTTCCAGGCGCCCGTAAAGCCATCCGTGCTCGAGGCCGAGCAGGCCGCGACAAGCTATGGCCAGGCCTCGGTGCAGATGCGCTCCGGCGCGGGCGCTGCGGCTTATCCCCCGCTGGTGCAGGCCGCGATGACAGAGGCGTTCGCCCCGCCGGACGGCATCAAGCCCGAAGGCGACGAAGACTGCCTGATGCTCAACGTCTATGCGCAGAAGACCGGCGCGGAAGCCGGCGCGACGCGCCCGGTGATGGTGTGGCTACACGGCGGCGGCTTCAGCTACGGACAGGCAGGCCTCAACATCTATCGCGGGCACAACCTAGCGAAGAACCACGATGTTGTGTTCGTTGGCGTCAATCACCGCCTCAACATCTTTGGCTTCCTCGCACTCGACAGCGCAGGCGTGCCTGGCTTCACCGGCTCGGCCAATGCAGGCATGCTCGACATCGTGATGGCGCTGGAATGGGTGCGCGATAACATCGCCCAGTTCGGCGGCGACCCCGGCAACGTCACCATCTTCGGCCAGTCGGGCGGCGGCGCGAAGGTCTCCACGCTGCTCGCCATGCCGGCGGCTAACGGGTTGTTCCACAAGGCGGTTATCCAGTCCGGCGCCGGGCTGCGCGCGGCCAGCAAGGAAGACGCAGCCGACACGGTCAGCGAGTTCATCATCGGGCTTGGCATCTCGGCATCGAACGCCGCGCAGATGCTGCCGACGCTGTCGACCGAAGACATCCTTTCTGTCGCAAGGGAGATGGGCGCAAATAAGTTCCGCCCGTCGATCGACGACGCCAGCATCCCGCGCCATCCCTTCGATCCGGACGCGCCAGCACAGTCCGCGAACATCCCCATCATGATCGGTTTCACGAAGGACGAGCAGACCCTCTACAATGTCGGCAATCCGGAGTGGGTGAAGACGACGGACAAGCAGGTTCTGGAAGCCGCCAACCGCTCAGCCCCCGGCAAGGGCGCCGAGGTCACCGCCGCCTTCAAGACCACCTACCCTGACTATGCGCCCCATCATCTGCTGATGCAGGTCACAGGCACCTATCGCTCGCTCAGCTCGCACCACACGCTTGCAAGCCGCAAGGCGGCACAGCCGGCCGGGGTCTACGCGTTCATCTTCGCGCACGATATCCCGCCGCAGGACTTCATCCTGAAAGCCCCACACACCGCCGAGATCCCGTACGTGATGGACAATGTCGCCGAGGCCCCGCTATTCGCCGGCGCGACGGAGGATGACCTCGCGCTCGGCAAGCTGATGAGCGCAACATGGGTTCAGTTCGCCAGGACAGGCGATCCCAACGGCGCGCCCGGCTTGCCCCAGTGGCCGAAGTTCGATGCAGCGACCCGCCCCACGATGTTCTTCAGGAAAGCCAGCGAGGTGGCGACCGAGCCGTTCAAGGATGTCTGGACGATCATCCAGACCAATCCGAACCCGAACGCGCCGCCGATCTAGGGCCACGCCTCGCGAACCGATCGTTAACTCCCTGCTAACCATACCGGCTCCACACGTTAACGAATTGGAGGCTGGGGCTGATGCGCGTCCTCGTTACAGGCGGTTGCGGATTTGTCGGTTCGGCCGTTGTGCGGCTCGCTGTCGAGCGGGGCGACAACGTCCTCAACGTCGACCGCCGCCGCAAATCCAACCCCGTTCCCGCGCTTGGCCCTGTCAGCAGCCGCGAAGGTTATGCGCGCCTCGAGGCCGACGTCTGCGACCGCTCGCTGATGCGCGCGCTGGTGCGCGAGTTTGCGCCCGACGCCGTGATCCATCTCGCCGCGCCCGAAAGCGACGATCCTGCCGCCCTGATTGATGGCGAAATCGGCGGCGCGTTCTCCATGCTTGAAGCCGCGCGGGGATACTTTGAAATGGCGCCCGCCCCGGCGCGCGAGCGCTTTCGCATGATCCATGTCGAGCACGCCGAGTCCGACATGCCCGAACGCATCGACCGGGCGCAGGCGGCAAAAGGCACGGCCTCGACCCTGCTTGAGCGCTGGTCACGCGCAACCGGTGTGCCGATGGTCACATGCGTTGCGGGCGACGCCTTCGGCCCATGGCAATCGCGCGGCGCGCTTCTTCCGCAACTGCTGGCTTCGCTGATGCACGGCCAGCCCTTCGCGCTGTCCGATGGCGGCGCTGCCGTGCGCGACTGGATTCCCGTTCGCGATCTTGCCGCCGGCATCCTGAATGCAGCCGAGAAGCCCGGCGTCACTGGCCGCATCGACTTCTCGGTCGGCGCCGAGCGGCGCGACATCGACATTGCGGAATCGATCTGCTCCCTGCTCGACGCCCGGCTCCCCCGCGCAGCTGGCTCTCCCTGGTCATCGCTGGTCGTCACGAAGGGCGGCGCCAAGGACGCACGCTCCGGCCCGATGCTAGACAGCGCTGAAGCTGAACGCCTGCTAGGCTGGAACCCGCAGGGGTTCCATGCCGGCATCGACCGCCTGCTGTCGTGGACGGTCGCCAGCTACGAAGCCTCGCGCGCCCGCGCCATCGCCATCGCGGCTGAATAGGGCGCCTCCCGCTTTCACAACACGGTGACGCAGCGCGCCTTGCAACGCGGCGGGGCGGCTATACGGTTGCGCCCAGAGAGACAAGAATCTCCGGGGAGGAAACCATGGCCACAGTTCGCGCCCTCGCGCTGGCGATAGCTATTGGCCTTGGCGCATCCGCCTGTGCGCCGCGCCCCGGCGAGGTTGCCGAACACACAGCTCACGGCCCCGGCGAAGCCGCAGCCGAGCATCCCGGCAAGGCGGTATACGAACAGTGGTGCGCGTCCTGCCATGACGATGGGGGGCGCAGCGGCGCGCCGTCCCTCGCCGCCATCCGCGAGCTGAACCGCGCGACAGTGAAGTACGCGCTCGAACTCGGCTATATGAAGATCCAGGCGAAGGATGTTCCCAAGGACGATCTCGCCCAGTTGGTCGACTGGATCCCCAGCGCCGAAGGCACCAAGGACAGCTGGATCAATGCAGCGCGCTGCCCGGTGAAATCACGGGAAGTGCGCCTCGATGGCGCCCCGCGTACCTCCACCACATTCGGCGTCACCAACACAGCCAACCGCGCGCAAACGGCGGAGGATGCGGGGCTAACGCGTGGCCAGATGAAAGACCTCGAAGTCGCCTGGGTCGTCGCCTTCCCGCAAACGCCGACCATGCGCTCGCAGCCCGTCATTGTCGGCGACACGATCTTCATCGCCGCCACGGACGCGGGCCGCCTCTATGCGCTCGACACCAACACCGGATGCGTGAAGTGGCATTATGTGTCGGACATGACGCTCCGCTCCTCGCTCACCTTCGCGGAAGCAACGGATCATTCGCCCGCCGCGATCATCATGGGCGATGCCGCCGGCTTTGTGCACGCGGTCAACGCAAAGACGGGGCGCAAGCTCTGGGTCTCGAACGCCCGCCTGAATGAGTACAACCGCATCACGGGCGCGCCCGTGGTTCACGATGGCAAGGTGATCACACCGGTCTCGGCCATCGAAGTGAACTATGCGGGCACGGATGACTATGAATGCTGCAAGGGCCAGGGCGCAGTGATCGCGTTCGATCTCGCCACGGGCGAAGAACT
Organism: Alphaproteobacteria bacterium 32-64-14; assembly: GCA_002280725.1. GTDB lineage: Bacteria > Pseudomonadota > Alphaproteobacteria > Caulobacterales > Hyphomonadaceae > UBA7672. Next base: position 44,212 of record NCEM01000015.1, read on the forward strand.
CTGGACCGGCACGACGATGGAAGAGGCAAAGCCCACACGCCTCGGCCGCACGGGTACGCAGCAATGGGGGCCGTCGGGCGCCATCATCTGGTCGACGCCGATCATCGACGAGAAGCGCAACGTCGCCTACGCGGGCACGGGCGAGAACGTCTCGTGGCCCGCCACCGAAACGTCAGACGCCATCATCGCCTACGATCTCGACAGCGGCGCAAAGCGCTGGGTGTTCCAGGCCACCAAGGCCGATATCTGGAACTATGCCTGCGGGCGCCGCGGCGCGAACTGCGACTGGCCCGGCGAGTATCACAGCCCGGATCACGACTTCGGCGCGACCTCAATGCTGATCAAACGCCAGGATGGATCGGAGCTTGTGGTCGCAGGCCAGAAATCCGGCGTCGTCTGGGCGCTCAATCCCGACACTGGCGCGCTGGTCTGGTCCAACCGCGTCGGGCGCGGCTCGGCCAATGGCGGCGCACACTGGGGCATGGCGTTCGATGGGACACGCATCTTCGCGCCGATGAACGATCCCAACCGCCCCGCCACGCCCGGCGAGAACCCCGCCTGGGGCCCCGGCATCCACGCGCTCAACGCGATGACCGGCGAGATCGAATGGTCGTACAAACCGAATCAGCGCGATTGCGGCGCGGAGATGCCCGCCTGGTGGTGGATGGCGCTGTCGTCACCGGCACGACGCAAGGCATGCTGCGCATTTTCGATGGCAAGACCGGCGCGATCCTGTTCGAGTACATGACCAACCGCGACTTCCCCGACACCGTGAACGGCATCGAAGGCCATGGCGGCGGCCTGGACTCGGCCCCATACATTGCCGGCGACGGTACGCTGTTCGTGCAGTCAGGCTACGCCCGGTTTGGCGAACCGCCGGGCAACGTGCTGATCGCGTTCAGGCCGAAGGGGACGTAGCGCCGCCTTCTGGCCTGAATTCGCCAACCGTTCTAGGTCCGGGTGGAGGCTGGCTTCGGGAGCAGCCCCTCGCGCTGGGCGCGTTTACGGGCCAGTTTCCGCGCCCGGCGGACGGCCTCGCCCTTCCGGCGCGCCTTGGCCTCGGACGGCTTCTCGTAAGCGGTGCGGGCCTTCATTTCCCTGAAGACGCCCTCGCGTTGCATTTTCTTCTTGAGAGCCTTCAACGCCTGATCGACGTTGTTGTCCCGGACCACGATAACTACGATTTGAAACTCTCCATCATTGCTCCGGCTTGTAGCTTGGCCACGCCGGATCGCGCGGGTCCGATATCACGGAAAATCCTTACTGCCCATGCTTCCTGCGCGATGGGCCCTCCAAGCGGCGAAACCAAGGCTTTTGGCTCTTTTTAGTTCCCTGCAGACGACTCAAATTGGGGAAGATGACAGCCTCTACTTCTCGAACGGGTCCCGCATCAGGATCACGTCCTCGCGCTCTGGCGAGGTGGAAAGCAGCGCCACTGGCTTGCCGACGAGCTCCTCGAGGCGCCGCACATACTTCACGGCCTCGCCCGGAAGCTGGGTCCAGGAACGGGCGCCACGGGTCGAGCCCTTCCAGCCCTTGATGGTCTCATAGACCGGCTCGACCTGCGCCTGCTCGGTCATGCCGGCGGGGAAATGGTTCAGCACGCGATCGCCGATCCTGTAGTGCGTGCAGACCTTGATCTCGTCGAACCCGTCCAGCACGTCGAGCTTGGTGAGCGCGAGGCCGTTGACGCCCGAGACGGCGCAAGCCTGCCGCACCATCACGCTGTCGAACCAGCCGCAGCGGCGCGCACGCCCTGTGTTGGTGCCGAACTCGTGGCCTACTGTGCCGAGGCGCTGGCCGATCTCGTTGTCCTGCTCGGTCGGGAAGGGCCCGCCGCCGACGCGCGTGGTGTAGGCCTTGGCGAGGCCCAGCACGTAGTTGATCGATCCGGGGCCCGTGCCCGATCCGGCAGCCGCCTGCCCTGATACCACGTTGGACGAGGTGACAAACGGATAGGTGCCGTGATCGACATCGAGCATCACGCCCTGCGCGCCCTCGAAGAGAATGCGGCGACCAAGGCGCACGGCCTGGTCGAGACGCTCCCACGCCGGTTGCGCGTAGGCGAGGATTTGCGGCGCGATGGCCAACAGGTCTTTCTTGAGCTGCGCACCATCGGGCTCCGGCAGGCCAAGGCCGAGGCGCAGCGGCTTGTGGTGCGCCAGCAGGCGATCGAGCTTGAGGTCGAGCGCTGCGGGATCGGCGAGGTCAGCCACGCGGATGGCGCGGCGGCCAACCTTGTCTTCGTAGGCGGGCCCGATGCCGCGGCGGGTGGTGCCGATCTGTGCGCCGGCGGCGGCTTCCTCACGCGCGGCGTCGATGTCCTTGTGCCAGGGCAGGATCAGCACGGCATTGTCGGCGAGGATCAGATCATCCGGCCCGAGGCTGACGCCGGACTTGGCGATCGACTCGATCTCGTTGAGCAGGTGCCACGGATCGACCACCACGCCATTGCCGATGATCGAGAGCTTGCCGCCGCGCACCACGCCCGAGGGCAGCAGGTTCAGCTTGAACACCTTGCCGTCGATGACGAGCGTGTGGCCCGCATTGTGGCCGCCCTGGAAGCGCACGATCACATCGGCCCGGCTGGACAGCCAGTCCACGATCTTGCCCTTGCCCTCGTCGCCCCACTGGGCGCCGACAACGACTACGCCGGACATCGGATTCTCCGTTGAAATCCGGGCGCAAAGGACACGGAATGCCCTTGCAGGGCAAGCGCGAATACGCCGCATAAACCATTCGGTAAGGAAAGCTTGGCCAGCCTGCGGCATGGCCAAGCGCACCCACACGAAATCCCATCCCCGCAGCCGCAAACGCGCGCGTTCGGGCTCCACATCGCTCGTGGTGAGCGTTCTGGCCGCGGCGGCGGCAGGCATATGGTTTTTCCTCGCCGAGGCCGGGATCATGCCCGGGATACCGATCGATGCCGGCGTGCAGACCTCTGGCCCCGCGCCGGAGACGGGCCCCTCCGGTCCGTCTGCGGAGGCGGAAGCCGATCCGTCCCCTTCCGCGAGCGCCAACGCCATCTCGGGTGTCGCCTCGATCGTGGATGCCGACACGCTGGACATCCATGGCGAGCGGGTGCGGCTCAACGGGGTGGACGCGCCCGAGTCCGGCCAGAAGTGCAAGGATGCCATGGGCAAGTTCATCCGCTGTGGCTCCATCGCCGCCAACGCGCTGGATGCCTGGATCAACCGCAACCCCGTCACCTGCGAAGTCACGGGCAAGGACCGCTATGGCCGCTCGCTGGGCGAATGCTCCGTGCGCGGGGCGAGCGTGCAGGAATGGCTGGTCGCCAACGGCCACGCCCTCGCCTACCGGGCCTACTCCACCACCTATGTTGCGGCCGAAGTGAAGGCGCAGCAGGCACATCGCGGCATCTGGGCGGGCGAGTTCGTCATGCCGTGGGACTGGCGTCAGGGCCTCCGGCTCGCGGGCGAGGAACCCACCAAGGCGATGATCGACGGCAAGTTCTCGCAACAGTAGTTGCGGTGCTTTCCTCGCGGGCTGGCGTGGCTTAAGTGAAAGCATGACCTCCCGGCGGAAAAACATTCTGGTGACAGGCGGCGCCAAGCGCGTCGGGCGGCATATCGTCGAGCGGCTGGTCGCCGCTGGCCATCACGTTGTCATTCACGCCAACTCCGGCGCGAGCGAAGCTGAAGCGCTGGCGGCGAGCCTGCGCACAGGCGGTGCGAAGGCGTGGGCCATTGCCGCGGACCTTGCCGATGCAGGCGCGACGGAGGCGCTGATACCCGCTGCCGCAAAGCTTGTTGGCGCGCCGCTGAGCGGGCTGGTGAATTCGGCCTCGATCTTCGACTTCGACACGCCCGGTGGAATCGACGCTACCGCGTTCGACCGCGCGATGGCGATCAACCTGCGCGCGCCTGCCCTGCTGTCACAGCACTTCGCCGCGCAGGCTGATGTGGGCGCCGACAACTGCATCGTCAACGTGCTCGACCAGAAGCTGTGGAACATGAACCCGGACTTCTTTTCCTACACGTTGAGCAAGGCCGGACTTCTGTCAGCGACCGACATGATGGCCCGGGCGTTTGCGCCGAAGGTGCGGGTCAACGCCGTCGCCCCCGGCCTGCTGCTGCCGAGCCATGACCAGACAGAGGAAGAGTTCGAGGCGACGGCTTCGCGCAATCCGATGGGGCGGCCGATTGCGCTGGACGATGTGGTGAGCGCCATCGACTTCCTGATGGGCAATGCGTCGCTGACCGGCCAGGTGATCCACGCCGACAATGGCCAGCGTATGTTTGCCAGCGCGCGCGACGTGATCTTCACGGCCCGGGAGAGCAAATGAGCTATCCGGCTTTCTACCTCGTCAGGATCAGCGGGATCGAGACCGACGCCTCGATCGGCATCCATGGTTTCGAGCAGGCGGCCCGCCAGCGCCTGATGGTTTCGGTCACGCTGATGGTTCAGCCCCCGACCGGGCCGGACGATATCGCCTCTGTCGTGGATTACGATTTCGTACGGGAGGGGGTTCTGGCCATGGTCGGAGCCCGGCATTTCAACCTGCAGGAAGTGCTCTGCGGGGAAATTCTCGATCTGTGCCTGCGGCAGACAGGCGTGCTGGGGGCGGTTGTGCAGACCGACAAGCCCGACGTATACCCCCGCGTCGCGGGCGTTGCCTGCCGCATGGGGCGGCTGGGCCACGCGCTGGGAGGCTTCCCGTGGTGGACGCTTCCGGTCTGAGCGCCGCGGTCTGAGTACGAGCCAATGTTCGAGATCAGCGCAACGGCGAGCTTCGAGGCGAGCCACTATATCGACGCCGAGGCCGGCGCCGCCCATTACAGGCGGGTGCACGGCCATTCCTTCGTCGTGACCGCCAGCGTGGCGAGCCAGAATCCGGACCAGGACGGCTGGGTGATGGACCTGGGTGCGCTCGAGGACCTGCTGAAGCGCACGCTCGCCGGGCTGGACCACACTGTGCTGAATGACGTTCCCGGCCTTGAGAAGCCAACTTTCGAGCATATTCTTCTCTGGATCGAGTCTCGTATGAAGGCCGAAGGCATCTCCCCCTCGCGTCTGGAGATCGAGCGGCCTACACTGAAGCAAGGGGCGGTCTACACGCCCCGCTAGAAGGAGCGTGTCATGGCCACCCCCAAGAAGCCCGCGAAAGCCGCAAAGCCGGAAACGGCAGGCAAGCCCACCGAGGATCACACCAAGGCGACAGGCCACGACCATCCGAGCCAGAGCGAGCACGCCAAGGCGCTGTGGCAGAAGCTCCACGGTACGTCAGACCAGAACGCCAAGGGCGGCCCGCCGGGCGCAGTCAAGAAGGGCGGCTTCGATCCCAAGCAGATCAAGGGTGGCGCCAAGAATTTTGGCGGCGGCGGCAACCAGATGATCCGGCGCACGCAGAGCCGTGGCGGCGGTGGGGGCGGCGGCGGCGGTGGTGGAGGGGGTGGCGGCGCCGCCTGATCAGGCGCCTCGGCCCACTAACCTTCCAGCGCCTGCATCGCGTCAAGCCATTCGGCTTCGGCTTCATCAAGCTGGGATTGCAGCTTCGCACGCGACTTCAGCTTGCCTTCGGCATCGGCCTTGTGCGTGTAGGCGTCGGGATCGGAGAGATCGCGGTCGAGAAGTTCGAGCGCTGTGCGCGCCTTCTCGACGGCTTTCTCCGCATTCTCGATGCGCGTCTTCTGCTTGAAGCTGAGTTTCGGCGCGGACGTTGGCTTCGCCTTCTCCTGCTTCGGCGCGCTTTCTGCCTTCGCGGCAGCCGCCGCGATCTCGGCCCGCGCGATGGCGTGCTGCTTGTCGGAGTCCGGCCGATCAGCGGCAAGCACCAACGCCTTGTAGTCGGCAAGATCGCCGTCATACGGCTTGGCCTTGCCGTCTTTCACCAGCCAAAGGCGATCGGCTGTCGCTTCGGCCAGATAGGTGTCGTGGGTGATGACCAGCACGGCGCCGTTGAACTCGTTGAGCGCGTAGATCAGCGCCTCACGGCTGTCGATGTCCAGGTGGGACGTCGGCTCGTCGAGGATGAGGATGTGCGGTTTCTTGTAGGTGGTGAGGCCCATCAGGAGGCGCACCTTTTCGCCGCCCGATAGCTTATCGACCTTCGTTTCGCACTTTTCGTGGCCGAAGCCGAACTGGGCGGCGAGTGCGCGCACCTGCGCCTGGCCGGCGTTGGGGAGGAGATCCTTCACGTGATCGAGCACGGTCTCGCCGGCGCGCAGCTCGTCGAGCTGGTCCTGGCTGAAATAGCCGATGCGCAGGTTCTTTGACGCGCGGCGCAGGCCCTGCAGCAACGGAAGCTTCTGCGCGATGGATTTCACCAGCGTGGTCTTGCCCTGCCCGTTGGCGCCGACGATGGCGATGCGATCGTCGAAATCGAGACGCAGTGAGACGCGGTCCAGCACCGGCTTGCCCGGGGCATAGCCCATGTCGACCTTGTCGAGTTCGAGGATGGGGGATGCGAGTTCTTCGACCTCGTAGAACTTGAAAGGGATCGTGCGCTCGGCCAGCGGGACCGTGATGACGGTCATCTTCTCCAGCATCTTCATGCGGCTCTGCGCCTGCGCAGCCTTGGACGCCTTGGCCTTGAAGCGGTCGATGAAGGACTGCATGTGCGCGCGCTGCACGTCCTGCTTTTCCTTCTGGGCGGCAAGGTGCTGCGTGCGTTCGGCGCGGCGTTGCAGGTAGGTGTCGTAGCCGCCGGCCTGCAGGACGAGCTTGTTATGCTCGACCGCGAGAATGTGCGTCACCGAGCGGTTGAGCAGGTCGCGGTCGTGGCTGACGATGATGATCGTGTGCGGATATTTGCGGAGATACGTCTCGAGCCAGGCTGCGCCTTCCAGGTCGAGATAGTTGGTCGGCTCGTCCAGCAGCAGGAGTTCAGGCTGGGCGAACAGAACGCCGCCGAGGGCCGCGCGCATGCGCCAGCCGCCGGAAAATTCCTTGCAGGCGCGCGACAGATCGTTCTGCGTGAAGCCAAGGCCGACGAGGATTTCGGCGGCGCGCGCTTCGCCCGACCAGGCGTCGATGTCGGCGAGGCGTTCGTGGATCTCGCCAATGCGGTCCGGATCTTCGCAGGTGTCCGACTCGCGCATCAGGGCGGCGCGTTCGATGTCCGCTTCCAGCACGACATCGAGAAGCGTGGTGTCGTTGGCGGGAACTTCCTGCAGGACGAAGCCCATCTTCGCGCCGCGATTGATGCGGATCGTGCCGTCGCCATTGCCCTCGCCCTTGGCGAGTTCCTCGCGGATGATGCGCAGCAGCGTGGACTTGCCCGTGCCATTGCGGCCGACGAGGCCGACTTTCCAGCCGTCAGCGATCTGCGCGGAGGCGCCTTCGAACAGGGCGCGCCCGTCGATCAGGAAGGTCAGGTCGGATATCTGGAGCATGGCGAAACTGGTAGAAAATCTAGCGGTTTGGGGAGGTTATGGCTCTTGTTTGCGCCCGTATGACGGGTTGGGGATGGAAGGTCAAATGCCGGAGCGCCGCGCCCACGCGGATGGCGAAAACACCACGAAAACGAGTGAGTTGCACCCTCCTCCCCCTTGTGAGGAGGAGGCAGGAGGTGGGGCCGTGCAGCGCGCGCGATACCGCCAGAGCTTGCCGTCCCGACGCCCCCTTCATCCTACCGTTCGCCGCGATGCGGCTCACCCCACACCAGGGGGAGAGGGGTGAGATTAGCGAGGGTCATGCAATGTGGCAGGCGATCAGGCGCGGGCCCTTGGTCGACATCGACCGAGCAAGCGCGTCGTTGAGTTCGGCGCAGGTGCGGGCGTTTTCGGCGTGGACGCCCATGCTTTCCGACAGCTTCACCCAGTCGATGTCCGGATTGCCGAGGCTAAGCATGCCATCGGCGGCGGGGCCGGGATTGCCCGCGCCGGTGCGGGCGAGTTCGATCTTCAGGATGCGATAGGCGTTGTTGACGAACACGATGGTCAGCACGTCGAGATTCTCACGCGCCATCGTCCACAGCGACTGGATCGTATACATCGCCGCGCCATCGCCAGCGAGGCAGACGGTCTTCACATCGGGACGCGCGACGGCTGCGCCCACCGCAACAGGCGTGCCCTGCCCGATGGCGCCGCCGGTGTGGCCGAGCCACTCATGCCGTGCGGCCTTGGTGAGCGCATCGTACACCGGCGCGCCGGACGTGACGCCGTCGTCGGAGACGAGCGCGCCTTCCGGCAGATAGTGGGCCAGCGACTGGCCGATGGTGTGCGGATTGAACTTGTCGCCGGTGGCGGCGTCCGGGCGGGTCCAGTTCGCGGCGGATGACCCAACCGGCGCATCGAGCCAGTCAGCAAGCCGCGCAACGGCGCCGGCGCTGTCGATTTCGGGCCCACCGAGGTTCAGCGTGCGCGCACCCTTGGGCGTGAAGGCGCCGGGCGTGTTGGGATAGGCGAAGAAGGCGACGGGCGCCTTCGTGCCTGCGATGAGCAGGAGGTCCACATCCTTCAGCGTCTCGACCGCCATCTCCGCAAAATACGGCAACCGTTCCGGCTGGAACTGCCCGCCGCCACGACCCTGGCGCGCCATGAAGGTATCGGTGATGACACGGACACCCTGCGCTTGCAGCCGGCGCAACGCTTCCGCGCCGCCGGGATGCAGCGCCGTGCCGTTGACCAGGATGGCAGGCTGTTTTGCCTTCGTGATGGCGCGGCCAGCCTGTTCGATCAGGTCGTCAGGCGTTGCGACAAGTCCGGCATTCACGGCAGGCCCAACGTGGGAAGCGCCCGGCGTCCAGGCGATATCGGCCGGCATGATCAGGGACACCGGCCCCGGCGGCGGACCGAAGCTGGCGGCATAGGCTTCGGCCGCGAGCGTGCCGGCGTCCTGCAGGCGGTCGACAGATTTTAGCCAGCGCGAGTTCGGCGCGGCGAGCGAGGCGATGTCGGACGCAAGCGGCGCATCATACTGGCGGTGGGTCACCGCATGATCGCCGATCAGGTTCACCATCGGCACATAGGCGCGACGGCCATTGTGGATGTTGGCCCCACCATTGAGATAGCCTGGCCCAAGATGCAGCAGCGTAAGCGCGGGCTTCCCCGCCATGCGCGCATAGCCATCGGCGGCCCCAGTCGCGACGCCCTCGAATAGGCACAGGATGGAACGGATGCGCGGCTCACGGTCCAGCGCCGTGACGAGATGCATTTCGCTGGTGCCGGGGTTGGCGAAGCAGGCAGCGACCCCACAATCAGCCAGCGTGCCGATGATTGCTTCTGCGCCTGTCGCCGTCATGCGTCGCTCCTGAGATGCGCGGAACGTAACCGGAGAGCAAAGTGGCGCAAGAAAAAGAAAAGCCGGTCCCCGTCTTGGGCGGGGGGCCGGCTGTATGCCCCACGCGCGTCCGGGGAGGGAGATACATGGTCTCCGCACGCGGGGAGTTGGAGGGAAGATTCAGCACCTTGGGGAGGCTGCTGGTCCCTCTCACGGCGGTGCGGTCAAGCCCGCCGTATCCCTGACAGGCAAACAAACGAGGATGGCAGCGCCGTCCGTCGGTCAGAAACATCACATGCTGCGTGATCGGCGCGTGAAGGCCCGGTGAGCGCTGGGCAGCGCCTTTATCGCCGGGGCAGCGCTTCCTTCTCACCTGCCCGCTTCTCACCTTCTGGAAACAGGTTGGCGCCACAGCGTTTGCAGTGCGCAGCGTCCCGCTCGTGCAGGTCGAGCGTGCAGGCGGGGCATTCGTGGCGGAGCTTGTCGCCGATCGCGATCGCGCGGATCAGCTGCAGGAACAGGGTGACGCCCAGCACCATCATTACGATGGCGAGAACCCGCCCAAGCGTGCCCTGCATGGTGATGTCGCCAAAGCCCGTCGTCGTCAGCGTACCGACCGTGAAGTAGAGCGCATCGAGATAGTTCCCGATCTTCTCGTTCGTGCCGTGCTGGTTCACGAACACCAGTGCCGTCACGATGAAGACGAAGACGATCAGGTTCACCACCTTCGACACGACGAAGGAGTTGTAGTGCAGCCACCTGCCCGGCATGCGCTGGTGATCAAGGAATTCATACGCGCGCACGAGCCGCACGACGCGGAACACGCGCAGGAACACCATGTTCTGCGCCACGAACGGCACCAGCAGCGTCGCCGCCACGACAAGATCCGCAAGGTTCGTGAGACGCAGGAAAAAGCGGTGCCTGTGCCGCTCGATGTAGAAACGCGCCGCCAGGTCGAGCGAGATCACGATCGCAATGAAGATGTCGACCGCCAGCCAGATCCCTGTGGTGAGCACATCACTGCCATGCCAGGAGATCGATGGGTGAACGAGAAACAGCCCAATGGTGACGAGGTCGAACACCAGCATCGACCAGCGGAAGATGTTCGGCCATTTGCCGTGGCCGGAATAGAGCCAGAACAGTGCGCGATTCAGGCCCTTGCGGTGCTCGTGCATGTCAGGCCCGGTTCAGGTCAAGCACGGGCCAGCGTTTCGATGAATTTCACCGGCTCGCCATGTCCCGGGGCAACCAGCGTATCGTCGCACATCACCATCGTACCGCGCACGAAGGTGGCGACTGGCCAACCCTTGGCTTCCATGCCGTCAAACGGCGTCCAGCCACAGCGCGAGGCGGACCATGCGCTGGTGATCGTGCGGCGCGCCTCGAGATCCACCACGGTGAAATCCGCGTCGTAGCCCTGCGCGATGCGGCCCTTGTTGGCGATGCCAAACACACGTTGTGGGCCGGAGCTGGTGAGTTCGATAAAGCGCTCCAGGCTCAGCTTCCCGTCAGCAACATGCGTGAGCATGACGGGCACAAGCGTCTGCACGCCGGGCATGCCTGAGGGGGACGCCGGATAGGGGCGTGATTTTTCCTCGATCGTGTGCGGGGCGTGGTCCGATCCCAATAGGTCTGGAATGCCCTGGTTCACGGCCACCCACAAGGCCGCGCGGTGGCGCTCGTCGCGGATGGGCGGGTTCATCTGGGCATAGCCCTTGAGGCGGATGTAATCGTCCGGCCCCACCAGCGTGAGGTGCTGCGGCGTCACCTCGACGGTTGCGATATCCTTGTTGGCGGCGAGGATCTCCATCTCCTCGGCCGTCGTCACGTGAAGGACGTGGATGCGCTTGCCGGTCTTGCGCGCAAGGCGCAGCAGGCGTTTGGTTGAGGAGATCGCGGCCTCGGCGTCGCGCACCTCGTAGTGCGAGGTCCAGTCGCCCTGGCGCGCAAGCTTCTTGCGCTCGAGCAGGCGGTATTCGTCCTCCGAATGGAAAGCCGCGCGGCGCGAGATGGCGGTCAGCACCCGCTCGACGCCTTCATCATCCTCGACCAGCAGCTGGCCGGTGGAAGCGCCCATGAACACCTTGACGCCGCAGACGCCGTCCATCCGCTCCATGATCGGCAGAAGGTCGGTGTTGTCGTGCGTCGCGCCGGCGTAGAAGGCGTGGTCGGTGTGCATCCGGCCTTTCGCGCGGGCGAGCTTGTCCAGCATCATGTCCGGCGAGGTGGTGCTGGGATCGGTGTTCGGCATCTCGAACACGGCGGTGACGCCGCCGAGCGCTGCGCAGCGCGAACCCGTTTCAAGGTCTTCCTTCCATTCGAGCCCGGGCTCGCGGAAGTGGACCTGCGTGTCGATGACCCCGGGCAGCACGTGGAGGCCGTGGGCCTCGAACACATGATCTGCGCGCGAGGCATCAAAAGAGCCGATCCCGGCGATGCGGCCGTCCTTCACCGCGACGTCTGTCTCGACGATGCCGCCCGGCGTCGCCACCAGGCCACCCTTGATGATGAGGTCGAAAGTCGTCGCCATCGCCAGCTCCAGCTTCGCAATTGCTGGCGCTGTATGGACCCTAAGGGCGGCTTTTCCAAGCCGGTCCCGGAATCGAAAGGGCGGCCCGAAAGCCGCCCTCTCTTCATCACCCGCGCCTTTGCCGGCGTCTTTGTTATAACGGACGGCGGCAGGCGAGGCATGGCCTCTCCCGACCGCCGAAACGGTCAGGTATCCAGTTCGTCGTGATACATGTCGCCCATGAGGGGAGCTTCGCCCGTGGTTACGACCTTGAAGATGAAGATCAGCACAGCGACGGCAATCACCGCCCAGTGCAGCGCAGAGTTTTGCGCCGCTTCCACCATCAACTCCCACATGTCTCGCTGTTCTCCCGCGACTTGAGATCACCATAAGACAGGCAAATTAACGAAGCCTCTCGCAAACCTTTAACAGTGGTAAGCGCTGCTGATTTTCGGGAGACTTCGCGAGCATTTTGTCGCGGACCGCGCCTGTTGCGGCTGCATATTGCGCATAATCCAACGCGCCTTTTCGCTTGCGGTTCCGCTTGCACTTGCGCCTGTACTGGGAAAGCTTGCGATGGCAGGCGAGAACGATGAGCCGACGACCAACAGAGCGCAGCAGGAATACGCCGCACGGATCGCCGCGCGCATGGCAGCGCATGCTGTCCGGGCGCAGGCTGGACTTGCTCGATCCTTCGCCGCTGGATATCGAGATAGAAGATATCGCCCACGGCCTTGCGCGCGTGGCGCGCTGGAACGGTCAGACGCGCGGCGACCATGCATTTTCCGTGGCGCAACATTCGGTGCTGGTCGCGTCGTTCACTGCGCAGATAGCGCCGGATGCAACGGCGGCAGACCTGCTGGGCGCGCTGCTGCACGATGCGCCCGAATACGTGATCGGCGACATGATCTCGCCGTTCAAGACCGTGCTGGGCGGCGACTACAAGAAGGTGGAGCTGCGGCTGGAGGGCGCCATCCGCCTGCGCTTCGGCCTTTCACCCCACATGACGGGCGACCTCAAGGCGCGTGTGAAGCAGGCAGACCAGATCGCGGCCTTCTACGAGGCGACGCGGCTGGCCGGATTTGATGTGGACGAGGCGCTGGAGTTTTTCGGCTCGCCGCCGCCCGGCGCCGCGCCCGACATGACGCCGCTGGCCACAGCCGACGCACAAGCCCTCTTCCTGCGCCGGTTTGCCGAGCTTCAGGCGGAGATGGATGGGGCTTAAGGCGCGACCGCGCCCTTCCCAATTCCCTCAGCGGCAAACACGCTCTACTCTGCCCCCATGTCGATCTGGATCTGCTCTCTCGCTGCGGCGCCGCAAATGGCGCAAAAGGTGCGCCCGTCGCGCATTGTGAGCCTCCTGAGCCCGTACGACACCTTCCCGACCTTTGAAGGCATGGGTCCGGACCTGCATCTCACCGTGCCGATCCACGACATTGTCGACGATATCGGCGACTGGCGCGCGCCGGATCTGTCGGACGCACAGAGCGTGATAAGCTTCGTGGAAGGCTGGGACCGGGCCGCGCCCATGCTGATCCATTGCTGGGCGGGCATTTCGCGCTCCACGGCGTCGGCTTTCATTACGGCATGCGTGCACAATCCCAAGGCCGACGAGGAAGAGATCGCGCTGGCAATCCGCAAGGCGTCCGCCACCGCCTCGCCCAACCGCCGCCTGGTGGCGCATGCCGACGCCCTGCTCGGCCGCAACGGACGCATGACGCGCGCGGTCGAGGGCATCGGCAAAGGCGATTTCTCGACGGAAGCGCAGACCTTCTCGATCCCATCGCTGTTCGGCGCGCCCGCCGCGTCATGAGCACGCCTATCGCCGTCGGGCTTTCGGCTGTGATCGTCGCCGCGACGGGCAAGGCGCCATCTGCGCTGGAGACGCGCGACCAGGATGGCGCAACCGGCCTGCCCCATGGCCGCTTCGATCCCAAGGGCCACCGTACATTCGAACTCGGCCTGCGCGCCTGGGTGCGTGCGCAAACCGGCTTCGAGCCGGGCTATGTCGAGCAGCTCTACACCTTCGGCGATCTGGGGCGCGAGCTGCCGCAGGCAGAGCTGGGCGACGCCCCCGCCGGCGCGCGGCTGATCTCGGTCGGCTATCTCGGCCTCACGCCCGAGCAGACCGACATTTCCGCCTTCGATGCCGTGTGGCGCGACTGGTACGACCACTTCCCGTGGGAGGACCATCGCAAGGGCCGCCCGGTGATCATCGACGAAGCGATCGCGCCTGTGCTGTGGCAATGGGCCGAGAATGCCGGCAAGGACGCCTCCAGTCGCCGCTCACGCATTCAGATCGCCTTCGGTCTCGATGGCCAGCCGTGGATCGAGGAACGCACGCTGGAGCGCTATGAGCTGATGTATGAAGCGGGGCTTGCACCGGAAGCGGCCCGCGATGGCCGCCGCCGCGCGCCTCCCCTGCCGGTTTCGGCGCTCGGCGAGCCAATGATATCGGATCACCGGCGCATTCTGGCGACCGCGATCGGCCGCCTGCGTGGCAAGATCAAATACCGCCCGGTGGTGTTCGAACTGATGCCCGAGCGCTTCACGCTGTTCGAGCTTCAGCAGGTCGTGGAGTCTCTGCTGGGCCTACCGCTGCACAAGCAGAATTTCCGCCGCTCGCTCGACCGGTCAGGGCTTGTCATCGGCCTTGGGCTGTTCTCGCAAACCACCGGCGGCAGGCCCGCAGAGCTGTTCCGCTTCCGCCGCGAAGCGATGGCCGAGGGACACGCAACCGGCGTGCAAACCCCGCGCGCGTGAGGCGCGCGGGGCGCACATCCGCCCGCGGCGGCTCAGCTGTCGCGCACATCCAGCCAGCGTTCGGCCTGGAACATGCCGATCAGGTAAGTCTCGATGAGCACGATGGCTTGCGAGATTCCATCATCATCATCCGGCGCGCCGCGTGCGACGAGGTCATCGCCCATGCGCTCCAGGAATTCTTCGTCCCGGCGCCAGTCTTCAGCGAGGAACATGTAGACATCGTCGTCCGACATCTCGTCGACCAGTGCGATCATGTCATCGAGTTCGTCCTCGCTGAGACCCGCCGCCAAAAGCTCGCCCTCGAGTGCGTCCGCCACCGTACCGGCGATGCCCATGGTCATGGCGATTTCCTGCTCGTCGGCCGACCATTCGTGCGTGTCAGTGCACGACTCGACCGCCGGCATCAGCGCTTCAAGCGCGCGCTCGTACAGATCGCCCTCGGTCGCCTCGAGAATGTAAGCGTCGACGACGTCGTAGAACTCGTCATCCTCGAGCACCATCAGCTCGGTGTAGATGCACGAGAACTCGTCCCACTCGTCCGGATCCATTGCGCCGGTTCCGCCCGGCTGGGCGTAGGCTGTCGCAGGCGCGGCCAGCGTCGCCGCAACAAGGCCAGCGCCGGCAACCAGCGCAGCCGTCCATTTCCTGAAGTCCATCCGTCCGCCCTCTCAACAGCCATCCCAGCTTGATCCCGCCACGTTAAAGCGGATCACCTGAACCGGCCACACCGCAGGGCAGATGGGATGGATTGCTCCGCCAGGTAACCGGAGCGCCACCGCTTGCCTCGGCGCACTGCGCCACAGTCACGCCAGCGGCAGATTATTCCGACTCGACGGCATGAAGGTTTTATGAGAATATACTTATGCTCAAGTTGAGTTTAAGTGGGCTGACGAACCGGGAACCGCCTTTCGCTTGAAAGGCAATTTGTCGGGCCCATTTTATACTCAGATTGAGCATAACTGGGAGGCATGCATGGCCCGTGTCATCGAGTTTGGCGAAGGCTGCGATATCCCCGCTGCCCGTCTGCGCCCATCGGCCGCTGAGCAGCGGGGGCTGGCCTATGACGACGAGGTGAAGGCCGCGACGGACCATCTCTATGCCGAGGTGAAGGACTTCATCACGCCGATGGAGTGGCCCGCCGTCGCGCCGCTGGTGCACCACATCAACAAGCTGAAGAAGCAGCGCGGCGCCGTGATCCTCGCGCACAACTACATGACGCCGGACATCTTCCGCCTGGTCGGCGATTTCCGGGGCGACAGCCTGCAGCTGGCCCGCGAAGCTGCCCGCACGGACGCGAAGGTGATCGTGCAGGCCGGCGTGCACTTCATGGCCGAAACCTCGAAAATCCTGTGCCCTGACAAGACGGTGCTGATCCCCGACATGCGCGCGGGCTGCTCGCTGGCGGCCTCGATCACGGGCGCCGACGTGCGCCTGATCCGCGAGCGCTACCCGAACCTTCCGATCGTGACCTATGTGAACACCACGGCCGACGTGAAGGCCGAATGCGACATCACCTGCACCTCGTCCAACGCGACTCAGGTGGTGGAACATGTCGCCGCCGAATGGGGCGTCGACACCGTGATCATGGTTCCCGACGAATACCTTGCGCGCAACGTGGCCGCCAACACCGAGATCCGCATCATCGCCTGGGAAGGCCATTGCGAGGTGCACGAGAAGTTTTCGGCCGAGGACGTGAGGCAGGTCCGTGACGCGCACCCCGGCGCAATTGTGCTGGCGCACCCGGAATGTCCACCGGATGTCCTTGAAGAAGCCGACTTTGCGGGGTCAACATCGGCCCTGTCGGCTCACGTGAAGGAATCGGGCGCCCGCAAGGTGGTCCTCCTGACCGAGTGCTCGATGAGCGATAACGTCGCCGCGGACAATCCCGGCGTGGAGTTTGTGAAGCCATGCAATCTCTGCCCTCACATGAAGCGCATCTCGCTGGAGAACATCTACGACGCGCTGGTCGCGATGAAGCACGAAGTGAACGTGCCGGAGGACATCCGGGTGCGCGCGAAGGCGGCGATCGACGCGATGCTGGCGCTGGGCAAGCCGGCGGCGACGCCAAAATTCAGGGTCGGTCCGGACGTGTACGTTCCGGTCGAGCTCATTCCAAACGAGGCGAGATGAAACCCCGCCGCCTCAAGCGCAGGTTCGCCGCGATCTTCGGATGCGTGATGGCGTTGAGCGCCGCCATGCCGGCGTTCGCGGACGACATCGCGGGCCAGTGGCTGTTCGACACGTCCAAGTTCGCCGGCAATGACTGCCAGATCGTCGGCCGCATCACCTTCGTGCCGACGAAGGTGAAGAACACCTACACCTGCGTGTTCGAGAGCGAGCAGATCTGCGGCAAGCTGAACGGCGATCTGTACATCCGCGTGCGCCAGGTCTGCACGGCGCAGCGCGTCGGCAAGCAGGTGGCGATCCAGTCGCAGGTCGATCGCGTGCTCGAGCGCCGGCCCTACCTGCCGCCGGAAATGGCGAAGCTGAACTACCTCGCCGACAACTTCATCCTGCAACTCGCAGCCAACAAGGCGGAAATGCTGGGCGAGCACTATGACGAACAGCGCAGCCTGAACGCGCGGTTCTGGCGCGACATCGAACTCATCTCATAGGGCGCGGGAAGGCGGGGAAGCATGAAGCTCAGACCAGCGCTTGGCCTCGCCGCCAGCATCGCCCTCGCATTCAGCCTCACCACACCCACGGGCGCGCAGACGCAAATAAAGGCGACGCCTGATGGCGCGTGGGACTTCGCGACCGAAACGCTGGGCGCGGGCTGCACGCTATCCGGCAACATCCATTTCAAGCGCACGGCCGACAAGGCCTATACATGCCGGTTCACCGCGGTGTGGTCCTGCAAGCAGCGCAGCCCGAAGGCGGTGCACACCGAGCAAAGCTGCGTCGCGACGCAGACCGGCGAAAACGTCGTGATCACCAGCAAGATCGACAAGATTGGCATGGTCGATCCCGTCGAACTGACACAGCAGATGCGCGAGCATTACGCCGCCGACCATTTCTCCGTGAAGATCAACCAGGTGGGAGACCGCATGGACGGCCTGTTCCGCTCCTATGGCCAGGCGCCGGTCATCTTCCGCAAGCATGAAGACCTGATCTCGTGATCGCGCCCATCAGACGGACCACACGCACGGCCATCGCGCACAGCATGGACATCCGCCTGTGACCACCAACCGCGACATTCTCATCGTCGGCGCAGGGCTCGCCGGCCTCTTCCTCGCGCTCAAGCTCGCGCCAAGACGGTGCACGGTCATCGCCCTCGCCCCGCTTGGGCAGGCGGCCGCATCCGCATGGGCGCAGGGCGGGCTCGCCGCTGCGCTGTCGCCGCAGGATGACGCCTCGCTGCACGCCGCCGACACGATCGCGGCGGGAGCTGGCATCGTCGATCCCGTCGTCGCGCGCCTGATCGCGGAAGATGGCGCAGCCCGCGTGCGCGACCTGCTGGAGCTTGGCGTGCCGTTCGACCGCACGGCGGAAGGCGAGTTGGCCCTGTCACTCGAAGCCGCTCACTCGCGCGCGCGCGTCGCCCGGGTATCGGGAGATCTTGCCGGCAAGGCGATCATGGAAGCGCTGACCTATGCGGTCGCCGCCTCCGCCCACATCGAAGTCATCGAGCGCGTGCGCGCGCTGGCGCTTCTGCAGGACGCAAACGGCCGCATCGGCGGCGTGGTCGCGCAGGATGCATCGGGAAAACTGGTGAACCTGTATGCGCGCGAGACTGTTCTCTGCGCGGGCGGCTCCGGCGGGCTCTACGCCATCACCACCAATCCGAAATCGTCACAGGGCGATGCCTTCGCGATGGCGTATCAGGCCGGCGCCCTGATCTCGGATCCCGAATTCGTGCAGTTCCACCCCACCGCCATCGACATCGGCCGCGATCCTGCGCCACTCGCAACCGAAGCCCTGCGGGGCGATGGCGCGCATCTGGTCGACGCCAAAGGCCGCGCCTTCATGGCCAGCTATCACAAGCTCGGCGATCTTGCCCCGCGCGATGAGGTTGCCCGCGCGATCCACTCCGAACGCGAAGCCGGGCGCGGCGCATTCCTCGATTGCACAAAGGCTGTCGGCGCGCACTTCCCCGATCATTTCCCGACCGTGTTTGAGGCTTGCCGCTCGGCCGGCATCGATCCGCGCACACAGCCGATCCCCGTTGCGCCCGCCATGCACTACCACATGGGCGGCGTTGTCACGGACCTGTGGGGCCGCACGTCGCTTGAGGGCCTCTCTGCCTGCGGCGAGAGCGCATCGACCGGCGCGCACGGCGCCAACAGGCTGGCGTCAAACTCGCTGCTGGAAGCCGTGGTGTTTGCCGAACGCGCGGCGCGGCGTCTGAAAGAGACCGAGTTGAAGGACGCAACCGGCGCCCGCGCCGAGGCGCCACCCGAGATGAACGAGCTCTCGATGGTGGAGCTGCGCAAGCGCATGCATGGACAGGTCGGTGTCGTCCGCGAGGCAAAGGGCCTCGCCTCCACACTCGACTGGATCGAAGCGGCCATCGCCAATGTCGGCCCCGCGCGCCCGCTCATCGCCGCGCGCCTGATCGCCGCTGCGGCGCTGGCGCGTCAGGAAAGCCGCGGCGGCCACTATCGCAGCGACTTCCCAGATACGAAGCCCCCGCATCGCACCTTCATCCGCAAGGGCGCGGGCGGCCTGCCGCACATCCAGCATTCCGCCATCGCGGAAGGAGTTTGAACGTGCCAACACACGACGACGCCCACCTGCCTATCCCGTTCCTGCCTGACGTGGTGATCGAGCCGCTGGTGCGGCTTGCCCTCACCGAGGATCTGGGGCGCGGCGGCGACATCACGACCGACGCTGTCATCCCCGCGTCCGCGCGGACTGTCGCCATCCTTGGCGCACGCGAGGGCGGCATCGCCGCGGGGTACGACGCCGCGCGGTTGGCGCTGCGCCTGATCGATCCCGAAGCGAAGTGGACCACGCTGACCGGCGAAGGCGTGCGTTTCGAGAAGGGCGCACAGCTCGTCCGCATCGAGGGAACGGCGCGCAGCGTGCTGATGGCCGAGCGCGTGATGCTCAACTTCATCGGGCCGCTCTCGGGCGTTGCGACGCTGACCGCCAAGTTCGTCGCGGAGACGGCGGGCACGCGCGCGCGCATCACCTGTACGCGCAAGACGACGCCGGGTTTCCGCGCGCTGGAGAAACGCGCCGTGCGGCTCGGCGGCGGCGTCAATCACCGGCTCGGGCTGGATGACGCGATCCTGATCAAGGACAACCACATCCTTGCGGCCGGCGGCGTTGCTGCCGCGCTGAAGCGTGCGCGCGCGGCGGTGGGCCATCTGCGCGCCATAGAGATCGAGGTGGATCGCATCGCGCAACTGCACGAAGCCCTGCCCTTCGCGCCCGACGCCATCCTGCTCGACAATATGAGCACAGCGATGCTGGCCGAGGCTGTCGGCATTGTCGCCGGCAAGACCAAGACGGAAGCCTCAGGCGGCGTGCGTCTGGAAACGGTGAAAGCTATCGCGGCCACGGGCGTCGACCTCATCTCCGCAGGCGCACTGACGCACTCGGCGGTGAACCTCGACGTGGGCCTGGATTTTCAGGACTAGGGCCTAGAGAGGCGCCGGAGCGGTGACAGCCGCAGGCGTCGGAGTAGCCGGCGGCACGGCTTCCGTCGTCGCAACCGAAACCAGCAGCGAAGACGTGAGCGAGGCAGCCGGATCAAGCGGCTCGGACGGATCGCCTTCCGGCAGCATCATCGGGTCAAGCGCCTGGTTACCCAGATCCTGAGCCGCGAGCGCCATGCGCGCATTGCCCCACTCTTTCGAGGTCTTGGGGAAGCGATAGAAGATGTGTGTGCCGACCACGGCCGTCTCGACCAGACCGGCGGCCCAGTACGGGTTCACATAGTCGGTGTGATAGTGCGTCGCCTTGTTGGTGATCGGCGTATTGAGGCCGAGCAGGACGTGCAGCGCGACCGCGCGGGCGCGATCCCACGCCACGCCCGACGGACGGTGTCCGCGCGAGCCATCGCAGGTGAATGTGAACTGGCAGCCAGTCTGGCGGTACTGGCCCTGGAAGACCACGCCGCACACCGTTTTCGGGTAATGCGGGTTCGCAACCCGGTTCATAACCACTTCGGCGACGGCCAGCTGGCCGATCGCGTCTTCCGATCGCGCCTCGTAATAGACGGCCTCGGACAGGCAATCGAGCTCGGCATCGTCGCCGCCGTGCAGGCCAAGGTCTTCAATGGTGAAATCCACGAGGCCGCGCAGGGATTCGGTATCCCGGGCGCGCAGGGTCAGCCCGCCAACGAGGTCGGCCGAGGGGGCGTCCGTCGTGTAGGAAGCGGAATGGAGCAGCGCGTCCGGCTTGGCGCTGTTGGAGAAGTAACCGAGTTGCACGCCGCCTTCGGTCGAGGACGCGGCGCGGTTTTCCGCGATCAGCGTTTCCGTGAGAACGGCGGCGTTGGTGATGTAGGTTTCCTGGGCCTTCTGGGCGCCGAAGCGCTGGGCCACCAGCGGGCCACCGAAGGCAAACACGGCTGCACACGCGCCAATCGTCAGCGCACGTTGCCGGGCTTCGCGCTTGTCAGCGTCCGACATGGTCTCCCACCACCTGGCGACAGCTGTGATCGCTGCCTTGAGGTGGATGAGGATAGGACCGAGAGCTTTCGGGAGGTTTAACACCCCAGCGTCCTCTTAACCTTCGTTAACCGACAATCCGGTACGGACGCTCGCGCGCGCCCGATCGACACTCCAAACCAACACACCCGTCGCTTGTCTTTTTTTGAGCTGCGCGACGTGCAGCCGCCCTATAGACCCGTTGGTTGCCGGGCAAGTCCAAGTCCGGCTTGACTCCCAGGGGCAAATCCCGCGCCAGGAGCGGCCGCGGCGATTCCCGGTCAACCACCAGGCGAGACGTTAACTTCTGCCGTTTACGAATAGCCCCTCTTTTCAAGCCCGTCGGACCGGCTCGAGGGAGTCACATAGGCCGGGGAGACCTTTGGGCAACACCCCGGCGCGAATCCCGATGACACCGATTTGAGCCCATTTTGGCTGGTTCCGCTACGGAAACGGCCTCTTGTGGATATCCGGGACGGGACAGGCGGCGGCGCAGCGCCGGTCCAAAAGCCGGGTCAGACAGCCACGTCGTCAGGCTTCCAGGATACGCCAAAACCTGCACGCCACTGCGCGACGCCTTCGACGTCCTCGAAGCCGATCATGGCCCCGATCGACAGCAAACCGCCGTCCAATCGGCTGACGAAGCGTAGTGAATCGACCATATGCCCTCGCCCCGGCACATCAAGAAGTGGCGCGGTTTCCCAACCCTCGAAACAGGCGCGAAGCCGTGAAAGGCGCACGTCGTAGGCGCGCCGTGCTTCCGCCTCCGCCATCTCGTCGCTGATGCAAACGAAGGCAGACGCCTCGCCGCCAGTCATCGCGCAATACATGCTCTCCAGCATCCTCTTCGACTGGAAGCCATTGTTCGTTCCCGGGATCAGTTGACCCTTGAGCTGTGGGAAGCCGGACGAAGCAGTCGCAACCAGCTCGTCATAGATCGCGCAGGCCGGCCGCTCCTGCGCCATCGCGCCAGACGCCACGGCCAGCCCGGCGGCCGCGCAGGCCATCACTCTTGAAAACCCAACCATACGCCAAGACTTGGCCGAACCGCGGGCGCCGTCAAGAACGGCTAGCGGCTCCGTCCCAGCGCGGCATGCGCCGCCGCCAGCCGCGCCACCGGCACGCGATACGGCGAGGCCGAGACGTAATCGAGCCCGACTTCCTCGAAGAAGTAGATCGAGGCTGGATCGCCGCCATGCTCGCCACAGACGCCAAGCTTGAGGCGCTGGCGCGTCGCCCGCCCACGCTCGCACCCGATGCGAACCAGCTCACCCACGCCATCGCGATCGATCGAGACGAACGGATCCTTCTCGTAGATGCCGCGCTCCTCATACGTCTTGAGGAAGCGGGAGGCGTCATCGCGCGAAATGCCAAGCGCCGTCTGCGTCAGGTCGTTGGTCCCGAACGAGAAGAACTCCGCCTCCTCCGCGATCTCACCAGCGCGCAGGCAAGCGCGTGGCAGCTCGATCATCGTGCCGACCAGATATTCGACCTGAGACTTGCGCTCGTTGAACACCTGCTCGGCCGTCCGCACCACGATGGCGCGCATGAGTTCGAGTTCCTTGCGCGTCGCCACGAGCGGAATCATGATCTCCGGGACGGGGGCCGCGCCCGTGTCCTTCGCCACATCGAGGGCCGCCTCGAAGATGGCGCGCGCCTGCATCTCGTAGATCTCGGGATAGGTCACGCCCAGACGGCAGCCGCGATGGCCCAGCATCGGGTTGGATTCGTGCAGTTCCTCCGCCCGCGCCTTCAGCGTCTCGATCGACACGCCCGACTGTTTGGACACTTCGGCCATGTCCTCGTCGGTATGCGGCAGGAATTCGTGCAGCGGCGGATCAAGCAGGCGGATGGTGACCGGCAGGCCGGCCATGATGGCGAAGATCTCCGCGAAGTCCTTGCGCTGCATCGGCAGCAGCTTCTCCAGCGCGCGGCGGCGCCCGCCTTCGCGTTCCGCCAGGATCATCTCGCGCACGACCGAGATGCGATCTGCATCGAAGAACATGTGCTCCGTGCGGCAGAGGCCGATGCCTTCCGCGCCGAACTTGCGCGCGGTCTCGGCGTCCAGCGGCGTCTCCGCATTGGCGCGCACCTTCATGCGGCGAACGCCATCGGCCCACGTCATCAGCTCGCCGAAATCACCGCCGAGTTGCGGTTCAACCATCTTCACCGAACCGACCAGCACTTCGCCCTTGGCGCCATCGACCGTGATGATGTCGCCCTTCTTCAGCGTGCGCGATCCGACCTTCACAATGCCCTTCTCGACATCGATCTGCAGTGTACCCGCGCCGCACACGCATGGCCGTCCCATGCCGCGGGCCACAACGGCCGCGTGAGACGTCATGCCGCCGCGCGCTGTGACGATGGCCTTGGCGGCGTGCATGCCTTGAATGTCTTCCGGGCTCGTCTCGATGCGCACGAGGATCACCGGCTTGCCTGTGCCCGCGATCTGCACGGCCTCGGCGGGATCGAACACCACCTGCCCCACGGCTGCGCCGGGCGAGGCCGGAAGGCCCTTCACGAACACATCGCGCACGGCGTCTTTCGCAATCGTCGGGTGCAACAGTTGATCAAGCTGCGCGGGATCGAGACGCAGCACGGCCTCGTCCTGCCGGATCAGGCCCTCGCGGCACATTTCAACCGCAAGCCGCAGGGCGGCTTGCGCGGTGCGTTTACCGTTGCGGGTCTGCAGCATGTAGAGCTTGCCCTGCTCCACCGTGAACTCGATGTCCTGCATGTCGCGATAGTGTTTCTCGAGCCGGTCAGCGACGGCGATCAGCTGCGCATAGACTTCCGGCATCGCCTCTTCGAGCGACAGGTCTTCCGATTTGAGATCGGCCTTGCGCGAGTTGGAGATCGGCGCAGGCGTGCGGATGCCGGCGACGACATCCTCGCCCTGCGCATTCACCAGATACTCGCCATAAAAGCGCTTCTCGCCAGTGGAGGGATCGCGCGTGAAGGCGACGCCCGTGGCCGAGCTTTCGCCCATGTTGCCGAACACCATCGACTGCACGTTGACCGCCGTGCCCCAGCTCTCCGGAATGTCGTTCAGGCGGCGATAGGTGACCGCGCGATCGTTCATCCAGCTTGCGAACACAGCGCCCACCGCGCCCCAGAGCTGGTCCTTCGGCTCCTGCGGAAAGGGCTTGCCCGAGCGCTTTTCAACGGCCTTCTTGTACAGCGCGATCACCTCGATCCAGCTTTCGGCGCCGAGATCCGTGTCGAGGTTGAAGTCGCGGCTTTCCTTGTAGTCGTCGAGAATGTGCTCGAACGTGTCGTGCCCGATGTTCAGCACCACGTTGGAGTACATCTGAATGAAGCGGCGATAGCTGTCATAGGCAAAGCGCCGGTCGCCCGAGAGCTTGGCAAGCCCCTCTGCCGTCTGGTCGTTGAGGCCGAGGTTCAGCACCGTGTCCATCATCCCCGGCATCGACGCGCGCGAGCCCGAGCGCACCGAGACCAGCAGCGGATTGCGCACATCGCCGAACTTCTTGTCCGTCCGCCCCTCAAGCGCGCGCAGCGCATCGTTGACCTGCCCTTCGAGGTCGTCCGGATATTTCCGCTTGTTCTTGTAGAACACCGTGCAGACTTCGGTGGTGATCGTGAAGCCCGGCGGCACAGGCAGGCCCAGCTTCGACATCTCGGCAAGGTTCGCGCCCTTGCCGCCCAGCAGGTTCTTCATCGACGCATCGCCATCCGAGGCGCCGCCGCCGAAATCATAGACCCACTTGGTGGCGAGTTGGCTCATGATCTGTCGTCCACTCTGCTTGTCATCCCGGACAACCGATCCGGGAGTTGGTTCACCGCTTGTCATCCCGGAAACGCGAAGCGTTGTCCGGGACCCATTCCTCTACCTGAACAAGCCGGGGAATGGGTCCCGGCTCTCCGCTTCGCTCCGGCCGGGATGACAGCCGGAGGAACGCTCAGACCTCAGCCCTCAACCTTAGAGAAATCCGCCACGCGCCCCAGCGCATCGCGGATCTGCGAGAGAATCTTCAGGCGATTTTCGCGCACATCAGCCTTGTCCGCGTTGACCGTAACCTTGTCGAAGAACGCATCCACCGGCGCGCGCAGCTTCGACAGCGCGCGCATGGCGCCGGCGAAGTCTTCGGTCTCCAGCGCGGTGGTAGCTTCAGGCGCGGCCTTGCCGAGCGCGGACACCAGCGCATCGACTTCCGGCGGATCGCCCGCCATCGCCTTGCCCTGCCCCGAATACGACTTGCCGTCCTTCTTCTCTTCAATCGCCAGAATATTCGCCGCGCGCTTGTAACCCGCCAACAGGTTCTTGCCGTCCTCGGTGGAGAGGAACTCACCCAGCGCCTCAACACGCTTCACGATGAGCACGAGATCATCCTCGCCCAGCGCAAACACGGCGTCGATCAGATCGTGGCGGGCGCCTTGTTCGCGAAGATGGACTTTGAGGCGGTCGGCGAAAAATTGCGGCAGATCGCTCACGTTGGTCAGCACCGCAGTTGCGATGGCGTCCGGAGCGATATGCCTGATCAGCGCTCGGTTCACAGCGTCAGAGCCTACCTCCGCGACAAGCGAAGGCATGGACGCCTGAGTTGGCTCTAACAAGCGCTGCGATTCCAGCACGGCAATGGACTGCGCGACTCGACCAATCGCGTTTGCCCAGTGGCTGCCGGCGCGGTTCTCAAACAGCTTGAGTGACACGCGATTTTCCAGGACGAGACGCACCACGCCCAGCGCAGCTCTCCGCAGCGCAAACGGATCCTTCGAGCCCGTCGGCTTCTCATCGATCGCCCAGAATCCAACCAGCGTATCCAGCTTGTCCGCCAACGCGACCGCCACACCAACCGGATCGGCAGGCACATTATCGCCCGGCCCCTTCGGCTTGTAGTGATCTCGCACAGCATCCGCGACAGCCTGCTTCTCGCCCTGCAGCGTCGCGTAGTACCGGCCCATCACGCCTTCAAGTTCAGCGAACTCGCCGACCATGTCGGAGACGAGGTCGCACTTGGCCAGCTTCGCCGCGCGCTCGGCCTGCGCCGGATCGGCCCCGACTTTTGGGGCGAGTTCCTTCGCCAGCGCCATCACACGCTCGGCCTTGTCCTTCACCGTGCCCAGCTTCTCGTGGAACACGATGTTCCCCAGCTTCTCGAAGCGATCCTCGAGTTTGATCTTCCGGTCATTGTCCCAGAAGAAGCGCGCGTCGTTCAAACGCGCCGACAGCACGCGCGAATTTCCCGCAGCGATCTTCTTGCCGCCATCCGCCGCTTCAAGGTTCGCGACCACAACAAACTTCGGCGCCAGCGCGCCATCTTTCTTCGCGGGATCGCGCACGGCGAAATACTTCTGGTGCGTGCGCATCGACAGCTTGATGACTTCGGGCGGCAGGTCGAGGAAGGACGGATCCATGTCGCCCATGATGACGACGGGATACTCGGCCAGCCCCGCCACTTCCTCCAGAAGGCCGATATCGTCGACCAGCTCCAGGTTCTGCGCGGCGCACAGCTGTTTCGCGTCGGTGAGGATCGTTTCCTTCCGCTCCTCGCGGTCGAGGATCACGCGGCCCTTGTTCTTGAGCACGTCGGAATAATCGTCGAACCGGCGCACCTTGAACGGCCCGCGCCCCATCACGCGATGGCCCTCAGTGATGTTGTCCGACTTGATGCCTTCGATCTCGAACGGCACCACCTCGCCATCGAACGTGCAGAGGATGCGGCTGATCGGGCGCACCCAGCGCAGGTCTCCCGATGCCCAGCGCATCGACTTCGGCCAGTGAAACCCACGGATGATCTGCGGCACGAGGGCCGCGATCACGTCCGCCGTCTGCCGCCCCGCCTTGCGCACATGCGCAACGTAGACGCGGCCCTTCTTCGGCACCTCATGCACATGCGCCTGCGCGATGTCCGTCAGGCCGGCTTTTTTCAGGAAGCCCTGGATGGCCGCGTCCGGCGCGCCCTCCTTCGGCCCGATCACGTCTTCCACGACGTCCGCCGATTTGACCGGCAGGCCTTCAACCACGGCAACGAGCCGCCGCGGCCCCGAGAACCCCTTGATTCCCTCCGGAATGAGGCCTGCCGCGGTCAGCCCATCCATCAGCGCTTTCACGAGATCGGCCTCGGCCTTCGCCTGCATGCGAGCCGGGATTTCCTCGGACAGGATTTCGAGCAGAAGCTGGGGCATTTGGCCTTGTTCGCAGTCGCGGAATTCGCTGCGTGAGTGCAGCGGAACGGGGGCAAAGGCAAGGCTTTTGGGAAGGTTTGCCCAGGGCAAACCCAGCCTTGTCAGCCATTGTCATTCCGGACGCACGCGAAGCGGACTTCCCCCTCAGCCAAGGGAAGAGCTAGCGTCCCCCATGACCCTCACCTTCGACTTCTACTTCTCCTTCCGCAGCCCGTATTCCTACCTCGCCATGCCGCTCATCGAGCGGCTGATGGCCGACTACGACGCGCAGCCGGCCATGCGCATCGTGCGGCCCATCGCCGTGCGCATTCCGGGCTTCTTCCAGAAGGTAAACCCGCAATGGCCGCCTTACCTTGCGAAGGACACGAAGCGCATCGCCGAGATCAACGGCATCCCCTATCGCTGGCCCCGCCCCGATCCCATCGTGCAGGACCGCGAAACGCGCGAGGTCGCGAAGGACCAGCCCTACATCATGCGCGTCTCCCGCCTCGGCGCGCTCGCCGCCGAACGCGGGCGCGGCTTCGATTTCGTGCGCAAGGCCAGCTACATGATGTGGTCAGGCGAGGAGTTCGCGGGAACGGGCGGCTGGCACGAGCACGGCCGGCTGGAATCCTGCGCTGACCTCGCCGGCCTCGATGGCGCAGCGCTGGAGCGCGACGCCCTCACAGACGCCGCCCGTCTCGACGCGATCATCGAAGCCAACGAGACAGCCCAGAACGCCTCCGGCCACTGGGGCGTGCCCCTGTTCGTCTTCGAGGACGAACCCTTCTTCGGGCAGGACCGCATCGATCACCTGATCTGGCGGATGAAGCAGCGCGGGTTGAAGGCGCGGTAAGCGCGCCCCGCCTACTCCCCACCCCGCGGATCATCAGACAGCAGAGACCGCAGCCACTCCTGCTGCAGCGAATCCATCCGCGGCAGCATCACGCGCGTCGAATAATGGCCGAGCAGTTTCTCGCCCTGGAAGAACGCCCAATCCACAACCTGGCTCTCCTGGAACTCCATGATCGCGCCCTTCTGCAGATCGCCGAGATAGTGCGGCGCAGACGCCAACTGCCCAACGATCTTGTCCGGCGCACGCGCCACCTGATCGACCCACGCCTCCTCAACGCCCGATTGCCCGTCGCGGCGCGGGAAAGCACCTTTCAGCGAAAAATCATACTCGCCCGCCCCTGGCTCGGCGAAGTGATCCCAGAAGACAGACAGTGAGGCGCGCGCCTGATCGCGTGCGGCGGCAAGCTCACGCTGGAACTCGGCCTCGGGATCATCCGTCCCGGCCGAACACGCGGCCAGCAGGATAATCGCGAACGCCAGAGGCTGCTTCATGGAGAGGCAGGCGCCGTCGGATCCTTCACGCGGATCTCGAACAGCTTGGGCCAGTACTTGCCCGTCACGAAGATGCGGTCTCCCGCCTTGTCATAGGCAATGCCATTCAGCACATCCGCGCCGCGCCGCTCGTCCGGCTTCAGCAGGCCGCCGAGATAGATGATGCCCTTCACCTCGCCCGTCGCCGGATCGATGCGCGCGATGCGGTCGGACTGGAACACGTTCGCCCAGATCTCGCCCTTGATATACTCAAGCTCGTTCAGCTGATCGACCGGCTTGCCGTTCATCTTCACATCGATGCGGCTGATTTCCTGCAAGGTGGAGGGATCGATGATGCGGATCTGGCTGGTGCCATCACTCATGAAGATGCGCGTGTCGTCGGCGGTAAGGCCCCAGCCTTCGCCCGCATACGTCCACTCGCGCTTGGGCGCCAACGTCGCCTTGTCGAACACGAAGCCCTTCTGGCTGCGCCAGGTGATCGTGACGATCTCGTCGCCCCAGATGACCATGCCTTCGCCGAAGATCTCATCAGCCAGATCGTGCTGCAGCTGAACCGCGCCGCTCGCGAGATCGACCTTGCGGACCCAGGATTCCCCCTCCTGCCCCGTCGTCTCATAGAGGATGCCGTCCGCGAACTGCAGGCCCTGCGTGAACGCCTTGGGATCGTGCGGATACGTCGCCACCACCTCATAGCTGTAGGCTGGCATCGACGACACGGCGGGCGCAGTCGTCGCTGGCGCGCTCGAAGGCGAGCAGGCGCAGGCGGAAATCAGGAAGACGGAGGCGAGCAGCGTTCTCATGGCGCTGTTTCTAGATCACAGCGCAGGAAGCTGTGAAGCGGCTTTCACCGCTCCACAGCCAGATACTGCAGGATTCCGGCGCCTTTCGGCGCCGGTTTATTGCCTGCCAAGCTTATTGCTGCCCGGGACGCGGTCCAGAGGGGGCGTGCGCCGGCAGGGCAGGCAGCGCCCCGACCATGCCATCCGGCCGCGCCTTGGCCAGCATGCGCTGATAGGCCGGGCGCGCCTCGATCTTCGCTTTCCACGCATTGATATGCGGGAATTGCGTCTTGTCGACCACGTTGAGCGCCATCCCGAAATTGAGCGGGAACACCATCATGATATCGGCAGCGGAAAACTCTGCGCCGCCGAACCACGGATGTTTGGCAAGATAGTCTTCGGCAAACTGGTATTCGGCTTCCGAGTCCACCAGGCGCGAGCGCTCCGTCGGCGGCTTGATCATCCACACGCGGTAATCGGCGATGACGCGACCGGCGAGCGAGCCTTCGGCATGGTGCATCCACATCATGTGGTTGGCGTAGTCCATGCTAGCCATCGCGGGCGTCAGCTTGCCCGGAGCGTAGCGGTTGAGGATCGTCTCGATGATCGCGCCAGACTCCGTCACCACCTGATCGCCGATCGTCACGGTCGGCGCGACCGGCATGCCGGGGTTCACCTTCCGGATTTCAGCCATCGATCCCGCAAGGTCGCCCCGCTTGAACACCAGCGTGTAGGGCATGCCCAGCTCTTCCATCAGCCACACGATCCGTTCCGACCGGCGGTTCTCAAGGTGGTAGATGGTGATGGTCGGCATCGTCATTGCGGCTTGCGCGGCAGGGGCTGCGCCCGGCGCCGTGGTCGAGCATCCCGCCATCGCGATCATCGCGGCGGCCAGCAGAAGGCGTTTCATGACTCTCTCCCAATAATTGTTATTACACTTCGCCTAGCACGCGGAACCGCAGGGTGCGAGACGCTATGTCGTGAACTGCCGTAAGCGTCAGTCAGCGCGGCGGCGGGCGCGCTTCGTCGGGCAGCGGCACGGGCGGGCCGATCATTCCGTTGGGTCGCGCCTTCGCAACCATGCGCTGATAGGCAGGCCGCTTGTGCATGCGATCGAGCCAGTCGAGAATTTTCGGGAAGCGCTCATTGTCAACGATGTTGAGCAGGAACGTATAGCGCAGCGCAAACTCCATCATGATGTCGGCGGAGCTGAACTCCGGCCCGCCGAAATAAGGATGCGTGCTTAGCCAGTCCTCCGCGAACTTGATGGTGTTTTCCGAATCTACCAGCGGCGAGCGCTTCTCCGGCGGCTTGATTTGCCAGACATTGTAATCCGTTCCCACGCGCGGCAGGAGAGAGCCTTCCGCATATTGGTACCAGATCTGATGCCAGGGATAGTCCTTGCTATCGAGCGCGGGCATCAGCTTGCCGGGCGCATGGCGGCGCAGGATCACGTCGATGATCGCGCCGGATTCCATCAGCACCTGATCCTGGTAGATCACGGTCGGCGCCGTAGGCATCTTCGGGTTCACCTTGCGGATTTCCGCCAGCGAGGCGCCAAGGCTGTTGTTCACGAACTTCAGCTCATAGGGAAAGCCCAGCTCCTCCATCAGCCACACCACCCGTTCGGACCGGCGTCCTTCGAGATGGTAGATCGTGAAGTTCGCCGGCATCGGGGTCGCAGCGGCAACGGCCGGCGCGCTGGGCGTTGTCGTCGTGCATCCAGCGGCCATCGCAACCGCCATCACGGCGGCCATAATCGCAACACGCATGAAGTCCCTCCCCTGCGTCGCCTGCCCCGTCCGGCGCGACGCTATTTGATTGCCCCAAGCGTTAGCTGTTCCGCGCCACCCCGCAAGAGCGCACGAAACACGAATTGGCGCCTTGCCAACCGCAACAGGTTTGTTTATTTACACTGTAAATTCTAAAGAGGAGCCGCCGATGACGACGTTCAAGGACAAGCTGCTGTCGGGAAAAACCGCGTTCGTGGCAGGCGCATCCAGCGGCATCAACCTGCAGATCGCCACGCGCCTTGCCGAAGCGGGCGCGGCCGTCACCATTCTCTCGCGCTCAGCCGACAAGATCGAGGCCGCCGCTGCCGGTATCCGCGCCAAGGGCGGCAAGTGCATCGGCGTTGCGCAGGACGTGCGCGACCATGACGGCGTCGGCGCCGCCTTCGCGAAATCGGTCGAGGCGCATGGCGAGATCGACATTCTGGTGTCAGGCGCCGCCGGCAACTTCGTCGCGCCCTTCAATGGCATTTCCTACAACGGCTTCCGCGCGGTGATCGATATCGATCTCGTCGGCTGCTACAATGTGATGAAGCAGGGCTTCCCGCACCTGCGCAAGCCGGGCGCGTCCGTCATCACCATCTCCGCCCCGCAATCGCTTCACCCCTACCCCTTCCAGGCCCATGTCAACGCCGCCAAAGCGGGCGCCGACATGCTGGTGAAGACCGTCGCCGTCGAGTGGGGTCCGCTGGGCGTGCGCGTGAACGCCATCATCCCCGGCCCCATCGCCGACACCGAAGGCATGAACCGCCTCGCGCCGACGCCCGAAGCCATGGAGAAATCCGCCAAGGGCAATCCGATGCAGCGCCTCGGCACGAAAGACGAAGTCGCCGACCTCGCCCTCTTCCTCACCTCGGACGCCGCCGCCTACATCACTGGCGCGATCATTCCCTGCGATGGCGGCCTGTCGCTGCTGGGCGTTGGCCGCGTCGGCGGGATGGGCTGAATCAGCGCTCAGATGTATTCGGGATCGGCGACGGTGCGCGCAGTGGTGACGCCGTCGCCGGTGTTCACCACCTCGGACTTCTCGAACAGAACCACCTGACATTCCCCGCCAAGCGCTTCGGGTTTGTGCTCGGTCCCCTTGGGCACGATGATGAACGAGCCCTGTGGCACGTCCTCATGCCGCTCCCGGAAATGCATCCGCAGCACGCCGCCGACCACGAGGAACATCTCGTCGGCATCCGCGTGGGCATGCCAGTGAAACTCCCCCTGCAGCCGCACCAGCCGCACATCGTGATCGTCCACCCGCCCGACACGCTTCGGGCTCCACGGCTCTGCGAACAGGCTCAGCTTGTCAGCGATGGAGACGGGCTTCGGCGTCATTCAGAAGTCTCCCACGCGACAAAAACCTAGAAAAGCGAGTCGTGCGCGCTCGGCTTGTTCCCAGCGCGCAGGTCCGGCCCCAGCAGGTCTGGTGTCGCCCCGCCATCGCGCCCGCGCCTGACAAGCTTCCACACCACTCGCACCAGCACCGCCCCACCCAGCGCCGCCAGCACCATCCATAGCTGCGGGCGCAGCGGATCCCTCAGCGAGAACCCGAAACCGATCAGCGCCAGCGCCGACATCGTATAGATGCCCTTGATCATGATCTGCAGCGGCCGCCCGCGCCAGGGAAACCACCCCGCCACGATGGCCACCGCCGATACGGCGAAATACGCAATCGCGATCCAGCCCGACCAGTGAATGTCGATGGACCCCATCGACGACACGATGGCGATGCAGGCCACGATGCAGCCAAGCCCGAACAGGTGCGTGAGAATGTGATAGGCGATCTTCATTGCTGTCGTTATGCCCTGCCGTCGCTCAAACGGGCAATGCCCGGGAGACAGGCCGCCGGCAAGACCTACCGCGTCAAAGACGCTTGCCGCGCAGCAACTCGACCGCCAGCACGATCAGCGCCCCGGCCATGTAGGCCGCGATATCCAGCCAGTCGAAAGACCCGCCCAGCACGACGCGCGCAAACGTGTTATCCGATAGCCCAAGCGCGCCGAGCAGGTTCAGCGCCTGCGCAATCTCGATCGCCAGCGCGATCACCAGCGAGATCGACGCCGCCGCAATCGCACCAAGCGGCGTCACCGCCCGCAGCACCGCATAGACCAGCATGACGGCCAGCACGTCACCCATATACCCGCGCACGAACGTTTCGGTGACGAACAGCGCGATCATCATCTCGATGGCGAGGAGGATCAGGGCGGCTATGGCGTAGGATTTGCGGCCAGTCATCGGGGGCTGTCGCTTCGCCTCGGCTTCCAGAGCTCGACGCCCTTCAGCCTCAGCAGCAGGCGCAGCAGGTACACAGATAGGCCCGGCACAATAGCAAGCACTCCAATCGGATGACCCAGCTTCGCATCGACAATGAAGTAGTGCAGCATGGCGGCCAGCGTCACCGCAGCGACGAGCTTGCCGATGATGCCGTGCTTCCCGTCATCCCGGCCCAGATACGGCCATGGCGACAACTCGACCAAAGCAAGAAACCAGAAATACGACGCCAGAACCCAAACAGACGTCTCCGGCGAGATGCCGAACGCAGGCATGGCAGACAGCGCAGCCACGGCGATGACATTCGCCATCAAGCCGAACACGAGGAGGAAAATCAGTATCAGGCCGTATATCGAACCGGGCTTGGCTTTATGCATGCGGGAGGCCCCACTCACGCGCTCTGAGACTTCTCCCACGCCTCCGCCGAGCCCTTCGCGAGATCGCGCACGCGGCCGATGAAGGATTGGCGTTCGGTGGGAGAGATCACGCCGCGCGCATCCAGCAGGTTGAAGATGTGGCTCGCCTTCAGCGCCTGCTCATACGCCGGCAACGGCAGCGGCTTCTCAAGCGCCAACAGTTTCTTGCATACCTTCTCGCAATCACTGAACCAGCGCTGCAGGACTTCCGTATCCGCATGCTCGAAATTGTAAGCCGACTGCTGTTTCTCGTTCTCGAGAAATACATCGCCATACGTCAGCGGGAATTCCGACTGCGGATCGTTGAACGGCAGGTCGTACACGCGGTCGACGCCGAACACGTACATCGCCAGCCGCTCAAGGCCGTAGGTCAGCTCGCCCGAAACGGGGCGCACATCAAGACCACCAACTTGCTGGAAGTAGGTGAACTGCGAGACTTCCATCCCGTCACACCAGACTTCCCAGCCCAGTCCCCACGCGCCAACGGTCGGGTTCTCCCAGTCGTCCTCGACAAAGCGGATATCGTGCACGGTGGGATCGATGCCGATCTCGTAGAGGCTCTGCAGGTAGAGGTCCTGGATGTCCGGCGGGTTCGGCTTCAGGATCACCTGATACTGATAGTAATGCTGCAGCCGGTTCGGGTTCTCGCCATAGCGCCCGTCCTTCGGGCGGCGGCTCGGCTGCGGATAGGCCGCGTACCACGGCTTCGGCCCCAGCGCGCGCAGCGTCGTGGACGGATGCAGGGTGCCGGCGCCCACTTCCATGTCATACGGCTGCAGGATCGCGCAGCCCTTCGACGACCAGTAGGCCGACAGCTTCAGGATGATCTCCTGAAAGCTCTTCGGCTTCTGGATATCGGGTCGGGCGGGGGCGGATTTGGCCATCGGTCTCTCCTGAGCCCTCCTTAAGTGGAGCCACGTTGGTTGTCATCCCGGCTGAAGCGAAGCGTAAGGCCGGGACCCACTTATCCGCCCGTCCCTGTCGATCTGTAGGTCCCGGACAGCGCTACGCGCTTCCGGGATGACAACCGTTGTGAGCCGCGCCAAGGTAGAAACGGGACGGGGCAAATGGGCATTGAGCGCATCTATTTTGTCTATTTGCTGGCTTCGCGACCCTTCGGCACGCTGTATGTCGGGGTCACTAATGACCTGATCGCGCGCAGTTACGATCACCGGACCGGGGCCATTCCAGGCTTCACCAAGAAGTACGGCGTTCACAGGTTGGTCTGGTTCGAGCAGCACAGCAGCATCGAGACTGCGATGCTCCGCGAGAAGCGCATCAAGCGCTGGCGGCGCGAGTGGAAGTTCAATCTCATCGAAAACACCAATCGCCACTGGGAAGATTACTATCCCAGGCTTCTCGAGGCGGGCTGGTTTGCGGTTCGGGATTCCGTTGGCCGGTAGCAAAGCGTCAATCGCCTGTTAATCCCGGTGCGGCATTTATGCTAATAGCATACACCAAGGATGCCGATCATGCTTGCCGTCTTCAAATCCCGCCCCGCTCCGATCCCGACCTATCCGCCGGCCCTGCCGCCCGCCGGACCGTCTCGCGACACAGCCGGCATGATCAACGCCATCGACCGCGTGATGGCGGTGATCGAGTTCAATCCGGATGGCACGATCATCACGGCCAACTCGAATTTTTCCTCGGCGATGGGCTACGGCATGGATGAAATCCAGGGCCGCCATCACCGCATGTTTGCTGATCCCGCCTACGCCAACAGCGACGATTACCGACGCTTCTGGGACCGGCTGAATCGCGGCGAGTTCGTCGCCGGCGAGTTCAAGCGCCTCGCCAAGGGCAACCGGGAAATCTGGCTGCAGGCCAGCTACAACCCGATCATGGATACGACCGGCAAGGTCGTGCGCGTCGTGAAATTCGCAACCGACATCACCGACCAGAAAAACAAGATGATGGACGCCACGGGCCAGCTCGAGGCGATCAACCGCAGCCAGGCGGTGATCGAGTTCAACCTCGATGGCACGATCATCACGGCCAACGCCAACTTCTGCAACGCAGTCGGCTACGCCCTCTCCGACATCAAGGGCCGCCATCACCGCATGTTCGTCGAGCCCGCCTATGGCGCGTCAATGGAGTACGCGAACTTCTGGGAGGGCCTGCGCCGCGGCGAATTCCAGGCCGCCGAATACAAGCGTCTCGGCAATGGCGGGCGGACCATCTGGATCCAGGCCAGCTACAACCCGATCAGGAACGCCGATGGCGTGCCCGTGAAAGTGGTCAAGTACGCCACCGACATCACGGCCAGCGTCGAACGCCGCCTGCGCAACGAGAACCTCTCGGTCGAAATCGAGCGCGACCTCTCCGGCATTGCAGACAACATCTCCGACGTCTCGCGCCAGGCCAGCGAAGTCTCGCAGGCCGCCAGCCAGACGTCTGAAACCATCCAGTCCGTCGCCGCCGCCGCCGAGGAGCTCACCGCCTCGATCCACGAAATCTCGACCAGCGTCGCCGCCTCCAAGCGCTCGTCGGATGAAGCTCACAAACTGACCCAGTCGGCCGACGCCTCCACCATGGCGCTGACCAAGACGGCCGAACAGATGACCGGCATCGTCGAGCTGATCGACGACATCGCCTCGCAGATCAACTTGCTCGCCCTCAACGCCACCATCGAATCGGCGCGCGCAGGCGAAGCCGGCCGCGGCTTTGCGGTTGTCGCCGCCGAAGTGAAACAGCTCGCCGCCCAGGTCTCGTCCGCAACCAAGACGATCTCCAGCGAGATTCACGGCGTCCAGTCGGTCTCGGCGGACGTGGTCGCCTCCCTGAAAGCGATCCAGGGATCGGTCACCACCATCTCGAACAGCATTTCCGAAGTCGCCTCCGCCGTGCAGCAGCAGTCGGCCGCCACCTCGGAAATCTCGGCGACCATGCAGTCGGCCTCCGTCTCGGTCACCTCGATCGACAAGGGCATCGGCGCGATGGCCGGCGCGATGTCCGCAGCCTCACGCTCGACGGAGCAGGTTCGCGGCAACATGGAAGTGCTGGTGAAGTAATTCGCCGGGCAGACACCATCAGCGGCGCGCGGCCAAAAGCTGCGCGCCGTTCTGAATCAGATCACCGATGAAACGATTCGCAGGCTGCGATACGCCTAGCGGCGGCCGCCATTGGGGCGCACGGCCA
Organism: Alphaproteobacteria bacterium 32-64-14; assembly: GCA_002280725.1. Classification (GTDB taxonomy): domain Bacteria; phylum Pseudomonadota; class Alphaproteobacteria; order Caulobacterales; family Hyphomonadaceae; genus UBA7672. Next base: position 81,127 of record NCEM01000015.1, read on the forward strand.
TCACGGCCAGCACGATAAAGGCGACAACAAGCGAAGTGGCCTGGATCAGAATCTGCATCGGAAAACCCTCGACCACGCCGCTTACGCATCACTTAAGAAGAGATCGCTGCGACCGCATCGCCCGACGTCACTTTGTCGCGGCGTTTGTATGCGGGCTGATCCGAACTCATCCTGCCTTGCTGGCGGGGGAATGAGTCAGCGATTGGGCAAAGACGTGACGCTTGCAGCCGGCCCCCGCGCTGTTGCACGAGAGCATCAGGTGCGCCCCTGCGGCCTACATCCTACCCCTTGGGCGCATCATCGCCCGGCGTCTTCGCCTTCCGGTGATCGTCGAGCTGGCGCACCACAACCTCGTGCGGTTCCGCTTCGATCGGATCATCCGGCGGCGGCCTGCGGCCAAAACGTTCCCGAAGGGCCGGCCTCGCCAGCAAGACGATCAGCAGGGCGACGATGAAGACGAGGATGATCGGTCCCATGGCTGTCTATTTCCACTCCAGCGCGCCGCCCTTGAGGCTAGCCTCGGCCCGCGCCGTTGAGGGGCCTCCTGCCGTCTCATGCAGCACCAGACCATCATATAGTGTCACAGGCCCCCGCCGCAGCCCCTTCCGCGCACGTATCAGCACACGCCCCGCCTCCACCCCCGGCGCCGCACGCACCGGCAGCACCTCGATCTCGCCCGTGCGCGGGTTGAGCAGCTCCAGCAGGTCCGCCAGCGCCGCCGCCCGGTGGATCAGCGTGATCCGCCCGCCCGGCTGGGTGATGTGGTGCAGGAACAAGACCCACGCCTTCAGCGGCGTTGTCGCCATGTAGGCCGCGTGCCTGCCCTCGGCCGGCGCCCGCGCAGCCCCCGGCTCGAAAAACGGCGGATTGCTGAACGCCTGGTCGAACGCATTCTCCAGCTCGGGCAGCCGCCCGGCGATGTCGTGCTCGCGGACGTCCACCCGCGCGCCAAACCCGTTCGCAGCGATCCCCTGCCGCGCCATCTGCAGGTAGGCCGCCTCGCGCTCGAACCCGGTGAACACCGCCCCGTCCAGCCGGTGCGCCGCGCACAGCAGCGCCGCTCCCGCGCCGCTGCCCGCCTCGGCGATCGTCTCGGCCCTGCCCGGCTTCACCTCCAGCGAGGCCGCCAGCAGCACCGCATCCATCCCCGCGCGATAGCCGCTCGCGGGCTGCACCACCGTGACGGCGCCGCCGAGAAACCGGTCATGGCTGAGGCCATTGAGCGTGAGATCCGGCCCGCTCACGGCTGGCCATCGTCCCCGGCGCCATCGTCCTCGCCGCCATCCTCCGGCAGCGGGTCCTGCGGGGCGTCGAGCTGCTTCAAGGCCTCGCGGGCCACAGCTTCCCATTCATCCGGCACCATCACGCGGCGCTCCAGCGCCGGAATCCCGCCCTCCGCCGCCGCCATGAAGCGGTCGGCCACGAACGGGTGGCACCCCGCCCGTTTGAGCAGGACCACCGCATAATCGAGGCGGATCGGATTGTTGGTGCGGAGGACTTCGATCATTCGGGGATCATTCTCGCGACAACTTGCCACGCCGGTGGCGCCAGCCGCCAGCGCTATTTCTAGAACAGCTTCTCACGCTGGAAATATCGTATATTAGCAGCGTTGAAGAAGCGGTTGGGAAGCGCAAGGGAAATAGATTGGCCCTGCACGCCGAAGTCCAGAACCCCGCGGCCCAGACTGCCAGGCCGATGGACCGGCTGGCGGCCATGCTCAGCGGTGACCTTGGTGAGGTCGAGCGCCTGCTGGCCGAGCGCGCGGCCAGCCCGGTCGCGACCATTCCCGATCTATCCAGCTATCTGATTTCAGCCGGCGGCAAGCGCCTGCGCCCCATCCTCACGCTCGCAGCCGCCCGCGCCGTTGGCGGCCGGGGCGGAGACGCCGTGGCCAAGCTCGCGGCGGCCGTCGAATTCATCCACACCGCCACCCTGCTGCACGACGATGTGGTGGACGACTCAGACCTTCGCCGCGGCAAGGCCGCCGCCAAGAATGTGTGGGGCGCCTCCGCTTCCATCCTCGTCGGCGACTTCCTGTTCGCCCGCGCCTTCACGCTGATGACCGAGACGCGCGACCTGCGCATCCTCGACATTCTCAGCCGCGCCAGCTGCGTCATCGCCGAAGGCGAAGTCCGCCAACTCGCCTCGCTCGGCAAGGTCGACCTGCCCATTCCCGAATACATGGCCATCGTCGAAGCCAAGACCGCTGCCCTGTTTGAAGCCGCCGCCCGCGCCGGCGCCTGCACCGCGACGAACGACGAGACCATCTCCGATGCGATGGGCGAATACGGCCGCCGTCTCGGCCGCGCCTTCCAGATCGTCGATGACCTGCTCGACTATGGCGGCCTCACCTCCGTCATCGGCAAGGCCGTTGGCGACGACTTCCGGGAAGGCAAGCTCACCCTGCCCGTGATCTACGCGCGCGAGAGCGCAACGGGTGATGATCGCAAGTTCTGGGACCGCGTGATGGGCGAGCGCGAGCAGACCGAAAGCGATCTCGCCCACGCCATCCACCTGATCCGCGCCTCCGGCGCCGCCGACCGCACGCTGGAAGCCGCCAACGCAGAAGCCGCCGCCGCCAAGGCCGCCCTCGCCCGCGCGTCCCGCGGCGCCTTCCACGACGAACTCGCCGGCCTCGCCGACTACTGCGTCAGCCGCGCGTTCTAGGCCGCGCCGCACCAACACCCCTGCCCCCTACGCAATCTCCCGCCCGACCAGCCCGTTCTCCACGCCCGCGCGCCGGATCTTCATGTGGAGCCACGTACTGATCAGCACCAGCAGCACAAACATGATCACCGGAATCTGACGCGCCAGCAGCGCTGACAAAATTCCGACAATGGTCGTGTTGAGCGCCCAGACCGCGTGAACCGACGACACCTGCCAATGCTTCAGCCCCGCTTTCAGCGCGATCTGATAGCTGTGGTCGCGATGGGCAGACATCAGCTTCTTCCCATGCTTCGCACGCCAGACCAGCGTCAGCAAAACATCCGACAGAAACGGCAGCAGCAGGATCGGCGGCACGAACAACAGGTCCGGCCGCTGCCGCACCAGCTCAAGCCCCAGCCCCGCCAGCACGGCGCCGACAAACAGCGCCCCGGCGTCGCCGACATAAAGCCGCCCCGAGACATTCCACACCAGGAAGCCGCACAGCCCGCCCGTCAGCGCGCCCGCCGTCAGCGCGAAATCCCACGCGCCGATCACCGCGCCGCACACCGCAAAGCCGGCCGCCGCGATGGCAGCCATCCCCATGGCAAGGCCATTGGCGCCATCCATGAAGTTGGTCGCGTTCGCCACCACCACGATCCACAACGCCGAGCCCGCCACCGCAAGCCACACCGGCATCGGCCATTCCATCCCGGGCCACAGCGCGAACACCTCCGGCCGCACGCCCGCCACCGCAATGCCGATCCCGATCGCCGTCACCAGCAGCAATTTATAGATGGCGCGAAGTCCGATGACGTCGTCCGCCAGCCCGACCAGAAGCGCGCCAAGCGCGCCTGCGCCCACCACGAACAGCATGGGGTTGAATCCGCCGCTCGTCAGCTCGGTATCGGCCGCAACCGCAAGCGCGGCCGACAGCGCAATCGCCAGTCCGCCCGCGGTCGGCACCGGCGCCTTCTGCTGCTTCCGCGCCTCGGTTGGCGCATCGACGATGCCCAGCGAAATCACCACGCGGCACAGGATCACCGACGGGATCACCGCGAGCGCGAAAGCAAGAACAACACGAAGGACCTGGTCCATGGCGGCTGGCTAGCGCGGAAGGCGTGAACTGGAAAGCGTCTTCCCGCCTATCGCCACGCGCACGGCTCCCTAATCCTCGACCGGAAGCTGCGGCGCGCCGCGCAGGGTGGTCGTCCGCACCCAGTATTTGCGCTTGGCGCGCGTGATCAAGCTTGCTGCCGCCTCGGCCGCCGCATTATCCGCAAACAGCCCGAAGCAGGTCGGCCCGCTGCCCGACATGCGCGCCAGCAAACAGCCCGGCTGCGACTGGATCAGCTTCAGCGCCCGGGCGATCTCCGGGCAGATCGCGACAGCCGCCGGCTGCAGATCATTCCGGAATCCGGCCAGCGCCTGCACGAAGGGCACGACCTCCGCATCGCCGGGCGGCTCCATCTCGCGGAACGTCCGGTTCGCGCCCATCTGGTCGAACCGCTCGAACACGCGCCGCGTCTCCAGCGTGATGCCGGGGTTGACCAGCACGCAGGGAATGTCCGGCGTCGCGACATCGATCAGCCGCTCGCCCGTGCCCCGCATCACCAGCGGACGCAGCCGCACGCAGGCCGGCACGTCCGAACCAAGCTGGATCGCCAGACGCTCCAGCGCCGCCTCGCCGAAATCGATGCCCCACATTTCATTGAGCACATGGAACGTCGCCGCTGCGTCAGACGATCCGCCGCCAACGCCGCCCGCAATCGGCAGCTCCTTGTGCAGCGTCAGCGCCGCGCCCAGCCCGCCCCGCTCGCACGCCTCGCGTAGCGCATTCGCCGCCGCAAGCGTGAGATTGTTGGGCGCGTTCTTCAGCTGTTTCGCGCCCGGGCCCTCAACCGCAAGCGACAGTTGCGGCGATGGCCGCGCCATGATCCGGTCCGCCGCCTTCGTATCGGCAAACACCACAAGGCTGTCGAGCGGATGCAACCCGCCCGGCCCTGACGCGCCGACATGCAGGTACAGGTTCACCTTGGCAGGCGCCCAGGCGGTCGTGAAATTTGCGCGGTTCGGCGAAAGGCTCATGGCGGCAAAGCTAGACTCTGCAGCGCCGCGTCTGACAAGCCCTTTCGGCTCTTTCGTTGCACACGCCCGGGAATCCCTACGGACTCGCCGCAAGGCTCGCCGATGCGCTCGCGGCAGGTCCCGACGCCAGCTTCTCCTTCAGCGACGTCTCGCGCTGCGCATCGGGCTTCAGCCGCAGCGCGGCGGCCCATGAATAGCGCGCTTCCTTCTGGCGGCCGGCGGCCCAGTAGGCGTCGCCCAGATGGTCAACCACCTCGGCGTCAGTCGGCAGGATCTCGGCGGCGCGTTCGAGATACGGAATCGCCTGATCGTAATGCCCCAGCTTGAAATGCGCCCAGCCATAGCTGTCGACGATGTGGCCAAGGTCCGGCCGCGCCGCGACCGCGCGCTGCACCAGCGCCATGCCCTCTTCCACGCGCTCGCCGCGATCGACCCAGTTGTAGCCCAGCGAATTCAGCAACTCCGGCTGGTCCGGCTCAAGCGCGATGGCCGCCAGCAGATCCGCCTCCGCCCCGGGCCAGTCGCCCGCCGCATTGCGCGCCGTTGCCCGCGCGAACAGCACGCGCCAGTCCGCCGCGCCCGCCGCCGCATCCTCCGCCACGATGCGATCATAAAGCGCGACCGCCTGCGGATAGGCATCGTTGAATCTGTAGACATCAGCTGCCCGCGCCTTGATATCGCGCCGCGCCGACGTCGCCGCCTCGTCCGCCAGCGCAATGCCCTCCGCGCCGCGATCGATCCGCCCCAGCATCTCCGCCTGCTGGATCAGCGCGTCCGCGCGCCACGGCGATCCCGCCTTCACCAGCCGCAGCGCAGCCAGCGCTTCATCCGGGCGATCCTGCCCCTCCAGCGCCTCGGCCTGCATCAGGCGCGCCGGCGCAAGATCGGGATCGAGATGCAGCGCCGCCGCCTGCCGCATCAGGTTGGTTTCCGGATGCAGCCGCGTGCGCCCGTTCGCAGACACGACATGGATCACCAGCGCCGCGCCCCGCTTCGCATCAAGCTCAGGCCGCGCGAACTTCTTCCCCGCCGCAAGATCAGCCAGCACCGCCGACGCCGCCGCGCCCCGCACGCCGGCCAGCAAGTCCCGCGCACGCTCCGTCTCGCCGCGAGACGCCGCCAACTGCGCGCCAAGCGAGAACACGACATCAGGCGCCGAGACCGCCAGCCCGCGCGCGCGCTCAAACATGGTCAGCGCCTCGGCGTCGAGTTTTGCTTCCATCAACACCAGCGCCCGCAGCACATCCCTGTCGCCGCGCATCCCGCCCGGAGGCGTGATCCATTCGACGATGGCCAGCGCCTCCTCGATATCCGTCTGCGCCGCCAGCCACGCCCCCAGCGCACCGCGCAGGTCGGCGTTGTAGATGCCAACGCCCGGATTGCTCAGGCGCGCCTGCGCCTCCTTCGTCCGGCCCCGCGCGATATCGTCGATCACCAGCGCCACCTGTGCGCTCGGCGCATCCACCGCCACCGTGGCGTCAGCCGCGCGCGCGATGCGGATCGCACCCGCCATGTCGCCCGCCGCCATCGTCGCGAACGCTGCCAGCTCCAGCAGCTCGCTGTCCTCCGGCGTATTGGCGAAGGCCCGGCCATAGAAGGTCGCCGCCGACGCACTATCGCCCACCAGCCCCGCATACCGCGCCACCAGGAAGTCGCTGTATTCCTGCTGCAGCTGCAGCTCTTCCAGCATCTCGGGCGTAAGCCAGCGCGAATACGACGGCTGCGAGACGCACCCCCCGATCGCACACGCCGCCACAAACGCGAGAGAGGCCCGGAACCCGGACCGCAGATATCCTGACCACATCAGGTCATGCTGCCCCAGACCCATGCCGCCAGCAACAGCCCAATCATCAGTGATCACATCGCATCGCGACCACCTGAATCACCTGCGCCAGCCAGAGCCGGACGCCCGGAATCCCCTCCCCGCGCCTCGTCCTTCGACAGGCTCAGGATGAGGCGCTCCGGGAACACCTGTGCCGAGAGATGCCTCATCCTGAGCCTGTCGAAGGACGAGGCATCGAGCTCACCACAGTGCGTCGTTTGAAGCAGCCGTCAGATATCCGCGATCGCGCCGCGGTCTTTCTCCAGCGGAACCTCCGGCGTATCGCGCCGCTCGGGCGCAGGCGTCGTCAGCCCGTCGCGCAGCTTGGCTTGCGTCCGCGCCTTGTTGTGCTCGGGCGGGCGGGCCAGAAGCGCCGCCTGCCAGTGCTTGCGCGCAGCCTCCTGGTCGCCCAGCCGCCACTCGATGTCGCCCATATGGTCCGACAGCTCCCAGTGGCCGAATGGCGCATACTCTTCCAGCGCCATGTTGATGAAGCGCCGCGCCTCGCGGAAGTCCCCATACTGATAGTAGGCCCACCCGATCGAATCCAGCAGGTTGGCTTCATCCGGCGTCATGCGGATCGCCTGCTTCAACAGCTTGAAGCCTTCATCCAGTTCCTGCGGCGTCACCGGATTGTCGATCAGCGAATAGCCAAGATTGTTCATCAGCCCGGTATTGTCCGGCTGGTCGGTCATCATCTTGCGCATGATCTCGAGACCTTCCGCGCGCTGCGGCGAGTCCACCAGCATAGAGGCGAGGAATTGCTGCGTGTTCTCGTCGTCGTCCAGCGCACGCGCCTGCCGCGCCGCCTCCACCGCCGCCATCAGCTGGCCCGCCTGGTTCAGGGCCTGCGCCCTGGTCAGCAGCGCGAACACTTTCTGCGGCGGCGACAGCTGGCTCTTCAGCGCCTGGTCCACCAGCTGCAGCGCGCGCTCCGTCTTGCCCGCCGTCGCCAGCGTTCCCGCGGCCTGGATTTTCGCATCGACGCCCGAGTCGATCTTAAGCGACCGCTCCACCATCGCCGCCAGCGTATCGGGCGAGCCAAGCTCCAGCGCTGCAAGCCCCGCCGTCGATTGCAGCAGCGCCGCCATCTGCGCCGGCGGATTGCCAAGCTGTGCAATGCGCAGCGCGGGCTCGAACTTGCCGTTGTCGTAGAGCTTGCTCGCTTCCGCCGCGCGGATCACGCCATTGTCCGGATCGAGCACCAGCGCGCTCTGGCGCATCGACGCCAGCAGGTGGTTGAACGGCGTCTTCGCGCCGCGCCCGGCCATCGCCGCCATGATGCCCTCCTGCTCTTCCAGCAGGTTGGCTTCATCCCCCAGCGCCTCGGCCATCGCCTGCTTCAGCGTGCGCGGCGCCAGCCTGTCCTCGCCGGTCTTCGCCTTCAACAGCCGGTTCTCGACATAGCCATCGTCGGGCGACGCCGCCAGCAGCCGCTCCAGCAGAGCCTCCGCCTCCGCATCGCGCTTCACCCCGCGCAGCAGCTCCGCCTTGCGCAGCGCCAGCAGGCGTTGCGCCTGGAACGCGCGCGCCTCGATGTAGTACTGCATCGTGCCAATGCCATCGGGCGCCGGCGGATGGAACGCATTCTCGAAATCGCCATACGTCGTCAGCGCCAGCTCATAATCGCCCATGCCCTCGGCAAGCAGCGCCGTATGCCCGACGTGATCCGGCTTGGGCAGCATGCGCTGCATGCTCTTCATCGCAGCCATTGCATCGTCCTTGCGCCCGCTCGCGGCATAGGCCCACGGCCGCAGATGGTTGCCGCTCATCCAGTCCGAGACCGGCCGCCCTTCCAGCGCATCGATAACCTCGACCGCAAGCTCAGGCTGGTCAGCCGCCACCGCGTCGACCGCAAGATAGCCCCACGCGCCCGCATTCTTCTTGGCCGCATAGTCCTCCCGCACGCGCGCCATGAAGGCCGCCATGTCGGCATTCTCGATCATCGCCTGCGGCGAAGCATAGGGCTTGGCCGGCGCCTCATACGGCGCCGTCGCCTGCGCGGCCTGCGACACCGGCAGGATCACCGGCGCGGGCGGAGCGTCCGGATCGGCAGAAGCGGGATCGGCCGGGTCAGCAAGATCGAGCGGCTGGACCGTGTCCGCCGCCGCCATCATGCTCTTGGCCGCAAGCCCGTCTCGCGGAAGACCACCGCAATTGGAGATCGGCTGCACACCGCCGCCCGTGACGACATAAACCGTCCGGCACCCGCCAGCATCGCCAAATCCCGGCACGCCAAGCGAACTGCACGCCGACAGGATCGCGGTGGCCGAAGCCGCAAGAACAAGGCGAAGTTTGTACGTGTTCATGACGCAACGCTATCCGAAGGCCGGGACAGGCTCAACCGAGCCCCACCCCATCTGAATCGCGCATTTTGGCCGGAAGTAGGCGGGAACCGCCAATTGCCAGCCTGCGACTCGCGCCGCCCCAATCGCGTTGCGATTGATGGAGGCAAACCGCCAGCGCCTCTTTCCTCCCTCAGTCGCCCCGCGACTGGGGGGTGAGCGACGGCGCCGAAGGCGCGATTTGGTCCGGGGGACCAAATCGGGAAGCGAACGCCCGGCAGGGCAAGATCGCGACGTCTTCGTCGCGAGACAAGGGGGTCTCTCGACTACGCGCCAACACCCCGCCCACCGCGCCTCGTCCT
>NCEM01000072.1 GCA_002280725.1 Alphaproteobacteria bacterium 32-64-14
GGCGGAGGCGGCGAGCGGGCGTCCGGTGGCGCTGCTGGCGGACCTGCAGGGGCCGAAGCTGCGCGTGGGCGACCTGCCCAACGGACAGGTCGATGTGCGGATGTCGTCCGAGCTGCGGCTGACGGTGGCGTCGAAGTCGGACGATCCGGATGTCATTCCGATTCCGCATGCGGAGCTGGTGGCCTCGCTGCAACTGGGCGACCGGCTGCTGATCGACGACGGCAAGATGATGCTCCTGGTCGCCAAGGTGGATGGGCTGGACCGCATTGCGCGTCCGGTGGCGCCGGGGCGCATCATGAGCCGCAAGGGCATCGCCGTGCCCAATCGCCCGATCCCGATCCCGGCGCTGACGGAGAAAGACATCGCCGACGGCAAGTTCGCGCTGAGCCACGGCGTTGATTACATCGCGCTGTCGTTCGTGCAGCGCGCGGCGGACCTGACGCTGGCCCGCGAGATTTTCGGCAATCATGTGCCGCTGATCTCCAAGATCGAGAAGCCGGCGGCGCTGGACGAGCTTGAGGCGATTGTTGCTCTGTCGGACGCCGTGATGGTTGCGCGTGGCGATCTAGGCGTCGAGTTATCACCAGAGCAGGTGCCGATCGCCCAGCGGCGCATCATTCGCGTCGCGCGGGCGCATGGCAAGCCGGTGATCGTGGCGACGCACATGCTGGAATCGATGGTCGAGGCGCTGGTGCCGACGCGCGCCGAAGCCAACGACGTCGCCACGGCCGTCTATCAGGGCGCAGACGCGGTGATGCTCTCGGCGGAAAGCGCCGTGGGCCGCCACCCGACAGCCGCCGTTGCGATCATGGACCGCATCATCCGCGCCATCGAGACGGACCGCGACGCCAACCCCTCGTCTCAAGCCTCACCGCCGCCGGCCTCCGATACAACAGCGGATGCCTGCGCGCGCGCAGCGTCCAAGCTGGCGGACGATCTCGATTGTCCGCTGGTCGTGTTCACGCGCTCGGGCTCCTCGGCGCAGCGTGTTTCAGCGACCCGGCCGAAGCAGCCGATCCACGCGCTGACCCCGTCCCTGCCGACCGCGCGCAAGCTGGCGCTTGTCTGGGGCGTGAGCGCCGATCTTGAGCCTGAAGAGCCGCGCTCGTTTGACGACATCCTCAACGCGGTGACACGCCATGAGGCCGCATCAAACGTGAAGCGCTTTGTCATCACCGCTGGCTATCCCTACGCCAGCGACAATTCCACCGACACGATCAAGGTCGTGGAGCGGCGGCGTGCGCCCGGATCGTCCGTTGAAGGGCCGCCCGTGTGCAAGGCCCTGGGGCGGGCGACATGGGCAAGCGACACGACCTGACACGCCGCACGGCTCTGGCTGCAATCGCAGCCGCCGCTGCATCTCCTGCGCTGGCACAGCCGCCGCGGATCAAGGGGCCAGGCATCTACGATCCCGATGCGCCGGCGCCAACGCCTGCGCCGGGATCGAAGACCGGGACACCGGGCGTCTATATCAACGAGCTGGATGCTTTCCCGAATTCGGCTGTGCAGGTCGATACGGCATGCACAGGCTTTGTCGGTTACACGCAGAAGCGCCCGCGGAAGACCGGGGCGATGCAGGTTTCCTCCTTCGCGGAATACACCGCCTATTTCGGCGGGCATGACACGCCAAAGGTTCGGCTGATCAACGGCGAGCCTGTCTTCACGCGCGCGCCCGCGCTGCTGTCACGGTCCGTCGCTGCCTTCTTCACCAATGGCGGCGACAAATGCATGATCGCGAGCGCCGGCGGATATGGCGCCGCCCCCGCTCTTCAATCGATGCTGAATGCGCTCAGCCGGTTGGAGCCGGAAAAATCCATCGCGCTTCTGGCGGCGCCGGATGCGATGCGCCTTTCACGCGATGACAGCGCGGCGTTCCAACGGGCGATGCTGGTGCAGGCCGGTCGCGAGCAGGATCGCTTCGCCGTTCTCGACGTGTGGGGCGCGGATGGAAAGACGATGAACCCGGAAGAGGCGGGCGATGCCTTCCGGCGCGGTATCGGTCAGGATGGTCTCGCCTTCGGAGCCGCTTATCTTCCCTTCGGATTCTTTCCGGAGGGAACCCGCGTGACCTTCGCAGATTTTGCGGATCGCAAGCAGCTGTCCGAACTTCTGCTCGCGGAGTTCAACAAGGCGCCATTCGGCCGCAATCCCGACGCCCTGCGCGCGGCCCTGCGCAATCCGGCAGAAATGGACGACGCGAGCCTTGCCGACACCAGCCCGGCGGCAGAGGCCGAGCGCATCTCGCTTCACAGTGACCTCATAAAAATCAGTCCGCTTTACAGCACGCTGATTGCGCACGCCTCCCGCAAGCTCTCGCTCCTGCCGCCGAGCGGAGCGATGGCGGGGCTATTTGCGCGGACGGACAATGAGCAAGGCGTATGGAAGGCGCCGGCCAACAGGAGCGTCGTGGGTCTTGTCGAGCCGAGCACTGCGATCTCCGAGCGCGAGCAGGACTTTTATGTGCGGCAGGAGCCTGCGCTGAATCCCATCCGAACATTCGCCAATCTCGGTCCCCTCGTCTGGGGCGCGCGCACGCTGGCAGTGAACGATCTGGAGCGGACCTACATCAATATCCAGCGAACGCGGATCATGATCGAGCAATCGATCAAGTATGGCATCGCCGCCTATGTCTTTCAGCCGAACGACGCCAACACCTGGATGACTGTGAAGAGCATGGTGGACAACTTCCTCAACAGCCTCTGGAAACAGGGCGCTCTCGTGGGCGGGACGCCGGACCAGGCTTTCGCTGTTCAGATCGGGCTTGGATCGACCATGACCGCGCAGGACGTGAGCAACGGCGTGATGATCGTGTCGGCGCAGGTCGCCTTGGCGCGACCAGCGGAATTCGTCGCGTTCGAATTCCGCCAGAAGATGACCGCGAGCTGAGCCCTGAAGACACCCTTCGAGACGTGACCCCGAAGGATGAAGTACAGCGCGAGATAGCGCCTACTTGAACTCAGGCTCAGGCGCGAAGAGTTCGGCCGGGAAATCGCCGGAGACCCCATTTGGGAAGGTCGCGTCGCGCTTTTCCATGAAGGAGGCGATGCCCTCTTTCACGTCCGCAGACTGACCTCGCGACTGCAGCGCCCGGCTGTCGATCTGGTGGGCGTCCATCGGATGTTCGGCGCCCATCATGCGCCAGATCATCTGGCGCGCCACGGCAATAGAGACCGGGGCGGATTTCTCGGTGACGCGGTGCGCCAGCTCCATCGCGGCGGGCAGCAGATCCTCCGGCGCATGAAGCGACTGGACGAGGCCCCGCTCCTTCGCCTCGTTCGCGTCGAACACGCGGCCGGAATAGGCCCAATCGAGCGCCGTGGGCACGCCGACGAGGCGCGGCAGGAACCAGCTGGAGCAGGCCTCGGGCGTGATGCCGCGGCGGGAGAAGACGAAGCCGAATTTTGCGTTGGTGGAGGCAATGCGGAAATCCATCGGCAGCTGCATGGTGGCGCCGACCCCAACCGCCGCGCCGTTCACAGCGGCGATCACAGGCTTCAAGCTGCGGAAGATGCGCAGCACAACGCGGCCGCCACCATCGCGGCGGATGCCATCATGGATGATCTCATCGCCCGAGGCGCGCTTGTTATAGTTGAACGTGTCGCCGCCCGCGATGCCAAGCTCCGCCCCAGCGCAGAAAGCACGGCCTGAGCCGGTGACGACCACGGCACGGATCTTGTCGTCAGCGTCGGTGAGATCGAACAGGTCGATCATCTCGCGCATAACCACCGGGGTAAACGTGTTCATCTTGTCCGGCCGGTTGAAGGTCGCAACCGCGACGCCGTCGGTGACCTTGAGGTCGAACATGGTGAAGTCGGTCATGTGTCTGTCCGCAGCTTGAAGGGAGTGGGAAGAAGGCTTGAGAGTGAGGGTTCGCCAACGCCATCGATCCAGATGGGCGCATCGGCGGGCATCAGTTCCATCATCACCTGCCGGCAAGCGCCGCACGGCATGCGGCCATTGTCGCTGTCGTGCTGGACGTGATCGTCCCCCGCACTGACTGCCAGCGCCGTGATGCGGACGCCGGGATGATGCGCGGTGGCGGCGAACATGGCGACACGCTCGGCGCAGCAGGTGAGCCCGTAGCTGGCGTTCTCGATATTGGCGCCGGTGACAATCTCGCCATTGGCGAGCAGCACGGCAGCGCCGACCCGGAATTTGGAGTACGGGGCATAGGCGCTGGCGCGGGCGGCGCGGGCCGCTTGTGCAAGCTGGCTGAGGGAAGAGGTATCTGGCATTGGGTGTTTGGTGACGGCCGCTGATGGGCGGAACAATGTGGAGTCGGTTTCGGTGCAAGGCAAGCAGCCTGTCGCGACGCTGGAGGAGGCAAAGGCCTTCATTCGCGCGAATACACGGATTACTGGCGTGTCCGGGCTGGGCGACCTGCGCGTTTACCAGGCCGACGAGCTGACGCCGCTGTGGGAGGCGACGGAGAAGGATCTGGCGCGCGCGAATGTCGCCCCGCCCTTCTGGGCGTTTCCGTGGGCGGGCGGACAGGCGCTCGCCCGGTACGTGATCGAGCATCCGGCGCAGTTCGTGGGCAAGCGCGTGCTGGATATCGCTTCGGGCTCTGGGCTGGTGGCGATTGCGGCCGCGCTGGCGGGGGCCAAGGAAGTTGCGGCGAACGACATCGATCCGATGTGCGAGGCGGCCATCCGGCTCAATGCAGAGCTGAATAGCGTCGACATCCGCTACATCGGCGGCAGCCTGCTCGAGGGCAAGCCGCCGGCCTTCGATGTGATCGTGGCGGCGGACGTGTTCTACGAGCAGCGGCCGGCGCAGATGTTCCGCGCGTTTCTCGAAAAGTCGCACAAGGCGGGGATCACCGTGTTCGCAGGCGATCCAGGGCGCAGCTACTTCCCGCGCGATGCCTTCCGGCAGGTGTCGGAGTATGCGGTTCACACAACGACAGAGATCGAGAACCACCCGATCCAGACCGCGCGTGTGTGGACGCTCTGATCCCTAGCTCAGCACGAAGCGCGTACCGCACAGGCTGAGCGTGTGGCCGGCGTCGGGATTGCCGACACGAACGCCCGCGCGCTCGGCATTGGCGGCGATCGCCTGAGGGTCGCGGCATTTGAGCTGCACGACTGTGAGCCCTTCGCCACGATCATCGGCGAGCGGTGTGAAGGTCGCTTGTGCATTGTCGGTGCTCATGACGCGGACATTGTTGCCCGCATCGAGCACCGGGCGGCGGAGCAGGAAGCTCCAGCGCTCGGCGGTGGCTTCCGGATCATCGCACTGCATGGTTGCGCCCGCGATGACGATGTCGGCGTTGGCCTTCTCCTGCCAGTTCGGGCCGGCCCAGTGATAGCCGCCCATCGTGTTTTCCCCGCCCGAATGGCGGTCGATGGAGAGGAGACAGCCGCCGGTGTCGCGCGGATGCAGGTGGATGGCTTCCGACCAGATTGCCTCGTCGCCTGAATGCAGGTCCTGCACGATGCGCGTGTCCATCGCCTTGAAATGCTCGCGGCGCGCGTCGAGATCGTCACAATCGAGAATGTACATATAGCCGCCATTGCCCTTGCGGCGCGTGAGATAGCGGCCCGCGGCGGTATCCGAGTTCGGATCCTTCGGCGCCACGACTTCGAGGAAAGTGCCGCCCAGCGCCCACAGCGCATTGTGCAGACCATACTTGCCAACGCCCGGATCGCGATAACAGACCTCGGTTCCAAGCGTCGCGGTGATCTGCGCCTCGACGGGCGCAAGATCCTTCGCGACGAGGCAGATCTGGCGAAGCCTCAGATATCCCATTGCGCCCTCCCAGGCATCCGCGACCGTTAGCGGTTCTGCGGCCGTCCCTCGATCATATGCCGAAGTGCCGACGTTCGCGAAGCGATGAAATCGTTGAAGGCGCGGACATGCGGCAGGTTGCGCATCTCCTCGCGCGTGATGAGCAGCAGCGCGTAGTCGCCTTCATCGAAGGTGAAGCACAGCTGCAGCTCGGGATCGAGTTCGCCCAGCACGCAGGGCAATGGCCCACAGCCCAGCCCGCTCTTGATCGCGCCGGCGATGTTGAGGATCGAGGATGAGGCCTGGCGGATGACGGCGCCCTTGGCGCGCACATGCTTCATGAAGGCGGGATCAAAGCGGCTGAGCTCGCCCGAGCCTGCGATGATGGGATGGGCGGCGAGCTCGTCCGGATTGGTCGGCAGGCCGTTTTCCCCGGCGTAGGCTTTCGAGGCGTAGACACCCCACTTGCCGGTCGCGAGCCGGCGCACCACAACATTGTCGCCGAGCGGCCCGTGCGAGAGCGTTCCAGCGCGCAACGCGATATCGGCGTCCCCGCGCGACACATCCATCAGCCGGTCCGTGATGATGGTTTCGACCTGAACGACCGGAAAGCGCTGGGTGAATTCGCGCAGCCAGGGCGTGAGCAGGCAATCGGCCAGCACATCGTTGGTGGTGACGCGGATCATGCCGAGCAGTTTGCGGCTGCGCTGGGCAACCATCCGGCCAAAGGCTTCGACCTCGGTTTCGACCCGCTCGGCGCTCTGCACCATCGCAGACCCCAGCTCGGTCAGGCGGTAGCCACCTGCGGTTTTCTCGAAAAGCTTTTCGCCGAGCGCTTCTTCCAAAGCTGCAATACGGCGGGCGACCGTAGTCTGATTCACACCCAAAATCTTAGATGCAGACA
The DNA here is from genome assembly GCA_002280725.1 of Alphaproteobacteria bacterium 32-64-14. Lineage (GTDB taxonomy): Bacteria > Pseudomonadota > Alphaproteobacteria > Caulobacterales > Hyphomonadaceae > UBA7672. The sequence continues at coordinate 6,635 of NCEM01000072.1, forward strand.
AGGTGCTGCCGCTTTTGGCGACTGCCAGAAAGTGTCGAAGATCGCTCCATTCGAACATGAGGCGTTATGCAATACTGCAGAACGCTCTGCAATAGTTCGGATTGAGAGGGGGTGCGGCAAGCGGTACATCAGCCTCACGGACGAGATGTCAAAAGACACAGCCGAAGCAAAAGACGACTCAAGAAGACGACGCCAAATCGTACGAGTGACCTCCCCATGACTCCCCCGGCCCCTTCCAGGATTATCTCCCCCCCTCCTCCTCGGAAGGCGCCGGGAACTCTCCGGCTGCACTATGATCCGGCCTCGACGACCTGCCGTCCGATCATCCTGTTTGCGTCCGAAGCCGGCATCCCCCTCGACTACAACCTGATCGACCTGTTCTCGGACGAGAACCGGTCGGACTGGTACACGCGGCTAACGCCCAACCAGGCGGTGCCGCTGCTCGAGCATGGCGACTTCGTGCTGACCGAGAGCTCGGCCATCCTGAAATATCTCGCCGACCTGTTCGACAGCCCCGCCTATCCGAAGGAGCTGAAGGCCCGCGCCCGCGTCAACGAGGCGATGGACTTCTTCAACACCTACCTGATGCGGGACTATGTCTACGGTCTCGTCTATGCGCGCGTGCTGGCGCACTACCGCCTGCCCGGACCCGCACAGCAGCAAGCGATCGCCCTGCACGAACCGCGCGCGGCGCGGCGGCTGCGTGCACTGGATACGATGATCGGACCGAAGCCCTTCATCTGCGGTGACCAGATCACCCTCGCGGATTATTTCGGATCCGGCGTCGTGACCGCGGGCGAGCTGATCGGCTTCGACCTGCGCCCGTGGAGCAATGTGTGGCGCTGGCTCAACACGATGAAGTCGCTGTCGACCTGGGATGAAGTCCATGCGGGCTTCTATGGCTGGCGCAGCGCGGTCGAGGCGCAAGGTCTTGGCGTAAACACTTTTGGCAAGAACACTGGGGGGACGGGTCTCAAGAACAAGGAACCGACGAAGAAGGAACGCGCATGAAGCACGCGGCCGCACTGGCCATCTGACAGAACGATAAACCGGCTCTCCCAAAAGGCAAAAGCCACGGCCGGCAGACGATACGAGCAAAGCCAGACCAGCAAGCGACCGGCGATCAACGCCGGCGAAAGGAAACTCCATGACGACGCACGTTCTCAATATCCGCATGCATGCCGCCTTTCTGGCGGTTGCCGGAATTCTCTCCCTCCAGGCCTGCGGCGGCGCGACCGCTGCGCCCGCGACAGATGCCGGCACGACGCCCGCGCAATTCGTGAAAGCTCAATCCCAGATCGACGCCGGCCGCTATCTCGTGAAGGTGGCGGGCTGCAATGACTGCCATACGCCGGGCTATGTCGAAGGCCTGATGATGACCGGCAAGGCGATGCCGGAAACAGAGTGGCTGAAAGGCGCCGATGTGGGCTTCTCCGGTCCGTGGGGCGTGAGCTACGCCGCGAACCTTCGCCTGTCGTTCCAGAACATGGACGAGGAACAGTTCCTCGAGATGGCGCGCAAGGGTCAGGGCCGCCCGCCGATGCCGTGGCCGAGCCTGCAGGCGATGAGTGATCAGGATCTTGGCGCGATCTACGCCTACATCCACGCGCTCGGCGCTGCAGGTGAACCTGCGCCTGCTCCGCTCTCACCGGGCACGGCGCCGGATCGTCCGCACATCGCGTTCGTTCCGCAGATGCCGGCGCTTGAGCCTGCGAAGTAGGCCCACGGAATCTGACGGTCGCTCATTCCCCCCGGAGCTTCCAGCCGCGCCACAAGAAGCCGGCGGACCGTCGGCCACCTCTGATGCGCAGGCCGCTTTGCCCAGCGGCCTGCGCTTTTGTTTTACATGAAGCTGTAGGGCTCGACGTCGAGCGTGACCCGCACGGCGGAGGGGAGTTTCACGCGCTCTTTCCACGCGGCGAGGAAAGCCGAGAGATCGACATTGCGATCCGAGCGCACGAGGAAGCGGCGGCGGTGGCGGCCGCGCAGGATGGTGATGGGCGCAGGCGCAGGGCCCCAGACTTCGACGCCTGTGGCATTGGGCTGGTTCTCGCCCAGAAGCGTGGACGCCTCATCCGCCTGCTCGGCGCTGGGCGCGGAGACGATGACGGCGCCGAGACGACCGAAGGGTGGGAAAGAGACGAGGCGGCGCTGGTCCATCTCATAAGCAAGAAAGGCGTCGCGGTCGCCGGCGGCCAGCAGCGCGATGGCGGGGCTCTCGGGCGCGTAGGTCTGGATGATGGCGCGGCCGGGCTTGTCGGCGCGGCCGGCGCGGCCGGCGACCTGCTGCAGCAACTGGAAAGTGCGCTCGCCGGCGCGGAGATCGCCGCCGCGCAGCCCCGCATCGGCATCGACAACGCCGACCAGCGTCAATGTCGGGAAGTTGTGGCCCTTGGCGACGATCTGCGTGCCGATGAGGATGTCGATTGCGCCCGCTTCCATCCGCGCGATCAGCTCGCGCAGGCTTTCAGGCGACGTGACCGTGTCGGAAGACAGCACCTCAACGCGGGCGCCGTGGAAGCGCGTGTGCACTTCTTCCGCCAGCCGCTCGACGCCGGGACCGACGGCGGTGAGCGATCCCTTCGCGCCGCAGTGCGGGCATTGCAGCGGCTTACTCATCGTGAAGCCGGTGAGATGGCAGACAAGCCTGTTGGTGTAGCGATGCTCGACCAGCCAGCTGTCGGAATCGGGCGCTTTCAGACGTTCGCCACACGCGCGGCAGATAACCAGAGGGGCATAGCCACGGCGGTTGAGGAAGAGCAGCGCCTGCTCCTTTGCCGCCAGGGTCTGTTCGATGGCGGCGGTGAGATCCGGCCCGATCCAGCGGCCGGCTTCGGGCGGGGCGGTGCGCATGTCGGCGATTGCGATGGACGGGAGAACCGCAATGCCAGGGCGTTCGCTGAGGCGCAGATGAGCGTAACGGCCGGCCTGCGCATTCCACATGCTTTCGAGCGCGGGCGTTGCAGAGGCGAGCACGATGGCGCACGGCTCCATCGAGGCGCGCAGCACGCCCAGATCGCGTGCGTGATAGATGACGCCTTCTTCCTGCTTGTAGGACTGGTCGTGCTCTTCATCGATGACAATGAGCTTGAGCTTGCGGAACGGCAGGAACAACGCCGACCGCGCGCCGACGACGATGCGCGCCCTGCCCGCCGCAACTTCACGCCAAACGCGACGGCGCGCTGATGAACCGGCAGCCGAGTGCCATTCGGCGGGGATGGCGCCGAAGCGTTCCTCGAAGCGCGAGGTGACAGCCTGCGTGAGCGCGATCTCGGGCAACAGCACCAGCACCTGTGCTTCAGGATCGCTGCGCAGGGCTTCGGCGATGGCTTCGAAATAGACTTCGGTCTTGCCCGAGCCGGTGACGCCATCGAGAAGTGCTGCGCGATAGCCGCCACCGCGCACCATGTCGCGCAGGTATTGCGCCGCCTCCTGCTGTTCGCCGGTGAGATTGCGACCGGGAAGCTCGGGGTTCGGCAGATCGAAAGGCGGATCGAGCTCGCGCTCGACATGGGCAAGCGCGCCTGCATCGACGAGGCCCTTCACCACGCCCGACGAAACGCCGGCTGCGCGTGCGAGGTCTGCGCCGGATTGTGGGGTCGAGGCGTGAGCGAGGACTTTCTCGCGCGCGGACGTCATCCGGTCGGGCGTTGAGCCTGTTGCGACAACGAGCGTTTCGGTTGGCGGCGGATCGAGCCCTTCGCGCGAGCGCATCGCCATGGCGAGCACATTGCCGACAGGCGCGCACACATAGCGCGCCGCGCGGTCGATGAAGGCGCGCATGGTTTGCGGCAGCGCGGGCGCGGTGGCGATGATGTCGCTGACAGCCTTGAGCTTGCGGTTGGAGGGCCTGTCCCGTTCCGACCAGACAACGCCGATCATCTCGCGCGGCCCGAGCGGGACGACGACAAAGCTGCCTGGCGCGGCCTCCATGCCTTCGGGCAGTTCGTAGTCGAACGGCTCCGGCAGGGGCTGCGGCAGCAGCACCGAGACGATTCGGGTGTCAGACGGCATGGGTCAGAGGATGGCCCCGCGTGGCCCGGCATTCAACCCGATGCGGCATTTGCGTGCTGAGTAAAGCGGGCCACCGGCGTCACGAAACACACCCTTAATCAGCCGCCCGGCATGCTGCAGGCATGACGACAGCGCATACCGCCCGTGAAGCCCTGCAGGAGTTCTCGATCTGGCTCGAGACCGAGCGGCGTTCGTCGGAGAAGACGGTCGAGGCGTATCAGCGCGACGTCGGGCATTTCATCGGCTTCCTGGTGGAGCATCT
>NCEM01000016.1 GCA_002280725.1 Alphaproteobacteria bacterium 32-64-14
ACACGCCCCCTCCGCCCTCCGCCCTGCCCCGGACGGAGCGCGACACCTCTCACAAGGAAACCATCACCCCGCTGACAGGCCTCATGCTGAGCCTGTCGAAGCACGAGGCCGTGCTCACGACCTCGCACCCCGCGCCCGCATCCTTCGACAAGCTCAGGATGAGGCGCTCCCCGGCCAAGTGCGCCACCCCATCGATTGTCATTCCGGACGCGCGCGAAGCGCGTGAGCCGGAACCCAGGGGCTCCACGCACAGCCAGCCCACGCAGCCTCTGCCTTCCCGTTCGCGCGCTCCGCGCACCGGGGGCTACACCGCTGCGTTGAGCCCCTCAGCGCCCGCCTAGGCGGCCAGCGCACCCCATCCCAAACACACCTCGCGGCCCCGGCCAGCGAGCGCGCGAACCCGCGCCTGCGCGACCTCCCTGTCGCGACTCTCCCAAACCCGCTAGCATCGCCCGTACATGCGCGATCAGGCCCTCTATCAATTCTACAAGGACATCGACAGCCTTCCCGGCGTCGGCCCGAAAGTGCGTCCTGTGCTTGCCCGCCTGATCGGCGGGGAGACCTGGCTCGATCTCCTGTTCCATCTCCCAACCAGCTGGATCGACCGCCGCAACCGCGCCACGATCGCAAGCGTCGAGGTCGGCGAGATCGCCACCGTCACCGGCACGGTGGACAAGCTCGAACACGCCCGGATGAAATTCCCCGCCCGCGTCCGCCTGCGCGACGACACGGGTTTCCTCACGCTGTCCTACTTCCATGCCAATCGTCAGTGGCTGGAGAAGACCTTCAAGATTGGCGAGACCATCATCGCATCGGGCAAGATCGGCGACTATCAGGGCGGCCGACAGATCGTTCACCCAGACCACGTCGTCACGCCCGACAAGGATGACGAACTGCCCGAAGTCGAGCCCGTCTATCCGATGACGGCGAACATCACGCCCAAGCAACTCCGCAAGTTCATCAACGCCGCTATCGGGGGCGTTCCCGAACTCGACGAATGGATCGACCCCCACCTGCTGGCCCGCAATCACTGGCCCACCTTCAAACAGGCGCTGCTCAGGTTGCATCAGCCAAAGGTCTACGACCCGGACGGCTTCGAGGTCGCGCGCCAGCGTCTCGCTTACGACGAAGCGCTCGCTCGCGAACTCGCCATGGGCCAGGCCCGCATCGCACGCGAGCGTCGCCACGCCTGGCCAATCCCGCGCGCCATCGGCGTCGAAAAGACAATCGTCGACGCGCTGCCCTTCACGCCCACACGCGGTCAGCTCGACGCCTACAAGGACGTCGCCATCGACATGGGCCGCCCCGCCCCGATGCGCCGCATGATCCAGGGCGATGTCGGCTCAGGCAAAACACTGGTCGCCGCCCTCGCCGCCGCACAGGCCGCCGCCGCGGGCGGCATCACCGCGCTGATGTCTCCCACCGAAGTCCTCGCCCGCCAGCAAGCCGATGCGATGGGCCGCTTCCTGGCCCCCGCCGGCATGCGCGTCGCCGCCCTCACCGGCCGCGACAAGGGCGCCGCGCGCGAGGCCATTCTCAATGACGTCCGTGCCGGCAAAATACAGGTCGTCTCCGGCACGCAAGCTCTCTATCAGTCAGATGTCGAGCTGCCAGACCTCGCGCTCGTCATCATCGATGAACAACACCGCTTCGGCGTCGCCGACCGCCTCAAGCTAACCTCCAAAGGCGCGGCCCCCCACACGCTGGTGATGAGCGCCACACCCATCCCGCGGACGATGGGCCTCGCCGTCTATGGCGATCTCGACGTCTCGATCATCAAGGAAAAGCCCGCCAACAGGCAGGAAGTCGTCACCGCCGCCGTCCCGGATTCCCGCGTCGACGAGGTCATCGCCGCAGTCTCTCGCGCCGTCGATCGCGGCGAGCGCGCCTTCTGGATATGCCCCGCAGTCGATTCAGAAGACGCAGGCGACGCCTCCGCCATCGCCCGACGCGAAGTGCTGGCCGGGTATGTGAAAGCGACCGTCGAACTCGTCCACGGCCGCATGCCCGCGCAGGATCGCGATACCGCGCTGGAAAAACTCCGCAACGGCCAGGCCCGCGTCCTCGTCGCCACCACGGTAATCGAAGTCGGCGTAGACGTTCCCGAAGCCACCATCATCGTCATCGAGCATGCCGAACGCTTCGGCCTCGCCCAGCTCCACCAGCTGCGCGGCCGCGTCGGTCGGGGCGAGAAAGCCTCCAGTTGCGTCCTGCTCTTTCAGACCCCACTCACCGAGAGCGGCAAGGAACGCCTCGACACCCTGCGCAAGACCACCGACGGCTTCGAGATCGCGGAAGCCGACTTCCGCCTGAGGGGGCCCGGCGACGTGCTGGGCCTGCGCCAGTCCGGCCTGCCGACCTTCCGCGTGCTCGATCTGTCGCGCGACACCAACCTGATCGAGATCGCGCGGACCGACGCAAAGTCCGTCCTGATGGCCGATCCCACGCTCGCCGGCCCGCGCGGCAAGGCCGTCCTCCGCACACGCGATCTCTTCGCCCCGCGCATCGCGGCCCAGATCAGCGAGAGCAGCGACTCCTAGCTCTTCTTGTCGGGCTCCACTGTGTCGCCCGGTTCAGCGCTGCGTATGCCGAACGAGATCACCAGCTTCGCAGCTTTCTCGACGGACATCTCAAGCGGTCGGATGCGCTCGGGCGTCACAAACACCAGCTGCCCCATTGCCGGATTTGGCGAGCTTGGGATCAGCACACCAACAAGTTCAGGCAATCCGGCGGCAATCTCCGGATCGGGGTTTCGGCTCGTCACGAATCCCAGCACCCACAGGCCCTTGCCGGGATACTCAACCAGCACCGCTTCCTTGAACGATGACGCATCGTTCGAGGCCAGCGTCTCCACCACCTGCTTGATGACGGAGTAGATCGAGCGCACCAGCGGCACCCGCGCGAGGATGAGCTCCCCCACGCGCACCATGGTTCGTCCGAACAGGTTCGCGACGATCGCGCCCAGTAGCGTCAGGCCGACCACGACGATGATGATGCCCAGACCGGGCAGCTGGAACCCCAGCCAGTTCTCCGGGTCCCACGCACGCGGCAGTAGCGGCGTGATCGCCCCGTCGACAAATACGACAAAGCTCCACACCAGCCACAGCGTGATGCCCAGCGGAGCGGCCACAACCAGCCCCGCGAAGAACCAGTTGCGCAAGGCCGTCAGCGGCCCGCCCTTGGGGCGGATCGCCTGAGGCGCAGGACTAGGTGGTTTCGCCATGGGCAACCTGTCGCGGAATCGCAACCCGCCCCTGCGTTAGCGTACAAACGCCCCGCAAACCAGTTCGCAGCGTCCTAAACGTCCGCCGCGACTTTCGCTGACACGATCTTGCCCGGCTTCTTCGGCGGCTCGCCCTTGGGCAGCGCATCCACGGCATCCATGCCGCTGATCACCTTGCCCCACACAGTGTACTTGCGGTCGAGGAACGACGCATCATCGAGACAGATGAAGAACTGGCTATTCGCCGAGTTCGGATCGTTCGCGCGCGCCATCGAGCACACGCCGCGCTGGTGGCCCACATCGTTGAACTCTGCGCGCAGGTTCGGCTTCTTTGAGGCGCCCATGCCGGTTCCAGTCGGGTCGCCGCCCTGCGCCATGAAGCCATCGATCACGCGGTGGAACACCACGCCATCGTAGAAGCCTTCGCGCGCCAATTCCTTGATATGCGCCACATGCCCCGGCGCCTTATCCGGCAGCAGCTGGATCGTCACCGCGCCCGTGTCGAGGGTCAGGATCAGGGTGTTCTCTTTGTCGGAGCTCATGGGCTCGGCCTTTCCACAACAACGTCTACAGGGGGCAGCGCGCAGGCTGCATATGGATCAGCAACGCTGATCGCCGCAAGTGTCGCCGCAAACTCCGGCCCGTCCGTCCGCTTTACGTAAACGGTCGGCCGCTTGGCTGCGGCAATGTCCGTCACGATGACTGCCTTGGTCAGCTTGTCGGCGTCCTTGTTGTTGGCGAAGCGGCCATCGCGCTCTTCCGGCCCCACCTTGATTCCGCGGATCGCATCGAGCCCGGTCAGTGCACGGCCCCACACCGAATAGGTCTTGTCCAGCGTGCCGGGACCGACACGCGCATGACGCATCAGAAAGAACTCGGTCGAAGCGCTGTCGACCGACTGCGAGCGCGCCATCGACGTGACACCCTGACAGTGCAGTGCCCACGTGCGCGCAACCGGCGGGTCCAAGATCATCGCCGTCTCGTCAGGCTGGCCCTGCACCAGAAAGCCCTCGAAGTATCCCAGCTTGTCGCCATCTGGCGTCGCGCCGAACCATTGCACCTTCTGTTTCGACGGATCGCGCCCCCAGGTGAATTCGCCGGGCATGTTGGGATAGCGCGGATAGACCTGATAGACCGAATAGACATCCCCGCCCTGCGCCATGAACTCATCGATCACGCGGTGGAAGGGCAGCTTGTCGTAATTGCCATCGCGCACGATCTTGCGGATCTGCGCCACGTGAATGGGCGCGATGTCGGGCCGAAGCTCGATCAGGATCTCCTGGCCGTTGACCGTGAACTGCAGCAGGTTCTCTGAATCGACCTTGCGCCAGTTGGCCGGATCATCGCCCGGGCCCGCCCAGGCAGCGCCGGCGCCGGCCAGCAGGGCCGCCCCTGCCGCCGCAATCAGAAACTTACGAAGCATCCTATTTGCCCTTCTTGATCCCGAACTTGGCCAGAAGTTTCTCGTGAACCACTGCGGGAACGAAAAGATCGGCGGAACCGCCGAGCCGTGCAATCTCTTTTACCAGTCGCGAGGAAACGGCCTGATGATGGGGGTCCGCCATCAGGAAAACCGTCTCGATTTCATCGTTCATGCGCTGGTTCATGGCGACCATCTGGAACTCGTACTCGAAGTCCGACACGGCCCTCAGGCCGCGGATGATCATCTGGGCGCCGCACTGCTCGGCAAAATGCATCAGCAAGTTGTCGAACGGCCGGGCTTCAATTTCAGTCGTGCCGGCCAGCTTGAGCGCCTCGCCCATGACCAGGCTGGTGCGCTCCTCAAGCGAGAAAAGCGGCTCCTTGCCCTCGTTGATCGCGACTCCGATGATCAGCTTGTCGACCAGCTTGACCGCCCGCCCGATGATATCGAGGTGGCCGTTGGTGATCGGATCGAACGTGCCGGGATAAAGCCCCACACGCTGTTTCGCGCCACGGTTCACCGCAGGCGCCCGACCCGCAGCAGCACGTCGCACCGGACGCGGTTCACCCGCCGCCCGTCTTTCCGGCCGCCTCGTCACCGTTCTGGTCCTCCAGCCTCTCCACGGAAACGACTCGCTCGCCTGCCGCCACCCTCAGCACGCGAACTCCCTGCGTCGCCCGACCCGCAATGCGGATTTGATCCACGGCGCAGCGTATCAACTGCCCCGCATCTGTCACCACCATGATTTCGTCCGCCTCGCCCACCGGGAAGGACGCAACCAGCTTTCCATCCTTGGGCAGACGATGCGCGAGCAGGCCTTTGCCGCCACGCCCGGTGCGGCGGTAATCAAACGCGGATGCGCGCTTGCCCATGCCTTCTTCCGTCAGTGTCAGGATGAATTGCTCGGCGTCCTGCAGCTTGAGGAACCGCTCTTCGCTCAACTCGACCTCGCCATTGGCTTCAGCGTCAGCGGCTGGCGCAGCCTCATCGCCGTCACCGCCCGTATCATCCTCAGCTTCAGCTTCTTCAGTGACTTCTTCGCCCTCAGCCCGGCGAGCCGCGTTCGCACGCTTGAGATAGGCGCGCGCTTCTGCCGGCGTCACATCGATCGTGCCCAGCACGGACATACCGATCAGAGAGTCGCCCGCACCAAGCCGGATGCCGCGCACGCCCGTCGACGTCCGGCCGGTGAAAACGCGCACCTGCTCCACCTGGAACCGGATGCACTGGCCCAGCGCCGTGGTCAGCAGCACATCGTCTTCCGGCCGACACAGCTGCACGTCCACGATGGCGTCGCTGTCGTCTTCCAACTTCATCGCGATCTTGCCGGCGCGGTTCACCGACAGGAAGTCCGTCAGCAGGTTGCGCCGCACGCCGCCCGACTTGGTGGCGAACAGGATGTTGAGCTTGGCCCGCTCTTCCTCGTCATGCGGCAGCGGCATCACCGACGTGATCCGCTCGCCTTCCTTCAGCGGCAGGATGTTCACCAGCGCCTTGCCGCGCGATTGCGGATTGCCCAGCGGCAGACGCCAGACCTTATGCTTGTAGGCCATGCCGGTAGAAGAGAAGAACAGCAGCTCGGTGTGGGTGTCGGCGGAGAACAACCGGACGACAAAATCGTCCTCCTTCGTCTCCATGCCGCCGCGACCTTTTCCGCCGCGGTTCTGCGTCCGGTAGGCCGAGAGCGCCGTGCGCTTCACATAGCCACCATGGGTGACCATGACGACCATGTCTTCCTTCTCGATGAAGGCTTCGTCTTCGAGGTCGAGGTCGGCCTCGATGAATTCCGACCGGCGCGGCTTGCCGAACTTGTCGCGAACCTCCGTCAGCTCGCCCTTGATGATGTCGAGCACGCGGGCGCGCGAGGCGAGGATGGAGAGCAGATCCTTGATCTTTTCGGCGAGGCCCGAAGCCTCCTTGCCGATTTCATCGCGGCCAAGGTTCGTAAGGCGCGAGAGCTGCAGCGCGAGGATGGCGCGCGCCTGCTCGTCCGACAGCTTGATCTCGCCCTTGTCGTTGAAGACGGTGCGGCGGTCGGCAATGAGCCCGATCAGCGGCGCCATGTCCATCGCGGGCCACGCCCGCTCAAGCAGGGCGATCCGCGCCGAGTCCGGATCGGACGAGAACCGGATGATGCGGATGATCTCGTCGATGTTGGCGACAGCCAGCGCGAGGCCGATCAACACGTGCGCGCGGTCGCGCGCCTTGTTCAGCTCGAACTTGGTACGGCGGGCGACCACTTCCTCACGGAAGCGCGTGAACGCCTGCAGCATGGCGCGCAGCGACATCAGCTCGGGCCGGCCGCCATTCAGCGCCAGCATGTTGACGCCAAACGACGTCTGCATTGGCGTCAGGCGGAACAGGTTGTTGAGCACGATGTCGGCCGATGAATCGCGCTTGATCTCGATGACGACGCGAATGCCGTTCCGGTCGCTTTCATCGCGCAGGTCCGAGATACCCTCGATCTTCTTGTCGCGAACGAGTTCCGCGATCTTCTCGACCATCGTGGCCTTGTTCACCTGATAGGGAACTTCGGTAATGATGATCGCCTCACGACCGTTCTTGGTCGTCTCGATGTCGGTCTTCGAGCGCATGATCACAGAGCCGCGCCCGGTCATCATGCCATTGCGCGATCCGGCCCGGCCGATGATCAGCGCGCCTGTCGGGAAGTCCGGCCCCGGCACGATGTCGAGCAACGCCGTGTCGTCCAGCGCGGGATCATCGATGAGGGCGATGGTGGCGTTGATGATCTCGGTCAGGTTGTGCGGCGGGATATTGGTCGCCATGCCCACGGCGATGCCACCCGCGCCGTTGACCAAAAGGTTCGGAAACTTCGCTGGCAGCACAGTCGGCTCCTGGCGGGAGCCGTCATAGTTGTCCTCGAAGTTGACCGTGTCCTTGTCGATGTCGTCCAGCAGGTTCGCGGTCACACGCGCCATGCGGCTTTCCGTGTAACGCATGGCTGCTGGCGGATCGCCATCGATCGAGCCGAAGTTACCTTGCCCGTCGATCAGCGGTACGCTCATCGCGAACGGCTGCGCCATGCGTACGAGGGCGTCATAGATCGATTGGTCCCCGTGCGGGTGCCAGCGGCCGATCACGTCGCCGACGATGTTGGCGGACTTCCTGAACGCCTTGTCGTGCGTGTATCCGCCCTCATAGGCGGCAAACAGAATACGGCGGTGAACCGGCTTCAGCCCGTCCCGAACGTCCGGCAGCGCGCGGCTCACGATGACGCTCATCGCGTAGTCGAGATACGACTTCTTCAGCTCCGCGGTGATGGAAATGGGCGCGATATCGCCAGCGCCGGAGCCACCGTCGGGGGCAGTTTGATCAGGCGTGTCGGTCAAGCAGAATTCGTCCGGAACAGGGGCGGCCGCGCCGCCGGGATTCGAGACGTTCTTCTAGCCCATTTGTGCGGCGCGATACAAACGAATATGCCGTTTGATCCACAGCCCTGAAGCCATGAATTTACTTGAGTTTTTTACGTCCGGCCGCCCCGTCTGTCGTAGCGGCTTCGGAAGGCGCAAAACCCCGCCTGAAACACCCCGCCGGGCGACTGCCATGCGGGGCGGTTCAGGTTGCGTTTCCGGCCTTAGCCAAACGTCCAGCGGGCGCTGATCATGCCGAGGATCTGCGAGTTGCGGCGCTCGTTCTCGACGCTGATCAGCGGGTACTGGTCACGCCGGCCGCCATGGATTTGGCGCTGGATGTTGAAGCTGAACGGATCGAAGTTGTTCAGCTCCGCGCGCAGCGTGAAGCCCGGGTCCGGCTTCCACTCGATGAAGGAGTGATAGAAGTCACGCAACTTCAGGCTCTCGATGTTGTCGACCTGATAGTAGCTCTCGCGCCAGCCTTGGAACCAGCCGATCCCGAAGGTGAGATGGTGTTCGGGCAGATCCTGCCGGAAATTCAGCCTGATGTTCTCCGGCCGCTGGCCTGAGATGCGGCGCTTCTCGCCTGTCAACGGATCGGTGACCTCGCTGTTGTCCCACTGCGTCTCGGCTTTGATCTCGGCGCCCTTGATGCCAAGCGTTGCTAGCGGCAGCGTGAGGTTGAAGATCAGCGTTTCGTTGATGCCATCGCCGATATTGCCCGGCCCGACCAGAAGCTGCGTCGTATCCGGGATGCCGTCATTGTCAGTATCGACCATTACGTCGCGCGGGAACAGGTCCACCACGTCCGAGATATCTTCGTAGCGATAGGTAAGAACCGCGGCGGCGCCTTCCCAGAAGCGCTTCTCGTAGGCGATCTCGTAGACCCACGTCTTGTCCGGCTCAAGTTCGGAGTTACCCGTGCTCTGTTGACCGGAATTGAGGTTCACCTCGGAGGCAAAGTCCTGGAAGTTCAGCTGGCCGACTTTCCGCTCCGCGCGCAGGCGCAGCTGATCGTCTTCGCTGGGCGACCATGTCGCGACCAGGCGGGGCTTCGGATAGGTGAAGGAGCGTTCGCGCTCCGTGTCGCCTGATTGCGTGATGGTGGAACGCTCGACGCGGATGCCGCCCTCGAGCGTCCATTGAGGAGACGGCCGCCAGGTGCCCTGCGCAAAGGCCTCGCCCCGCAGCTCCTCGACCATGACGTCAGAAGCCGGTAGCGAAATGGGCGTTCCATTGACGGCCAGCGCCACGGATTGCTCGCGATAATTGTAGGCTATCTCGGCGCCGCCCTCGAAAGACAGTTCCGGCGAATAGCTGTAGCGCAGCACGCTCCGCCCGATCCGCTCGCCCGCCTCGGCTTCGATCTGGAACAGCTGCGATCCGCCCGGCGTCACGCCGGTCGCATCAAGCGATCCAACCGCCAGCTTGAACAGGCCAAGCGTCTCCCATTCCAGGTCCGGCGTCAGGTCGATCGTGTAGTTGACCCCCAGTTCCCCGCGATCATTTGCTGAGCGATTGGCAAAGCGCTCGTCCGTCGTCGAGGTGTAGAAGCGTTGTTCCTGCTTAAACTCATCTGTGCCGAGCACGCCATTGATCGCCAGCGTTCCGCCAAACTGCGGACCTTTGTAGCCGCCGCGGATCGTGTGCACGACGCCATCCCCTTCCGAGCGAGCCGTTTCGAGCAGCGTAAGATTGCCTGCCGCATCCCGGGTCGTGCGCCAGCCATTGCCGACGGAGTCATCCATCGAGATGCCGCGGCCCATCGAGACATCGAACTGATGCTCGCCGCTGCGGCGTGTGGCCTGGTAGTTCCAGCCGGGGATCGTCTTGCCCGTGTCCGAGAATAGGAAGCTCCTCACCGAGAACACCTGCTGGAAAGTATCCACCTTCTTGCGGATGACATTGGCCACCACCGTCTGGCCCTGCATGTCGATGCCAGGAACACCGCCACGGATGATGTCGATGCGTTCAACCTGGTCGATCGGAATGCGGCCGAGCGTGTCGCCCAGACCGTCTGTCTTGGAGGTGGGCCGCGCGCCATCGATCAGCACGTTGCCGGCAGCGCCCGCAAAGCCGCGAACGCTGTCGCCGCCATCGAAGGTGAAGCCTGGGATGCGGCTGATCATCTCCAGCGCCGTGTTCGGGCGCGCCGCCGCGAAGTCCGCGGGGGTGTAGCTGATGACGCCCGGCTGGGGCGAGGCCGTGACGGTCGCAATCGGCACAGTTTGCGCTTCCTGCGCCATCGCCGGCAGGGCCGTCGAGGCGAGCAGGATTGCCGCCAAACTAAAAGTATAATAGTTCTCCATGAACTCGATCCGCTGTTTGGGCGGAATCACGTCCGCCTGACCTTGATTTATCGATAAACGATAAGCGCGCGGTCCGCAACAACTCAATCAGGGCATTTTAGGGGCACCGCCTTTTGGCGCCACAACCCTTAGTCGAGGTCGTCCACCACCGTTTCCGGTCCCAGCTTGTGGCTGAGGGATGCCTGCAGGAACGGGTCCAGATCGCCATCCAGCACGCCTCCAGAATCCGACGTCTCGACGCCCGTCCGCAGGTCTTTGACCATCTGGTACGGTTGCAGCACGTAGGAGCGGATCTGGCGGCCCCAGCCGATCTCGGTCTTGGAGTCAGCCTCGGCCTGCGCCACCGCCTCTCGCTTCTTCAACTCCATCTCGTAGATGCGCGCGCGGAGCATGTCCCACGCCTGCGCGCGGTTCTTGTGCTGCGAGCGCTCGGCCTGCACGGCCACCACGATCCCAGTCGGAATGTGCGTCAAGCGCACGGCCGAATCCGTCTTGTTGATGTGCTGGCCGCCCGCGCCCGAAGCACGGTAAGTGTCTGTGCGCACATCCTTGTCGAGGATGTTCACCTCGACCGAGTCATCGATCACCGGATAAACCCACACGCTCGCAAAGCTGGTGTGGCGCCGCGCATTCGAGTCATATGGCGAGATGCGCACGAGACGGTGCACACCGCTCTCGCTCTTGAGCCAACCATAAGCGTACTCGCCCTTGATCAGCATGGTGGCGGACTTGATGCCCGCCGTCTCGCCCGGATGGTCGTCAATCTCTTCGATCTTCATGCCGTGCGCGTTGGCCCAGCGCACATACATCCGCCGCAGCATCGAGGCCCAGTCCTGACTCTCCGTGCCGCCCGCGCCCGCGTTGACCTCGATATAGCAATCGTTGGCGTCCACCTCGCCAGAAAGTAGCGCCTTCAGTTCCGAATCCTTGGCCTTTTTCACCGCTTCGCGGATGCTGGCGTCGACTTCGGCTAGCGCACCCTTGTCGCCCTCACCTTCGGCCATCTCCCAGAGCATCTCGGCGTCTTCGGCCTCACGCTCCAGCATGCGGATGTCGTTCATCGCAGTTTCGATGCGCGTGCGCTCACGCATCAGCGGCTGGGCCTTCTGCGGGTCGTTCCAGAAATCAGGGCGTTCGGAGAGAGCGTTCAGTTCGGCCAGGCGTTTCTCGGCGAAACCCCAGTCAAAGACGCCTCCGCAGCAAGCTCACGGACTGCCGGATCGTTTCGACCATGGATTCAAGTTCGGGCGTCATGATGATCTCGTTCGGCAGCCCGCGCGCGCGGGCAAGGTCTGGCGAAGCCTCCTAGAGCACGAAACGCCGGTGCGGAAGGGCTACCCGCAACGGCGCGCGCCGTCAGAAGGTTCCGTCGTCGAATGTCAGATCGGTGTCGGCCGGCGGCGGCGTCAATGGCGCCGTCGGATCGACCGGAACGTTCGGATCGGTCAGCAGGTTCGGCTGCGTGGGATCGCCCGGCAGCGACACCACCTGCCCGTCGCGCGTCGACGACACGGACTCGTCGCCCGCAGCCATGCGGCTGAAGTCGACGCGATAGCCGTCCGCGCCAACGGGCGCTGCGCATGTTTCCATTGGCGCTGAGCCCGGCCGGAACGCTTCCAGGATCACAAGGCGCGTTCCGCCATCCGGAAGACAGCCTGTATCCGCATCGACTTCCACCAGCTCGACACCGTCGGGCACGCGGAAGCTCACATCCGGCTTGTCCTTGAGCGCCGCCAGCATGAAGTCGCGGAAGATCGGCGCCGCGACGCGGCCACCGGACTCGCCATTGCCCATGTCGCGCGGACGGTCGAAGCCCACCCACACGGCAACAACAAGGTTGGGGCTGAAGCCCACGGTCCACGCATCGAACTGGTCGTTGGTCGTGCCAGTCTTTGCCGCGACAGACTTGCCGACCGAACGGATGGTCGTGCCCGTGCCGCGCTGGACTGCGCCCTCGAGGATCGAGACAACCTGATAGGCCGTTACCGGGTCCATCACCTGCTGGCGCAGGTCAGCCAGAGCAGGCGGCGCGAGGCCGCGCTTCCACTCAGCCGAGCAGCCGGTGCAGTCGCGTGGATCGGTCTTGTAGACGGTCTCGCCATAGCGGTTCTGGATACGGTCGAACATCACAGGGTGAACCTGCTTGCCGCCGTTCACCACCTCGGCATAGGCGATCGCCATGCGCATCGGCGTTGTCTCGCCCGCGCCCAGCGCCATCGCCTCATAGGCTGGCAGCTTGTCATAGATGCCCATGCGCTCGCCGATCACCGACACCTTGTCGAGGCCGATCTCGCTCGCAAGGCGTACGGTCATCGCGTTGCGCGACTTCTCGACGCCGACGCGCATCGTCGTCTCACCATAGAACTGCTCAGAGTAGTTGGTCGGCTTGTAGCAGGTCTCCTTGCCGCCCTCGCGCTGCTGGCACGACACGTACGGCGTATCGAGCACACGATAGGACGGCGTCCATTTGTAAAGCCCGGTAGCCGGATCAGGCGTCTCAAGCGCCGCCGCATAGACGAACGGCTTGAACGACGATCCCGGCTGACGCCACGCCTGCATCACGCGGTTGAGCTGGCTGCGCTGGAACGAATAGCCGCCAGACATCGCCAGCACGCGGCCTGTATGCGGGTCCATCGCCACCAGCGCGCCCTGCACTTCCGGCACCTGGCGCAGACGCCACGGCGCGTTCGCAGCGGGTTTCTTCGGCACGCCATAGTCGGTGATGAGTTGAACGGTGATGTCGGGCGCCGCCTGGCGCGACACAAAGATGATGTCGCCAGCCTTGAGGCCCGTGCCGCTGCCTTCACGCTTGAAAGGCGCTGCCCATTTCACGTCGTCCGCGTGCAGCGTGCCGGTCTCGCCGCTAGAAAGACCGAGCCGCACGACTTCCTTGTTCACCGAGCGCACAACCGCGATCTGCCAGTCGTTTCCGCCGACGGAGATCTTGGGCTTGTTCTCCTTGACGTTGGCGTAGTCGGTCAGCGCCTTGCCGAACTCCTCGTCAACCGCGATCGTCCCGATCGGGCCGCGCCAGCCATGGCGGCGGTCATAGCTCTCAAGACCCGCACGCAGCGCCGTCTGCGCGATAAGCTGCAGGTTGGAGTCGAGCGTGGAGCGGATCGAGAGACCGCCCTCATAGAAGGCCTTCATGGCCTCGGCCTCGAACTGTTCGCGCAGCTGCTTCTGCTGGGCCGCAGGCAACGCCTTGAACGTCGCTTCGGTAGCGTCCTTCGGCAGCTTGCCGGCCTGAGCCGCAAGGCGCGTCATCTCGATCACGAGAATTTCGCGGCGTAGTTGTTCGACGTAATAACCCGACGCCTGGTTCTCCGCCGTCGCGAGACGATCGACGACCACCAGCTCCTCGGCCATCGCCGTCTCGGCGTCTTCCTTGGAGATGTAGTTGTTGGCTAGCAGGCGTCCGATCACATAGTTGCGGCGCTCGATGGCCGCTTCCGGATTGAGATACGGGTTCACGCGCCCCGGCGCCTGCGGCAGACCGGCGAGCATCGCGCTCTCTGCAATCGTCAGCTGGCCGAGCGACTTGCCGAAATAGTTCAGCGCCGCTGCGCCGACGCCATACGAGCGACCGCCGAGATAGATCTCGTTCATGTACAGCTCGAGGATCTGCTCCTTGCTGAGCTGGTTCTCGATCCGCATCGCGAGTACCGCCTCGCGCACCTTCCGGTCGATTGAACGCTCGTCGCCCGTCAGCATGTTCTTCACCACCTGCTGCGTGATGGTTGAACCGCCGGTCATCCGCTTGCCTTGCAGGAAGTTGATGACTGTCCCGCGGAACATTCCCCACAGGTCGATGCCCGAGTGGTTGAAGAAGTCCTTGTCCTCGGCCGAGATGAAAGCCTGCACCAGGAGATCAGGCAGATCCTCCGACGGCACATAGACGCGGTGCTGCGTCGCGAACTCTGCGACCAGCTTTCCATCGCCCGCGTGCACGCGGCTCATGATTGGCGGCTCGTAGTTGGCGAGTTGCTCTTCGGACGGCAGGTCCTGGATGACGATGAAGAACCAGACCGTCATGGCGATCGCGATTGCGGCGATGCCGCCCGCGATCGACAGCAGGATGACCTTCCAGTTCCAACGAGGCATTGTCAGCTGCATCTCTCACCAGGCTCGCGCAATCCGGTCGCCGTTACAGTATGGCCATAACACTTCGGTCGCTGGCTCTTTGGCGCACCAATCGGCCGCCACCCTACACCACTCCGGAATCACCGAGGTTTGCGGTGACTTTAAGGCGCGGACTCGTCCGGCGACAGGGCCTTTTTGCGTTAAAAACAGCCCACTTTCGGGCCGCGCGAGTTATCGCCCCGCCGCCATTCCGGCAACCATCATCGTCTGGGTGTCGAAATAGACATCGATAGCGCCTGCGACGGCGTTCACGAGCTTCTGGCGGCGGGCTTCCGACTTGAGGGCCGCAACGTCATCGTCGTTCGTCAGGAAACCCATTTCCAAAAGCGCCGCTGGCGTATCCGGGCTCAGCAGCACATACAGGCTCTTGCGCCTGTGGGTGTTTTCCAGCGTCGGCCAGCCCGAACTGCCCAGCGCGTCGGTCAGGTTCAGGGCGAAGCGCGCCGACTGGTTCTTGGTCTCCCGCTGCACCAGATCGCGCAGGATCTGGTTCACTTCCTCAGGCCGGCTCGAATCAACTTCCACGTCCAGGATCCAGTCATGCTGACGGCTGACCCCGTCGATCCTCTTCTCCCCACCGGGAGATAGTGTGTACACGGACGCACCCCGCGTACCCGGCTTGCCGCTGGAGTCAGCGTGAAGCGCGATGAACAAGTCAGCGCCCAGGTTGCGCGCCTTGGTGACCCGGTCCTCCAGTTCGATGAAAATGTCCGTCGAGCGCGTGAGCGCAACGTCATAGCGCCCTGATTTCAGCAGCGCATCGCGCAGCTGAATGGCAATGCCCAGCGCGAGATCCTTTTCCTTGACGCCCGAAGGCGACATCGTGCCGGGATCCTTCCCGCCATGGCCCGGATCGATCACGATCAACGGCTTGCGCGAAACCTGCAGCGCAACGGGCTGCGGCCCGCCCATATCGCCCGTGGCTGCATCCGCAAAGGCCTGCGGCGTCACGGGATCAAGATCGATGACGATGCGGTGCGGCTCGTCCTTGTCTTTGCCCGCCAACACGAATTCGCGCACCACTGTTGCGGGCTGTCCAAGGTCCAGCACCAGGCGCGAAGTCGTCGCCGTGTTGTGGGCATAGCGATAGCCGGCCACCACGCCATTGCCGTCGCCTGCCCCGGATTCCGCTGTCAGCCCGTTGATCGACCAGCGGACGCGCGGCAGGTCCACAACCACGCGGTTGGCGCCGGTGGCCAGCAGGAACACATGATATTGCAGGGCCGTGTCGCTCTCGATCACGATGCGGGTGGCATTGCCCTCCCCGCCAAACCGTACGGACGTTACGCGGCCAGTGGGCGGATCGGCGACGGCGCTTGACGCCGTGACGACCAGAACGCCCATCGCCATCGCGATTTTCGCAATCAGACCACGCACGCAGCAACGCCCCTCAGGACACGATAGGATCTTCTGATCCTCTTCAGTGCTTACCGGGACGTCGTTAACTGTTCGTTTGTCCCAACGTTTGGCTCAAAGCCCCACTGTGGACGCCCAATCTCGCGCGGCGCCTATTTTGCTTTGTTGGGTTTCTAACTTTTGGAGGAAGACAGTTGAAGGCCGGCCGCGAACAGTATTCGAGGGTCCAACCCAGCCGGTATTTCGCTATTCCTTGATCTGGCTACGTGTTGGAGCAAATGCAGACGGTGACAGACGTGCGCTTTCCAAATGGCCTTTTGCGCTGTCCCACGACCGGCGCTGCACTGTCCATCGACATGGACGGGCATCTGTTGCGCGCGGATGGCGGCGTCTCCTACTCCTTCGCCGGCGAGATCGGGCGCTTCCTTGAACCGATCACGGAGGTCGATGGCAACAAGGCCACGCGCGCCTTCTACGACAATGAAGGCTGGGGCAAGCATTCCTCGGGCCTGTACCAGGACACCGCCAAATTCGTGGACACCCGCTCGGTGTCGCTGAAATTCACGCGCGCTTGCATGGTGCGGCTCAATAACAAGTACTTCCGCAAGGGCGGCAGGTATCTGCTCGATGCCGGCTGTGGCCCCATCGCGCACGACGAGCTGATGAGTTACGACGCCGCGTTTGAAAAGCGCGTCTGCGTGGACCTTTCGGTCGCTGCCCTGGCTGAGGCGCGTCGCAAGATCGGTGATCGCGGCGTCTACCTGCAAGGGGACCTCACCAACCTGCCCATCGAGACCGGCTCGGTCGATGCCGCGATGTGCTACCACGTGATCTATCAGCTTCCCGAAGCCCTGCAGGCCAAGGCTTTTGAGGAAATCTGGCGCGTGCTGAAACCAGACGGCGTCGCCGTTGTCGTGTACTGGTGGACCAACCCCAAACTAGCATGGCGCGCCGAGCGCGTCGCACGCATGTTCTTCGGCAAACAGAAGCGCACCGCCGCACCAATCGCCGCTGAGCCCACGGATGCTTCAGCAGGACGGCCCGACCACAACGTCATGTCGCTCGACTGGTTCACCAGCAAGAAATGGCCATTCGAATACAGCTTCGACACCTACCGCACCATCAGCAACACAATGATGCGCGAGACGATTCCGAACGACTGGCGCGGCGCACTCTTCCTGAAAGGGTTGATGCTCTTCCAGAAACTGTTCCCCAGCTATTCCGGCAAGCACGGCGAGATGCCCGCGATTATCATCCGCAAGGCCGCCGCCTGATCTGCGTTAACTGTTGGTTGGAAACGCGGATCGCGCTCGACAAGCCATCGCGTCTGGTTTCAGGTGAGGTATCGGCCGGCGGGGCGCCCCGAGCGAGTTCACCGCCATGCCCCCAGCCATTCCCGGACCCCGCCGCCCGCACGCTCTCGCCGCCAGCCTCATCGCCTGCGCGGGCTTTACCGCCTGCGCCAGCGGCCCCCTCACACTCGACGATGACCTTATCGTCTCCGGCAAGCGCGTCGGCGAGGTGCAGATCGGCATGCCCCTCTCCACCCTGCTTGCCGTGAAAGGCGCGCCCGTGCGCACCGCACCGATTCCCAATTCCGACGCCACCACCTACACCTTCCCCGAAGGCTTGACCGTGGGCGCTCATGATGAAGTCTACTGGATCATTGCCGAGGACGCCCGCTACCACACCGAGGCCGGCGTGCGCCCCGGCACCGAGCAAATCTTCGCCCGCGCCTCTCTCGGGAAGCCCCGTTGCGTTGAAACACGTGGCGAAACAACGACGTACGACTATGGCAGCATCTATTTCGACGTCAGCAATGGCACCGGCCGCGTCACCCGGGTCGGCGTCGTCGGACAGGATCGGAAGTGCGAAGGGTAAGGCTCCGAACCATCGATTGATAGGAACGGAACGTTCCTTCTCGATGCTCTTTCCCTTTGGACACAATACGTGCATAGGTGAGTCACGGGGCTGGCCTTGCTGGCTAGCCCTGTCGCCCTCGTGACGGCCTTCCGAAAAAGCCATCCATAGCAGGGCGTTAGAGGTTCCGCGCGTAGTGGAAGTCTGCGGTTTTTGCAGCTTCTTTGGCCAGGCAATAATGAACGCGATCACGCGAGATTCAATCAGCCCGACCGGACGCCGAGACCTCTCGTCTCCCGACCAATCCCTGCTTTTGCGGGCCATGGCCGCGCTTACGCGCGCCGCCCGCCTCCCAGACAAAGAGGTTCTACGACATGAGCAAACTCATGCTGATCGACGCGACCCACCCGGAGGAAACCCGGGTGGCCGTCGTTTCAAACGGCCAGATCGAAGACTTTGATTTCGAGGCCCGGAACAAGCGCCAGCTTCGCGGCAACATCTATCTCGCCAAGGTAACCCGGGTCGAACCGTCGCTGCAGGCGGCGTTCATCGACTACGGCGGCAACCGCCACGGCTTTCTCGCCTTCTCGGAAATCCATCCCGACTACTACCAGATCCCCAAAGAGGATCGCGAGGCGCTGATTGCCGAAGCTGACGGCGAAGACGGCGATGAGGATGGCGACGAGGAAGCCGAGAACGACGAAGAATCCGATGACGAGGGCGAACGCAAGAAAGCCCGCCGCACGGCGCTTTTCCAGCGCAAGTACAAGATCCAGGAAGTGATCCGTCGCCGTCAGGTGCTGCTGGTGCAGGCTGTGAAGGAAGAACGCGGCAACAAGGGCGCAGCGCTAACCACCTATCTCTCGCTGGCCGGCCGCTACTGCGTGCTGATGCCCAACACGTCGCGCGGCGGCGGTATCTCCCGCAAGATCACCAACGCCGCCGATCGCAAGCGCCTGAAGTCGATCACCTCCGAATTCGCGATCCCGGCCGGCGCCGGTCTCATCGTCCGCACCGCAGGCGCCAAGCGCACGAAAAGCGAAGTGCGCCGCGACTTCGAATACCTCACCAAGCTCTGGCAGCAGATCGTCGGCAAGACGATGGAGTCGATGGCTCCCGCCCTCATCCACGAGGAAGGCCACCTTGTCCTCCGCGCCGTTCGCGATCTCTACGACAAGGATGTCGAACGTATCATCGTCGAAGGCGACGAAGCCTACAACGAAGCCCGCACCTTTGTGAAAATGCTGATGCCCTCGCACACCCGCAAGGTGGTGCAGCACGAGGACAACGGCCCGCTGTTCGTGATGACCGGCGTTGAGGACCAGCTCGAAGGCATCTACTCGCCCACCGTCCAGCTGCCCTCCGGCGGCTACATCGTGATCAACCAGACCGAAGCGCTCGTCGCCATCGACGTGAACTCGGGCAAGTCCACGCGCGAACGCAACGTCGAAACCACTGCGCTGAAGACCAACCTGGAAGCCGCCGCCGAAGCCAGCCGCCAGATGCGCTTGCGCGACCTAGCTGGCCTCATCGTCATCGACTTCATCGACATGGAAGACGGCAAGAACAACCGCGCCGTCGAAAAGAAGATGAAGGACTCGCTGAAGATCGACCGCGCTCGCGTGCAGACCGGCCGCATCTCGCAATTCGGCTTGTTCGAAATCTCGCGCCAACGCCGTCGCGCCGGCGTACTCGAGCTATCGTCGGAAGTCTGCGATCATTGCGGTGGCACGGGCCGCGTCCGCTCGATCGAAAGCGCCGCGATCCAGCTCCTCCGCACCATCGAAGCCCGCGCCGCGGACGACCGCGTCCAGACCGTCCACGTCGAAGCAGCCCCCGAAGTCGCGCTCTACCTGCTGAACGAAAAGCGCGCGCCGATCGCCGATATCGAGCGCGAATGCCACGTCGTCGTCCGCATCGAGGCAGATGAAGACCTCAAGACCGGCGCCTTCAACATCGAAGGCCGCGCCGAAGGCAACGTCATCCAGCCGCGTCCGATGCAGCCGGTCGACCTGCGCAAGCTCAAACCGCTACCGCCGCCAGCCGATGATGAGATCGAAGACGAAGACGAAGAAATCATCGACGACGGTTCGGACGACGAGGATGATCACGAAGGCCACGACCACGCCGGTCACGATCATGACCACGAGGAAGATGGCGAAGAAGAAGCCAGCGCCGACGGCGAAGAAGATGAAGACGGCAAGAGCGACCGCAGCCGCCGTGGCCGCCGTGGCGGGCGCCGCCGGCGTGGAGGACGTGAGCAACGTCCGCGCGATGGCGCCGATGCCGAAGGCTCAGAAGCTGGCGACGAAGCGCAACCGATCGCCGCTCGCGATGATGGCGACCGCGACGGTGGCCGTGGCGGACGCCGCCGCCGCCGCGGCGGACGCGACCGTGATCGCGACCGTGGTGAACGCAACCGCATTCCCGACATCGCCTTCGATGGCGGCGAGATGCTGGATTCGATCGCCTCGGCGCCGTTCCTGGTCGCAGCTGCTGCTGCGATCGAGGCCCAGGTCGAAGCCCCCTCGGCTCCCCTAGACGCCCCGCCGATCGCCGCGGCCCCGGTTTTTGCAGCTCCCGCAGAGAGCGAGCCTGAGCCGGTCGTAACTGCGCGAGAGCCGGAACCCGCCATTCCCGTGGCCAAGGCGGCCCCTGCCGACCTTGAAATCGCCTCATCTCCTGCCGAACCTCAGTCTGCGGAGACGGCGGAGTCTCAGGCCGAAGCACGCCGGCACGCCATCCATGGCGCGCCGGATGCGGACGAGCCGTCGCCTGACAAGGCTCCGCGCAAAGCCGGCTGGTGGAGCCGCCGCAAGACGGGCTGATGCGCCTGCCTTGATCCGCCGCGCCGGCGCCATTCGCATTTGCCTGCCCCATCCATGCGGATAGGGTGAGCAAAGGCGGGACGACGGACTGAAGGAGAGCTCGTATGGGCATTGTCACAAAAGTCCTGCCGGCTCTGGCCGCCGCCATGCTCGCGCTTGGAGCCGCCTTGCCAGCGTCAGCGCAGGGCCTGATCCGTGACGCCGAGATCGAGCAGATCCTGCGCGACTATTCCGATCCGATCTTTGAAGCCGCCGGCCTCAAGCCGTCCGACGTCAACATCTACATCGTGCAGGACGACAGCCTGAACGCCTTTGTCGCCGCCGGGCAGAACATGTTTCTCCACACAGGCCTCATCATGGAGGCGCGCACGCCGGAGGAATTGAAGGGCGTCATCGCGCACGAGACCGGCCATATTGCGGGTGGCCACAACGTTACGCGCGAAGCGGCGATGGGCGCTTACGGTGGCACCTCGCTGATCACCATGGGTCTCGGCGCCCTCGCCCTGTTCGCAGGCGCGCCTGACGCCGCCCTCGCCCTGTTCGGCAGCGCGCCGCAGTTCGGCATGATGACGCTGTTCAAGTTCACGCGCATCGATGAAAGCTCGGCCGACCAGTACGGCCTCAGCTTCCTCGAGAAGACTGGCCAGTCCGCTGATGGTCTCGTCGCTTTCATGGAGAACTTCCGCTATCAGGAACTGATGTCGGAAAGCCGTCGCGATCCCTATTTCCGCACGCACCCGATCTCCAGCGACCGCATCGCAGCCCTGACCCGCCGCGCCAAGGACGTCACCGCCAAGTCCAGCCCGCAAAGCCCTGAGGCGATCGAGGAACTGGCGATGATGAAGGCCAAGCTGGTCGGCTTCATCGGCCCCGCCAACCGCGTGGCCTCGCGCTATCCGACGACCGATCAGTCGCTGCCTGCCAAGTACGCTCGCGCCATCGCCGCCTATCGCGCCGTCGACATCAAGGCTGCGCTCACGCAGACCGACGACCTGATCACGATCGAGCCCGACAACGCCTATTTCTACGAACTGAAGGGCCAGATCCTGTTCGAGAGCGGCCGCGCAACTGAGTCAGTTCAATGGCACCGCAAGTCTGTCGAACTCGCGCCGCATCATGCCCTGCTGAAGGTCAACCTCGCGCGCTCGCTGATCGGCACCAAGGATGAGAACGATCTCGCCGAAGCCGAAGGCCTGCTGATGGATGCGATCCAGCTCGAACACGACAATTCCTTCGCGTGGAACCAGCTGGCGGTGGTGTACGGCCGGATGGACCGCATCGGCGATGCCGACCTCGCAACGGCCGAGGAAGCGTATTACCGGGGCGACATGGCGCGCGCCTACGTCTTCGCCCGCCGCGCCGTCGACAAGCTCGACCCCAACACGCCGAACGGCCGGCGCGCCGACGACATCGCGGCCCTGGCCGACCCGCGTATCCAGCCGCGCGGCGGCCGTCAGGGCTTTTCGGGCGCGGCGCTGGCGCCGCATCCGTGATGCTGGATTCGTGCCCACGTAAGGCATATCTGGGAATGACTGCTTCGTACGGCCTTGCCTGACAGGATGAACTTTATGCGCGTGACGTTGCCTCTCCTTGCTGCGGCTGTGGCCCTTTCAGCCGCGACACTGTCCGCCTGCGGCCAGTCCGGGGTGAAGGCCCCTGACAGTATCGGCCGCATGGAAAAGGCCGAGGTCGAGGCCATCGTGCGCGAGTTCCTGCTGCGCGAGCCGGAAATGCTTTACGAGATGCAGAGCGCCTACCAGGTGAAAGAGTCGCTCCAGCAAGCGCTCAAGGCTGAAGCGGCCTGGGACAAGCTGATCTCTACCTCGCAGAACGACCCCGTCATCGGCCGCAAGGATGCGCCGATCACCATCATCGAATTCAGCGACTATGAGTGCAGCGTCTGCAAACGCGCGCTGTCATGGGTCATCTCCCAGGTCGACGACCGGCGCGGCGACATCCGTCTCATCGTCAAGGAATCCGCCTGGAAGGAGCCGACCTCAGAGCCTGCGGCCCGCGCCGCTCTCGCCGCGCGCAAGCAGGGCAAGTATCGCGAAATGCACATCGCCCTGATGAAGGCTCCCTTCGGCGCCCACACGCCCGAACACATCGAAACGATGGCGCGCTCGATCGGTCTCGATATCCCGCGTTTGAAGTCCGACATGGTCAGCCCGGAAATCACGGCGCAGATCGCCAAGTATGGCGAGGAGTATGACCTCGCCGGCATCCAGGGCACGCCGTCTTTCCTCGTCAACGGCACGTTCGTCGGCGGCTTCGACCAGGCTGGCCTTGAATCCCTGCTCGACGCCAAGCGCGCCGAGATCAAGGACAAGAAGTAGGCGCTAGATCAGCCCGCCAAGGGGGCTCGACGGGTCGGCATAGCGCTTCATCGCCATACGCCCGGCGAGATACGCTTCGCGCCCCGCGATCACGGCATGCTTCATCGCACGTGCCATCCCGACCGGGTCCTTGGCGGCCGCAATCGCGGTGTTGGCGATGACAGCATCGCACCCCAGCTCCATCGCAATCGTGGCGTCAGACGCTGTGCCGACACCCGCATCCACCAGCACCGGCACCTTCGCCTGCTCGACAATCAGCCTGATATTCACACGGTTCTGGATGCCCAAACCTGATCCAATGGGCGAAGCCGCCGGCATGATCGCCGCAGCGCCCGCTTCCTCCAGCCGCTTCGCAAACACGACATCGTCCGTGCAGTAGACCATCACGTCGAAGCCGTCCTTCACCAGCATCTCGGTCGCGCGCAGCGTCTCGATCATGTCGGGATAAAGGTGCGCTGTATTCGATAGCACTTCGAGCTTCACCAGCGACCACCCGCCCGCCTCGCGCGCAAGGCGCAACGTCCGCACCGCATCCTCGCCCGTGAAACAACCGGCCGTGTTCGGCAGGTAGGTGAACTTCTTCGGATCAAGGTGATCGATCAGCCGATCCGACCCCTTGTCAGCCACATTCACCCGCCGCAACGCCACCGTCACGATCTCAGCGCCAGCCGCCTCCGCAGCTTCAGCGTTCTGCGCATAGGTCGCGTACTTCCCCGTGCCCACGATGAGGCGCGAGGTGAATGCGCGGCCTGCGATGATGAGTTTGTCTTCGGTCATAGCAATTCCTGCGCGATGCCGTGGCTGAGGGCTTCGAGATAGCGACGCGCAGCCTTCGCGTCAGCACCAAAGTCGAACTGTATTCCCCAAGCCGGGCCGGCTGATCGATTCAGCAGGCCCTTCAGGTCGGAGGCCGTAACACTGTCGTCGGCGAGAAGCGCGTCCACGTAGGTCTTCACTTCACTCAGCCGCCCCGGCCCCATGTCGCCGTGCCGGGCCACCAAATCACGCGCGATCCTGATCTCTCGCCCGTCCTCGGCGGGGTCAATCATGAGCAAGAGCTCGCTAAAGACGCTAGGCGGTTGATCCACCCGCGAGCGCCCCATCACCCGCCCCCCACAAACTGCACGATCTCGATCCGGTCCCCCTCCGCCAGCGCGGTCGTTCCAAACGCCGACTTGGGCACGATTTCCCGGTTCCGTTCCACAGCGACGCCCTTCTGCGGCAGGCCCAGCTGGTCCAGAAATGCGGCTACGGTGGCGCCTTCCGCAGCTTCCGTGGCTTCTCCGTTGAGGAACAAGTTCATTTCATCGTCTCAGGCATTTGATCCCGCGGGGGATTGTCCTATTCATTCCACGCCGCGCGAAGGGGGATCGCGTTGCGAACCGATCTCAACTAGGCGTCGTGCATGAGCCTGACCATCTACGTCCTGAACGGCCCCAACCTCAACCTCTTGGGCGAGCGCGAACCGGCCATCTACGGGACAGCCACCCTCGCAGACCTCGAAAAACTGTCGCAGGCGGCTGCGGCGCCCTTCGGGGCAACTGTGGTTTTCCGCCAGTCCAACCACGAGGGCGAGCTTGTGGATTGGGTGCAGGAAGCACGTAGACAGGCCGCAGCCGTGGTCATAAACGCGGGCGGCTATACGCATTCCTCGGTCGCGCTCCACGACGCGCTCAAGGTGTTGACCATTCCGGTCGTGGAAGTGCATCTCAGCAATCCTGGGAATCGGGAAGACTTCAGGCACAAGAGCCTGGTGTCCCCTGCCGCCTCCGGCGTCATCGCCGGCTTTGGTCCCCTGGGCTATCGCCTAGCCATCGAGGCGGCGGTCGCCCTTGCTGCTAAGAAGAAAGACTGACGCTCATGGCCGACAAGCCTTCCGAGAAGAATGGGCCTTCCGAAAAGAATGGCCGCTTCGACACCGGGTTGATCCGGGAACTCGCCGCCATCCTGCGCGAAGCCGATCTCGGTGAGATCGAGATCGAGCAAGCGGGCACGCGCATCAAGGTCGTGAAGCCCGTTGCTGCTGCTCAGGTCGCCTATGCGCCCGCGTCCGTCCACGCAGCCCCTGCCCCCTCTGCTGCGCCTGCCTCGGCTGCCCCCGTCGCGGCTGGCTCGCTTCGCGATCACCCCGGCGCCGTGAAGTCGCCCATGGTCGGCACGGTCTACCTGCAGGCCGAAGAAGGCGCCCCGAAATTCGTGAAGGTCGGCGACACGGTCAACGCCGGCGCCACGCTGCTCCTCATCGAAGCGATGAAAACGTTTAACCCGGTCACGGCCCCGCGCGGTGGCAAGGTCACGCAGATCCTGATTGACAACCAGCAGCCGGTCGAGTTCGGCGAACCCCTCGTCATCATCGAGTAAAACCCGATGTTCGAGAAAATCCTCATTGCGAACCGCGGAGAGATCGCCCTCCGCGTGCACCGTGCGTGCAAGGAAATGGGCATCTCGACGGTGGCCATCCATTCCGAGGCAGACCGTAGCGCGATGCACGTCCGCCTCGCGGATGAAAGCGTCTGCGTCGGCCCCGCTCCCTCGCCAAAGTCTTATCTGAACATCCCCGCCATCATCACCGCTGCCAAGATCACAGGCGCGCAGGCGATCCACCCCGGCTACGGCTTCCTCTCCGAGAACGCCAAGTTCGCCGAGATCGTCGAGAAGTCGGGCATCACCTTTATCGGCCCGAAGCCCGAACACATCCGGATGATGGGCGACAAGATCACCGCGAAGGATGCAATCCAGACCGCAGGAATTCCCGTCGTTCCCGGCTCCGATGGCGAAGTCGCCACGCTTGAGCAGGCTAAGGCCGACGCCAAGCGCATCGGCTATCCCGTCCTCATGAAGGCCACCGCCGGCGGCGGTGGCCGCGGCATGAAAGTGGCGCTCACGCCCGAAGATCTCGAACTCGCCTTCATGTCTGCGCGCACGGAAGCCAAAACCGCGTTCGGCAACGAAGCCGTCTACATGGAGAAGTATCTCCAGAAGCCGCGCCACATCGAAATCCAGGTCGTCGCCGACAGCCACGGCAACGTCATCCATCTGGGCGAGCGCGACTGCTCGCTGCAACGCCGCCACCAGAAAGTGTTCGAGGAAGCGCCCTCGCCTGTCATCGACGATGCCGCTCGCGCCGCCATCGGCAAGGTCGTCACCAACGCCATCAAGAAGCTCGGCTATTTAGGTGTCGGCACGATCGAATTTCTCTACGAGAATGGCGAGTTCTACTTCATCGAGATGAACACGCGCCTGCAGGTCGAACATCCGGTGACCGAGATGATCACGGACGTCGACCTCGTGCAGGAACAGATCCGGATCGCTGCCGGCGAGAGGCTCTCGCTCACGCAGAAGGATGTCGCCATCCATGGCCATGCCATCGAATGCCGCATCAATGCCGAAAATCCGGAAACCTTCACGCCGTCACCCGGCCTGATCCAGGAATTCCATGCGCCCGGCGGTCTCGGCGTCCGTCTCGATAGCGCGGCCTACTCCGGCTATCGCGTGCCGCCGCACTACGACAGCCTCATCGGCAAGCTCATCGTGCATGCGCCCACCCGCAAGGAGGCGCTTGCCCGCCTGCGCCGCGCGCTCGACGAAACGGTCGTCGCCGGGGTTGAAACCACGCTGCCGCTGCATCGCCGACTCGCCAGCAACGAGGACGTTGCCAAGGGCGATTACGACATTCACTGGCTCGAGAAATTCCTCGGGATGAAGAAGTAGGCGCGACGCACCAGCTCGCCCTGCTGGCAGCACGGCTTGAAAAACGCCGCGCATCCCGCAACACTCGTTGCATGTCGCGTGTATTTGGTCCGCCGCAACTTCTTGACTGCTACCGCCGCGGGGTCTTTCCCATGGCCGACGCGCACGATGACCCGCGCCTGTTCCTCGTCGATCCAGACCTGCGCGGCGTCCTCCCGCTCGACGGCCTTCATATCCCCCGCAGCCTTCGGAAAACCGTCCGGCGGGACGTGTTCGAGATCAGAGTGAACACCGCCTTCACACGCGTGATGGAGCTTTGCGCGGAAGCCGCGCCCGATCGCCCCAACACCTGGATCAACTCGCCGATCCTCAACCTCTACAGCATGCTCCATCGCATGGGCCACGCCCACAGCGTCGAGGCCTGGTGTGAGGGCCAGATGGCCGGCGGCCTTTATGGCGTAAGCCTGCAGGGTGCGTTCTTCGGCGAGAGCATGTTCTCGCGCGAAACAGATGCATCAAAGGTGGCGCTGGTGAACCTCGTTGCGCGGCTCAAGCGCGGCGGCTTCGTCCTGCTCGACACGCAGTTCGTCACCGCGCACCTGCAGACCTTTGGCGTCGAAGAAATAGCGCGCGAGGACTTCCACATCCGCCTGCGCGCAGCGATGCAGGTCGAAGCAACCTTTCCGGCCGAACCGGTCTCAGGTCACGAAGCGCTGCAGCTGATCACCCAGACGTCGTAGGTCGGGTGTTCGAGGGCGCTGAGGCCGGGGCTTGAGGCATACATCCAGCCCTGGAACAGCAAGCCATCTTCGCCAATCGGCTGCGGACCCTTGTTCATGCGCGAGGTGTTGGTCGGCTTGTCCGAAGCCTCTGCTTTCTCCGGCGGCGTGGTCGACCGGATTTCAAGGAAAGCCGCAGACTCCGGCGTTTCGCGCGGGTCGGATTGATAGCACGCACGAACGGTCACGCGCAGGCGGCCGAACGTCAGCGAGTCGCCAACCTTGGCGCTGAGATCGCGCGAATTGCCCGTGATCTTGTCGAGCGCCCGCAGCTTCACAGCCGAATAGTTCTGCATCGCCGGGCCAACAACCGGGTCCTGCGCCAGCGCGACAGGCGCCGCACCGAGCATCAGGGCGATGGCGGCGCCAACCAATCCACGCATCATCATGGCGCCATTCCTTGACTAGCTTGGCCTTCGGTCGCCTCGCCGGTGTCGCCCCCGCCGCCGCCCGCAGCCGTAACCGCATCGATCAGCAGGCGCAGGATATCCACGCTGCCGCTTGTGTATTCGAATACGCCCGAACCATCCGTGGGCATGTTGTCGGGATCGCCACCTGGCTCGAGAAACACGTAGTTGCCGCCCAGCAGTCCGTCGGCCTGGATCTTCGCCGTGGAATCCAGCGGCAACTGGATGTCGCGGCTCACCGTCAGCTTCACTTCGGCGCGCAGCGTCTCCGGATTGACCTTCACATCGGTCACCGAGCCCACCTTCACGCCGGCCACCCGCACATCCGTTCCGGGTGCGACAGCATCCGCACGCGGGAATTTGGCAAGCAGCACATAGCCGCCCGCCTTTCCGGCGTCAGACCGTTGCGACAGTGAAAACACGAGGAAGAACCCCGCCACGAACACGACGGCCAGTCCAACCAGCGTCTCGAACAGTGATTCACGCATCAGGGCGTCCAAGCCTCATAATCGCCGGAGCTCTTCGCGCGCTCGCCACCCTCGGCAAGGCTGCCTTTGGGTTTGTAGGCGTCAACGGTCCCGGTCAGGTTGGGTTTGTGGGCTATCTCCCACGACTTGGTGGGAAGCGGCTCTTGCGTCGGCGGCTTGTCGAACGTGTGGTGCAGCCAGCCATGCCATTCAGCCGGCACTTTGGAAGGCTCAGCATAGCCCTGATAGATCACATAGCGGCGCTTGCGGCCTTCCAAGCTCGGCTTCTTCTCTTCGTAGTATTTGTTGCCCGTATCGTCCTTGCCGACGTACGCGGCGCGGCGACCGATGTCGAAACGGGCGCCGATCGTGGCTCCATTCCACCAGGTGAAGATCGACTTCAGCATCGGGGCTCCGCAAAGAATTCAGATAGATAGGCATGAAAGGCGCGGCGCGAATATGGCGCCCGCGAACAACCGGGTCCAGAAGCGCAACTGCCTTGGCTGTGCGACAAATTTCTGTGTGCAGGCATGCCCGAAACACCGCATCATATGGCCGATTCGTGGTCGAATCCTCGCAATTGATCTGCTTGGGGTGCTGCACGCCCAGCCAAGCCGGAGCCGCCGATGGCCGAATCCAGAGCCAAGACCGCCGCCCGCCATATGACGCGCGCGCTGGAGACCGGCGCATCGCTTCTGGCAAGCCCCGATGGCGATGCCCCGCCCGCCCGTCTGATCAGCGCGCACTTCGCCGCGCTCCGCCTGCTGGGAGGTGACTCCGAAGCCGCTGAAACCGTCTGCGAGGCTATCCGCGCCCGCCGCCTCACGCCGCTTTGCCCCGCCGGCTCCGTCGTGGCCGCACAGGGCGCAACACTCGAACCCGGACAGTTGCTCGCCGCCATCGCTGATGCTGCCGCCCTCGCCTCCGCCCGCGCGGTCGCAACACAAGCGTTCGTCGCCGTCGCCGACGCTCTCGAAACCCTCACGATCGAAACCGACGAGCAGGGCCGCCCCACCACCTCCGCACTCATCGACGCCTTCCGCGCTGGCGCAGATGCTGAACTGATCGAGATCGCGCTCTGCACGCTCGGCGGCCCCCGCGCCGCCGCCATCACGCTCCGCCGTCAGGCCACGGGTGCGCGCGAGCCGGGCCGCCAGTCCTATGGCATTCCATCCTGGGCCGGCATCGAAGCCAGCGAAATTGCCACCACGATCGAGCGTGTCAGCCGCACCCGCCTCGGCGTGCAGGTCAGCATGGGCGACCCGGTCGCCGAACCCGCCAGCCCCGCCATCGCGATAAACCTCGCGCGCTATGCCGCGACGCATGACCGGGAGTTGCTGAAAGCCGATCTCGCCGCCCTGCGCGCACTCGCGCCCGACTGCGCAATCCAGCTGGCAGGCCTTGCCGCCGCTGTGATGTCGCTCGGCCTCGCCTTCGATGGCGAAGAAGGAACCGCCGCCGCCGCCCAGCTCTGCGCGTCAGCCCGGGATACGGGCGCACGCGTCGCCGCCGAACACATATCCCAACCGGCTATCCGGTGGCTCGCCGCAGAAAGCAGCGGCGCGGACCCGGTCGACCTCCTGCTCGCCCACGAAGACGAGCACACCCCGCAGCTCTCCGAATGCGTGTCCGCCGCCCTCGGCGCCGCAGCCAGCAAGACGGAGGCGGACGACGTGCGCCTGCGCATTCTGGGCGCCCGCACGCTCGACCAGATCGATGGGCTCGAACGCCACCGCCTTGAATCCCGCGGCATGCCGGAAGACGCGCTGGAGCGCATCGAGCAGGCCCTGAAAGAAGGGCTCAGCCTCGCTGCCGCCTTCTCCCGTTGGGTCGTGGGCGATGATGTCATCCGCAAGCGCCTGGGCCTCGAGCCTGAAGCCTACGACACGGATGGCGAGGCGCTTCTGCGTGCCCTCGGCATATCTGCCCGCGAGATCGACGAAGCCCGCATCGCTGTTCAGGGCCGCCGCCGCCCAGTGTCAAATCCCAAATCCCCGCTCGCCCGCATCCTCGCGCGCGCCGATGGCGTCACGCCGGAAGCCCGCGTGCGCATGGCCAAGACGATCGCCCCCATGCTGGCCCGCCCGCCCGTGGTCACCATCGCGTCCGGTGATCAGGCCGACGCCACGCGCATGGTCGTTCACGCTTCCACACGCGCCGCCATGGCTGCCGGCCTTGGCATCCGCATCGAGCCTGGCCGCCCCGCCGTCGACGCTGAACTCCAACAACGCATTTCCGAGGCCCGCCGCCGCGCCCGCGCGCCGCTCAACAGCGAACAGGCCCCCGCGTTGGATCGCTTCGCCCCGCCGCCCGCCATGTCGATCCCCGAGACGCCGGACGAGGTGGTCTTCGCCGAGCGCCGCCGCCTGCCGGATCGCCGCAAGGGCTACATCCAGAAAGCCTCCGTCGGCGGCCACAAGGTCTACCTGCACACCGGCGAGTTCGATGACGGCGAACTCGGCGAGATTTTCATCGACATGCACAAGGAAGGCGCCGCCTTCCGGTCGCTGATGAACAACTTCGCCATCGCGATCTCCATCGGCCTGCAATACGGCGTGCCGCTCGAGGAGTTCGTCGACGCCTTCATCTTCACCCGCTTCGAGCCGGCTGGCGAAGTCACCGGCAACGACAGCATCCGCAAGGCCACATCCATCCTCGACTACATCTTCCGCGAGCTGGCCGTGTCGTATCTCGGCCGTGATGATCTCGCTGAAGTCGACAATGTCAGCCATGACGGCCTTGGCGGCGGCGCGCGGGAGGGCGAGGAGCCCACCGTCCCGGTCCAGCAGATGCGCCCCGAGCAATTGATCTCCAAAGGCTTCAGCCGCGGGGTGATTCCGGACAACATCGTTCCGTTTACCGCCCGCCGCGTCGCCGAACGCCTGGAAGAAGCCGAAGGGCCGCCGCTTACCACTCAGCGGGGCGCCGACTACCTGTCGGACGCCTGCCCCGCATGCGGCCACTTCACCCTGCGCCCGGATGACGGCGTGGCCCTCTGCGAAGCCTGCGGCGCGACGGTGCAGACCGCATAACTTCCATCAAATCTGCGCTTTCAGCTGCGGTTCAGTTTGCGACGCTATAGCTGCCGGCGGTGACGCGGTGGCTGGTTCTGGATCGGCAATTTTTGCCCAGTTGGCGGGACGCTGGATTTGTACTATGCCGCCGCACCTTCCTGATGCTTCTGCGTTTGGAATTCCGTAACGGGATTTCGCAATCCTAACATTTCGATCATCTGACTATCCTCAGTCGCACAGATTGCCGCCTGCAATCCGCCGCGATTGAACCTTTCCTTGGCCCGCACGTTGCTACGGCGGCGCGGACTAAAGGCGCGGGAGACTAAAGACCCGCACAACATGGAACGGGATTTGTATGGCACAGCGTATCTTCATCGCAGTGGTCGCTATTGGCCTGATGAGTCTTTCCGCACTGGCTTAAATGCTTACTCGCATTCTGATCGCTGTTGCCGCCATTGGCGCGATGAGCCTCACCGCCTTCGCCCAGACACGTGAACACGGCACACCAGAACAGAATGCAGTCGCCCGCCAGGCCACGGCTCAACGCCTTATCGATGGCGAGAAAGCCTGCACCGGCTGCGACATCTTCCAGGTCGACCTGTCCTATCAGGAACTGACCAGCCGGGACCTTTCCGGCGCCCGTATCCGCCAGGCGGATCTCAGCCTTTCCACCTTTGACCGCACGAAGTTCGCCGGCGCGGACATGTCGATCGTCAACGCTTTCGGAATCAAGGCCGAGGACGCGGACTTCTCGAACGTGAACTTTGAGGACGCCACTCTGGTCGGGGGCTGGTTCTCAAAATCAAAGTTCCATTTGGCTCGGTTCAACAACACCAATATCTCTGGGTCTTATTTCGAGGATGCCGAAGGTTTGACCCAGTTCCAACTGAACACAGCTTGTGGCGACGAATTCACTAGGCTGCCTGCAGGCCTGATCGTCGTGCCCTGCAAGATTCAATAGTCACTTCGGTGAAGCGAGAATCTCTGAGCTGTCTCGTCCGACCATAATACGGTAGAGATCAGCGTCCGCGATGGGTTTCATATGCAGAGAATGTCGCATGGCTTTGAGCAACGCTGCAAACGCTATGTCTGCATCGACATTCCCCAAGATCTGTGAAGTTCGATCAAACGCGGCAAGTGCTGCGACGACTGAGGACGGCGCATAGTAAAGCAGGCGAAACTTGGCGCCGATCAAGCTTTTCCATCCAGCACCGGTTCTCGTTTCCTTAGTGCGAACTTCGGCAGCGATCGAAGACACGGCGTCTATGAAGGCTGAGTACGCAGACGACAGTAGTTCATCGCGTCTCGATCGGCTGGCTTGAAAGCGACCTAAAATCCCTTGGGACAAAGCACCCAGCACAACGCCGCCTAAGCCAATCAAGGCTACCCAAACGTCCACGAGCGCCCCCCATCTTAGCTAGCAAGGATAAGACGCAGAAAACGTCGGCCGGACAAGCGGTCTCAGTAAGCCAGTGGCGGCTCCATCAGCGGGTCGGGCGTCTTCAGCCCCTCCATCACCGCCTTGAAACACGTGCAGGCCGAAAGGTCAGAGCACGCAATCGCTTCCAGCCGCGACAGCAGACCCGCCGTCAGGATTTCCTGCTGCGGCTTGTCCAGCAGCAGCGCCGCCAGCTTCACAGCCCTCACCTGCGCGTGCGTCAGCCGGATCGTCGTCTTGATCGGCGTGTTCGGGTTGACCGCCGCCGCCGGGGCCGATCGCGCCGCCACCCAATCCGCCGTATCCACGTCCACGGTCGCAGCAGGCTTCGGCGAAGGCCAGACAGACGCAACATCGCGCAACGCCACCTTGGCGTCTGGCGTGACAACCGGCGTCTTCATCCAAGGTGATGGCGCCGCTAGGATGGACGCAGCAGGCATCGAAGCCGTGGCCGCCGACAATGGCGCGGCCGGGGGCCGGGGTTGAGGGGTGGCTGCCGGAACCACCGGCGGTTGCCACGGCTTCGATCCGAACGCTGGCTCCTGCGAGGGCTTTGCCTCGCCCTTGCGGGCAAGCAGGCTGGCGCTCAGCGATGCAAAGGGATGGGACATGGGCATGCGCGCCTCAGTGCGTCGGCCGCCGGCCGAACACGCGCGACTGGCGCCTATCGGGCACTCCAGGCGGCGGCCCGCGGTCGCCGCGGCGGCGCTCAAGATGATTGCGCTCCCCAGGCTTGTCGAGAACGGCCGTCTCCGCCTTCTGGACGCTGGGCGCATGGCCGCGCGGCGCATCTGCGGCACGCCTGCGGTTCGCGCCGCCATTGGCGCCCGTGGCGTTCGCAATCGCCAGGCTAGCCCACGCCGGCAGATCCGCGTCCCAGTCCTCGTCGTCCTCGGCGCTCACGGCGGCCGCAGGCAGCAACGGGCCTTCCGGCGTCAGCACGGCCGTCGAGAAATCCGCCCGCGCCTTCTCCGCCCACCGCGCATCGGCCCCGCCATAAAGCTTGGCCAGCCGCCCGCGCAGATACATCCAGAGCGCCGCAACTTCCTGTGCCGACTTCGACTCCGGCTGGATGTCACCAACAGTCCGCCCGTCGATCATCGAGGCCGCAAAATCCACGCGATGATGCA
The DNA here is from genome assembly GCA_002280725.1 of Alphaproteobacteria bacterium 32-64-14. Lineage (GTDB taxonomy): Bacteria > Pseudomonadota > Alphaproteobacteria > Caulobacterales > Hyphomonadaceae > UBA7672. The sequence goes on from NCEM01000016.1 coordinate 33,778, forward strand.
ACGTCACCGGCGCCACCACGCCATGCTGCGATAGCGCCACCGCCGTTTCCGACGTGATCCGCGCCCGCGCCGTCGCGGAGTTCACCACGAACACCAGCGGCTTGTTCAGCGTATCGGCAATATCCACAGTCGGTCCAACTGCGCGCAGGTCATGCGGGCTCGGTCGCGTCGGCACCACCACCAGATCCGCGCGCCTCACCACATGCGCAATCGTCTGCGTCACGGCAGGCGGCGTGTCGATCACGATCAGCTTGAAACCCACGGCTTTCAGGTGATCGAGACACGCATCTAGTTCGTCCAGCGACGCCTGCGCAAACGCCGGGGTCGACGCTGCCCGCGCATTCCACCATTTCGCCAGCGACCCCTGCGGGTCCGTATCGATCAGCGCCACCGGCCCATCGCCCGCGCGTTCCGCCTCGACTGCAATGTGACCCGAAAGCGTCGTCTTGCCCGACCCGCCCTTCTGGGAGGCAAACACCAGCACGCGCACGCCGTCCGTCATAGCCCTCTCCCGACATGCCGTCCGCGGCTGAAGCGCGGCGCATACAGGAGAAGGTCAGCCCGGGCCTTTGATGCAGGCTTAGGCGAATGCGTGAAATTGAGCGGAAGGCGCTAACGACCGTGAACCTGAATCCATCGCGCCCTCGCGCGCAGGAAAACACAGGCCGCATAAGCATTCGCGAAGGTTTATGCAGGCGCGCGGGTCATCGTTACCGCGCTTCGAGGCCGCCAGATATTTACGTCCCTAACCGCGCATCAACCCTGACGGAGCGTGGGCCGGCAAGCATGGCCTCGTAGTTCGACAGGCTCACCATAAGGCCCATCAACTGCCAGTGACAGAGCGCCTCATCCCGAGCAGGCCCGCATGGCCGTCAGTCGAAGGACGAGGCGCAGGCTTGAGGTGTTCGCTGCTTTGCAGCGACTGCCGGGCGGGGGCCCGACGGTCCAGAGATCACTCGTGGATGATGATCGCGTTGGGGGTGACGTCCCAGCTTTCGAGGCGGTTAAGGAAGCTCATGCCGAGCAGGGAGTGTTCGAGGCCTTCCTCGATGATGACGGCGGAGACGTCGTCGACGGACACGCCGTCGATTTCCATCGTGTCGATCACGGCGCCGGCGGCTTTCACGCGGCCGGAGGCGGTGCGGACGTTGACGTTCTGCTGGAGGTTTTCAGGCGCGAGGCCGGCGCGGCGGGCGTCGCGCTCGTTGAGGGCGACGAGGGTGGCGCCGGTGTCGACCAGGAATTTCACGACGACACCGTTGACCCGGGCGGTCGCCCAGTAGTGGCCATCGCCCTCCTTGCGGAGTGAGGCGGAGCGGATCTGGCTGGCCGTGATGTGCAGCGAGTCGGCGTCGGACTCAGCCACCTCCGCGATGGCGGGTTTGGCTTCGGTCTGGCTGCCCGTCAGGGTTTCGCGTAGGGCCACGAGACCAAGCGCTGCCGCGCCGAACAGTGCGAGTGCCGGAAGAATCGCCTTCATCACCGCAGCTTGCGTCCTTGCTCTTGTCCGTCCGGGCATGGTGCGTCGCCCGCTGTGTCTAGCAGAAAACCGTTCAGCAAAGAACAAGGCAGGGCAGCGGAGTTCCAGTATTGGGCAGGTCAGTCGCCTGTCAGCCGAGTTTTCCGAGGGCTTTCAGGGTGTCGATCCGCGCCGGCAGGGTGCCCATGACCTGGTCGCGCTCGTCATCCGTCAACTTGGCCCAGCGTGCGATTTCGCCCAGCGTGCGGCCACAGCCGAGGCAGTTGCCGGTCTGGCCGTCGACCACGCAGACTTTGATGCAGGGGGTGCGGATCGGCTGGTGCATGGCATGTTTATACAGGGGTTTTGGGCGAGGTGCACCCTTCCCCAGCGGCAATGCGACCTAGCGTCCAAGGGCAAAAAAGCCTTGACGTACCTCACGTAAACCGGAGCATGCAGGCCAACACGCAAGCTTTGTAGTGTCCTTCCGTAACGTAAACTACCCACCCGGAGCCGCTCATGGACATCCAGTTCACGCCTGAAGAAGTTGCCTTCCGTGAGGCGGTGCGGACCTGGCTTGAGACCGAGTATCCCGCGGAGCTGCGCGGCAAGGCCTCGCGCGACGACTACTCCAAGGAAGATTTCCTTGTCTGGCAGCGTGCGCTCCACAAGCGCGGCTGGGGCGCGCCGGCATGGCCGAAGCAGCATGGCGGCACGGGCTGGACGGCGACGCAGCGCTACATCTTCCAGGAAGAATGTGCGCGCGCCGAGACACTGCCGATCCCGCCGTTCGGCATGAGCATGCTGGCGCCGGTGCTGATGGCGTTCGCAAGCGAAGAGCAGAAGGCGCACTACCTGCCGCGCATCATCAACGGCACGGACTTCTGGTGCCAGGGCTATTCCGAGCCGGGCGCAGGATCGGACCTTGCGTCGCTGAAGACCAAGGCCGAGCGCGTCGGCGACCACTACATCATCAACGGCCAGAAGACGTGGACGACGCTGGGCCACTTCGCGGACTGGATCTTCGTGCTTTGCCGCACCGACCCGACGGCGAAGAAACCGCAGGAAGGTATCTCTTTCATCCTCGTCGACATGAAGACGCCGGGTGTGGAAGTGCGCCCGATCATCACGATGGATGGCGGCCATGAGGTCAACGAGACGTGGTTCACCGACGTGAAGGTTCCGGTCGCGAACCTTGTCGGCAAGGAGAACGAGGGCTGGACTTATGCCAAGTACCTGCTGGCGCACGAGCGCACGGGTATTGCCGGCGTCGCGCGCTCCAAGAAGGGCATCGAGCGTCTGCGCGAGATCGCTTCGGTGGAGCTGGACCAGGGCCAGCCGATCATCCGCAATCCAGAATTCGCCAAGAAGGTCTCTGAACTCGAGATCGACCTGATCGCGCTGGAGTACACCGAGCTGCGCACGCTGGCGCGTGAGAGCAAGGGCAAGGGTCCGGGGCCGGAAAGCTCGATCCTGAAGATCAAGGGCACAGAGATCCAGCAGCGCATTACCGAGCTGACGCTGGAGGCGGTGGGCGTCTATGGCGCGCCGTATTTCCGCGGCTTCCCGAAGGATGGCGACAACCAGTTCCCGATCGGGCCCGAGTACGCTCACCTTGCGGCGCCGACCTACGCCAACATGCGCAAGACCTCGATCTATGGCGGGTCCAACGAGATCCAGCACAACATCATCGCCAAGATGGTTCTGGGGCTCTAATGCGGCTGATGGTAGGCTCCCGGAACAACTAGCCCCCATCGAGGGGCATGAGGCGAGGGACAGATGACCGCTGGTAGCGTCGGCAACTACGCAATCTGGGGCGTGATTGCGTTCCTGTCGGTGGGCGTTGGGGGCTATGCGCTTTTCCACGCCGCCACGGGCTTTGTGCACCTGCCGATCATGAACCCGATGTTCGATCCGTGGGGCCTGCAAGCGCACGTTGCGGCGTCGGGCGTCGCCATGCTGGTTGGTGCCTTCCAATTTCTCAAGCCGCTGCGCCGGAAGGCGCCAAGGCTGCATCGCTGGATTGGCCGGATCTATGTGGCCGCCTGCGTGATCGGCGGCCTCGCGGGCGGGTCTATCGCGCTGTCATCAACGGCTGGTCCGATCGCCGGCTGGGGCTTCTTCATGCTCGCCGTGCTGTGGGTGCCGTTCACCCTGCTGGCGCTGCGCTCTGCGATGCAGAAGGACTTCACGGCGCACGAGCGCTGGATGATCCGCTCGTTCGCCCTGACGTTTGGGGCCGTTACGCTCCGCCTGCAGTTGCCGCTGGCTGGCTATCTGGGCGCGCAGGGGCTGATACCGAGCGATTTCGTCTGGTCCTACCAGTATATCGCCTGGCTCGCCTGGGTGCCGAACCTGATTGCCGCCGAACTTTTTGTCGCCACCTTGCGCAAACCCCGGCGACCCAAGGTCGCGCCGGGCGCAAGTGTGGCCTGACTCTGTTGCACCATCCCAACGCCTGCCCCTAGATGGGGTTCGAGGAGACTTTCCATGGATTTCAGCTTCACCTCCGAACAGGACATGCTGCGCGACACGGTCGCCAAGCTGGTCAGCCAGCAATACGACTTCGATACGCGCCGGAAGGTGGCGAAGTCGGACGCCGGCTGGCGCCCCGAGATGTGGGCGCAGTTCGCCGAGCTAGGTCTGCTGGGCGCGTCGTTCACCGAGGCTGAAGGCGGCTTTGGAAGCGGCCCGATCGAGGCGATGATCATCTCCGAGGAATTCGGCAAGGGCCTCGTGATCGAGCCCTACCTGCAGACCGTTGTGATCGGCGGAAACTTCTTCCGTCACGGCGGCACGGATGCGCAGAAGGAAGAGCACATTGCGGGCATCATCGGCGGCGAGACGCGCATTGCGTTTGCGTATTCCGAGCCGAAGAGCCGCTTCGATCTGAACGACGTTTCGACCACCGCGAAGAAGGACGGCGCCGGCTATGTCCTGAACGGCCACAAGGCCGTGGTGCTCGGTGCGCCGTTTGCGACGCATCTGATCGTTACGGCGCGCACCTCAGGCGGGCAGCGCGACGCAAAAGGCGTGTCAGTGTTCCTCGTGGCGAAGGACGCCAAGGGCGTGACAACGCGGGATTATCCGACCGTGGACGGCCTGCGCGCTTCGGAAGTGCATTTCGAGAATGTTGCTGTCGGCGCCGATGCCCTGATTGGCGCGGCCGACAATGGCCTGCCGCTGGTCGAGAAGGTGATCGACAACGCCATCGCTGCGCTGTGCGCCGAGGCGGTTGGCTGCTTCAAGGTTCTGAACGAGGCAACGATCTCGTACTCCAAACAGCGCAAGCAGTTCGGCCAGCCGATCGGCAACTTCCAGGTCCTGCAGCACCGCATGGTCGACATGTTCATGGCGGCCGAGCAGGCGACATCGATGACCTACATGCTGACGCTGAAGCTCGATGAGGCGGACAAGGCCCGCAAGATGGCGGCGTCTGCGGCGAAGGTTCAGGTGGGCAAGGCTGGCAAGCTGGTGAGCCAGGACGCGGTTCAGATCCACGGCGGCATGGGCATGACGGACGAACTCAACGTCGGCCACTTCTTCAAGCGCGTGACGATGATCGAGAGCCAGTTCGGCAACACCGACTGGCACCTGCGCCGCTACACTGAGCTGTCGGCGGGCTGAGACGTCAATCCGGTTTCGGACGGGGCGGCGGGGTGATGCCCTTCGCCAGGGCACGTACCTTTGCGATGGTGCGGGTGGCGGCATCGTCGCTGACGACCCGGTCATCCCAGCAGGCGTTGATCAGGTCGTCGCGGCTGACCGTGGCGCCGTTGGCGCGGGCCGATGCGATGAGCGCAGTGAGCGTCTGAGCCTCGACGCGCGATTCTTCCGCACCGGCAAAGACCCGGCATGCCGAGGGCGAGACCCGCATCGAGCCGACCGTGAAATCAGGCTCGTGCGAGAGATTTATGCGGCTGGGGGCTCGCTCACGGCCTGTTCCGCTGAAAAGTCAGAAAAGGGTCGGATCGAAGGCGCCGCGAAGTCCGGCCAACCCGCAACGCCATTGCGAATCTGCCCCAAGGACGACCGAAGAAAACCGCAAGCGCGGGATTTAGCAACGCCACGTGGGCACGTGGCCTGCCGGGGAGCGCGCGGCTTTGATTGTCGGTCGGAGGCTGGGGGCACTTTCAGGGCAAAGGCGCGCGGCGGCCTGGCCACGCGCGTAGAGCAGACGAGTCCATGTTTGCAAACCGTGTCGTGATGGCGGCTGTTTTGGTGGCAGCAGCGGCTGCCGTCCCGCTGGCGGCCTGGCTGTGCAAGGGGGCGGCCGGGCGCAGGCCAGCCGGTCGCCCGCGCCGATGAATCTTTCCAGCGAGCAGACCCCAACCAGCGGGTGCGTCTAGGCTCCATACCCAATTGATCTTGCTGATTTGAGCGGCGCTTGATTCCTTTGATCCGGGAGGATTTCAGGATGGCGAGGAAGCGTGAGGTTTATTGGCTGTCGGATGTGGGGTGGCGAGCGATCCAGCCGCATCTTCCGACAGGGCGGTGCGAGGCGCGCAGGGTGGATGACCTTCGTGTGCTATCAGGGATCATGCACATACTGCGCTCCGCAGGGCGCTGGAAGGACTGCCCAGCCGTCTATGGCCCTCAAACAACGATCTACAATCGCTGGAACAGGTGGAGCCGGCAGGGCGTCTGGCAGGAGATCTTCTACGCTGTGACAGGCTCGACAGGGGTCTTCGCCGGCTCAGTGGACTCCACCCACATCAAGGCCCACCGTACGGCGGCGGGCACAAACGGAGGGCTTGTCATCATGCCATTGGCGCCTCGCGCGGCGGCCGAACGAGGAAAATCCACGCGCCGACCGGCGATGCGGGCCGCCCTGTCGCCTTTGTCCTCACTCCCGGCAATGCCCACGATCTCGACGGAGCCAGAGCCCTGCTCGCTATCCGTTGTCCGGCGCGGCGCTTCCAGGCGGATCGCGCCTATGACGCCCGGTCCTTGCGCGACTGGCTCGCCGACCGCGGGACGGAGGCCGTGATCCCGACCAACCCGACGCGCAAACATCCACATACCTACAGCGGCAAGGCATACCGGAGCAGGAACCTCATTGAGCGCATGTTCTGCAGGCTGAAGGACTTTCGCCGCATCGCAACCCGTTATGACAAGCGCAGCGACACATTCCTGTCCGCCGTCTATCTCGCCACAGCCATTACCTGATGGACGCCAATTGAGTCTGGAGCCCTACGGTGCGACACACGTATAGAAGTGCTCGTCGAACTGCTTCCCGTCGCGCGTCACCGTCGCGGAATCGAGCAAGGACGTCTTGCCATCCTTCTGGCAACGCGCCTCACCCTCTTCAATTACCGCCCCCATCACATCCGGCTCTGGCAGTTCGCCAGCGGGTACGGTCGCGTACAGGAACCGCCCATCAGCCAGCGCCGTCACCTCGACATCCGGCGTTCCCACACACGCGGCCAGCGACAGCAAAAGTCCACCAGCAACCACCAGCCTCATGCGGATCCCTTTCCGTCGGCGCTACTTCTTGTCGGCGACGACCCTGATGCCAAGCTCGCGCAGCTGTTTCATGGCCGCCTCGCTCGGCGCGCCCATCAGCAGATCCTGCGCCTGCTGGTTCATCGGGAACAGCGTGATCTCGCGCAGGTTCTGCACGCCGCAGACAAGCATGACGATGCGATCGACGCCAGCGGCCATGCCACCATGCGGCGGCGCGCCGAACTGGAACGCCCGGTACATGCCGCCAAACTGCGTTTCGACGTCTTCCTTGGTCAGCCCCGTGATCTCGAAAGCCCGCACCATTGTATCCGGGCTCGCATTCCGGATCGAGCCCGACGCAATCTCATAGCCGTTGCAGACCATGTCGTACTGGAACGCCTTCAGCGACAGCGGATCAACGCCGCTGTTCAGTGCCTCCAGCCCACCTTGCGGCATCGAGAACGGGTTGTGCGCGAAGTCGACCTTTTTCTCTTCCTCGCTCCACTCATAGAACGGGAAGTCCACGATCCAGCAGCAGGCGAACTGGTCCGGCTGCGTCAGGTTCAGCTCCGTGCCAACGCGGTTCCGCGCCTCGCCCGCGAACTTGTAGAACGCCTTGGGGTCGCCCGCCGTGAAGAACACGGCATCGCCAACCTTCAGCCCGAACTGCTGGCGAATGGCTTCCGTCCGCTCAGGCCCGATGTTCTTGGCGACCGGACCCGCGCCGCCTTCCTCGCCCTCGCGCCAGAAGATGTAGCCGAGGCCAGGCTGGCCCAGCTGCTGCGCCCACGAATTCATCTTGTCGCAAAACGCGCGGCTGCCGCCGCCCGGCGCGGGAATGCCCCAAACCTCGTTCTTGGCGTCCTTCTCCAGCATGCCCGCGAAGACCTTGAAACCCGATCCACGGAAGTGGTCAGACACATTGTCCATCTCGATCGGGTTGCGGATATCCGGCTTGTCCGAGCCGTATTTGCGGATCGACGTGTCATACGGAATGCGCGGGAATTTCTGCGTCACCGGCTTGCCGTTGCCAAACTCCTCGAACACGCCTCGCAGCACGGGCTCCATCGTGTCCCACACGTCTTCCTGCGTGACGAAGCTCATCTCCAAGTCGAGCTGGTAGAACTCGCCCGGCAGACGGTCGGCGCGCGGGTCTTCATCGCGGAAGCACGGCGCGATCTGGAAGTAGCGATCGAAGCCCGCCACCATCAGCAGCTGCTTGTACTGCTGCGGCGCCTGCGGCAGCGCGAAGAACTTGCCCTGGTGTATGCGGCTCGGCACCAGGAAGTCACGCGCGCCTTCGGGCGAGGACGCAGTCAGGATTGGCGTCGAGTATTCCGTGAAACCGGTCTCGTGCATCCGCTTGCGCATCGAGGCGATGACTTTTGTCCGCGTCACGATGTTCGCGTGCAGCGTCTCGCGGCGGAGGTCGAGGAAGCGGTATTTCAGGCGCACGTCTTCCGGGTATTCCGGCTCGGCAAACACCGGCAGCGGCAGCTCCTCGGATTCCGATATAACCGTCAGCTCCTTGACCTTGAGATCGATCTCGCCGGTCGCCAGTGCGGCGTTCACCGTGCCTGGATCGCGAGCAACAACCTCGCCGGTCAGGGTAATGACCGACTCGACCCGGATACGCTCCAGCTTGGCAAAATGCGCGTTGGAGGGCGTCACCACGCACTGTGTGATGCCGTAGTGGTCGCGCAGGTCGATGAACAGGAGGCCGCCCAGGTCCCGCTTGCGGTGGACCCAGCCGGACAGGCGGACATTATTGCCGACATGCTCCGCGCGCAGCTGGCCGCAGGAATGCGTCCTGTAAGCATGCATCGGGGCAAAACTCCTGTTTGTCCGGCGAAAGTCGCGGGAATTTGCTTGATCGTTCGGGGCGGACAAGCGCATGTCGCCCTCGAACTTGTCAATATCGGCCTGTGGTCGAATCAGGAGCCAGTTGACGTTGTCAGGAACCACCGACCACGACCAATCCGGCGAGATCCGCCTGATCACCGATACCGCGGCTCTGGAGGCTGCCTGCGTCGAGTTGGCCAAGGGCGATTTCCTGGCCGTCGATACCGAATTCCACCGGGAATCGACCTACTGGCCGCAGGTTTGCCTGATCCAGATCGCCACCGACGATTACGACGCGCTGATCGATCCGCTCGCCCCCGGCATCAACCTCAAGGCGCTGCTCGATCTTCTCGCCGACACCAGCCGCGTGAAGGTGTTCCACGCCGCCCGTCAGGATCTCGAAATCTTCTCGCGCCTCATGGGCAAGGTGCCCTCCCCGGTGTTCGACTCACAGATCGCCGCCATGGCCGCTGGCCTCGGCGACTCGATCTCGTACGAGAACCTCGTCGCCCGCACCGTGAAGGGCACGGTCGACAAATCCTCCCAGTTCACCGACTGGGCCCGCCGTCCGCTCTCACCCAAACAGCTCGAATACGCGCGCGGCGATGTCACCTTCCTCCGCCGCATCTATCGCATCCTGCACGACAAGCTCGAGAAGCAGGGCCGCCTTGACTGGATCGCCGACGAGCACGCCGCCCTCGTCGATCCCGAAAACTACTCCTTCGATCCGAAGGACGCCTGGAAGCGCCAGAAGATCCGGAAGTACCGCAACGACTATCTCGCCGTCCTCGCCAACGTCTCCGCCTGGCGCGAGCGCGTGGCGCAGGAAACCGACAAGCCGCGCGGCCGCATCCTCAAGGACGACGCCATCCAGGAAATCGCCCAGCAGAAGCCGCGCACGCTCGACGCGCTCGACCGCATGCGCGGCGTCCAACAGGGCTTCGCGAAATCCCGCCACGGCGCCGGCCTGATCCAGGCCATTAACGAAGCCCTCGACGACCCGGACAAGTATGCGCCCGTGGTCGAGCGCCCCGAGTCCAGCGGCCCGCCGCCCGGCGCCATCGTCGAGCTTCTGAAGGTCCTGCTCAAGCAGGTCTGCGACGACGCCGGCATCGCAACGCGCCTCATCGCCAACGCCGCTGACATCGAGACGCTCGCCCGCGAGAACGAGCCTGATATCCCGGCTCTCAAAGGCTGGCGCCGCGAAATCTTCGGCGAGAAAGCCCTCAAGCTGAAAACCGGCAAGGTCGCGCTCGCCGCCTCGCCCAAGGGCGTCCGCATCGTCGAGGTCTAGGTCCAATCGACATTCATGTCTCCCACTGCATTGCGCAGGCGAGGTGTATGAAGGCGAGGAAGCGCGTTGCTCTGCGGTCATAGCGGGTAGCGAAGCGCTTGAAGTTCTTGAGCCTGTTGATGCAGCGCTCGACCTGGTTGCGTTTTTTGTAGATCGCCTTGTCATGGCGGATGATTTTCCTGCGCGTTCGGTTGGAGGGGATGACGACTTTGGCTCGCCTGGCCTTGATGAGCGCGCGTAGGGCGTTGCTGTCATAGGCCTTGTCGGCGAGCACGTG
>NCEM01000017.1:0-133917 GCA_002280725.1 Alphaproteobacteria bacterium 32-64-14
AGCGCGGAACGCTCGCGCGGTTCGAGGCGGCGCACGGTTTCGTAGCCAGAGATCAGCGCGCGGCCCTTGGTGAGGTTGAACTCGCCGCGCCGCTCGAAGCACCAGGCGTTCAAGCACACGGCGATGTCGTAGGCGAGGAAATCCGAGCAGGCGAAATAGAAGTCGATGACGCCTGACAGCTTGCCATCGAGAAAGAAGGTATTGTCGGGGAACATGTCGGCGTGGATCGCGCCGCCGGGCAAAGCCTTCGGCCAGTTGGACTTCAGGAATTCCATGTCGCCATCGATCTGCGAGGCGAGGCCCGGGGAGAGCGCGTCGGCAGCCGAGGCGCGGCCCTCCCAGAGCTTTGGCCAGGCCGGCAGGGACAGGTCGTTGGGGCGGCGCATGCGGAAGTCGGCGAGGGCGACGTGGAAGCGGCCGAGCGCCTGGCCGAGTTCGCGGCATTGTTCGTGGCTGGGGCGGCGTGGGCTCATGCCCTGCAGGAATGTGCAGATCACGGCGCTCTTGCCGTGGATTGTGCGTAGCGGATTCCCATCCTTCGCGGGCACAGGCAGCGGCGCGGGGAAGTCTTTCGCGGCAAGATGCGCCATCATTCCCATGAAGAAGGGCAGGTCATCCCTTCTCGTCCGTTTTTCAAATACGGTGAGGATGTAGCGGCCCTTGCGTGTCTCCAGCAGGAAGTTGGAATTCTGCACGCCCTCGGCGATGCCCTTGAACGCGAGCGGCGGGCCGAGATCGTACTCGTCCAGGAACGCGGAAAGCGTTGCGTCGTCGATGTCTGTGTAGACGGCCATGCAGCACGGTTAGGGGCGCCGGGGCCGGTGCGCAAGCGTGCGTGCGTTTAGCTGGGCTGCTGCGTCTTCAGCGGATCGAAGGTTGCGCGGGCGCGGGTAAGGCGCGCCTGCATGTCGGCCAGCACATCGGGATGCAGGGCCGAAACGTCGTAGGATTCGGAGGGGTCGTTGGCCATGTCGACCAGTACGGCCCAGTCGGTGCGGCCGGGAGCGTCGAGCGGGGCTTCGTAGGTGCGGTAGTGGCTGCGCACCACGTATTTGTAGCGCTGGGTGCGGATGGCGGCGACCTCTTCATTGATGAAGAGCACCAGTTCGTCGTGGGGCGATGCGGCCGTGCGTTGCGTGAGCAACGTGGCGATGTCGGCTCCGTCGAGTTCGGCGGCGGGCGCGGGCGCGCCGGTCCAGCGGGCGAGTGTGGGCAGCAGGTCTATGTTCATGGCGATGGAGCCGTTGACGAGACCGGCGGGGATGCGGCCCGGTTGGCGCGCGATGAAGGGCACGCGGTAGCCGCCTTCCCAGCCTGCGCCACCTTTGCGGTCGCGCAGGCCGCCGGTTGAACCTTCCCACCATGGGCCGTTGTCGGAGGTGAGGATGACCAGCGTGTCGTCGTCGAGGCCGAGCGCTTTCAGCTTCGCGAACAGGCGGCCCATGTTGGCGTCGATCTCTTCGACCACGTCGCCGTATTCGGCGGCGGCGGAATGACCGGCGTGATCGGGGTGCGGGTCGAGCGGCACGTGGGGTGCTGTCAGCGTCAGCAGCAGGAAGAAGGGGCGGTCGCGGTTGTCGTCGATGAACTGCAGGCCACGGGCGAAGAACTGTTCGGTGAGGCGATCCATGTCAGGCGTGTCGTCGACGATCTCTACGCCGGCGGCAGTTGCCTTGCTCATGGCGAGCGGTTGCATGTCGTGGCTGTAGGGCAGGCCGTGGAAGAGGTCGAAGCCCTGGTTGGTCGGCGGCCAGAACGGCGCGACATGGCCGAGGTGCCACTTGCCGACGATCGCGGTGGCGTAGTCGGGCTTGAGCGCTTCAGCGATGGTGATCTCGGATAGCGGCAGGCCGTGCGTGTCGGTCTGGCGGATCACGTCGCGCGCGAGGCCCGTGCGGATCGGATAGCGGCCGGTGAGCAGGCCGGCGCGCGAGGGCGTGCAGAGGCTGGCTGAGGCGTAGAATGACGTGAGTAGCGCGCCTTCTGCCGCCATGCGGTCGAGGTTCGGCGTGCGGATCATGCCGGCGCCATAGGGGCCAAGGTCGCCATAGCCGAGGTCGTCGGCGAGGACGACGATGATGTTGGGTTTTCGCGAGGGTGTCGCGTTTAGCGGCGGGGTGGCGCAGGCGGCGAGCGCTGCGGCGGCGGTGGTCGTGAGGAAATGGCGGCGGTTCATGGGGGGAGTAAGCAGCAGGCAGTGGGCGGTAGGCAATAGGTGACGTGGGGGCGGGGTGTTGAGAGGTTTGTGAGCACGCGGCGCGTCTCGCGGGGCGCCGGTCCGTCAGGCGCCTTCAAGCACGCGGGGGATGCGGAAGACGACGTCTTCCTGGGCGGTGACGACTTCCTTCACGGAGACGGCGAAGCGGGCGCGGCAGGCGGCGATGACGCCTTGGACGAGTGTCTCGGGGGCGGAGGCGCCGGCGGTGAGGCCCAGCGTGGTGACGCCGTCGAACCAGGACCAGTCGATATTGTCGGCCGAGGCGATGAGATAGGCCGCGTCCGCGCCGGAGCGTTCCGCGACTTCCTTGAGGCGGACGGAGTTGGACGAGTTGGCGGCGCCGATGACGAGGACGAGTTGCGCTTCCTGCGCGATCACCTTCACGGCGTCCTGCCGGTTTGTGGTGGCGTAGCAGATGTCGTCCTTGCGCGGTTCGGCCATTTGCGGGAAGCGGTGGCGCAGCGTCGCGACGATGTCCTTGGTGTCGTCGACCGATAGTGTCGTTTGCGTCGCGTAGGCGAGACGCGCGGGATCGGCGTACTGGAAATTTTCTGCGTCCTGCACGGTCTCGATCAACGTCATGGAGCCGGGATCGAGCTGGCCCATCGTGCCGACGACTTCCGGGTGGCCGGCGTGGCCGATGAGCAGGATGTGGAGGCCGTTGCGGGCGTGGTGCTGCGCTTCGGCGTGGACCTTGGAGACGAGCGGGCAGGTGGCGTCCACATAGGTCATCTGGCGGCGGGCAGCTTCGGCGGGAACGACCTTGGGCACGCCGTGGGCGGAGAAGACGACCGGGCGGTCATCCGGGCATTCGTTGAGTTCCTCGACGAAGATGGCGCCCATGGCCTCCAGCCGCTTCACGACGTGCGCGTTATGGACGATCTCGTGCCGCACATAGACGGGGGCGCCCCATTTCGCGAGCGCCTGCTCGACGATCTGGATCGCGCGGTCGACCCCGGCGCAGAAGCCCCGGGGCGCGGCAAGCAGGATGGAGAGGGCGGGTTTGGTCATGCTTCGCTGGGAATAGGGAATGGGGAGTAGGGAAATAGTGCAGCCGAGCCGTATCTGCATATGGGGCTAATGTTCCCAATCCCCATTCCCTACTCCCTATTCGCCCGAAGCTCAAAAGCGGCGATTCTTGGGCAGTTAGCGCCATTGCGCCGGGGGCGGATCAGAGGCTATCACCGCCCGGTGACGGATGCCGCCAGCCGTGGAGTCTCCCCCGGCAGGCCCAGCCCCAGGATGTGCCAGTGAAGCGTTTCGTGCTTGCGACCCTTGCCCTGCCGGCCGTGCTGCTTTCGGGCTGCTTCGGGATTGATGCTTCCAATTTCGACGACCGCCCGAACGTGGGCCCGTGCCCGGTGGCCGGTGCGCTGTACGACGCCTCGCGCGTGGTCGAGATCAAGGGCCCCGAGCGGCATGAGAATGTCGGCTTTACCGGCGCCATCGAGGGCGTGCGCGGCTATTGCCGCTATATCGGCACCAACCCGATCACCATGGAAATCGAGATCGACTTTGCCTTTGGCCGCGGGCCGAAGGCCGAAGGCTTGAGCCACACCTATCCGGTGTTCGTGACCGTGACGCGCCGCGACCGCAGCATCCTTGCCAAGGAGCGGTTCGACATTCCGGTCACCTGGCCGGCGGACAAGGACATCGTGCGCCTGACCGAGAAAGTTCCGGGCATCATGATCCCGCGCGCCAACGAGACGGTTTCGGGGTCGAACTTCGAGGTTATCGCTGGGTTTGATCTCACGCCCGAGCAGCTGGCGTACAACCGATCGGGCACCCGCTTCACCATCAACGTTGCACCGCCCGCCGCGCCGCAGTAGTCCGGCGGGGCTTAGAAGCCTTTCCTCCGGACTTGCCCATGACCAAGCCAGCTGAACTTTCCGAAGCGCTCTCTGTCGCAGCGGGTGAAGCGTTTGCCACGCTCGGGCTCGATGCGGGGCTTGGCGCGATGCGCCGGTCTGACCGGCCGGACCTTGCCGACTTCCAGTGCAATGGCGCGATGGCGGCGGCGAAGAAGCTGGGCAAGAACCCGCGCGAGATTGCGGATGCGATCGTTGCGGCGCTGCGGGCCTCCGACATTGTCGCGTCTGCCGACGTGGCGGGGCCGGGCTTCATCAATGTGAAGCTGTCGGCAGCGGCGCTTTCGTCGCGGGCGCAGCAGGTGGCGGATGATGCGCGCGCGGGGGCGGCGAGCGTTGCGAGCCCGCGCCGGGTGGTGATCGACTTTGGCGGCTGGAACGTCGCGAAGGAAATGCACATCGGGCATCTGCGCTCGACGGTAATCGGGGATTCGCTGCAGCGGCTGTTCCGCTTTCTGGGCGATAGCGTCACCAGCGACGTGCACCTCGGCGACTGGGGCCTGCAGATGGGCCAGCTGATCAATGAGGTGAAGCTGGAGCAGCCCGACTTGCCGTATTTCGACGCGGGCTTCACCGGGCCGTATCCGGAGACGAGCCCGGTGACGATGGACGATCTCGGGCGGCTGTATCCGCTGGCGTCGGGCAAATCGAAGGCCGATGAAGCGCGACGGAACGAGGATCGGCAGGCGACGCAGGAGCTGCAATCCGGGCGGCCGGGCTATCGCGCGCTGTGGCGGCATTTCTGCGATGTGACGCGCGTGGGGCTGGAGCGCGAGTGTGCGAGTCTGGGCGTGACGTTCAACCTGTGGAAGGGTGAGAGCGACGCCGAGCCGTTCATTCCGGCGCTGGTCGAGGACCTGAAGGCGCGCGGGATTGCGGAGCTGGATGCGGGCGCGTGGATCGTGCGCGTGGCGCGCGAGAGCGACAAGAAAGAGATGCCGCCGATCATCCTAGTGAACCGGGATGGCGCGATTGGCTATCATGGCTCGGACCTTGGCACGATCATTGATCGCAAGCAAAGCATTGATCCGCAGCTGACGCTCTATGTGGTGGACCAGCGGCAAGCGCTGCACTTCGAGCAGGTATTCCGGGCGAGCGATCGTGCGGGGCTGATGCCGGAAAGCACGCTGGAGCATCTTGGCTTCGGCACGGTGAACGGCGCGGATGGCAAGCCCTACAAGACGCGCGATGGCGGCGTGCTGAAGCTGCATGAGTTCATCGCGCAGGCTGATGCGACGGCGCTGTCGCGGATGACGGAGGCGGAGCTGGGCGCGGATGTATCCGAAGCCGAGCGCGCGGACATTGCGCACAAGGTGGCGGTGGCGGCGATCAAGTTTTCCGATCTCTCCAACGTGCGGACGACGAACTACATCTTCGATCTTGATCGGTTCGTGTCGTTCGAGGGCAAGACGGGGCCGTATCTGCTGTATGCGGCGGTGCGGATCAAATCGCTGGCGCGGCGCGCCGCGGGCGAGGGCGTGACGCCTGGACCGATCAGCGTGGAGCTGGATGCGGAGCGTGCGCTGGTTCTGCAGTTCGATGCGTTCAACGATGCGCTGCGCGGGGCGTATGACAAGCGCATGCCGCATATCCTGTGCGATCACGCTTATCTGCTGGCGCAGGCGTTCTCGAGCTTCTATGCGGCGGCGCCTGTGCTGATCGAAAGCGATCCGGCGAAGAAGGCCTCGCGCCTTGCGCTGGCGCTGGCGACACTGAAGCAGCTGGAGATCGTGCTCGGGCTGATCGGGATTGCGATACCGGAGCGGATGTAGGATTGCCGACAAGCCAAATTAGTGGCTGCATAGAAAGCTATGCTGCCATCGGGGGGAAGCGTGATTCTCAGAAAACTGGCTTTCGTCGCTCTCGCACTAGCGATTGCGGGGTGCGATCAGATCGCGCCCAAGGAGTTCACGTACAAGCTTGTTGCTGAAGGGGGCGTCGTGCAAGACCCTCCAACTCGCTTCGAGTATTCGAAGACACAGTCATTCTCACGCTCGCAAAAATTCAAACTGATTGCTCAGACTCCGGCTGCACGAGAAGTCCATCTCGTTGTTATGGCGTACTCCAAAAAGGTCGATGGAAAAGCCATCGAAGATACTAGCGGCGTCGTGGTGGTCAGCGATGGTGTGCTATCTCTGGAGTGCTCGCATTATTACACGGAGGTGCCCATCGATGCTGATCTTACCAAGATCGGCGATCCCGAGTGTGTATTTGAGCCGCGGGGCGTCTTTCTGCCTGAGTCAGGCAAGGTGTCTCTTACGCGATAGGTTCCAACTATTTCTTGCTTCGTCGCGGAGGCTTGCGTTTGAATTCTCACGCACTCAACTTCTGCGTTGACGATCTTTCTAGAGCAGAGGTGCACGCGCTGATACGGCGCCACCTTGCTGGCATGCATGAGAATTCGCCGCCGGATAGCGTGCACGCGCTGGATATCGACAAGCTGCGCCGACCGGATGTCACGTTCTGGACGGGATGGGTTCGCGAAAACCTTGCTGTGATGGGCGCGCTGAAGCGGCTGGATGCGGAGAATGGCGAGATCAAGTCGATGCGCGTTGACGATCGCTGGCTTGGCCGCGGCTATGGGCGAGAGATGCTGAACCATATCAGCATGCAGGCAAGGTTCATGGGCCTGAAGGCGCTGTGGCTAGAGACGGGATCGACGGCGGCGTTCGAGCCGGCGATCAGGCTGTATGAGAGCGCGGGGTTCTCGTTCTGCGGGCCGTTCGGGGACTATACCGACGATCCGTTCAGCCGGTTCATGATGCGGCCGGTGTGAGCTGAATCGTCGGTGAGCGCGGCCCCGTCCTTCGACAGGCTCAGGATGAGGCCTTTCCGCTATCGCTGCTGAGCGCCTCATCCTGAGCCTGTCGAAGGACGAGGCGCGGGCTTGCCGGTGCTACTTCTTCTTCGCCGGAGCCTTGCTTGCGGCCTTCTTCGCGGGCGCTGCTGCGCCGTTCACCTGCAGCCAGACCGCGACGATGGCGTTGGCGTGGCCATGGCCGAGGCCGGTTTTTTCCATGAGGTGCGCGCGGAACTCGCCATGCTTGGTGCGTTTCGATTTTGTGAGGATGGCGGCGAAGTCCTCATACGTCATGCCCGACGCGACTTCTGCGTTGGTGAGGTAGGTCTGGAAGCCCTTGTGCAGTTTGGAGCGGTCGAGCGGCATGGGCGTCTCCTTCTGCGCGCAGGCTAGCGCAGATTGCGCAAAGAAAAAGGGCGGAGCTTTTGGCTCCGCCCTTTGTCGTTGTGAGTTTCCGAAGGCTTACGGCGCGGCGCGCTGGGCGTCGCGGAGGGCCTTGAACTCGTTGCCCTCGTTCCAGTTCGGCCAGTCGGTCGAATTGGCGAGGCGGTTGACGACCTGGTAGTCGACGGTGATGTCGGCCGCCATGCCGGACAGGTTCCAGTCGTCCGCGTATTCATCGGCCGGCTTGTGATAGGCCTCGTCCGTGTAGGTCTTGCCGATCGCTTCGCCTGCGGCGACGCCGCCTTCGACAAGGTCAATGCCGCTGTCGATGTAGAGCATGGGCACGCCCTTCTTCGCGAGACTGATGTGGTCCGAGCGATAGAAGTAGCCGTTTTCCGGATGCTGATCGGGGCGGATCACGCGGCCGGTTTCGGCGAGCACGGTGGCCAGCAGGTCTTCCATCTGCGAGGCGCCGGCGCCGATGACGATGACGTCCTTGGCGAGACCCGAGGGCTGGAGCGCGTCGATGTTGATGCCGCCCACGATATCCTTGAGTGGGATCAGCGGGTTCTCGCCGAAATAGGCCGAGCCCAGCAGGCCAGACTCTTCCAGCGTGACGGCGACGAACGTGACCGAGCGCTGCGGGGCGGGGCCCGAAGCGAGCTTCTCGGCGATCTCGAGGATCGCGGCGGCGCCCGTGGCGTTGTCGACGGCGCCGTTGTTGATCACGTCGGCGGCCGGATCATCGCTCGCGCCTTTGCCGAGGTGGTCCCAGTGGGCCATCAGCAGGACGTGCTCGGTGGGCTTCTCCGTGCCGCGGACGGTGGCGACCACGTTGCGCGAGGTTTCCTTGCGGATCGTCTGGTTGATGGTCGCGGAAGCCTTGAGGCCCGTCATCGGCACGGACTTGAAGCCCGGCTTGTTGGCGGCGGCGCGCATCGTGTCGATGTCGAGGCCGGCGGCCTTGAACAGCTCCGTCGCGTGGTTGAGCTGGATCCAGCCTTCGAGCTTGGCGCGGGATGCGCCCGCGTCAGCGCGGACGAGGTCGGCCTGTTCGCCGGTCCACGAGCCTTCGACGACGCCCCAGCCGTAAGCGGCGGGGAGTTCCTCGTGGATGATCAGGGCTGCCGTGGCGCCCTGGCGGGCGGCTTCCTCGAACTTGTAGGTCCAGCGGCCGTAATAGGTCATGGCCTTGCCGTTGAAGAGCGTCTCGTCATTGGTGACGAAGCCCGGGTCGTTCACGAACATGACGACCGTTTTGCCCTTCACGTCGACGCTTGCGTAGTCGTTCCAGTTGGCTTCGGGCGCAACGACGCCGTAGCCGACGAAGACGAGATCGGAGTTCTCGAACGACACGGTGGCGTTGGCCTGGTCCTTCGTGATGAACACGGCGTCGGGGCCAAGCTTGAGGTTCCAGGCCTTGCCAGCCGGGCCGGCGATCTTCAGCGAGGACGTGGCCGGGTCGACGGTTTGCGCAACCATCTCGACGGTCTGGAAGTAGGTGCCGTCCGGATTGCCGGGCAGGGCGCCGACGCGCTTGAACTCGTCAGCGATCCATTGGGCGGCAGCTTCGCCAGCCGGCGTGCCGGGAGCGCGGCCTTCGTACTTGTCGTCGGCCAGTTCCTTGATGCGATAGCCAAGGTCTGCCGCCGTGATCTCTGGCGAGGTCGGGCCTGCAGCCTTGGGCGCTTCGCCACCGCATCCGGCCAGAAGGGCCGACAACATGCCGGCGGCCGCCAATATTCGAATTTTCATCCGCAACTCCCTCAATTGCGGGGGACATTATCCGCCGGGAGGCGTGCGGCAAGGGGATGATTTCGCGCGTGGAATGGGCGCAAACGGGCAGGCTGGCGGCAGAAACTAAAAGAGCCAGCACCGTGAGGCGCTGGCTCTATCAGATCCGACTGAGACTTCCGAACTTGCGTTCTTCAATTTCAACCAGTTCGCAGGATCAACGCCACCATGCGACCGTGGTTCCTGCCCGCGCAAACTTTTTCATCAGCTTTCCCAGTCTTCGTCGTGATCGTCCGGGATGTGATCTACGCCGGCTGGTTGCGGATCGCCAGGAAGCGGAATCCACGCGGTTTCGCCGGGGGGCTGGGTGAAGTGCGAGCCGTTGAAGCCTGCCGCGATGCTGCTGCGCCAGTCGGCTGAGGCTTTCGTGAGCTTCTCCTTCGATGAGGCGACGAAGTTCCAGTCGAGATGGCGGGGCCCATCGAGCGGGTCGCCGCCAGCGAACATGATGCGCGTGCCCGCTTTCAGCGCGACCTTGATCGGACGTTGCGGCGACAGGATCGCCATGACGCCGCCCGCAATCGTCTTGCCGCCGATCTCGGCCTCGCCCGAGACGACATAGAGGCAGAGCTCAGGGACATCTGGCGTGTCGATGGTTGTGTCGGCGTTGGCGGTGAGTGTGAGCTGGCAGATGCCAGCGGGGAATTTCACCGGGGAGCGCTGGCCATAGGCTGCGCCGGAGATCAGCGTTCCCTCGGCGTCGCCTGAGCGGATGCGGGGTAGCACGTCTGCGGGATAGTGCTGGAAGTCAGGTGCGGTGTCTTCGTGCGCGAGCGGCAGGGCGACCCAGGTCTGGATGGCGTCATCCAGTTCACGGCGCCGGGGCGGATGGTCTTTTGGGTGCCGAGGCTGTCGCGGTGATCAAGTGCGCCATCGAACAGCCACGTGACAGTTGCGAGGCCGATGTGGGGATGGGAGCGGACGTCGATACCCTTGCCGGGCGGGAACTCGGCGGGGCCCAGATGGTCGAAGAACACGAACGGGCCGACATTGCGGCGCTGCACGAAAGGCATCAGCCGGCGGACGGAAAAGCCGCCGATATCGCGCTCGCGGGGCTCGATTATCAGCTCGACGGGTTCCATGATCGTCTCTCATTTGTTTGTATGCGTCAGACTATGGACGAATGCCGCTGGGTTGGGAAACTGGTGATATGACCAAGGACACAGCTCATTCGACATCTGCGCGCGGCTGGGTGGCTGCGCTGGCCGGTATGGTGATGGCGCTGGCGGCGGGATGTGCGCCGCTGCAGCAGGGCGCGCTGCGCGTTGATCAGCCGGGCCCGCCCGGGTTTACGGGGCACGTGTTTACCTCGTTCGATGGCGCGAAGCTGGGCCTCGACATCTACGAGCCCCGCGCGCGGGCAGGCGCGGGTTTGGGACCCTGCGATGCGGGAGGCGGCATCGTTCTGTCGACAGGCGTCGATACGTGCGCGGCGTCGGCGGCCATCTACCGGGCTGAGCCGGACGTGGTGATTATCGCCGCGCATGGGATGAACGATTATGCCGGCACGTTCAAATCAGCAGGCGCGTGGTGGTCTGCCCATGGCGCGGCGGTCTATGCGTATGACCAGCGCGGCTTCGGGCGCTCGCCGGGATGGATGATCTGGCCGCAGCATGACGTGATGCGGCAGGATCTGGTGACGGCGGTGGCTGTGGCGCGCGAGCGGCATCCTGACGCGAAGATCGCGGTCGTGGGTGAGAGCATGGGCGGGGCGATGGCGATCACCGCGTTTGCCGACCATGCGAACGCGCCGAGAGCGGATGCGCTGATCCTGTCCGCGCCGGGCTTGCGGGGGTGGCAGACGCTGCCCTGGCTTTATGGCGCGAGCTTGTGGGTGTCCTCCCACGTTCGGCCCGACTGGATCGTTGTGCCGCCCGAGGGCGTGCGTGTGGTCACAACAGACAACAACGCCAAGCTGCGCGAGATGTGGTTCAATCCGCTGGTGCAGAAGTCCAACCGGATCGATAGCGTCTACGGTGTGGTGTCGATCATGGAAGAGGCGGATATCAAGATTGTCGACCTGCCTGCGTCCGTGCCGACGCTGTTCCTGTACGGCGCCAAGGACGAGGTGATCCTGCCGGACGGGGTGCAGCGGGCGGTTGAGAAGATGCCTGCCCATATCCGGACGGCGTACTACGCCAACGGGTATCACATGCTGATGAACGACCTTCAGGCGGAGAAGGTCTGGGGCGATATCCTCGCCTTTGTCCGGGCGCCGGGGAATCAGCTGCCGTCGGGCGCGCCGGGCCTGCCGTGGGGACGGCAGAATGGGCAGCAAACAGCCGCAAATCGTTGAAATTCAACCCTCTGGGCATCCCCGAAAATTAACCAACCGCGGCTATGGTTACAGCCTGACGGTGGTCTTGTTCGAGGGCGTTTGCGCGCGATGCTTGCGCAGGTGAAGAAACTGGCTGGCGGCGATCTCGCCGGGCGCTTTGGCGCCTGGTGGAGCGGGCGCGACTATACGGCGCCGGAAGCCGCTGAGGGCGGCGAAGCTGCCGAGGCGGCTGCTGCTCCGCCGGCCAAGCCCGTAGTGGTCGCGGATGCGCCCAAGGCTCCCGCGTCTGCTGTTGTCGAGGCGGAGCCGGTTCCGGTTGAAGCGCCCAAGGCCAAGGCCCCGAGCCGCAACCAGGCCGCCAACGGCACTGCGATCCGTATCCGGGCGCTCGAGACATTGTGGGGCGAGGGCAGGCTGGCGCCTGGTTCGTTCTCGCTGGACACCAAGCTAGTCGATGCGGCGGTTGAGCTGGCCAACGGGCCGGGCGATATCGGCTTCATCGGCGGCGACGGCGCTTTGCTGAATGTGTTCGCAGGACAGTCTGGACGGCAGGCGCTGGTCTCCGAATGGCGCCGCGACTGCGCTGAGTATCTGACGACCGCCGCGCCCCGGGCGACGGTGACGGCGGGCGAAGTCGACCGGCCGCGCGGGTTTGTTGATGGATCGCTGCCGGCCGTGATTTCGGTCGAGGCGTTCGCGTTTGCCGATCACAAGGCCGGAATGGTCGGGCGCGTTTTCCGCGCGCTCGATGCCGGCGGCCGCTGGGTGTTCCTCGACACCACGCGCAAGACGAAGAAGACACCGCCTGCAGCGTTCGCATCCGCCTGGGCCGAGCCGCAACTGGCGACGGGCGAGGAGGTCGAGGAGCTGCTGATGCTCGCGGGCTTCAAGACGGTTCGCAAGGTGTCGGCCAACGCGCTGGTGCTGGCGTCGGCCAGACAGGGCTATGCGAACCTGGCGCACGTGCTGGAGCAGGCTGCGTCGAATGGCCTGACGGGCCGCGAAGGCGCGCTGTTCCTGCAGGAGCTGGCGTGGGAAGCGCAGAGCTGGCGGGCGCGCACGCGCGCGATCGAGGGCGGCGCGCTCGAGGTCAATATCTGGGTCGCCGACAAGACCGCGCAGACCGGTCCGCTACTTATCGCGCTGGACCGGCTGGTCGGCGCAGATGACGCCGGCGCCGCCGACGCGCTGTTCGACCGGTCCTGATCGCGGCGCAATGGTCCGATAACCCTGCTTCTGCACGATAATTGCGCTGAGCGCTGATAATCCCGGCGAAGCTGGCACGAACATGCTTCGCGCAACGGTTCACGTGTCGGGGGCGAGGGGATATACGCCCGCACGAGCCGCGCAAAAGGCGGCGACGTTCGGAGCAGCTCCCCATGTTCGACAAGCCCGCCTTCGCAGGCCACGAAAGCGTCCATCATTTCTTCGACAGGAAGACCGGCCTCCGGGCGATCATTGCGATCCACTCGACCGCGCTCGGGCCGGCGGCGGGCGGATGCCGGATGTGGAATTACGCGACATCGGACGATGCGTTCGTCGATGCGCTGCGCCTGTCGGAGGGCATGAGCTACAAGAACGCCATGGCCGACCTGCCGCTGGGCGGAGGCAAGGCGGTGATCTGGGGCAACTCGAAGACCGACAAGACGCCGGAGCTGTTCCGCGCGCTTGGCCGGGCCATCGCGACGCTGAACGGGCGCTACTGGTCTGCGGAAGATGTCGGCGTATCGGTGCATGACATGGCGCACGCGGCCGGGGAGACGAAGTATGTCGCCGGCCTGCCGTCCGGAAAGGCCGCGAGTGGGGATCCTTCTCCCGTCACCGCGCGAGGCGTGTTTCTCGGCATCAAGACGGCTGCGCTGCGTGCTTTCGGGACGGATGATCTCAATGGCCGTCACGTTGCGGTGCAGGGCGTTGGGCATGTTGGCGCGTATGTCTGCGGGCATCTGGCCAAGGCTGGCGCGAAGCTCACGATCACGGATGTGAACCAGGAAGCGCTGGACACGGTATCCCGGGAGACGGGTGCGAGCGTGGTGGCGCCGAACGAGATCTATGACGTGGCGGCCGATATCTTCTCGCCCAACGCGCTGGGCGCGATCATCAACCCGGAGACACTGCCGCGCCTCAGGGCGAAGGTGATTGCGGGCGGGGCCAACAACCAGCTCTCGACGCCGGACCTGGGCGAGAAGGTGAAGGAGCGGGGCATCCTTTACGCGCCCGACTACGTGATCAATGGCGGCGGGATCATCAACGTCGCCGCCGAGATTTCGGGCGTTTACGATCCGGCCTGGGTTGATGGAAAAGTCACCCGCCTGGTGGCCACGCTGGGCGAAGTGCTCGACCAGGCGCAGCGCGAGGGCAAGGCGACAAACCGGGTTGCGGACGCCATCGCTCGCCAGCGCATCGGCCGTTAGGCCGAATCGACCCCGAATCTGCCCGAGCATGGCGCCATTTCTGGGCTTTCCCGTTAGGGTTGAATCTTCGTGACGGTACGTTAAGGTTCTGCTTTGTTGCAATGCAGCGTGACCTTCGGCCAGAAATCAGAGTGGCGTGGGTCTTGCTCGTAGGGGTGGTGGCGCCGCCCTCGATAAGGGGCTGGGAGGATGGAACATTCCTCCCGCAGCCAAGTGTCGAGGCGGATGTAAGGGGCTTCGGGGGCGTGATGTCTGAAGTCGTTGTGCAAATCAGTGCGGAAGAGGGGCGTGACTCCTCCCGCTTGACGAATGCGCTGGACGCATTCGCAAAATGGGCCGTAGAAACAGGGCTCTCGACCGATACTGGCGACGCGCCGGATATCATGATGATGACCGAGTTCGACGGTGGCGAGATGCGCCGCAAGCTGGTTTTCCAGGATCGCGAGCATGCCGCCCGCTTCCTGGTGTTCTGGCGGGTCGAGCGTCAGCGTAGCCGTGGCTTTGACGCAGTCGCTGTCGGCGCCTGATTTTCCGCTGATCGCAAAGGTCGGACTGGCCAGATCTGGCCAAGGAATGGAGACTTCGCGCCTGCAGACACGCCACAGGCGTATCATTCGCGGTCAGTTCTCCTGACAGGCGAAGTTGTCCGGCCGTGCGTCTGGCCGTGGCGAAGCGAGCCGATATAGAGACGCCATGCCTCCAGCCGCTCCAGCCTCTCCCGTTTCCGCAAAGTCCGCCGGCCTGCGTATCGCGGTTGTGGGCGCGGGGATAATCGGTCTTTCGGCGGCGCTGGAGATGCGGGCGCGAGGCGCCGATGTGGTCGTCTACGACAGCGGGACGGACCTTGGCGCTGGAGCCACCATCCGGTCGGCCGGGATGCTGGGCGCGGCCTTTGAATGGGCCGTTGAGGAAGACCAAAAGGCGCTCGCGGCGCTGGCCCGGCATGCGGGTATGATCTGGCCGGACTTTGCCGGGCGGGTGGAGCGGTTGGCCGGCGGCGGCATCGAGTTCTCGCGCGAAGGCGCGCTGGTGGTGGCGCGGACCGCCGCCGAGATTTCCTGGATCGAGGATATTGCGGCGGCGTGCCAGGCGCGCGGTCTACCTGTGCAGCGCCTGACGGCGGCCGAGTTGAAGCGGCTGGAGCCGGGGCTTTCAGACGACATTCGCGGCGGGCTTCTGTTGCCGGAAGACAGGCAGGTTGATTCCTCACTGGTGCTTCAGCGGTTGGGCGCGGCGCTGTCGCGGCACGGCGTGGGCTTGCGGCTGGGCCGGAAGATCGAGCGCATTGTCGGCGGGGCATTGTTCCAGACGCCCGATGGCGACCGCTTCAACCGCATTGTGCTGGCGACAGGGGCGGGCGCGTTGCCGGAGTTTGTTGGCCCGCGAGGCGCATCGCTCGCGCACGGACTTCCCGTGTCTGTGCCGGTGAAAGGACAGATGCTTGCTCTGGCGGCGGGGGCGGCGATGCCGCGCCACGTGATTCACATGCGTGAGGGCTACATCGCACCCAAGGCGCGCTGGACGCTGGTGGGCGCGACAAGCGAGCGCGGTCGCCAGGATGTCGAGGTTGATCGCGCGGCCATCGCGGACCTGCGGCGGCGCGGCGCGCTTGCTGTTCCAGCGCTGGCGCAGGCGGAGGAGGTGACGTCCTGGGCTGGTGTGCGGCCGGGGACGCCAGACGATGCGCCACTGATCGGCCAGACCGCGATTCCCGGCGTGTTTGCGGCGCTGGGGCATTTCCGCAATGGCATCCTGTTTGCGCCGGCGACGGCAGAGATTGTCGCCGACCAGGCGATTGACGGGAAAGTGAGCCCGCTGGCGGCGGCCTTCGATCCCCTGCGGTTTGACAACGGAGGCGAGGCGCCGCACTCGCCCTGAAGCGCTGGCAGGGCTAACTAGTCGGCGACGCCCGGGAGGACAATACCATGCACAACATCGCGCCGATGACGGAAGACCAGCAGTCGATCCAGGATGCGGTCGCCGCTGTGTGCAGCCAGTTCAGCGCGGAGTACTGGCGCAAGTGCGACGAGACCGGCGACTGGCCCGAGGAGTTCACGCGGGCCATGGCCGAAGGCGGGTGGCTTGGCATTGCGATGCCGGAAGAAGTGGGCGGTTCGGGCCTTGGCCTGATGGAAGCGTCCATCATGATGCAGACCGTGGCGCGCTCGGGCGCGGGGTTCACGGGTTGCTCGTCGATCCACCTCAACATCTTCGGCGCGAAGCCGATCGAGAAGTTCGGTACGAGCGAGCAGAAGCAGGAATTCCTGCCGAAGATCATCGCGGGCCAGCAGAAGATGTGCTTCGGGGTCACCGAGCCTAACTCGGGCCTCGACACGTCGAGCCTGCAGACGCGCGCCGAACGCACCAACTCCGGCTACGTCATCAACGGCCGCAAGATATGGACGACGGGCGCACAGCGCGCCGACAAGATTCTGCTGATCGCGCGTACGACGCCGCAGGAAAAAGTCGCCAAGCCCTATATGGGCTTGTCGCTGTTCTACATGGACATGAAGGGTGTCGATGCGAAACCGATCCCGAAAATGGGCCGCAAGGCTGTCGAGTGCAACATGCTGTATTTCGACAATGTCGAGATTCCGAAGGAAGCGCTGATCGGCGAAGAGGGACAAGGATTCAAATACCTGCTGCAGGGCCTGAACCCCGAGCGTGTGCTGTTTGCGGTCGAGTCCATCGGCCTTGGCTTTGCCGCGCTGGAGCGTGCGACGACCTATGCGAAAGAGCGCGTCGTGTTCGGTCGCCCGATCGGCCAGAACCAGGGCGTGGCGCATCCGCTGGCGAAATGCTGGGCGGAACTGAGCGCGGCGGAACTGCTCGCTTACAAGGCCGCGCGTCTTTACGACGAGGGCAAGGAATGCGGGGCCGAAGCCAACGCCGCGAAGTATCTCGGCGCGGAATATGGCTTCAACGCCTGCGAAGCCTCCGTGCTGGCCCATGGCGGCATGGGCTATGCGAAGGAGTATGACGTTGAGCGCTACATGCGCGAAGCGATGATCGCGCGCATCGCGCCGGTCAGCCGCGAGATGATCCTCAACTTCATCTCCGAGCGTGTGCTGGGGTTGCCGAAGAGCTACTAGCCACGAATCTATTTTGCCTGTTGCCTCAGGTTGGCGGGAGGCATGAGCGAAATGGCCGACAAACCACGACAGTTTCGGGGGGCCGACAGCTTTGAAGCCGAAAAGAAGGCTCGCGAAGCAATTGGCGCGACACTCGAGAGCTGTGGCTACGACGTTATTGATGACACTTGGCAGCCGCCACGATCTCAGAAATCGCAGCTGATAACCGCACGCGCTCCGGACGGTGCGATTGTAAAGATGATTGTGAAGACTTGCTGGAGATGGAAGGACAGCACCGCCCGCAAATTTTCCGCAACACAGCTAACGGCGCGCATGAAAATTGGGTGGCGTGAGACGCTAGAGAACATCGTCCACCGCGCGCAGCGACGAGCGACGCACTTTCTGATCGTGCAAGCAGATGAAGATCAGATCGTCCTTGCGGCGCTCATCCCCGTTGGTGCGTTATCGGAAATCTGGCATCGCCAGCGGGAGGTCAGCCAAGGCCTTGCTGATGCAGGCAAACTTGGACGCATACGTAAAAACCACGCTGAGAACGGCAAAAGTCCTACTTTATATCTCCGTGATGAGCGAGGCCCGGGCCGAGAAGGGATTGGCGCTGTTGTATGGTCGTGGCCAGGCGTCGTGAATATTCTCGCGGGAGAGCCCAGATCGCGACTAACGGTGGTGAATGACACGTTTGACGATCTCCCCGGATTGGATCCCGGAAGAGACGCAGGCACGCGGTTCAAGATAGCGAGATCTGGCTTCCGTCGCGACGATGCTGTGCGGCGCCAAGTGCTTCTTCGATCAGGCGGTTGTTGCGAGCGCGCTGGCTGTGGTGAACGTCGCGCCTATCCAGGGTTCTTGGATGTCCATCATGTTATGGGCATCGAGAATAGTGATCGAGTTTGGACGTGTGTGGCGCTCTGTCCGAACTGCCATCGGGAAGCGCACTTCGCTCCCGAGCGCGAGGAGATAAACGAAATGCTGCGAATCTACGCGCAATCGTTTGGGGGGGATTGAGTAGCTGGATCAGGCCGCGACGACGCGCTCGCGGATCGTGTCGAGGGCGTCGAGCTTCTCGAGGAGGTATTCGAGATCGGCGCGGGGGATGGCCTGGAATTGCGTGAGCACGCGCTCCACCATCTTCTGGCGGAAGCGGTTCCGGTCGCCGTCGCCGCCGTCCATTTCCGTCTTGTGGTAGATGTCTATAGCGAGGCGGAAGGCGGTGAACATGCCGGAGGGGAGGCCTGCGCGTTCGAAGATCGTCTTGAGGCCGAGCGCGCCGGCGTCGTGGATCATCAGCCACGACTTGGAACGCGGAACGCCAGCAAGTTCGGCCATCGCATGCTCAACGAAGCCGATATGGCCGAGGCAGAGCGAGCGCATGATGAGCGACGGCGTCAGACGGCCGTTGAGGTGGAGCTGCTGGACGAAGCGCTCAGGATCGCTGGTGAGGCCGGCCTGTTCGACGAGGTCGAGCGTGGCGCGCTCGCGCGTGCCCGAGGCGATTTCGATCGCGAGTTGCGGGGGCAGCTCGTGCTTGTTGACGAGACGGTCGAACAGTTCGCCGGTGACCATGTTCACCAGTTTTTCGGTGACGTGGATCGGCAGCGCGTTGCGTGAGACGAGCGCGCCCTTGATCTCGTTGTCGTTGGCGAAGCGCTTGAGGAGGCCCGCGAAGGCGTCGTCGGAGAAAGTCGCGCCCTCGTTGAGCGTGCACGCTTCGACGGCGGGCTTGGCGGCATAAAGCGCGATCACTTCAGTGAGGCCTTCGCCGAGCGAGGCGCGCTGGGCGATGGCGACCTGCTTTTCAGCGGCGCCGGCAAGAACGATCTCGACGAGGTCCTCGTCCGTGATGACCGGAGAGTTCTTCAGCACGGGGACGGCGATTGCATCGACGTCCCGCGCCAGCTTGAGCGCGATGTCGCGCGGGAGTTTCGGCGAGTTGCGGAGCGTGACGGCGAGCGCGCGGCGAACCAGAACCGCCGTGTCGTTGCACATCAGGTCGAGAACCTGGCGCGCGCTTTCCTTGTCGCCCTCCGACATCTCCATCGTGTCGATGCGGCGGCAGATCTTGTGCGCGGCGTTGGCGCGCGCCTCCGGGCTATCGCCCCGGACAAGGCGGCGGATATCGTCCTGCGTGAGGGAGGACCGCATCGTGGCAATGGTCATACGCTCGAGCCTTCTGCGCGCTGGCGGCTTGAACTGATTTGAAAAATGACAATTGCTGCACCGGGTTAATGGATATTTACGAGGCGCCGGAAAAGCGCGCTATCAGCACATAAAAAGGGAGGCGCGTTTTGCTGCTTCAAGGCATCAAAGTCATTGAACACGCTACGTATTATGCCGCGCCCGGGGCTGGAGGCATTCTTTCGGACTGGGGGGCCGAGGTCATCAAGATCGAGCCGCCCGGCGGCGATCCGGTGCGCAGCAACTTTCCGACCAAGGGCACGGGCAAGGAGCACCTGAGTGAGAATCCGGCGTTCGACGCCGACAACCGGGGCAAGAAATCCATCGTCGTGGACGCCCGGACCGAGGAAGGCCGCGAGATCATCCGCAAGCTTGCTGATTCCGCGGACGTGTTCCTGACCAATGTACGGCCCGGCGGCATCGAGCGCTCGGGATTGAGCTATGACATCCTGTCGAAGCGGAACCCCAAGCTCGTCTACTGCGCCCTGACGGGCTACGGCCTCGAAGGTCCGGACGCCAATGCGCCGGGGTTTGATGTGGCGAGCTTCTGGTCGCGCTCTGGCCTTGCGCAGCTGACGGCGCCGAAGGGATCGGAACTGTTTCCGGTGCGGACGGCGGCTGGCGATCACACGACCAGCATTGCGGCAGTGGCGGCGATCAACGCGGCGCTGATCCAGGCGCTCAAGACCGGCAAGGGGCAGCTGGTCGATGTGAGCCTGCTGCGGACGGGGCTCTACACGCTGCACACGGACCTTTCGATCCAGCTGTTCTTCGGGCGCATCGCCTCCACGCGCCCGCGCAACCAAGCGTACCATCCGCTGTCGAATTTCTTCAAGACGAAGGACGACTACTGGCTCTGCATCGTGGCGCGGGCGGGCAAGGCGGACCTGCCGCGCATGGCGCGTGCGCTCGATCTGCCAGACCTCGAGGCTGATCCACGCATGAACGATGGCAAGTCGCGGCGCGATCATTCGCCCGAAATCACGGCCATGTTCGATGCAGCCTTCGCGCGGTTCACGCGGGCGGAGATGGCTGAACGGCTGACGCGGGAGGAGATTGCGTGGGCGCCATGTCAGACGCTGGCCGATGTGGCGGTTGATCCGCAGGTCCATGCAGCGGGCGGGATCGTGCAGATGCCGGGGCGCGACGGTGTTGGATCGTTTGCCGTGCCTGCGGCGCCGGCGCGCTTCCATGGCGTGGACGATGGGCCGAAGGGGCCGGGGCCGGGTCTGGGGCAGCATACGCGCGAAGTGCTGGTGTCGCTTGGTTATGCCGGGGCCGACATCGACGCGATGTATGCGAGCAAGGCGGTGAGTTAGATTTGAGTGCGTCAGAGGCAGAGAACAGACTTGGGAAGCTGCGTAGCGAGATACACGAGTATGCGCAGAAGGCGTTCACTCGCCGTCTAGGCAACTGGCCAATGCCGGAGCGAAACATGTTCTTCGGCGCAACCGACGCGCTGCAGGACGCTTGGGGAGCTGCCGCAGGATATCATGCCCTCATTGTAAAACAGGGTTACCACAACCTTCTAGTTTGCTATGGCTTCCTGCAAGCCCTGTACGTTCAACAAGATGCAGTTCAGGTGATAACGCGGGCATTGGATATGCCAGCGTGGAGTCCGTCGTCCAATAGTAAATTGAAGCACATTCGCAACATCAGGAATCGTCTCTCAGGACATCCTGCACTTGCAGACAAAGCTGGCCCAAAGTCCTCTGCAATCATTATTTCCATCGGACCGACAAGCTTTGAAGCCGCAATCTACTACGAAGATCGGCTCGTTCGCGAGGTCGTCGTCGTCGACAAATTTGCGGAACAGAATGCTGCAGGATTAGTGGAGCAGCTTGAGCGAATAAAGGTCCACATGGTTCAGCAAGAGAATGAATACAAGGACGCCGTTTCACAGCGGCTCGCGGACGCGCTGGGGAACAACTTCTCTTACCATTTCGGGAAGCTCGCGACCTGCCACGCTGACCGCTCGAACTCCTATCCAATCATCCCTTATCTCAAGTTCTTGCGCGAAGACATCGAAAGGCTGATCGCGTTGGTGACGCAATTGAATCTTTCTGGGGAAGCCTTTGAGCATCATGTGGGAATGTTTCGGGGCGGGCTCGATATTCTAGAGTCCATCGACAGTTACGAAGATGATCGTCGAGCCTTGGAGTACAATCTCGTTCACGATGGCATGTCAGTTCATGCAGATTGGTTGCTTCGATTCGTAAGGGATACTGACCGCAGACTTGTCAGTCGCGATTAATGTCCGTCTTCCTGTAGCCCGAAGAGCGCCGCCATCAGGCTGCTGGTGAGGGCGGCGGTTCCAAGGCGGGCCTGTAGCAGGGCGCTCGCGTTGGATGCGCCGGCGTTGGCGTCGAACGCTCCGGCTTGACCTGCATCCGCAGCTGCGATGCCAAAGCCGGTGAGCTTCTGGTAGAGGCCTGCGGCGGTCAGGTCATTGCCAGCGCGATCGTTGAACATGTTGACGTTGGCCGCAGCGGCACGCGGCAGGAGATCCGTTGCGGAGGCGCCGCCATTGGTGCGCGCGGCGTCGATGAGTTTTGCGGCATCGGACGGGCCGAGGAAGTGAGCGAGGTAAAGTTCGCCCGGTGTGACGGGGCGGCCGATCTTCTGTTCGAGGATGCGTGCGTTTTCGGCGGCAAGCTCGGCGCCCATGCGGGCGGATATTTCCGGGTCGTCGCGGAGGGCGAGAACCTGCTCGCGGTTCAGGCCCTGTGTCTCTATGCCATGGCGCGCGCCATAGCGCTTGACCGTGTCGAGCCAGGTGGCGTTGGTGAACTGGAAGAGGCCGGCGGCGGACGAGGTCGAGGCTTTTGCGGCCGGATCGAAATTGCTTTCGCGCTGCGCCGTCTTCACGAGGAGGGCGAAATCGACGCCGGTTGCGCTCGAGGCCGAGCGCAGGGCGGCCATCACGTCTGCACGTGCAGCTGGGATGGAAGGGCCGCCGATGGAATCGGTCACGTGCTGGATCCTGTTACGAGAACCCAGCACGTCAGCTTATGGTTAGCGAGGGGTTAATGCCACTGCCCGCCGCAAGCCGCGGGGCAGGGCGTCCCTAACCGGGGATTAGCCGTCGGCCTTGGGCGTCATGGCGAAGTGGATGCCCAGATCGGCGAGCTTTTCGGCGTCGCGCCAGCGGACGTTTTCGGCGATCAGCGCGATGCCGTCGGCCGAGGCAACCTCGATGCGGGTCATCGGGATTTCGAGAGCTTCGCAGCGCGACGGGTCGAGGCGGACGGCTTCGAACGTCAGGCGGGCGCGGGCGCCCATGGGCGTACGCCAGGATTTGCGCGCGTCGAGGCCGACGCGGAAGCCACGGCGGCGGAAGGCGTCCACGCGGTCCAAAGCCAGATCTTCCAGTGCGCAGACAGAGGCATCGCAGAAGTCGAGGCGGATTTCCTGTGCGAGGGCGCCAGCGCGCGCCACAGCGGCTTCGGCCGCCATCGGGGCATCCTTGTCAGCCAGGGCGGCCATCGGCGCCAGGATCGACAGCGGGCGCAGCGTGGCGTCGGTTTCCTTGGCGAGGCGGCAGGCGCGCTCGATCAGGTCGCCCAGCCAGGCGGCGGCCGACGGGAGGTTCGGGTCTGTCAGGTGGTGAGGACGGAAGGTGTCCTCGAAGGCAATGTCGGCTTCGGCGTGCATGCCGAAGGCTTCTCCATCCGACAGGCGCACGACCGGCCGGAACCGCAGCCGCGGCTGGCGGACGACGGGGGCCTGGGGCTCGTTGACGACGAGCCTCAGGTGCGATGCGCGCGCATGGGTCATTGCAGGGGTCCGGGTTAGATGCTGTGTTGTCATCATGGATAACAGGCCGACCTGAAGACCGGCCCAAACTGGATCGTGCAATTTTCATCGAATTGGCCCGGGTTTTCAGGTGTTTCCAAGATGTGAACGAGGGGCTGCATGACCGCGCCGACCGATGCGCCGAAACCGGCGTCGACAGTGCTTCTGGTGCGCGATGCGGATGCGCCGGCGCGCGGGCTTGAAGTGTTGATGGTGAGACGCAGCGCCGGCATGGCGTTCGGCGCGAGCGCGTGGGTGTTTCCCGGCGGCAAGGTTGCGGAGGCTGACAGCGATACGGCGTGGGATGCGATATCGAGTGGAAGCTATGACGACTACACGCGCGCCTTACGTGTGGCGGCGGCGCGCGAGGTGTTTGAGGAGTCGGGCTTGCTGCTCGCGACGCGCGACGGCGCGACGCTGAACGCCGATGCGTGTGCAGCGTTCGATGGCGAGCGTGGCCGGGTTGAAGAGGATCCCGGCAGGTTCATCGGCCTCGTGCGAGACGCGGGCATGCGTCTGTCGCTCGACCAGCTGGCGCCGTTTGCGCACTGGATCACGCCGAGTTTCGAGCCGAGGCGGTTTGATACGCACTTCTTCCTGGTTCAGGCGCCGCCGGCACAGATCGCGCGCCATGATGGCCGCGAGGCGGTGGATCATCGCTGGATCGCGCCGGCCGACCTGCTGGATATGCGCACGCGCGGGGAAGCCAAACTGATGTTCCCGACCCGGCTCAATCTGGAAGTGCTTGCGACGTTTGCCAGCGCGGCGGATGCGGAGACGGCGGCGCGCGCCAAGACCATTGTGACGGTGGAGCCGCGGGTTGAGGATCGGGGCGATAGCAAGGTGCTCGTGATACCGGCGGAGGCTGGCTATGGCCTCACCGAAGAGCGGATGAAAAACGTGATGGGCTGATCTTGCCGATCGGCCCACCCGCCTAGTCGCGCTAGAGAATGTTGAAGATGTAGAGGAAGAAGATGATCGGCAGCGGAATGCCGAGCAGCCAGAGAGCGATGCCTTTCATTGTGTTCTCCTAGACCTTGTCGGCCATTGTGACGGGACGGCTGAGACGTTCGCGGGCGTGCCAGTCGGGATGGGTCGAGCCGAGCTTGCCGCCGGCGACTGCGCCGACTCCACCGAGGATCATCATCGCGAACGCGAACCACGCTGTGAGCGCGGCCGCATCCTGAACGGCATCCGTTTCGGATGGTGTGAGTTGCGGCGTCGCGTTGGTCGCCTCGCCAGTTGCGGCCTGGGCAGCGTCAACAACGCCGCCGGCAGCTTGAGCGAGCGAAGTTTCGCTGAGCACGCTGGTGACGCCGAAGCCAAGGACGGCTGCGGCGACGGTGAACGACAAGGCCCAGACGACGAGGCCCTGCAGCATGCCGGAGTGATGGTCGGGCCAGCGTGCGGCGCGGACGGCGACGAAGGCGCCGACCTGGAGCGCGACGAGGTTCGAGAAGATCACCCAGAGCCCGCCGCCGACGGACCAGGTGGGGGCTTGTTCGCTGACGCCTTGCCAGGGGTTCATGGCTGTTGCGCCGATGGCGGCGCCCAGCAGCAACAGCGCAAAGCCGATAGCGATTGCGACCAGGGTTCCGGCGATGGCCGAGCCCCAGTCGATCAGTGGATGCGAGTATGGTTGAGGGACCGGTTGAATGACGACAGGGTCAATGGCCATGAGGGATCTCCCACGCAGTTAGGTCTGCGCGAGGAACGCCTCATGGCCACAATTGTTGCGTGGACGTCCGCGATAGGGATCGTCCGTGCGAGGACGGCCTTCAATCCGTAACGGTATACTCAACGCCGCCGCCGGCATCGACGGTCATGCGCTGGCGCGCTTCGACGCCGGAG
This sequence comes from Alphaproteobacteria bacterium 32-64-14, assembly GCA_002280725.1. GTDB lineage: Bacteria > Pseudomonadota > Alphaproteobacteria > Caulobacterales > Hyphomonadaceae > UBA7672. Next base: position 24,667 of record NCEM01000017.1, read on the forward strand.
ACCGAGCCGGCATCCACATCCCAGCAGCCGGCCGAGACGGTGAAGTCGCGCGACTCGCCCCGGTAGATCTTCTCGCCGTCACCCATGCGGTTGAGGCCGTAGGTCGACGCATCGCAATCCGAGATCAGCACGGCGTCGACGGTGTGGGAGGATTGGTTCACGACCCGGATGATGCCAGTGGGCTCGCCGTCGCGCAGAAGCGGCCCGCCCGTGATCAGGCTTTCGCATCCCGTTGCAAGCAGCATGGCGGCCGCAGCGACCGCGCCGAAAAACATCTTCATTGAACTGTATCCCCGACCGAATCCACGATACGGAATAACTAGCACAGCGCCCGGCGCTGGGCGCCGATGTGGATTTATGATGCGGGCGAGCTTGCCGGCTTCAGGCCGCCGGGCCCTGCTTGGCGATGATGTCCTTGGTCTGGACTTCCAGCTCTGCAGCGAGGGCGAGACCCACGGGGTGGTTCGCGCCCATGATCTTGCCCTGCACCGCAGCCTTCACGGCGTCGACGTGGGCCTTGAGCAGGCGGTCAGGCGGGCTGAGTTCGCCATGCTCGTCGCCGGTAAGCTTGCACAGCGTGGCGCAGATGCGGCCGACCAGCGGATAGCCGTAAGTGGGCGCGAGGCCCTTGAGATCGTGCGAACGGCGGTGAAGCTCGTCCTTGGTGGCGGACGAAGGGGCCTTTTCATAGGCAGCCCAGGCGCCAAGCAGGTGGTTCAGTTCTTCGTTGATCCAGTCGGCGAACTGGCCGGACATCTTTTCAAGAGCGGCTTCCGCGCGGGCAATTGCGCGCTGGTCGAGTGCGGGAAGCGCGCCTCCGATCTTCGCCTTGAGGACGTTGGGAGGTGTGATCACCTCGATGGGCTTTTGTCTGGCCATTTCCCACCCTTAGAATCATCGCGCGGCACAAGCCGCACCCCTGCGAGCATACTGGCTGTTGGAGTGTTAACAAACGCCTGCCTATGGCACGCTTGCGCGGATACAGAGGTTTCAGAACCGGACGCGGGCGTTAAGGACCCAGCCTTTTTCCTCGAAGTTACCGGAGATTTCCTCGCGCCAGCCAACCCCGACGCCGACACCCCAGATATCGCGCATGACCGAGGTTTCGAGTTTTGTAACCCCGGCTTCGCCGCCACCTTCGTTCCAGACCTTGAGGGTGAAGTTCCAGTCGGGCGCAAAGTTGAGGCCGGCCGCCAGCTCGGTAACCGTCCGCTCGCAGCCGCCGCGCACCCGGTGTCCGCTCTCGGCATTCACGAAGCCTTCGCGGCCCCAAAGTTGGAACGACGTGCCCAGCGCTGCGCGGACCTCATAACCTTCGCCAAGACATTCGATGCCATCGAGGGACTCCCCGGCAAGGACCGAGGCCTGGATGGCGATGGAGCCGCGATCGCCGAGCCCAAAGGCTTTCTGGACGCCGAGGCGGACGCCGGACTTGTCGTCATAGGTCGATCCGATGCGGATCTCGCTTTCGAGCTTGATGTTGACGCCCCAGCCATCGCCAAGACCGAACTCGCTGAAATCGTCGGCGCGCCAGGCTTCGCCGAAGTCGCCCCTCTCTCGCGAGATCGTGGCGAACCATTGCTGCACACCTTCCGGCAAGCTCCACGCGCCGGCGTGGGCGGGTGATGCGCCAGCCGCAAGACAGGCCAGCGGCGCGAGGCGCCGGATCTTTAACTGAAACTCCCCCAACAGTCCGTGTCCCCAACCTCAGTGATGTTTCAGGTGTCGTAGCCCGGCGACTCGCGGTCGAGCTTTCGCAGGCAGCCCGGCCAGGCCAGCAAGGCCCCGACGCCGGCGGCCATCGCCTGCTGCTGGGCGACTGTCTCGATTGCGTCCTGCGGCGCGATGCGGAGATGCTCGCGGCCCTGCGCAGACGCCATGACCTGGATCTGGCAGGCGCGCTCGAGGAAGAAGATCTGCGTCCAGCATTGCGCGGCGGTGGCGCCGACGGCGAGCGTGCCGTGGTTCCACAGCATCATCGCATTTTTCTCGCCGAGGTCGTGCACTAGCCGCTCGCGTTCATCGAGATCGAGCGCGATGCCTTCATAGTCGTGATAGGCAAGGTTCGGCAGGACGATCAGTGCGTGCTGGCTGATCGGCAGCAGGCCTTCCTTGGTCGAGGCGACGGCGATACCGGCGTCGGTGTGGACGTGGAGCACGAACTTTGCATCCTCTCGCGCCGCGTGAATGGCGGAATGGATGGTGAAGCCGGCCGGGTTGATCATGTAGTCTGTCGGTTCGACGATGTTGCCGTCGAGATCGATCTTCACCAGCGAGGAGGCCGTGATCTCGTTGAAGAAGTAACCATACGGGTTGATCAGGAAATGGTGCTCCGGCCCCGGCACGCGGGCGGAGATGTGGGTGAAGATCATGTCGTCCCACCCGTACAGGGCGACCAGGCGGTAAAGGGCCGCGAGATCGACCCTCGCCTGCCATTCTTCGGCGCTGACACGCTGTTTCACAGACACCGATTTGAGATCGTCAGCCATGGAATGATCCTCCGAAGCGCAATCCTATGGCGCCAAAGGCCGGGATGGAAGGCTGGGGCGGCGCTGAAACTCAAGCAACACTTAGTCGTCAATGGCATAAAACCATTCTATAGCTGCATTCCCATGCGGGAGCCCTGATGAGCGCCGAGCCCAGAATCCACTTCACGGCCTCGCAGAAGCCCGAGGCGCGGCAGGCCGCGGACCTGATGATCCGGCGTTATGGCCAGGCCGTCATGTCCAAGGCGGACGTGATCGTCGCGATGGGCGGCGATGGCTGGATGCTGGAGACGCTGCGCGGCCGCTATGGCGACCGGATACCCGTGTACGGGATGCACCGGGGCACTGTCGGCTTCCTGATGAACGAGTTTGTCGAGGAGGGCCTGCACGCACGGCTGAACTCGGCTGTGCGCGTGGTTATACATCCACTGGAGCTGAAAGCGACGAAGTTATCGGGCGAGGTCGTGACGCTGCGCGCCATCAACGAGGTGTCGCTGCTGCGCCAGACATCGCAGACGGCAAACCTGCGCATAATGGTGGACGGGCGTGAGCGGCTGCCGGATCTGGCGGCTGACGGTGTGCTCGTCGCTACTCCGGCGGGATCGACGGCCTACAATCTCTCGGCGCACGGACCCATTCTTCCGATTGGCGCCAACCTCCTCGCGCTTACGCCGATCTCACCGTTTCGTCCGCGGCGCTGGCGCGGGGCGCTGCTGCGCCATGATGCGCGCGTCGAGATATTCGTGCTGGAGGCGGAGCGGCGTTCTGTGTCCGCGTCGGCCGACACGCAGGACGTGCGCGACATTGCGCATGTCGCGGTGCGGGAGGATCGTTCGCATCCCCTGACCATGCTGTTCGACGAGGGACATGCGCTCGACGAGCGCATCCTGCGCGAGCAGTTCTCGTTCTGACAAATTGCAGCGGCGTTGACGTAGCGCGCGCAAAGGCGGTTTGGGGTGCGGCCTTCCGTATCCGCGTGAACTTGCCGTAATGTTGGCTCATTCGGCGCTGAGGAAGTCGCCGGAATCGATGCACTTGACGTTCGCAGGCGTACTCCGCGAGGAAGCGCCAAGGGGGACGAGCCGTGATGCAGAGTAGTGGCCAGCGTATCACACAGCGCGCGGTTATCCGGGCGACGGGCGTTTGCTTTCCATGCCGGCGCGTGACGTCTGACGAGATCGACACGCGCCTGGGCAAGCCGGCTGGCTGGCTGCGCCGGCAGAGCGGCGTTGATGCGCGCACAGTTGCGGGGCCTGGTGAGACGCAGGAGGCCATGGCGGTCAACGCAGCGCGTCAGGCGCTGGACGAAGCAGGGCTTGCAGCGCGCGATCTTGACCTCATGCTTTTCGGCGCAGCTGTGGGTCGCCAACCGATCCCGGCGACGGCGCCGCTTGTGAAGCGCGGGCTCGGCTGCGAGAGCGCGCCGTTTCCCGCGTACGACATTAACGCGACGTGTCTCAGCGCGCTGGCGGCCATCGACATCGCGGCGATGCACATCGAGACGGGCCGCGCACGCAATGTGCTTGTTGTCGCGTCGGAGATCGCCTCGCGTGCGTTGCCATGGGACGACGATCCGCAGACGGCTGCGTTGTTTGGTGATGGCGCAGCGGCTGTGCTGTTGAGCGCGGGCGAAGCCGATGATCAAGGGATCGCCGTTGGGCCGCGCCTGTTCGAGACGTATGAGTCCGGATACGACGCCTGCACGCTCGCGGCGGGCGGTACGCGGTTCGACTTTCATGCCGAGCACGAGGCGTTCGAGCGCAACTCTTTTTTCAAGATGGAAGGCCAGGCGCTGTTCAAGCTGAGCGGGAAGGTGCTGCCCGGCTTCATGGACCGGTTGCTGGACATGGCGGGGTGCAGGCAGCGGGACATTGATCTCGTTCTACCGCATCAAGCGAGTCCCATCGCGCTCGAGCACATGATCCGCAAGAGCGGCTTTGCGCGGGACAGGGTGTTCAACCGCGCATCCGGGATGGGCAATCTGGTGGCCGTGTCCCTGCCCGCAATCCTGCATCTGGCGCGGCGCGAGGGGATGATCGCAAAGGGCGCGCGTGTGATGATGATCGGCACGTCGGCCGGGATATCGGTCGGCGGCGCGGTGCTGCAGGCTTGAGCGGCGGACGCTTCATCGTGACGGGCGCGACGGGCTTTCTCGGCGGGGCGCTGGTGCGGCGACTGTTGGCGGAAGGCCATGAGGTGGTCGCGCTGGGGCGGCAGGCAGAGGCGCTGTTGTCGTTGGCGCGCGACGGTGCGCGGGCGATCAGGTGTGATCTTGCGAAGCAATCAGCATTGCCTGAGCCGGTTGCCGCCGATGTTTTTGTGCATTGCGCAGCGTTGTCCTCGCCATGGGGGCGGTACGCGGATTTTCATGCGGCCAATGTGATCGGGACGCAGAATGCGCTGGCGATGGCCAAGGCGGCCGGCGTGAAACGCTTCGTGCATATCTCGACGCCGAGCGTCTACTTCCGCTTTGAAGACCGGACAGCGTTGCGGGAGGACGCGCCCTTGCCTGTGCCGGTCAATGCCTATGCGGCGACCAAGCGGCAGGCGGAGGAGTTGGTGCGCAAGCAAGATGCGCTTGATCCCATAATCCTGCGGCCACGCGGGATTTATGGTGCGGGAGACACGGCGCTGATGCCCCGGCTGCTGCGCGTTGCGCGAAAGCGCGCGCTTCCGCTGATGCGCCATGGCCGGGCAGCGACGGATCTGACGCATGTGGACGATGTAGTGGGCGCTGTAATGGCGGCTGCGAATGCCGGAAAGATTTCGCAGCGTGTGTTCAATGTTTCCGGCGGCGTGGCGCTGAACGTGCGCGAGGTGATCGAGCGCGCGGGCGAACGGGCTGGCGTGCCTGTCAGATGGCGATCAATGTCGGCGCCCGTTGTGCTGGGTGCGGTGCGGCTGATCGAGGGACTTGCGAAGATCGCGCCGGGGCGTCCCGAGCCTTTGACAACAGCTTACAGCGTCGCGCTGCTGGCCTATACGCAGACGCTGGATATCAGTACGGCGAAGGCCGTGCTTGGATGGACGCCGCGGATCGGGTTCGAGGACGGGCTCGCGCGCACGTTCGAGGCGCAGACATGAGTTCGACTCCCGTCTTTCCGAGCAGCGCGACTGTCCGAACACGCGAGAAGCTGGTGCTGAGGGGCGGCGCTTGGAAGGTCTGCGACCTTGCGGTACGCTATGGGGTGTTCGATCATCCCGCTGGCGGACGATGCCTGATCGATACGGGCTACTCGCCGCGCGTGACGAGCGGCAAGCGCGGCTTATTCCTGCGCGCCTATGCGAGCATCCTGAAGCCGCAACTCTCGCCGCAGGCGTTGCCCAAGGCTGAGCCGAAAGTCGACACGATCCTGCTCACGCACCTGCATGCGGACCATGTGTCCGCGCTGCGCGACTATCCTGATGCGCGGATCATTGTTCGAAGCGATGCGGCACGACATTTCATGTCGAGCGGCGCGTTTCGTCGCGTGAAGCATGGCGTGTTCCGAGAACTTCTGCCGGAGGATTTCCTCGTACGGCTTGAGCCGTTGGAAAATATGGCGCGTTTGGAGGCGCCGTTGGGACTGGGGCGGGGATACGATGTGTTCGGCGATGGCAGCGTGCTGGGCGTTGATCTGCCGGGGCATATGCACGGGCATGTCGGCTATGTCTGGCCGAAGCTGGAGACGCCGCTGCTTTATGCAGCGGACGCGCAATGGCTGATGCGGGCGACTGCGGAAGAGCGGATGCCCGGCCCTCCTGCCCGCTGGATCTTTCATGACGTGAAAGCTGCGATTGAAAGCGGGAGGCGCGTCGCGGCGTTCGCGAAGGCGGGCGGCAGGGTGGTGTTGTGCCACGACCCGGAGGCGCCATGACGAGCCTGTGATGGCGCGCAGTGGCGATGGCCTCGTTTGCGCGTGCGCGCAGGCTGGAGAAGCGTCTGCGCACGCGCGCGGATGTAGAGGCGTGGCAGGCGGCGAGGCTCGCGCGGTATCTGGAGAAAATCGCGCCGCGAGTGGAGGCGTATCGGACAATCAGGGCGAGGCGGCTTGGCGAACTTCCCATAATGGACAAGGCCGCGCTGATGGACGGCTTCCATCGCTACAATCGCGCGGGCGTGACGGCCGACCAAGCGCGCGCGGCGCTGGCTGCGGGCAAGCGAGTCGGCAAGCTGAGCGTTGGCGCGAGTACGGGCACGAGCGGCAACCGCGGCTATTATCTCGTGTCCGATCGCGAGCGGTTCACCTGGCTGGGCGTGATGCTGGCGAAGGCGCTGCCGGATGTGACGAAGCGTCGTCATCGCGTGGCGATCGTCTTGCCGGCCAACAGCAGCCTCTATGATGCAGCAAATGAAAGCGGGCGGCTGGCGCTGAAGTTCTTCGACCTGCAGGCAGGCGTTGATGCCGTTCTGCCCGGCATCGCCGCGTTCAGGCCCTCAGTGATCGTGGCGCCGCCCAAGGTTCTGGTGGAGTTGGCGCGAGCCAATCTGCCGTTGGCGCCCGAACGGCTCTATTCGGCGGCTGAGGTGCTTGATCCGCTGGATCGCGCGACGGTCGAAGCGCGCTTTGGTATCACGCTTGGCCAGATCTACATGGCGACGGAGGGGCTCTTCGCGGTAAGCTGCGCGCGCGGAAATCTGCATCTGTGCGAGGACTATGTCGCGTTCGAGCGGGAGCGGCCTGAAGGCAGCGATCTGGTTGCGCCGCTGGTGACCGACTTCACGCGGACAACGCAGGTGATGGCGCGCTATCGCATGAACGACCTGTTGCGGCTGGATGATGCATCGTGCGCGTGTGGGTCGCCGCAGCAGCGTGTGGCCGAGGTAGTCGGGCGTATGGATGACGCCTTCTCCCTTCGCCGCCGGAATGGGGATGGCGAGATGCTGGTGACGCCGGATGTGATCAGGAATGCTGTTGTAGGCGCCAACGCCGCCATCACGGACTATCGTGTAGTGCAGCTTGGGCCGGAAACTGTGGTTGTCAGGCTGCCGGCTGGCGGGGACAACTGGCTGGAAGACGCATGCGATGCGCTTCGGCGTTTGTTTGCAGATGCTGGGGTCGAGGCGATCGTCGAGGGCGAGATCGGGCCGTTGCCGCCGCCGTCGGAACGCAAACTGCGGCGCGTGCTTCGCTTGCTGCCGCCTGGCTAAGCGCTCAGCGCCGTCCATGCGCTGTTGGCCTTGCTCGATGTAATCGCGGCTTCGATGAAGGCGACGCCGCGTACGCCGTCGGCAATGCCAGGCACAAGTTTCGAGAAGGCGTTGGGTTCGCGTTTCTCCTGGTGCGCGCGGACGAGTTCGGCGGCGTCGGAATAGATCTGCGCGAAGCCTTCGAGATAGCCTTCGGGGTGACCGCCAGGGACGCGCGTGGCGTACGCCGCGGATGCCGATGCGCCCGCGCCGCCGCGGCGGATGATGCGCTGCTGTTCGCCCAGCGGCGTGAACAGCAGGGTCTCAGGGGTTTCCTGCGTCCATTCAAGGCCGCCGTTGTCGCCAAACACACGCAGCCTAAGCCCGTTGACGGAGCCGCTCGCGACCTGGCTGGCCCAGAGCATGCCTTTCGCGCCGCCGCCGAAGCGCAGCATCACGTTGACATTGTCGTCCACCTTACGGCCCGGCACGAAGGCTTCGAGGTCTGCTGCGAGTGTTTCGGCGGTGAGGCCGGAGACAAACTCCGCGAGCTGGAAAGCGTGTGTCGCGATATCGCCCAGCGCGCCGCCCGGCCCCGCCTTTGACGGGTCGCCGCGCCAGTCGGCCTGCTTGTTGCCGGGGATATCGCGGGCGAGCCAGTCCTGCGCGTACTCGACCTGCACGATGCGGATGGCGCCAAGGTCGCCCGCCTCCACCATCGCGCGCGCCTGCCGCGTCATCGGATAGCCGGAGTAGTTGTGCGTCAGGATGAAGGGCAAGCCGGTTTGCCTGGCGACGTCGGCGAGGTCGTGCGCGTGGCGCAGGGTCGTGGTCATCGGCTTGTCGCAGATGACGGGGATGCCAGCGAGCAGGAACTCGCGCGCGATGGCGTGGTGCGTCGAGTTTGGGGTGACGATGCTGACGGCGTCTATGCGGTCGGCGCGCTTGGCTTCGCTTGCGGCCATCGTGCGGAAGTCGGGATAGGCGCGGGCAGCGTCGATGCCCATGGATTTGCCGAAGGCGATGGATTTGTCAGGGTCGGACTGGAAGTTGCCCGCGACGAGATCCCAATGGCCATCGAGGCGGGCGGCCATGCGATGCACGCCGCCTATGAAGGCGCCCTCGCCGCCGCCGACCATGCCGAGTTTGAGACGTCTCACTGTCTGGTCTCTTTGGGATCCAGCCCCAGCAGGCGGCGGTTGGCCTTCTCGTCCGCGCCGCTCGCCGCGAAATCGTCGAAGGCGCGTGGGGTCACGCGGATGATGTGGTCGCGAATGAAGGCGGCGCCTTCGCGTGCGCCATCTTCGGGGTGCTTGATGCAGCACTCCCATTCGAGCACAGCCCAGCCTTCATAATCGTATCCGGCGAGCTTGGAGAAGATGCCTTTGAAATCCACTTGACCATCGCCCACCGAACGGAAGCGGCCGGCGCGTTCGAGCCACGGCGAATATCCCGAATAGACGCCCTGGCGGCCGGTCGGATTGAACTCCGCATCCTTGACGTGGAACATCTTGATCCGCTCGTGGTACAGGTCGATGTATTCGAGATAGTTGAGCTGTTGCAGGCAGAAGTGGCTTGGGTCGAACAGGATGTTGCAGCGCTTGTGACCCTTCACGCGGTCGAGGAACATCTCGAACGTCGTGCCGTCGAACAGGTCTTCGCTCGGATGGATTTCGTAGCAGAGATCGACGCCGGCATCCTCATAGGCGTTGAGGATCGGCAGCCAGCGTTTCGCAAGCTCTTCGAACGCAGTTTCAAAAAGACCCGGCGGTCGCTGCGGCCACGGGAAGAAGTACGGCCAGGCGAGCGAGCCCGAGAATGTCACGCTGGCGTCGAGGCCGAGGCGGCGCGAGGCTTTCGCCGCCAGCATCAGTTGCTCAACCGCCCATTCCTGCCGCGCCTTCGGATTGCCGCGCACGCGCTCCGGCGCGAAGGCGTCGAACAGCGTGTCGTAGGCTGGGTGGACGGCGACGAGTTGGCCCTGCAGGTGGGTCGAGAGTTCGGTGATCTGCATACCCATGTCGGCGAGCATGCCTTTCATCTCGTCGCAGTAGGCATCGCTTTCGGCGGCCTTGCGGAGGTCAAAGAGCGAGGCTTCGCCGGTGGGTATCTGGACGCCGATGAAGCCCTTGTCCTTGGCCCATTTCGCGATGGTGGGCAGCGAGTTGAACGGTGCATCCGGCCCCACGAATTGCGCGAGGAAGATGCCCGGTCCCTTCATGGTTTTCATGTGCAGTCCTCAGGCAACCAGCGTGCTGAGATATTTATACCCGATTTCGGCGGCTTCCATGCGACCCTCTTCGAAGGGCGGCTCCTGCTCGAGATAGTAGTTGCGGACGCCTGCATTCCAGGCGGCTGGCAGAATCTTTGCCCAGTCGAGCTTGCCGGAACCGACCTCGGTCGGGTCCATCTTGAGGTTGATGTTCGGGACAGTGGAGGCCTTGAGGTCCTTCAGATGGATTCCGGTGTAGCGGCCGGAATATTTCGCAAAGAGTGCGGGAATGTCGTTGCCCGCGGCGGCGGCCCAGCCGACATCGAGTTCGAACGAGACGAAGGCCGGATCGCTTTCGGTGACCATGATGTCATAGCCGGTGCGGTTGCCGGCCTTGGCAAATTCAAAGTTGTGGTTGTGGTAGCCGAAGGCGATGCCGTTGGCTTTCAGCTTCCTGCCGATGTCGGTGAGTTCGGCAGCCAGTTTCTTCCAGCGTTCCTCGCCCATCGCTTCGGCGACGCGCGAGATGTAGGCGTAGCCTTCGCCCGGATTCTGCGTGAGGCCGATGTCGGTGGGGATGGCCATCGAGGGCGCGTAGACGTGCGTGACGCCAAGGATGTGCATATCTGCGGCGAGCTTGTTGAGATCACCGCGCAGGCCTGGGGCGGCTTCCGTACCCAGATTCATGCCGATGTGGGCGCCGGTGCATTTGACGCCGTGACGGTTGAAGATTTCGCGGAGTTGGGCCGGCGTCTTGCCCATGTAGGACGGGATCTCGACGGTCTTGTAGCCGATCTTCGCAACGCCGGAGATGGCGCCTTCAAGGTTGGTCGCGAGCATGTCGGACAGCGTGTAGAGCTGGATTCCGATGGGCGCGGACTTGCTGGCGAAGAACGGTCCGCTAGCCATGGTCTGGCACGCGGCGGCTAAAGGCGCTGCTGCGCCCGATGCTGCCAGCGCCTGCATGAAACCGCGGCGGGAGAGGCTGATCATGTTGCGCTCCATTATTCATGTTTACGTGGCTGCGACGCTTGCGGGCGCTCGCTCGGCGGGGCGGAAAAACACGGCCAGCAAAAGGACAGCGACGACGGCCATGCCTGCGGGGACCATGAACAGCGTGCGATAGTCGATGATCCCGGTGAGCGGATCGGTCCACATCGCCATCAACGGCGCGAACAGGTAGTTCGCCGCAACGACGCCGATGCCGAGGATCAGTAGATTGAACAGCCCCTGGGCGCTGGAGCGCACATCCTTCGGGAAGGCGCTGTCGACGAAGATGTACACGGTCGCGAAGAAGAAGGCGTAGCAGATGCCGTGCAGCAACTGCATCGCGATGACCGTCGGGACGCTGTCCGGGAAGAAGCCGAACGCGAGGAAGCGTGCGGCGTGGCCGAGGACGCCGATGATCATCGTCCATTTCCAGCCGAGGCGGATCAGCACGTAGCCGAGCACGAACATGGTGACGATTTCGGCGACCTGGCCGAGGCTCTGCACCAGCATCGAGACGTTGGCGTCGATGCCGACGCGCTTGGTGAGGTAATCGTCGACCATCATGAAGTAACCGTTGTGAACGGTGCTATCGATGAAGGTGACAAGGAACAGCACGAAGACGGCCGGGATGCCGAGGATCTTGATCGCCTTGCGCCATGCCAGGGGATCGGTGCCTGCGCCTGAGCGATTGGGCGGCGTGTGAGGCAACGTCAGGCTGTAGGCCGCGAACGCGAACGAGACGATGGCGGCGACGACGAAGATGAGACGGATCTCTTCCGCGCCAGCCTTTGCGCTGAGCAGGAAGAAGAACGGCCAGCTGACCATGATCCAGCCGATGGTGCCGCCCATGCGGATGACGCCGAATTGCGCGGCCGGATCACGCAGGTTGGCGAAGGCGATGGCGTTCGCCACGGACATCGAGGGCACGTAGACGAGGCTGAAGATGAGATAGCAGCCGAAGAACGGCCAGAAGTCGGCAAAGTAGGCGCAGCCGAGGAGCGCCGCGCCGCCGATGACGTTGCTGGCGGCAAGAAAGCGCTCGGCCGAGAAGTTGCGGTCGGCGAACTGGTTGGAGAAAAAAATGCCGATGATGGCGGCGATGCCCCAGGCGCTGCCGACAAGCGATTGCTGCCACGCCTCGAATTTCAGAAGGCCCATATAGGGGTACAGCTTCGGCATGTACGCGCCCCAGATGGCGAGCTGGAGCAGCATCATCAAGAACAGGCGTGCCTGGATCACGTGTCATTCCTCCCGAAGGCCGCTCGCGTCTGTCGCCAGCGCGCGGCTCATGTTCTAGGATCGAGTGTTACCTGCACGGCAGCGCGTGTCCATAACGCAGCGCGAGACATCGATGCAGGACACGGGAGAGACGCCAATGCGTGGCTTTATCGATGGTCTTGCCGCTACGGCCATAGCGTTGGCGGCGGCTGGTTGTTCGGCAATGCCACAAAGCGGCGAAAACTGGGAATCGTTGTTCGACGGCAGGACGCTGAACGGCTGGACGCCGAAGATTCGCGGTTTCCCGCTGGGCGAGAACTATCGCGATACCTTCCACGTTCGCGATGGGGCCATCGTGGTGGACTATTCGAAGTATGACCAGTTCGGCGAACGGTTCGGCCATCTGTTCTACAAGGAGGCGTTCTACGGTCCGTACAGACTGCGCTTTGAGTATCGTTTTTTGGAAGAGCATCCGGCGGACACGCCCGCGTGGGCGATAGCGAATTCCGGCGTGATGATCTTCGGCGAGGATCCGAAGGGCATGGCGGTGGGCGACAGTTTTCCGGTTTCGGTCGAGGCTCAGTTGCTGGGACCGGCGCCGGGGCAGACGCGGTTCAACGGCAATATGTGTTCGCCCGGCACGAATGTCGTGATGGATGGCAAGCTGGAGACGACGCACTGCATCAATTCGAAAACGCCGTCCGGTCCGAATGGCGTGTGGGCAGAGTTCGAGGTTGAGGTGGATGCGGGCGGAACGGTGACGCAGAAGATCAATGGCGTGCCCACGATCGTGTATTCCACCGTCCAACTCGACCCGGAAGGCAAGATGGCGAATTCGAAGCCACTGGTGGTGGCGGCGGGCGGCAAGCTGATGCTCGATGGCGGCACGATCTCGCTGCAGAGCGAAGGCAATCCGATCGAGTTCAGGAAGATCGAGATCCTGCGGAAGTAGCTAGCGCTGCGCAGAGGACGACATCACGAAGCCTTCGTATCCCTTGGCTGCCACATCATCGCAGAGCTGGCGATAGACGCCGACACCGCCGGGATATGGCATGAACACGCGCGGCTTTCCGGGCACGTTTGCGCCGATGTACCAGGAACTGGCCTGGGGATAGAGCGTCATGTTGGCGACTTCGTTTACGTGCGCCACCCAGCCTTCCTCAGCCGCTGGCGTCGCGTCGATGGCATCCATCTGGCGCTGGCCCATCGCGGCGATGCAGTCGCTGATCCAGTCGATGTGCTGTTCGATGGACACGACCATATTCGACAGGACGGACGGGCTACCCGGCCCGGTGACGACGAACATGTTAGGAAAGCCCGCAACCATCAGGCCCAGATAGGTGCGCGGGCCGCCATGCCATTTATCCTTCAGCGTCTCGCCACCCCGGCCGCGTATGTCGATCTTTGACAAGGCGCCGGTCATCGCGTCGAATCCGAGCGCGAAGATGAGGGAGTCGAACGCATACTCGTTGTCGCCGACCTTCACGCCTTTTGGCGTCACTGTGATCGGAGTTTGCGAGATATCGACCAGCTTGACGTTGTCGCGATTGAAGACCTCGAAATAGCCGGTGTCGACGCAGATGCGCTTTGACCCCACCGGATAGGTTTTGGGGATGAGCAGGTCGGCCGTGACGGGATCCTTCACGACGGCGCGCACCTTGTCCGCTATGAAGTCGACGAAGGTGTCGTTGGCTTCTTTCAGGATCAGCATATCCGCGAAGGCGCCGCCGATGGCAAAGCCGCCTTTCGCCCAGCGATCCTCATAGACGCGGTTGCGTTCTTCCGCAGGCGTCTCAAGCGCCATCTTGTCAGACACCACGGCTGCGACCATGCCGATGGGGTTTTCGCGCTCGGCCCGGCGATTGGCTTCGCGGTTGGCGAGCCAGGCCTGCTTCGTCTCGGGATTGGCCGGGCCGTTGTGAGCGGGGATGCTATAGCTTGGCGTGCGCTGGAAGATGTGAAGGCTGCCGACATCAGGCGCGATCTGCGTGATGGTCTGCACGGCGGAAGAGCCCGTGCCGATGATGCCGACACGCTTGCCGCGAAAATCGACGCCGCCTTCGGGCCAGCTCGACGTGTTGTAGACTTCACCTTTGAACGTGTCTGCGCCGGGGATATCGACCTTCTTCGGCGCCGACAGGCAGCCTGTCGCCATCACGCAATAGCGCGCGGAAACGCGATCACCCTTGTCCGTTGTCACCGTCCAGCGGTTTGCCGTCTCGTCGAATGTGGCGGCGGTAACGCGCGTGTCGAGCTGGATGCCGGAGCGAAGATCGAAGCGGTCAGCGACGTGGTTGAGATAGCGCAGCAGCTCTGGCTGGGCGGCGTAGCGCTCGCTCCATTTCCACTCTTGCTCCAACTCAGCCGAGAACGAGTAGGAGTATTCGTGGCTTTCAACGTCGACGCGCGCGCCGGGATAGCGGTTCCAGTACCAGGTGCCGCCCACGCTCGAACCGGCCTCGAACACCCGCGCTGACAAGCCAAGGCCGCGCGCCTTGTGCAGCATGTAGAGGCCGGAGAAGCCCGCGCCGACGATCGCCACATCGAGTGTTTGCGTCATCGTCGTCTTCCTCTTTGTGCCGAACGCTACAGCGCCGAGACCTTGCCGACTTCGGAGAGCGGAAGATCGCCGCGGAACGGGCCGGGGGTCTGGTTGTAGTACATCAGCTTGGTCGCGCCCGGCTCAGATGTGCAGAAGCCGAGGATGGTCAGCTCCTTCACCAGCCGGAACGGGTGCGGCGGAACCGGGGGGTTCGCGCTCCCATTGGCGCGGGTGTAGTCGTACTGCTCGCGGTCATACCGCTTCATCAGCTCGACCTGCTCGTCGCTGGTGAGCTGAGAGAATGACACGCCACGCAAAGCCTTTGCATCGGCATTCACCTTCGCAAGGCCTGTGCGGATGACGTCACGCTCGCGTTGCGGATAGTAACCCGCGAGCATACGGTCAATGAAGGCGGGCACGCCAACATCCAGCGCGCCGGGGGTATCTGTCTTCGGGATGATCTGGTCGGCCATCGACGTGATCGTCGCCATCTCCAGCGGCGTCAGGAAATTGCCTGTGGGCCCCATGGGCGTCGGCCCGTCAACCCAGGGCGTAGCGGCGCATCCGGCAAGAATGCCTGCGGCGGCGCTGGCGGAGATTGTTCCGCCCATCAGCATCGAGGCGCGGTGAAGAAGTTCGCGGCGGTCCATCATTGTCATGGCTCCTAGAGTTCGCCGCGCTTCAGCGCGTTGACGGCGTGATCCGCCGCACGCGCCGTGAGCGCCATGTAGGTGAGCGAAGGGTTCACGCAGGCAGCAGACGTCATTGCCGCGCCGTCCGTAACGTAGACGTTCGTGCAGCCATGGACCTGATTGTGCGCGTTCAGCACGGACGTTTTTGGGTCGCGGCCCATGCGCGCCGTGCCCATCTCGTGGATGCCAAGACCGGGAGCATAGGGACGATCATACGGGCGGACATTCTTGAAGCCCGCCGCTTCCATCATTTCGACGGCGGAGGACTGCATGTCCTTGCGCATGTTGAGTTCGTTCTGGCGGATGGTGACGTCCATGGTCAGGGTCGGCAGGCCGTCCTTGTCCTTGACATCGTGGTTCAGCCAGACGCGGTTGTCGCGATAGGGAAGCATCTCGCCAAAGCCGGTGAGGCCCATCGTCCATGCGCCCGGTTCGGAGATTTCGTCCTTCAGATCCTTGCCGAAGCCCATCTCCGCAACGAGGCGCTGCCAGCCCGTGCGGCTTGCGCCGCCCTGATAGCCGTAGCCGCGCGTGAAATCCTTCTGCTTCGTCTTCGTGTCGCCGAGGTTTCGGAAGCGCGGCACATAAATTCCCGTGGGGCGACGACCGGCATAGTAGCGGTCTTCATAGCCATCCACGTCGGCTTGCGCGCCGGCGAGGAAGTGGTGATCCATCACGTTGCGGCCGAGCTCGTCGCTGTCGTTGCCGAAGCCGTTCGGGAAGCGGTCGCTCTTCGAGTGGAGCATGATCCAGGTCGTCGCAAGAGCGGATGCGTTGAGGAAGATTACCTTGGCGTAGTATTCGGTGACCTTGCCCGTATTGCCATCCTGCACGCGCACGCCGGTCGCCTTGTTCGCGGCCTTGTCGAAGATCACTTCAGTGACGATCGAGTCCGGCTGCAGCGTCATGTTGCCGGTGTGATCGGCGGCGATCAGTGTTGCGCCGTTGGAGGAGAAGTAGGCGCCGAAGGCGCAGCCGCGCATGCAGAGGTTGCGCGTCTGGCATGTGCCGCGGCCGATCTTCATCTGCTCGTCGGTGGGTTTGGTCAGGTGAGCGGTGCGGCCCATGGTGACGCGGCGTTCGGGGAACGTGCCTTCGACTTTCCCCTTGAAGCTCTTCTCGACGACGTTGAATTCCATCGCGGGCTGGAAGATGCCGTCGGGCAGTTGCGCGAGGCCTTCATTCGTGCCGCTGACGCCCATCCAGCGTTCGACGTGGTCGTACCAGGGCGCAAGGTCGGCATAGCGGATCGGCCAGTCGACGCCGACGCCTTCTTTCGCGTTGGCTTCAAAGTCGAGGTCGGAGTGGCGATAGCTCTGGCGGCCCCAGGTGATGGAGCGTCCGCCGACGTGATACCCGCGGATCCAGTCGAAGCGGTTCACCTCGGTGTAGGGATGCTCGTCGTCCTTTACGAACCAGTGGTTCCACTGGTCGTTGACCGTGTAACCGGTGCGGGCCTGCTTGGGATAATGCTTGTCGACTTCGTCTTGCGGCGTACGGCCGTTGGGATAGCGGAAGTCCCAGGGGTTCATGGCGAAGGTCTTGTAGTCCTTGCCGTGCTCGACCTTTCGGCCGCGTTCGAGAACGAGCGTCTTCAGCCCTTTCTCGCACAGCTCCTTGGCGGCCCACCCGCCGGCGATGCCGCTGCCGACGACGATGGCGTCGAATGTACGCTGTTCGCGCGTACCCTGTGAAAGATCCTGCATACCCTCAATCCTCCCGGCAGGAGTTCTCCGCTCTGCGCCCGACGGGGCGACTGGCTGGGACTCTGCTCCGTGTTACGTAAGGGGCAGCGTGTCACGACCGTGCGCCCGGTCAAGCTGGCGTGAGGGAAGCTGTCGCAGTCCCGGAGGCCGCAGGTTGCTAGCCGCCCGATCCAGGGACTAGTCTGCGTAGGTCAGCGACGGACCAGATGTCAGGAATTCTCAACGAATACGAAGCGAGCAAGGCCGCCCTGCGCCGGTATCTAGGGCGGTTTTTCGCGCGTTCGCAGGACGTGGACGACCTTCTGCAGGAGGTATTCGTCCGCGCCTACGCCATGGAGGCCCGCCGGCCGATCCTGATGCCGCGCGCCTATCTCTTCCGCGTCGCCAAGCATGTCGCCCTGAACGAAATCGCGCGCAGGAAGAATTCTGCAACGGATTCGGTAGAGGATTTCGAGCAGCCGGATGTCATTGGGAGCGATACCCAACCCGGAGTGGAGCAACTCGTGGATGGCAGGCGCCGACTTGCCCTGTTTTCCAACGCGGTTGCCGCCTTGCCTAGCCAATGCCGGAAAGTGCTCGTGCTGAAGAAGATAGAAGGCCTCTCACAGCGCGAGATCGCTGACCGTCTCGGCATCGCCGAAAGCACGGTTGAGAAGCATTTGGCCAAGGCGCTGCTGCTTACGCGGGATTTCATGGCCCGCCGCGAGCATCAGGAGCCCGATGGGGCTTCCACACGGGAAACCGCTGCTGTACGCCGCCTCCGCTCGGGAGACGGTGAATGAGTTCCACCGGCAACATCGTGAACTTCCCTGACCGCTCGCCCATCGAGGACGACGCGGCGCGCTGGGTCGTGCGGCACGACAACGGGGCGCTCACACCCATCGAGCAGGCCCAGTTTGAAGCCTGGAAGCAGGCCAGCCCGGCTCATGCGGAGGCGTTTGCGCGCCTGTCCGGCCACTGGAACGATCTCGATATCCTTGCCGGGGTGGCCGATACGCCGGCAGAAAAACCGCTGTGGCAACGTCCGCGGCTGTGGGCCGGCGTCGGCATGGCGGCCGCTGTGATGTTTGCCGTGATCATCGGCGTGAACCAGTTTTTGGAGCAGGGCGAGCCTGCCCACCAGGTGGCCGAGCAATCCGGCTTGGGCGTCTACAAGACCAATCTGGGCGACCAGGAGAAGATTACGCTGGCGGACGGGTCGGTGGTCACGCTCAACACTGACAGCCGCATCGAAGCGCGCATGAGCGGAACCGAGCGCACGGTACGCCTGCTGCAAGGCGAAGCGTTCTTCGAAGTTGCGCACGACCCGAGTCGTCCATTCCGCGTCTATGCCGGGGACGGGGTAACTGTCGCGGTGGGTACGGCGTTCTCGGTCCGGCTCGAGAAGGACTCCGTGCAGGTCGTCGTTTCTGAAGGCAAGGTATCCTATTCGCGCGTCACCGACGTGTCTGAGCCTGAGCCGGTGGCGTTCGTGGCCGCGGGCGAGACCGCGATGTTCGGCGAGAACGTGGTTATCGACCGGGTCGACCTTGCGGAGATCGATCGCAAACTGTCGTGGACGGATGGAAAGCTGGTTTTCTCTGGCGACCGCCTGTCCAGCGTCGTGGCCGATATCTCACGCTATGCCGACATCCGCTTCGAGTTCGACACACAAGACCTAGCCGACATGCGAGTCGGCGGGGTATTCGGTCTGGGTGAAGTCGACGACATGCTTGAAGCGCTCGAAACGAACTTCGGCGTGCGTGCAGAACGCATCGGCGACAAGCTTGTGCGTATCGTCCGCCAGAAGCCCTGACGCGGCAGCGCCGCGTGAGGTTGAGGGTGGGCTTGTCACGCTCGCAAATGCCGCAACAGCGAATGGTCTGGAAGACGCTGCGGCAACCATGGCTTTCTTGCCCCTCAGCCAAAATTCTTTCGCTCCTTTGGCCGGGACGATGGAGGATTTCCGTCGCGCAGCTGTCGTCAACCACAAGGCCGGCGGAGATTTCCTGAGGGACGTCCGACTGTCGCGCCATGTGGGAGGAAAGGGACGGAGCTGGATTCGGACAGTCGTGCTGTGCAGCGCGCTCGCCGTCGGTGGGTTGTCTGCACTGCCCGAAGCGGCGGCTCAGCAGGGCTCAACCGTTTACGACATCCGCATTCAGGACTCTTCGCTTGCCGACGCGCTCCTTGAGCTCGCGCGGCAGACGAAGGTGCAGCTTCTTTTTCCATACGACATGGCCGAAAAGATACGGGTAGCGCCGTTATCGGGTCGGTACACCTTCGACGAAGCGCTCAACACGCTTCTTCGCAACACGGGACTTTCTGGCGGTCTTGTTCGGGACGGGGTCGTGAGGATCTCGCCCATTGAAGCAGACAAAGGCGAGGATCCCGTGTCACCCAAAGCGAAAGCAACTCTTCTCTCAGGCGCATCAGCCTTCATCGTCGGCGCGTTCTCGGCTCCGTCCTATGCGCAGGACGCCGAAGATCCGGCCGTGCGTGACGTTGTCGTCGTCACCGCGCAGCGCCGCGAGCAGGACCTGCAGGACGTTCCGCTGTCGGTCTCGTCCTTCTCGGGCGACGACCTTGAAGACATCGGCGCGGCGGACCTCACCGAGGTCGGCAAGTTCTCGCCGAACGTGACCCTCGAAGTCTCGCGCGGCACCAACTCCACGCTGTCGGCCTTCATCCGCGGCGTTGGCCAACAGGATCCGGTCGGCGGCTTTGAGGCCGGCGTTGGCATCTATCTCGATGACGTCTACCTCAACCGCCCGCAGGGCGCCGTGCTCGATATCTTCGACGTTGAGCGTATCGAGGTTCTGCGTGGTCCGCAGGGCACGCTTTATGGCCGCAACACCATCGGCGGCGCGGTGAAGTACGTCACGCGCGGCCTGGACGCCAATCCGGCCATGAAGCTGACGGTCAACGCAGGCAACTATTCGCGCCTTGACGGCATCCTCAGCGCCTCCACCCCGATCGGCGAGAACTTCCGCATCGGTGCAAGCGTCGCGAAGCTCACGCGCGGCGGCTATGGCGACAACCTGTTCCTCAACGGCGTCGAGAACTATAACAAGGACGTCAGCGCCGCCCGCATCCAGGCTGAGTGGGACATCAGCGACGTGATGGACATCCGCGTCTCGGCGGACTGGCTGCTCGACAAGTCGGACCCCAAGCAGGGTCACCGCCTGATCCGCTCGCTGCAGACGGGCGCGCCCGTGCTCAGCGATGTTTATGACACGCGCGCAGGCCTGATGAACCCTGACCAGCGCTCGGAAGCCTATGGCGGCTCGATTGTCGGTACGTGGGACTTCAGCGACAACTGGACCGTCAAGAACATCCTGGCCTATCGCGAGGACAAATCGACGACGCCGATCGACTTCGACTCGCTGCCGGCGATCGACGTCGACGTACCTGCGATCTACGAGAATGACCAGTTCTCAGAAGAGCTGCAGTTCCTGTACTCCAGCGATAATCTGAACGGCCTCATCGGCGTCTACTATCTCGACGCCAACGCGCTGACCTACTTCGACGTGGTTCTGGCGACGACGGGCGCCATCATTGGCGTGCCCGGCCTCAACGCGCAGACCTTTGGTGACGTCAACACCAAGACGTGGTCGGTATTCGCCGACTTCACCTATGACATCTCGCCGGACCTGCACCTGAGCGTTGGCGGCCGTTACACGGACGACAAACGTCAGGCGGGCATCCTGCGCCGCACCTTCTCGGGCGGCTATTCGCCCCTGTTCGGTGGAACGGCCGTGCCTATCTCAACAACATCAAACTTCAACGGCAGCGACCGCTTCACGGATTTCTCGCCGCGCGTCTCCCTCGCTTGGGATGCGGCGCCCGACCACAACGTCTATGCAACCTACGCCAAGGGATTCAAGGGCGGCGGCTTCGACCCGCGCGGCCAGACCTCGGCAGCGCCGGACGTTGACCGTGACGGCGTGCGTGAACCGAATGAGATCTTCGACTTCATGCAGTTCGAGCCGGAAACGGTGAACAGCTACGAAGTCGGCTGGAAGGCGCTGTGGGAGAATGGCCGTTTCACGACCAACCTTGCGGCGTTCTGGATGGATTATTCGGACGTCCAGGTTCCGTCCTCGATCGGGGTCGACACCAACGGCGACGGCATCAACGACACCTTCACGGGCGCGACGACCAACGCCGCCGCCGCCACGCTGAAGGGAATCGAGTTCGACGGCACAGCCGTGCTGGGCGAAAACTGGATCACGCAGGGCGACGAACTCTCGACCGTCGTGTCGGTCGGTTACATCGACGCCCAGTACGACCAGTTCATCGGGCCGACGGGTGTGGATGTCGCCAGCCAGCGCGTGTTCCAGAACACGCCTGAACTGACCTCCAGCTGGCGCGTGAACTACACCTCGCCATTCACGCTGGTGAACACGCCCGGCGACATCACCCTTGTCAATTCGCTGTCCTATCGCAGCGAGTCGAGCCAGTTTGAAACGCCGAACGCGCTGCTCGACCAGGAAGCCTTCACGCTCTGGGACATGAGCCTGATCTTCCGCAGCGACGAAGGCTGGACTGTGGGTGTCCACGGCAAGAACCTCGGCGACGAACGCTACAAGGTTGCCGGCTACAACTTCGTCAGCATCAACCCCACCACCGGCGTCGTGACCCCGACGCTCGGTCGCGAGGGCACGCTGACGGCATTCTACGGCGATCCGCGCACCTGGTGGGTGAGCATTTCGCAGGACTTCTAGTCGGATCGAGTTGCGCAGTCCGCGCAAGTCGCCTCCCCGACGGCGCGGACCAACCTTGCTCGGATGCGGACACCCCGCATCCGGGCACATTCTTTGTGGAGCGACAGCATGCCAGCTTCCGGACCTGAGACGACGCCAGCCGAGACGGAGCACGTGATACAGGGGCGCTATCTGGCGCTTGGCTTGCTGATCCTTGTCTACACGCTGAACTTTCTCGACAGGCAGATCATCTCGATCCTCAAGGATCCGATCGGCAAGGAGCTGAATCTCACCGACACCGAGCTTGGCCTGATGGGCGGGCTGGCGTTCGCGCTGCTCTATACCACCCTTGCCATTCCTGTGGCGTGGCTGGCGGACCGCAAGTCGCGTGTCTGGATCATGACGTGGGCGCTGGGCATCTGGTCTGCGTTCACTATCGTGTGCGGGCTGACGTCCAACTTCGTGCAGCTGTTCTTCGCGCGCATGGGCGTGGGCGTCGGCGAAGCCGGCGGCGTTGCGCCGGCCTACAGCTTGATCGCCGACTATTTCCCGCCCAAGCAGCGGGCGCGGGCGCTGGCGATCTATTCGTTCGGCATCCCGGTCGGCTCGGCGGCCGGCATCCTGTTCGGCGGATTGCTGGCGCAGTTTGTTGACTGGCGGTTTGCTTTCATCTCGATCGGGTTGTTCGGCGTGCTGCTGGCGCCCGTGTTCCGGCTGCTGGTGAAAGATCCGCCCCGCAATCTCTATGACGCGAAATCGGCGAGCGAAAAGCCGCTCGGCTTCATTCCGGCCTGCCGCGTGGCGTTCGCCAAGCCGACGTTCTGGTTGCTGTCGTTCGGGGCGGCGTTCTCGTCGATGGTCGGCTATGGCCTGCTATACTGGATGCCGACCTTTCTCAGCCGCTCCATGGGCCTCTCGCTGATCGACCGGTCCTGGTATCTGGCGGGGATCCTGTTTATCGGCGGCGTCGCCGGCATGGCGCTTGGCGGCTTTCTGGGCGACCGCCTGGGGCAGAAGTCGAAGGGCTACTATCCGCTCATCCCTGCCGTGGCATTCCTCATCTCGGCGCCGCTCTATGTGCTGGGCGTGATCACGACCGATCCCACCACAGCCTTCTTCATCTTCCTCGCGCCTCAGGCGCTGGGGCTGGTGTGGCTTGGGCCAATCCTCACGGCCGTGCAGCATCTGGGGCCAGCGAACTCGCGCACGATGATCTCGGCGCTGTTCCTGCTGATCAACAACCTGATCGGCATTGCCGTGGGCACGTGGTTCTTCGGCTTTGCCTCCGATCAGCTGAAGCCCACCTTCGGCGACGACTCGATCAAATACGCCTTCATCTTCGGCCTGTCGTTCTACGTGGTGGCCGCCATCCTCCTGTTCCTGGCGTCGTTCAGGATCAAGAAGGATTGGGTGGATTAGGCGGCGTCAGCCAAGGGCGGGGGAAGTCCCCTGCCTCCCGGTCTGCCATGAAGAGAATGGTGGAAGGGACTGGATTCGAACCAGTGTAGCCGTAAGGCGCGAGATTTACAGTCTCGTGGATTTAACCACTCTCCCACCCTTCCATAACCATTCGGGGCAGCGGCTTGACGCCGTCGCCGATGAGGCCGAAACGAACCCGGTCGCATCTGGGAGCGCGTCTTATAGTGACGAAGGACCAACCACGCAACCGCTCTGGAAAGGGCGGAAAATCAGGCGGTTTCGGCAGTTCGCGGGGCGGCGGCCGCGATTTTCCGCGTGGGCCGAAGAATCCCGGACGGCCGGGCGCCGGTCCGGCCGCGGGCGCCGCAAGCCCGGAAGACGAGCGGGCTTCGGCAGCCGGGCGAGGCGACAAGCCGTGGACGCGGGAGAGCCGTCCGCAGGGTGGGCGCGATCAGCAGCACCGTGACACCCAGGGCCGCGATTATCAGGGCCGCGATAATCAAGGACGGGGCCCGCACGGTCGCGGACCAAAGCCGGGCCAGCATTCGCGGCATGAGCGGCGCGAGCCGGCGTTCGAGGAGAATGGCGAGGTCTGGATCTGGGGGCTTCATGCGGGCGCAGCTGTGCTGGCGAACCCGATGCGGAAGATTTCCAAACTGTTCGTGACGCGCGGCGCCGCCGAGCGCGTTGGCCTGGATGCAGGTGCGCTGCCGCCGTTCGCATCTTTCATCGAAGGGCGTGAACTCGACGAGCGCCTGCCGCCCGGCGCGGTGCACCAGGGTCTGGCCGTGCGCTGCCGCCCGCTGGAGGGTATCGATATCCAGGACGCAGTCGTGCGGCCTGAGAAGCCATTGGCAATTCTCGATCAGGTAACCGATCCCCAGAATGTCGGCGCGATCTTCCGGTCGGCTGCCGCGTTCGGCGTTGGCGCCATCGTGATGCAGACGCGCAACGCACCGAGCGCTGGCGGGGCGCTGGCGAAGGCGGCGACCGGCGCCATCGAGAGCGTGGATGAAATCCGTGCGGTGAATATCTCGCGCGCCATCGACGTGCTGCGCGATGCGGGCTGGACAGTGATCGGGCTGGACGGCGCGGCCGAGCAGACGCTGGAGCAGGCGGTGGCGGTGAATGGACCGGTTGCCATCGTACTCGGCGCGGAGGGGGATGGGATCCGGCAGGGCGTCGCGAAAGCGTGCAGCAG
Source organism: Alphaproteobacteria bacterium 32-64-14 (assembly GCA_002280725.1). Classification (GTDB taxonomy): domain Bacteria; phylum Pseudomonadota; class Alphaproteobacteria; order Caulobacterales; family Hyphomonadaceae; genus UBA7672. Next base: position 48,928 of record NCEM01000017.1, read on the forward strand.
CCTCGCGCGCATTCCGATGCAGCCGGGCATGGAAAGCCTGAACGTTTCAAACGCCGCCGCAATCGCCTTCTACGAAATGGCGCGCCGCAAACCCGCCCCGCCGGCAGCGCCCGCGCGCCAACTGCGCGACGATGACGAGACGAGTGGATTTGGCCGCGAGGACGAGTAGAGTCCTCAACGATCCGGCCGGGGTGCGTTCCCGGCGCAAGGAGACCTGAACATGCGCATAATCGTGTCGGTTCTGCTGGGCCTGATCGCCGTTGCGGCCGGCGCCGTGTGGGCGCTGGGCCAGTTTGGCGGGTCCGGCGGAGTGACCATCGCAACAGCCGAGCCGTATGTCCGCGAGGCGGGCGTGGTGGCGGCGGATGGAACCGTGACGCCTGCGCCGATAAATTCGCCTTCGGCGCGGAACCTGCCTGACGCGCCGGCTGCGCCGGAAACGCCGGGGGAACAACCCGCCGAGCCGCAGGCCAATCCGTCCGCGTCCGCGATCAGCCCGTTCTCGACGCTGAATGGCGGCGGCGCGCCGCCTAACCAGCCTGTGCAGCCCCCGACGGCGGATGTCCCGCCTGCGTCTGCGCCGGCGGAAGCAGAGATGCGGGTCGCGCCGCAGAATGCGCCGGCTGCGGCCACGGCAAGCGCTGCCTCGCTGGAGTCGCAGTACAAGTCGCGGCGGCTGACCTACAACCGGCCGCCGGCCAAGCTGGCGCTGGATCGCGCCATCGATATCTCGCTGCTGATCGACACCGCACGCCAGACCGATGCGGTTGACCGGCTGAAGGGATTGCCGGGTACGATCGAGGAGCGGGATGTGGACCTGTCGGACACGGTTTCAGCCGAGCTGCTGGGCGCGGCGTTCGATATCCAGCTGCAGACCACGTCGACGCGGCAGAAGTTGTCTTCCAAGCTGGCGAACGAGTGGCGTTGGCGCGTGACGCCGAAGCAGAAGGGCACGCACACGCTGACGCTGAACGTCTATGGCTATGCGGTCGCCTCGCTCGATGCCGAGCCGCTCGATTCCTATCGCGACGAGATCACGATCGAGGTCGAGCCTGTGGACGAGTTGGTAGGATGGGCGCGCGGCGTGCAGCCGCTGTTTGCCGTGCTTGCGGCGCTGGCGGGTGTTGGCTCTGCGATTTTCGCTTTCCTGCGCTTCAGGGAAGAGAAGAAGCAGACCGGCGCGCTGACGAAGAAGAGCGACTAGCGCGCTACTTCAGCAGCTCCAGGGCGCTTGCTGTCATCGCCTTGACGCCCGCGTCGATGGTCGGGTCGGGGTCGGGCGCGTATTCGGACGAGTGAAGCGAGGGCAGCGGCTTTCCGCCCGGCTTCTGCGCGGCTTCCCATGCATCGCGTTTCACAGCGCCGAGCCAGAGCAGCATCACGGGAATATCGTCAGCCGTGCGGCCGAAGCGGGAGAAGTCCTCGCCAGCCATGGAGGGCGTGGCGATGGTGACGTTGGCCTCGCCAAGCGCGCCGCGGACGACGCCGCCCAGGCGTGTGGCCAACTCGGGCTCGTTGTAGAGCGAGGGCGTGTGGTCGGCTTTCACGTTGAACGAGATCGCGGCGGCGGGATCGAGGCCTGCGGCCTGCGCTTCGGCGCGGGCGATGCGTTCGATGCCGGCCAGCAGCTTCTCGCGCGTCGCGTCTGCGAAGGAGCGGACGGTGAGCTGCAGCTTCACTTCATCCGGGATGATGTTGTGCTTGAAGCCGCCGTTGAAGGCGCCGACCGTGACCACGGCGCTGTCCAGCGGATCGATCTCGCGGGCGACAAGCGTTTGCAGCGTCGTAACAATGCGCGCGGCGATGACGATGGGATCGCGCGTATCCTGCGGGTAGGCGCCATGGCCGCCCTTGCCCGTGATGGTGAGGTCGATCGAGTCGACGTTCGCCATGACGAAGCCAGAGCCGATGCCCATCATGCCCGCAGGCAGTCCGGCGTGATCGTGGAGGGCTATGACGTGGTCAGGCTTGGGGAAGCGCGTGAACAGGCCGTCATTGATCATCGCCATGGCGCCGAGGCCGATCTCTTCGGCAGGCTGGGCGATCATCACCAGTGTACCTTTCCACTCGGACTTGCGGGCGGCGAGGGCGCGGGCGGTTCCGATCCAGGTCGTCATGTGGATGTCGTGGCCGCAGGCGTGCATGACGCCGGCTTCCTCGCCGGACCATGCAATGTCGCGCGCCTTCGAGGCATAGGGGACACCGGTCTTCTCGACGAGGGGGAGCGCGTCCATGTCGGCGCGGATCATCAGCACGGGGCCGGGGCCGTTCTCCATCACGGCGACGAAGCCATAGCCGCCGACGCCATCTTCGACCTTGCCGTACTCGCTCATGGCGCGGGCTTTCGTCCAGGCGTCGCCAACGCCGGTGGTGACGGTGAAGCCGAGGCGCTTCATCTCGGCGGCGAGGATAGCGGAGGTGTTGCGTTCCTGCAGGGAGAGTTCCGGATTGGCGTGCAGGTATTCATAGATCTGGCGGAGCGATTTTCCTTCGGCGCGGAAGGCGGCCCCCGAGCTGGAAGGTTGGGCGCCTGCGGGGCCTATTGTCGAGCAGGCGGCGAGGCAGGCGACTGCGGCGGCGAGAAGGATGCGCTTCATCAGGAACTCCGGTGCTTGGCCGTCTGATAGCGGCATTGCTCCGGTGCGTCACGGGTTTTGGGCGTAGGGGTGCGGTCTCGCTGGCGGGGGCCGCGAGGTGGTGTGGGGTGGGGTGCGCTGGCCGCCTAGGCGGGCGCTGATTGCCTGAACACAGCGGTGTCATTGCCGGTGCGCCGAAAACGCGAACGGGAAGCGAGGTGCTGTGGACGCCGGCTGTGCGTGGAGCCCCTGGGTTTCGGCTCGCGCGCTGCGCGCGCGTCCGGAATGACAATCGTGGGGGTGACGCACATGGCCGGGGAGCGCCTCATCCTGAGCTTGTCGAAGGATGCGGGCGCGTTGGGCGAGACCGTGAGCACCAGACCCGGGGGAAACGTGCGGTGCAGATTTTTCCTGTTTCACACAAATCTCGAGGCCAGCGCCTTGAGAGTGTGGGTGAAGATTTTTCTGTTTCCGACAGTCGCGCGCGACTGAGGGAGGAAAGACACCGCTATTGCGCGTTGCGCCACGCCGTTGCGAGTGTGCGGAACTCGGCTTGTGTGAGGGTCTCGGCGCGGCGGGTGGGGTCGATGCCGGACGCCTCCAGGGCTTCGACAGCGCCGGGGAGGGATTTGAGGGCGGCGCGGAGCATCTTGCGGCGCTGGCCGAAGGCGGCGGCGGTGATCTTTTCCAGCGAGGCGAGGTCGTTGAAGCGCTGTTCGGGCGGAAGCGGTTCGAGCACGACGACCGCGCTGTCGACCTTGGGCGGCGGGCGGAAGGCGCCGGGGGGCAGCGTGATGGCGAGGCGGGGGCGCGTGACCGCCTGCGAGAGCACGGCGAGGCGGCCGTAGTGATCGTCGTCCGGCGTGGCGCAGATGCGCAGGGCGACTTCCTTCTGGAACATCAGCACCATGGTTCCGCGCCAGTCTGCGGCCTTCAGCCATTCGACCAGCATGGGGGTGCCAACATTGTAGGGGAGGTTGGCGACGATCATGGCGGGGCTGGCGCCGCCGGCCTGCGCGATCAGATCCGGGATGTTGGCTTCGAGCGCGTCGCCGTGGTGAACGGTCAGGCGGGCTTCAATCTCGTTCTGGGCGCGTGTTTCGGGCCAGAGCGAGAGGCCCTCTGCGAAGCGGTCGTCGAGTTCGATGGCGATGAGCTTGCCGACTCCGCTATCGAGCAGCGCGCGCGTGAGGCCGCCGGGGCCGGGGCCGACTTCGATGACGGTCTTGCCCGCAACATCGCCACCGGCATTGGCGACGCGCTTCAGGACGGAGGGATCGAAGAGGAAGTGCTGGCCGAGCGATTTTCTGGCGGCGCCCGGCGTGAGGGGCGTGCTCATGACTCTTCTGTGCTCATAGTTGGGCCGCGCGGGCGATGGCCATTTCGTTTGCGAGCTTCAGCGCGGCGATGAGGCTATCGGGGCGCGCTGCGCCACTGGGGGCTGCATCGTAGGCGACGCCGTGATCGGGCGAGGTGCGGATGAAGGGCAGGCCGAGCGTGACGTTGACGCCGCCCCACATGTCCAGCGTCTTCACGGGGATCAGGCCCTGATCGTGATACATCGCGATGACCGCATCCCAGCGGCCGGGCTTGCCATCGTGGGCGCGCATCTCGTGGAAGATGGTGTCGCCGGGGCGAGCGTCGGAAACGTTGACGCCCTCCGAGCGCAGGCGCGCGGCGGCGGGGTTGATGACGTTGATTTCCTCGATGCCGATCTCACCCTCTTCGCCCGCATGCGGATTGAGGCCGCAGAGGCCGATGCGCGCAGAGGCCATGCCGAAGTCGCGCTTCATGGCGTCGCCGACGATGCGGCCGGTTTCGACGATGAGGTCTGTCGTAAGGATGGCGGGGATTTTTGCGAGCGGGCTGTGGATGGTGACGAGGGCGACACGCAGGCCGCCGCCGACGAGCATCATGATGGGGCGCGGCCCACCTTGTTTTCCTTCTGGGCCACCGTCCGCTGCGAGTTCGGCGAGATATTCGGTGTGGCCGGGATGCTTGAAGCCGGCGCGGTAAAGCAGCGCCTTGGAGATGGGGTTGGTGACGACGCCTGCAGCCTTGCCTGCGCGCGCGTGTTCGACGGCGAGGCGGATCGACTCGATGATGGCGGGTGCGGTCGCAGCGTCCGGCTTGCCCGGTGTGGCGGCGGGGCCATCTATCGGCAGGACGGGAAGCGCGTGCTGGAAGGTGGTGAGGGCGTTGCCGGTCTCGGGTATGGTTTCGAGCACGCCCGCGTTGGGGGCGCTCGCCAGGACTTCGGGCGGAGCAATGACGTAGAACGGGCGGCCGCCTGTGTTGCGGACGTGCTCCCACGCTTTCCACGTGATGGCGGGCCCGACGCCGGCCGGGTCGCCCATCGTGACCGCGAGGGGAAGGACCGGCGCCGCCATGAACTAGCGGCGGACGATGGTGGCCTCGCGCTTCAGGTCGCGCAGGTAGCGTTCCGCGACCAGAGCGAGCTCGGCGTTGAACAGGCGATCCCGGATCTCGTCGCGCGAGGGCAGGTCCGCATCGCCCGACCGCGAGTTGCAGACGTAGAACACCATCTTGCCGCCGTCCGGCAGATCGATGATGTCGGTCGACTGGCCCGCAGTCTTGCCTTCGAGCGGCGTGCGATAGGCCGGGGACACCTGCATAAGGCCGACATCCTTCATCGGTGTGCGCGTGATGCCGGTGACGCCTTCGAGGCCTTTGGTGAGATCGCCGCAGGCGGCCGCCGTGGTTTTCAGCGTGGCGAGCTTGGCCGAGGCGCCTTCGCCGCGCGCGATGATCTGTTCCATGTCGAGGATCACGGCCTTGGCGGCTTCGGTCGGCTCGCGCTTGCCGGTGAGGGCGATGACGTAGATGCCGCCATCGCTCTGGATCGGGGGCAGCAGGACCGGCGGCTCGGGCGCGGTGAGCACGACTTCAGCGATCTCGGGACGCATGTCGCCCGGAGACAGCCAGTTGAGGTCGCCGCCAGCAGAGGCGGATGGCGCGGCGGAGAACTGGCGCGCGAGGGCCTGGAAGTCTGCGCCCTGGTTCACTTGCTGGATCAGCGTCTGGGCGCGCGCCGCGGCGTTCTGGCGCGAGGTCTGGTCAGGCGCGTAGAGGAAGATTTCCGCGATGCGGTATTGCGGCTTGTCGAGGCTCGCCTTGATGCGGCCCAGCATCTCGTCGATGCGCAGTTCGGAGACGCGCACGGTCTTCAGGTAGCGGCCGCGGATTAGGGCGGACCAGGCGATCTGCGCTTCTTCCATGTCGCGCAGGTGCTGGATCGGCAGCCCGACCTCGGCAACCATCTGGTTGAACTGTTCGCGGTTCATGCGGAAGTCGCTGCGGGCGACGTCGTTCAGCGCCTCGTCGAGTTCAGGCTGGGAAATGCGATCGTCTTTCGAGAGCTTCAGGAATTCTGCGAGCTTGATCTTCTCGTCGATCAGGCTTTCGATCGCCTGGTTCTGAATCTCCAGCATGATGTCGTCGCTGGGCGTCTCGGGGAAGCGGAGCAGCATCCAGCGCATGCGGTTGCGGACGTCCGATTCGGAAATGATCTTGTCGTTGACGACGGCGACGACGCCATCGATGCGATTGCCGCGCGTGGCTGCGGGTTGGGCCAGCTGGGTCTGCTGCGCCGTGGCCACCAGGCCGGAAGCCGCAACCGTCGCCGCCAGTGCAATAGCAAGAACGCTTTTCATTCAGATACCCCGTCGTCTCCGACCCTGCGGGCGGGAGAAGGCAACAATATGGCCAGCAAAACCGGCCTTACCGGCGCGTATACCGGCTGAATCGGGGAAATGCGAGCCTTGAGCCGCAGCAGAGTGGCGGATCAGTCGGTATCCGCGTCGCTGAAGCCGCCCAGGCCGGTCAAGGCGAAGGTAAACCGGATCGACTCAGAGGGGCCAAGGGTGCGGTCCCGGCCGCCGGAACGCTCGTAGGCGATCATGAAGAACGAGCAGTCGTCCTGGTACTTGATGCCGAGGGACAGGCGGATATCCTTGTTCTGCGTGATGTTGCGGGCCTGCTCGACCACGGCCGCCCAACGGTCGTCCACCGCGAAGGAGCCGCTCCACACCAGGCCTTCATCCTGAAGGCCAGCCGCATTCCGATCGACCCGGAAATAGCGGGCGTTTCCGCTCACGCGCCAGAAGTTCACGCTGGCGTCGAGGTCCAGCCGGCTTATCTCCAGCTCATTGTCCATCCGCACACGTGCGCCGACATTGACGATCCGCCCCACATCGGCCCGGACGGACGCGACATAGTCGGAGGTCTCTTCCCTGAGGTTGGAGAGCTCGTTGAAGGCCGGGTCTGCCGACTCGCGCCAGCGGCGGCCGACGATGGTCGACAGTTCGATGTCGCTGCCGATCTGGGCCGAGGCGCTGACGCCGACGGCGGCGCGGGCGCCGCCTTCCCAGAGATCGTAGTTCGATACCGCGTTCGGCTTGAACAGGTTGGACTCGTCCGCCTCGAAGACGAGGGAGTCCTCGTTCGGGATGATCGTGCGGCCATAGTCTATGTCGCCGGGAAGCGCGTTCGGATTGGTGAGCTTGTTGGCGTCAGGCGTGCCGTAGGCAGCCATGGCGATCGGCTCGATGATGATGTCCATGCCGGCCTGGCGGCTGATCAGCGGGTAGCTCACCGTAGCGCCGGCGATGCCCAGGAAGCGTGAGACGGTGCGCGATCCGGCGGCGCCGCCATCGTCGAGGTAGTAAGCATCGCCGCGACCCGAGGCGAATGGCTCGACGACGAATCCGGGGCCTACAACGTATTGCGATCCCCATTCGGCCGAGGCCGTGGCCCGCGCGGTGTCGAGCGTGAGGGGCGGTCTTTCGGTAACAAGGGTTGGTTCGTCGCGAAGCAGACCGACGGCGGAGAAATCGGTGGCAAGCTGTCCGTTCGCGCCAAAGTCGAAAACCTTCTGTACGAACAGCGCCGGGAGAACTTCGGGAATTCTGGCGTCCTCGTCCGAAGCGCGCAGACCCTGGAACAGGAAGGTCCCGGCCTCGAAGTAGAAATCAGGTTCCTGGCCGGTGACATAGACCTGCGAAAGCAGCTGGCGCGGCTGGCTGGCGACTAGGCCGCGCAGGTCGTCCTCGCCATCGATATCGTAGCGCCGATTGTACAGATCGTCAGTCTGGCGTTCGATTCCAAAGCCCCATTGCCAATCTTCGTTGATGTTGAAGCGGCCGACGGCGTAAAGGTGGCTACGCCAAGTGTTGTCGCCGATCTTGTTGCCGTCGGAATCGAAGTCCTGTTCGTGGGTAATGCTGCCTTCGGCCTGGATGAAGCCGGAGAAGAACCGCTTGCGCCAGTTCAGCTTGAGCAGCGGCATCACATTGGTGGAGATCATCGGCGAGATGACGAGATCTTCCGAGGGCGAGATGACCCAAAGATAGGGCTGCTCGTAGAACGGGCCGATCTTCGAGGAGATGCCGACGTCGGGGATTAGCAGGCCCGAGCGGCGTTCAGAGTTCGGATCAGGGTGGGCGAACCAAGGTACGTAGAGGATCGGCACGCCCTTCACTTCCAGGACGGCGTCCTGGTAGGTGATCATCTGTTCCTTCTGGTCGAGCGTCGCGCGGCGGGCGCGCAGGGCCCAACTCGGTTCGTAGCCTTTCTCCTCGCACATCGCGCAGTTGGTGAAGACCACCTGCTCGAGCGAGTTGATGGTTGCGTCCGTCCGCACGGCGGACGAGGCAGTGACGAGTCCCGACGGCCCGAGACGGGACGAGAAGCGGGTGGCGAAGCCGTTGCGGAAATCCTCGTCCGCCTCGATCTCGTCAGCGAACTGGACCTGGCTCTGGCCGTCCATGATCTGGACGTTGCCTTGGGCGCGAACGGTCTGCTTGACCCGGTCATAGACGACGCGGTCTGCCTTCAGCGTGCGGTCGCCGACGCGAATCTCGACATTGCCCGAAGCCGTGACGACGCTGCTGTCGCGGTCTTCTTCCACGACGTCGGCCTGAAGGATGATATCCTCGTCTTCTTCGGCAGGGCGCGCGGGAGCAGGCTGAGGGGACGGCGGCTGAGCAAACGCAGGTGCGCCGACGACGAGAGCCGCCATGGCGACAGAGGCGAGGCAGGTAAGCCGCAACACCATTACACTCCCCTCGCGCACGGATTGCGAGCGACTCCCAGCCCTTCACCGATACGCAAAGCGTGCCGGGGCGTAAAGGCGGGCACCGGATTTCCAACAGTCCCGGCGCTGGCGCGGCGCGGAAGCCACATGTGACCTTGTAGAAAAGGCGATCAGCCGTCTTCGACGTGCGCCAGCACCGTGAGAACAGCAAATAGCGCGAAGAGCGGTGGGCACCAGGCGGCGGCCTCGGGCGGCGTGGCCCCCGAAGCAGACATTCCCGAGGCAAGCCGCGTTACGAAGAAGAGAACAAACCCGGCCCCGGCGCCCGCGCCGATCAGCTGGGACAGGCCACCCGACCGCGCGAGGCGGAGGCAGACCACCGCGCCGATCAACGCCATGGCCAGCATCATGATCGGGGTGGCCAGCAGCGTATGATATTTCAGGACATATTCGCCGATCTCCATCCCGGCGGCCTTGCCGGCGTCGATGAAGGCGGGAAGTTCCCAGAACGGAATGGTCTTGGAAGAAGCAAAGCGCGACAGCAGGGTGTCGCTGCTGAGGTTTGTAGGCAGTGCCAGCGTCTCGCTGCGCAGGATTTCGCCTCCCACGCGATTCTCGATCACGCCGGTGAGCTGCCAGAAGCCTGCGCTCAGCTGCGCCTGCTGGGCGTCGACGCGATGGGTGAAGACCCGGTCGGCGGGACCTCCCGGCCCGAGGCGGAAGTACCAGAATGTGACGTTCTCGAGCGCCGTGCCGCGACCGACCACGGTGCGGCCGTGGATGATCGCCTGCGCGTTTGCGAGGCCAGCGCCCAGGTCTGCCCTATCGTCCTCTTCTGCTCCCGCCTGCAGGTCGCCCTGGCTGAGCCAGACGCCTTGCGTTACGGGACTGCTGCCGCCGGTGAGGCTGGCGCGGGTGGATTCGAAATCCTCGTTGAGGCGGGTGGCCAGCGGATCGAGCACGGTGACCATGATGAGGCCCATGGCCAGCGCCAGCGCCATAGCCGGGCCGATGAAGCGCCAGGCGGACACGCCGGCCGCGCGGATCGCCGGGATCTCGCTGCGGCGGTTGAGTTGGGAATAGGTGAGGATCGAGCCGATCAGCGTTGCAAAAGGTAGCGTTTCGAGGATCAGCCCCGGCGTCTTCATCATGGTGAGGGTGAAGGCGGTCTGGATCGTGATCTGTGTGCGGCTGCCGATCGTGCGCATCTGCTCGACGACGTCGACCAGCACGATGGCCAGCAGGATGATGCCCAGCGTCATGACGAGCGACATGACGCATTGCAGGAAGATGTAGCGCTGGATGCGGCCGGCGATCACCATGTCAGGCCACCTGCAGGCGCGTGGCCGCGGCAACCCGGCGGCGCTTCAGGATCGGCACAAGGAAGTAGAAGGCAGAGACAAGCAGGATGACGAATATCGGTATGGCGTATTGAACGATGTTCAACTCGGGATCATCGCCCGCAGCAGACGTTCCTGCGAAGGCTGCGAGGCGCAGCATCAGCGCTGCGCCCGACGCGACCGCGATGCGCTTGGCATACCCGCGCCGGCTGAAGTCTCCGCCCAGCACCGCGTAGATCGCCAGCATCGCCATGGCGAGATTCAGCAGTGGCGATGACAGGCGCGCGTGGCCCTCGGCCAGCAGCATGTCTGCGTTACGGTTGTCGTAGTGGTTGGTCATGTCCGGATAGAAGAGTTCGGGCAGGTAACGGTCCGACTCCTCGAGGATCACTGCCTTCTGGTCGTCGACGAACGCGCCGAGTTCAAGTGGCGATTGCTGGAAGGTCAGCGATTCGAGCGCGCCGTTAGCCTTGATCGACTGGCGCTGGCCGTCATTGAGCACCAACGCGGGCTTGCCCTCGATCTCGGACAGGAAGGCGGACTTGGCGATGTAGGTCACTTCGGCCTTCGGGTCGCGGCTGTCGTTTGCGACGAGGAAGGTGATCTGGGGACCGTCGACCTCGCTGGCGAAGGTGGTGAGGCCGTCCTGGTGGGTCATGAACATGCCCTCCCGGACGAGGGAGGAGGCAATGTCGGTCGCAGCGGCGGAAACGGTTTCGCGCAATTCGCGGGAAGCCGCGGGCTGCACCCACAGATTCAGGCCCAGATGCAGGATGGCCGCGAGGGTCGCCAGGCGAAGTACGGGCGAAGCCACCTGCCAGTTCGACATGCCCGAGGCCTGGGCCACCACCACCTCGTTCTCGCGGTGGGCCACGTTCAGGGCGGCCGCCGTCGCGATGAAAAGTGCTATGGGCATAAGGAGGGAGATGATCTGCGGGGTCGCCAGAACCGAAACCCACAGGAAGGTCAGCATGGATTGGCGGTTCTGGACGATCGTATCTTCGATCTGGCTGAGGCCTTGTGTAAGCAAGGCGATAAGAGCAAGACCGCCCACGATCGCGATCAGGGTTCTCAACACGTTACGGAAAAGATAGCGTTGAAACACTGACATAAGAAAACCCGGCGGCGGCGCTAACCGCCCGAAATGGGCCGGATCCGGCCCGTTCCAGTGCTAGCGGCGTCCGGGGCTTACGTCGATGACCAACTGTAGTGAATAGTCAGGACCGATTTATCCCCATGCAGATCAAGTTTTCAGCCGAGCCCACGGGCGATGCGATCGCCTATCTGGCGCATGAAGGCGACAAGGGCGCGGAACTCATCGTTCTGCCTGAGGGCGGCGAAGCGGCGGTCAAGCGCGCCATTGCAGCCGGCTCGTTCAGGGGCGGGGTCGGGCAGGTGATCGAGATCCTCGCGCCGGAGTGGAGCGATGCGTCACGGGTGCTGATCGTGGGTGTGGGTAAGAAGTCGGCGGTCAATGACTTGTCCTGGCAGAAAGCGGCGGCCTCGCTGGTGAAGCGCGTGCTGACGGGCGGGGCGAAATTGCTGTCGATCGTTGGCGCGCCCGATCGCACCGTCGCGGCGAACCTTGCGTTCGGGGCGCGGCTGGCGGCTTACCGCTTCGACACCTATCGGCTGAATTTGAAGACCGAGAAGAAGCCGACGCTGACGACCGTGTCGGTGGTGAGCGATTCCGCGGCCGGTGCGCGATCGGACTATGCGGCGTTCTCTGCGAAGGCCGAAGGCGTTGAGCTGGCGCGCAATCTCGTGTCCGAGCCGCCGAACGTGCTGCACCCGGAAAGCTATGCGCAGCGCATCCAGGAGTTGTCGGAACTCGGTCTCGAGATCGAGGTGCTGGACGTCGCCGCGATGACCAAGCTGGGCATGGGTTCGCTGCTTGGCGTGGGCCAGGGCTCGGTGCGTGGCTCGCGTCTCGTCGTGATGAAGTGGCTGGGCGCGAAGGACAAGAAGTCCGCGCCGGTAGCCCTCGTCGGCAAGGGCGTGACGTTCGACACGGGCGGTATCTCCTTGAAGCCCGGTCCTGGAATGCAGGACATGAAGGGCGACATGGGCGGCTCGGCCGCTGTCGTCGGCGCGATGGCCTCGATCGCCAAGCGCAAGGCGAAGGCCAACGTGATCGGCCTCGTCGGCCTCGTGGAGAACATGCCGGACGGCAATGCGCAGCGCCCCGGCGACATTGTGAAGGCGGCTGCCGGCAAGACGATCGAGATCCAGAACACGGACGCGGAAGGCCGCCTCGTGCTGTGCGACGTGCTTTGGTACGCGCAGAAGAAGTATAACCCGAAGGCGATGGTCGATCTCGCCACGCTGACGGGTGCGATCATTATCTCGCTCGGCAACGAGCACGCCGGCCTGTTCTCGAACAGCGATGAGCTGTCGGCCAAGCTGACAATGGCGGGCAAGGCCGAGGGCGAGCCTGTGTGGCGCCTGCCGCTCGGACCGGGCTACGACAAGCAGATCGATAGCGAAGTCGCCGACATGAAGAATATCGGGGCTGCGGGAAATGCAGGCTCGATCACGGCTGCGCAGTTCCTGCAGCGCTTCGTGGACGATGGCCGCGCGTGGGCGCACCTCGATATCGCGGGCACGGCGTGGAAGCCGGGCAACGACAATCCGCTGGAACCGACCTGGGCGACCGGCTGGGGCGTGCGCATTCTCGACCGGCTGATCGCCGACAACTACGAGGACTAGGCAAGTTGGCGGGTGTGGCGGCGGAGTGGTGGTTCTACCACATCGAGCAAGGCTCGGTTGACGCCGCCATAGCGCCGCTCATCGAAAAATGCCTTGAGCGCAAATGGCGCGTCGTCGTGACGGGTCATGAGGATACCGTTGAGCGGCTGGATCGCGCATTGTGGACATGGCGCGACGACAGTTTTGTGCCGCATGGGCGTGGCCGCACGGATGCGGAGAAGCATCCCGTGCTGCTGTCGACGGAAGCGGTTCCAACTAACGGCGCCAAGGTGGTTGTGTTGCTCGATGGCGCTGATGCTGACGCCAGCCTGTTCGACCGTGTGATGGTTGTGTTCGACGGGCAGGACGAGACAGCGCGGGGCAAGGCGCGCCAGCAGTTCAAGGCGGCCCTCGATGCCGGCGCGCCCGCGCGCTATTTCCAGCAGGACCGCGGCGGCTGGGCGGAAAAGACGCCGGCGAAGAAAGACTGAGTCTGCAGGCGCTGAAGTTTTCAGTTGGCAGATACGATAATTCCGGCAAGCCTCTCCGTGGGTCGGGGAGACAATCATGCGCAGACGCACATTGCTGAAGGGGATTGGCGGAACGGCCGTGCTCCTGGCGGCTCCACGCGCGTGGGCCCAGAGCGATCAGGGCCGGTGGTTGCGTTTTGAAAGCGCGAATTTCATCTACTTCTCGACGGCCGACGAAGCGAAGGCGCGCACGGAAGTTGCGGCGCTCGAAGGTTTCCATGCGCTGCTTGGCCGTTTGATGCCGCGCTCGCAGCGTAGTGCGCTGAAGCTGACGGTTTACGACACAACCACGCAACGCGAACTGGAGACGGCCTCGCCCGGCGCGGACGAGATCGTGCTGGGCTTCTATCAGCCGCGCATCGAGCACATCCGCGCCGTCACGTCCTCGCGCAAGGATATGGAGCGCCAGCGCGACGTGCCGCGCCATGCCCGCGCCATGGATGCGCGCACCGTGTTGTTTCACGAGTATGCGCATCACCACATGCGCGCAAACAACCGGCTGGCTTATCCCGCCTGGTACACGGAAGGGTTTGCCGAGTTTCTGTCGACGGTGGAGTTCACCGACAAGGGTGCGGACATCGGCAAGGTGACGGTGAACCGGGCGACATGGATCATCCATGGCGACTGGCTGCCGATCGAGCCATTTCTCACCAAGCATCCGGCCCAGCTGAAGAGCGGCAAGGAAGTGGCGCAGTTCTACGCCCAGTCGTGGATGGCCGCGCACTATCTCTTCTCGACGCCCGAGCGTGCGCGAGGCTTCGACAAGTACACCGCCGCGCTGCTTCAGGGCGGCGATCTGTTGGGCGCGTTCGAGCCTGCCTTTGGCATCACGCCCGAGCAGTTTGACAAGGAGCTGCGCGACTACAAGCGCAAGCCGATCCGGTTCTGGACGCTCGGGGAATCGAAGCCTGACGGTTCGACCATCAAGGTTCAGCGTCTGGGCAAGTCGGCAGACGAGTTGTTATTGTCGATGTCGTTCCTGCGCGGCCTGCCGCCGCGGGAGGAGGCGAAGGATGCCATCGCGCGTGTTCTGGGCGAAGCGAAGAAGCGCCCGTCCGATCTTTACGCGCTGCAGTGCAAGGCGCTGAGCGAGGTCTGGTACGGGGACCTTGCAGAGGCGCGCACGCAGCTTGACGCCTTGCTGCCGCTGGATGCGTCGAACGCGGAGGTCCACCACCTCAGCGGGTTGTGCGATCTGCGTGCCGGCCGGAAGCTGGGTGACGAGGCTTTGCTGCAGAAGGCGCAGAACGCCTTTGGCCGGGCACATCAGCTTGATGATACGCGGCCGCAGACGATGTATCGCTATGTCGAATCCGGATTGGCGCTCACGGGCATGGACGATCAGCTGCTCGACGTGCTGGTCGGCGCCTATCTGTTGGCTCCGCAGGTCGATCCCATCGCGTTGACGACAGCGCAGGCGCTGATCGAGCGCGGGCGGCATGACGAGGCGATAGCCGTGCTCCGGCCGCTGACCGCGGAGTTTCACGGAGACGGCATGGCGCGCCTCGCGCGGGAGCTGACGGATACCGCACTGGCGAAGGAGCAGACAAGGTTCAGCTTCTTCGGCGCAGCGGTGATGGACGATGAGTAGGCCTCAGTCCGCGGTCGCCGCTGCGTTGCCGCGGATGATCTGGGCGAGCGGGCCTTTGAGATCGGCTAGCGCCTGACGGGTTGCGTCGTAGCCGGACTGGACGGCGGGGTCGTATTCCTTCCAGTCGCGCAGCTCGATGCCTTTCATCTCCGGCGTCAGCAGGATGTCGGTGAGGGCGCGATGCTGGTTCGGGTTCACGCTGATCGTTGCAGCGCGCATCAGCAGGTTGGCGATGGGTGGCGGCGTCTTGAAGCCGTGTCGTAGCGTCCAGCCAAGGAAGCCGGGCGGGTTGATGAAATCGTCCGCCGAAAGCGCTTCAGGCGCAACGGCGACATCGACGCCGATGATGCGGCCGCGATGGGTCTCGCGCATGACGTCGACCGGGAAGTTGTTGAGCACAGCGCCATCGACCAGCACTTGCCTGTCCGACGAGACGACGGGCGGCAGGATGCCGGGCAGCGAGATCGTGGCGCGCAGGGCTTCGCGCAGCAGCCCCGATGTGTGCACCTGGAAGGTGCCCTGCGTGAGATTGGTCGAGACCGCGAAGAAAGGTAGCGGCAGGTCCTCGATCAGAATGTCGCCGAAATGCTCTTTCAGCCGGGCATCCACCTTGTGGCCCTTGACGAGGCCGACAACGGGCAGGCGGTAGTCAGACAGCGGATTGCTTTCCACGAACGCCTTGTAGATGCGCGTGTGCATTTCCTCATCGTCCCAGCCGCATGCAATCCCGGCGGCGATGATCGCGCCCATCGATGCCCCGCCGACGAAGTCGACCGGGCAGGACGCCTCCCGCAGCGCCTTGATCACGCCGACATGGGCATAGGCGCGCGCGCCACCGCCGGAGAGCACGAGCCCGACTGACTTTCCGGACATGGTGCGCGCAAGGCGTCGCGCCTGTTCCTGATCGAGGCCGTCCCAATGGAACACGCGCGTCGCCTCGGTGGCGTACTTCCATTCCAGCGTGGATGTCGCGCGGCGCTCTTCGTGGTGATGAATCAGAACAAGGTCGACCAGACGAAACTGGCGGGCGGGCGATGTGTCCTCGGGAAGCAAGGGCACGGAGGGGCGCGCATCTGCGCGGGCCAGCACCCACATGCGGTCGGCGTGGCGCTGGGTCATCTTGAACCAGGCCGTATCGCCGATGGCGCCGAGCAGGAGCACGATGTCGTTGCGATTTTCCAGCTCGTCGAAATAGGCGGCGGGCATGCCGACGGCCTCTTCGCCCACGGTGGCGACGCGCAGGCCCATCGTCTTCAACTCGTCCGTCAGCATCGTGGCGCGGAGCTTCAGGTCTATGGTCGGCGAGGTGGTGACAAGCGCGAACACTTTCGGTTCGGCCGAGCGGCCTGTCTTCCGGCGCGCCTGGCGCATGCGCACCATGATGACGCGGGTGAGCCGCTCCATGATGGCGGGGTCGGAGCGGACGAGTTGCATGAAGCTCTGCCGCGGCATGGACAGGAGCTCGGTGTCGCGCAGCGCGAAGACGGCGTGTTCGTGCGGCTCGCCGGCGATCATCGACATCTCGCCAACAGGATCGCCCGCGCGGATGTGGCCCACGAGTTCAAGCTGGCCGCTGGCGTTTGTGCGGAAGGCGCCGAGCGAGCCGGACAGGACGAAGTAGATCTGGTCGGACGGATCGCCCGGGGCAAACAGCTGCCAGCCGCCGGGCAGGCCGAAATAGCGGGCGTCCTCGTCGGCGGCCTTCAGCGCGCGCGGGGGCGCGCCCCGCAGGAAGGGGACCGATTTGAGCGTGGGGGCAAGGGGATCGGCATCCACCTTTGTCCGGTTCTTGGTTTTCAAGCCCATGGCGTTCAGACCCGGCCCGACTGTGGTTCCCGCTCGAGTTCCAACACTAACGCACAAACTTGAAAGAAAGGTTGGCTTGAAAGAAAGGTTGGTTTGAAAGAAAGGCCGGCTTTATGGGCGCGGCGAAACGGCCGGTTTTCCATCCTCCCACTGACGTAGGGGCTGTGGCCGATATCTTTCAAGGCGCAGGACGCAGCCAAGCCTTGACCGCGAGGCCTTGCACCTAGCAATTCCGCAGGAATGGCGGGAGTGAACCCTTGAAGATCGTCGGTGTGTGCGTGGCGGGCTTGCTGGCGTCGGCCTGTATGTTGCCTGCGCCTGCGCAGGTGGTTGACGCGGCTGCCGTCAGGAATGCCGAGAATCCAGCGCTCGCCGCCATCCTGGCGGATTACGAGGCGTACTCGCGGCAGGTCGATCCGATCTCGGCGGGAATGGAGGGCGACAGAGCCGCGCTGTCGCGCCTGCCGGACAATTCACGCGCGTTCGAGGTTGCGCAGGAGCCGGCGTTGACGGCGTTCGCCCGGCGGCTGGCCGCGATCGATCCGGCGGCGCTTTCGGCGGCGGATGCGCTGAACCACGCTTTCCTGGCCTATGTGATCGACCGGACCCTCGCAGGCATACCGCTGGATACGGACAGGCTGGATGCGTTCAACTCGGAAGGCGGGCCGGGTCAGACGGCGGCGTACCTTGCGCGCGTGACGCGGGTTGTGACGGTGGAAGACGCCGAGGCGTGGATCGCGCGGTTGGAGGCGTTGCCGAAATTCTATCGCGACCAGCTGGAGAGCGCGCGGCGCGGGCTGACCACCGGCATGATGCAGCCGCGATCGGTTGTGGAAAGCGCGCTGGGCCTGATGGAGCCGGATGCCGCGCTGACGCCGGAGACGGACCCGCTTCTGAAGCCGTTCGCGGCGCTGCCTGCGACCATTCCGGCGGATCGGCAGGCGAGCCTGCGGGCGCGGGCGGCGAAGGCGGTGGCGGATGGCGTGATGCCGGCGCGGCGTGAGTGGGCGACGTTCCTGCGGCAGGAGTATCTGCCGAAAGCGCCAGAGACTCTGGGGCTCGCGTATCGGCCGGGCGGCAAGGAGATGTATGCGTATCTGGTGCGCAGCTTCACCACGACCGAGCTGACGCCGGACGAGGTGCACGAGATCGGCAAGCAGGAAGTCGCCCGCATCCGTGCGCGCATGGATGTGGAGATGGAGGCGGCGGGCTGGACGGGAGACTTTGCAAGCTTTCTGCATTTCCTGCGCACCGATCCTCAGTTCTACGCGACGACGCGCGTGGACCTGCTGGAGAAGGCGTCCGAAATGGCCAAGCGCGCGGATGATCATCTGCCCGCGCTGTTCTGGACATTGCCGCGAACGCCTTATGGCGTGCGCGAGGTGCCGCGCGAGATCGAGGCGACGTACACGACGGGGCGCTATTTCCAGGGCTCGCTGCGCAATGGCGTGGCGGGCGGGTACATGGTCAACACGTCTGCGCTGGATCAGCGGCCGCTGTATGAGTTGCCGGCGCTGACGCTGCATGAGGCGGCGCCGGGGCACCACATACAGATCGCGCTGCAGCAGGAGGCGGACGACCAGCCCTATTTCCGGCGCGGCGTTGATGTGACGGCGTTCGTGGAAGGCTGGGGTCTCTATTCCGAATTCCTGGGCGAGGAGATGGGCTTCTATCGCACGCCGTATGAGCGCTTTGGCCGCCTCTCATATGAAATGTGGCGTGCGTGCCGGCTGGTGGCGGATACGGGCATTCACTGGCTGGGCTGGAATATCGAGCAGGCGCGGGCGTGCTTCCGCGATAACTCGGCCCTGTCTCCGCTGAACATCGAGACCGAGCTGCAGCGCTATATCGGCTGGCCGGGGCAGGCGACGGCCTACAAGATCGGCGAGATCAGGCTGCGGGACGTGCGGGCGAGGGCGGAGCGTGAGCTGGGCGCCCGGTTCGATATCCGGCGTTTCCATGATGCGCTGCTGGTCAATGGCCCGCTGCCGATGGCGTTGCTGGACAGCCGGATGGACCGCTGGATCGCGGATCAGAAGGCCAGATAGGCGACCCGGCTTGCCACAAGGGCGCCGCGTGACCTTAATGCCCGGGATTCGAAAGGCTTGTTCATGGCGAGACTGCATTCTCAGGTGAGCGCTGCGACGGCGAAGTTTCAGGGCAATGCCGCAGGGATGCAGCGGCTTGTGCAGGAGCTTCGCGAGAAGACCGCCAAGGCAGCGCTTGGCGGGCCAGAAAGCTCGCGCACGCGCCATGCGGCGCGCGGAAAGTTGCTTCCGAGGGAGAGAGTGGAGCAGCTGGTGGATGCGGGCTCGCCGTTTCTGGAGCTGTCGCCGCTAGCGGCGGAGGGCATGTATGATGGCGAGGCGCCAGCGGCGGGCGTGATCACTGGCATCGGCCGCGTGGCGGGGCGCGAGTGTGTGATCGTCTGCAATGACGCCACCGTGAAGGGCGGCGCGTATTTCCCGATCACCGTGAAGAAGCACCTGCGCGCGCAGGAAGTGGCGATCGAGAACAGCCTGCCGTGCGTCTATCTGGTGGACTCGGGCGGCGCGAACCTGCCGCACCAGTCGGAAGTGTTTCCGGACCGCGAGCATTTCGGGCGCATCTTCTACAACCAGGCCAACATGAGCGCGCGGGGAATCCCGCAGGTCGCCGCCGTGATGGGCTCGTGCACGGCGGGCGGCGCGTATGTGCCGGCGATGTCGGATGAGACGGTGATCGTGCGCAAGCAGGGCACGATCTTCCTTGGCGGGCCGCCGCTGGTGAAGGCGGCGACGGGCGAGATCATCTCGGCGGAAGATCTGGGCGGCGCGGATGTGCACGCGCGCAAATCTGGCGTGGCGAATCACTATGCGGCCAACGACGCGCATGCGCTGCAGATGATCCGGGACATCGTGAAGAACTTCAACCGCGCGAGTCGCTGTTCGATCCAGCGGAGCTGGATGGCGTTGTCCCGCAGGATGTGCGCGAGCCGTATGACGTGCGCGAGGTGATTGCGCGGCTGGTGGACGGATCGGAGTTCGACGAGTTCAAGAAGCTGTATGGCGAAACGCTGGTGACGGGGTTTGCGCACCTGCACGGCATGCCGATCGGCATTGTCGCCAACAACGGCATCCTGTTTTCCGAAAGCGCGCAGAAGGCGGCGCACTTCATCCAGCTGTGCGATCAGCGCGGCATTCCGCTGGTGTTCCTGCAGAACATCACGGGCTTCATGGTCGGCTCGAAATACGAGACAGGCGGCATCGCCAAGGACGGCGCGAAGATGGTGACGGCGGTGGCGACCGCGCGCGTGCCGAAATTCACCGTGGTGATCGGCGGCTCCTACGGCGCAGGCAATTACGGCATGTGTGGTCGTGCGTATTCCCCGCGCTTCCTGTTCATGTGGCCGAACGCGCGCATCAGCGTGATGGGCGGCGAACAGGCGGCCAGCGTGCTCGCGACCGTCAAGCGCGACGCGATGGAAGCCAAGGGGCAGTCGTGGGCTGCGGAAGAGGAAGCCAAGTTCAAGGCGCCGATCCGCGATCTCTACGAGCGCGAAGGCTCGCCTTACTTCTCGACCGCGCGGCTGTGGGACGATGGGATCATCGCGCCGAGCGACACGCGGCGTGTGCTGGGTCTGGCGTTGTCGGCGTCGCTGAACGCGCCGCACGGGCGGGCGGCGGATCGCGAGACGGGGTTTGGCGTTTTCAGGATGTAGTCATGGCGAGCGACGCATTTCCGCCGAAGGGTAGTACAGCCATAGGCAAGCCCGTTTGGGAGCTGCGTTCGATACGCACCATGTCCTACACGTGCGGCCATTGCGGAAACCTCGTTTCAAATAACGAGGGGTTCCAAGCCACAGTGTACTACCAGCAGCTGCTTGGCAGCCGCATGGAAAAGAACGCGGCTGTTGGTGCCTACATTCAAATCTGTCACGTCTGCGGCCATCCAACCTACTTTCGCTCTGACGGTGTTCAGCACCCCCTTGGCGTTGTTGGTCGTAGATTTAAGCACGTTCCCAAAGATCTTGTTTCAACTTATCTGCAAGCCTGTCGAGCCCTCAAAGCCGGATGCTTTGAAGCGTCAGTCATGGTGGCGCGGAGGTTGCTGATGGTTCTGGCTTGGAGGCTTAAGGCCGACGATGGGAAGAAGTTTCAGTACTACGTGGAGTACCTGGTTTTCGTTGGAGCGATCTCGGCCCCAATGAAGACTTGGGTCGACAAAATCAGAACTATCGGAAATGCGGCAACGCACGAAATTCCTGAGGTAAGCGAAGAAGAAACGAAGTCGGTTCTAAAATTCGTTGAGCTGGTGTTCGAGAACGTCTTTGAGGCAGCTGGCGATGCTGGCGTCGACTCTCCCTTCGAATTGAGAAGTTCGACCGACTAGGAGGCCCCATGAACTCCGAAGCCCTAAACGCGCTTGAGCAGACGATTGCCATCGCGCGTCAGCGGGCGGAGGGCCGGGTGCCGGTTGTCGGTGTGGCGGGACCGCAGGGCTCTGGCAAGACTACGCTGGTGGCGGCTTATGCGGCGGCGCATCGGGATGTGGCGCATTTCTCGCTTGATGATGTGTACCTGCCTGCGGGGTATCGCCGCCTGATTGCGGAGAGCGTGCATCCATTGTTCGGGACGCGCGGGCCGCCGGGGACGCACAATCTTCTGCAGCTCAACGAGACGCTGGATGAGCTGCTGGAAGCAAAGGCCGGTGCGCAGATTTTCCTGCCGGCGTTCGACAAGGTGACCGACAATCCGGTCCATTCGACGCGGCGGCCCGTGTTTCGCGGCAAACCTTCGGTTGTCCTGGTGGATGGCTGGTGTCTGGGCGCGCTGGCGGAGGCGGATGACGCGCTGGTTACGCCCCTCAATCTGCTGGAGACGGAGCGCGACAAGGACGCGGGCTGGCGCAAGGAAGTGAACGCCAATCTTGCGGGCGCTTACCAGCTGACGTTTGGGCGGCTGGACGCGATCATCGCCCTACAGGCGCCGTCCTTCGCCATCATCAATGACTGGCGCTGCGAGCAGGAGGCGGGGCTGCTGGGGCGGGACCTGACCGAGGAAGATCGCAAACGGATATGGCTGTTCGTGCAGTTCTTCGAGCGCATCACGCGGCACATGATGGCCGGCGGGCGGCGGGCGGATATCGAGGTGCAGCTCGACGAGCGTCGCAATGTGACCGAGATCAGGCGCATCGCGGTTTGATCGCGCTACGTGACGTGCAGCCCCAGTCGCACTAGATGATGGGGCAAAGGAGTCTTCCCATGGCCTATGAGCACATCCTTCTAGACGTTTCGCCGGAGGGCACGGCGGTGCTGACGCTGAACCGGCCGGCCAAGCGCAATGCGTTCAATGCCGAGGTGATTGCCGAGCTGAACGATGCGTTCGAGACGCTGGCGAAGAACCCCAGCTGCCGCCTGGTGCTGGTGCGCGGCAACGGGCCGGTGTTCTCGGCGGGGGCCGACCTCGAATGGATGAAGGCGGCCTCGCACTACTCCGAGCGCGAGAACGAGGAAGACGCCATCGGCATGGCCGAGATGCTGCGCCGCCTGTTCGAGCTGCCGCAGGTGACCATTGCGCTGCTGCATGGCGCGGCCATGGCGGGCGCGTGCGGCATCGCGGCGGCGTGCGATATCGCGATCGCGAAGAAGGGCACGATCTTCTCGTTCTCGGAAGTGAAGCTGGGGATCATTCCGGCAACGATCTCGCCCTACATCATCAACGCCATCGGACCGCGCTGGAGCCGCGCTCTGTTCGTGACGGCGGAACGCTTCGAGGCGACATTCGCGGAGAAGATCGGCCTGATCCATCACGAGGTCGAGGACGAGATGGCGATGGAAAAGCTGGTCGAGCACTATGCTGACCTGACCTATGCGGCGTCCCCCGCCGCGATTGCCGACACCAAGGACCTGGTTGCGCGCGTGACCGGCGAAGAGATCGACGCAAGCCTTGGCCGCCTGACCGCCAAGCGCCTCGCGCACCGCCGCGTGAGCGAGCAGGGCAAGGAAGGCCTCGCGGCGTTCCTCGAGAAGCGCAAGCCGAGCTGGTCGCGGTAAGCCGATCGCGGCATGAGGGGACGCCATGTCGCGCCGCCTGAAGATGGAAGCGTGGCTGCATGCGCGCCGTCAGGCGTGGCGGGCGGCGTTCGTGCGCGGGTGGTTTACGGGCTTCGTGTTCGAGTTCGTCTCGTTCGGCGTGAAGCAGGCGTGGTGCTGTCTGTTTGGCGGGTTGATGCTGGCGCTGCTGCTGGGCACGCACCTGTTCTATCCGGCGAATGCGCCGCTCGCGCGCTATGATTTCCTGACGCTTGCGGCTCTGGGCATTCAGGCGGGAATGCTGGCGACGAAGCTGGAGACGTGGGAGGAGGCGCGCGTCATCTTTGCGTTCCACGTCGTCGGCACTGCGATGGAAGTCTTCAAGACCGGCGCGGGGTCGTGGCTCTATCCCGACCCGTCAGTTCTGCGGATTGCTGACGTGCCGCTCTATTCCGGATTCATGTATGCGGCGGTGGGCAGCTTCATCGCGCGAAGCTGGCGCATCATGGATTTCCGCTTTGTGCGCTTTCCGCCGATCTGGATGCAGGCGGCGCTGGCGGTGGTCGTTTATGTGAACTTCTTCACGCATCACTGGCTGCCGGATATCCGGCTCGGGCTGTTCGTGGCGAGTGCGCTGATCTATGGGCCATGCATGCTGTATTACCGGCCCGACCTCAAAGAGCGCTCCATGCCGCTGCTGCTAGGGCTTGTGCTGGTCGCGATGTTCATCTGGTTTGCGGAAAATCTTGGCACGTTCGCGCGCGCCTGGGTCTATCCGAGTCAGGGCGCGGGATGGCATCCCGTGTCGCTGGAGAAGCTGGGCTCGTGGTATCTGTTGATGCTGATCAGCTTCGTGCTGGTGGCTGGTTTGCATGGGCGGGCCGGGCCGACCGAGAGGCAGGGGCAATGAACGGGGAAATCGAAGCGGCGGGCGCGGCCGTAACTGCTGGCGTTGTCGCTGGCGCGATCGACAAGGGCGATCACGGCGCAGAGGGCCACGGCCCCTGTTCCAACTGCGGCGCCCAGATCGACGGAAAGTTCTGCGCGTCGTGCGGGCAACCCGCGCATCTGCACCGCACGCTTGGGCACATGGCGGAGGAGTTTCTCCACGGCATCATCCACTTCGACACGCGGGCGTGGCGCACGCTGCCCATGCTGGTGTTTCGTCCCGGAACGCTGACGCACGCCTACATTCACGGCAAGCGCGCGAAGTACATCTCGCCGCTGGCGATGTTCCTGCTGGTGATCTTCTCGATGTTTGCGGTGTTCGCCTTTGCGGGCGGCGCTGCTGTCGGCGTCGATCCCGCATTGCGCGCCGAGTTTGCCGATGCGCCTCAGCCCGTCTCACCGGAGGCTGGCAGCGAGCCGGGCAATTATCGCGTCGATACCGACGGCGACATCTTCGCGCAGATCAAGGCCGCCTATGAGCGCGGCGACATCACGGTGAATACAAGCTGGGCGGGGCTCGACAAGAAGATCAAGCGCAAGCTCGAGAACCCGGAGCTGGCTTTCTACAAGATCCAGAATGCGGCGTACAAGTTCGCCTTCCTGCTGGTGCCGATCTCGCTGCCTTTCCTGTGGTTCCTGTTCTTCTGGAAACGCGGCGTCACACTGTTCGATCACGCGGTCTATATTCTCTATTCGCTCAGCTTCGTGTCACTGTTGTTCATCACGCTGTCGCTGCTGGCCTACATTCCTGGCGCGCTGAGCGTGATCTCGCCGTGGTGGATGTTCGCGATACTCGTCCACGCCTATTTCCAGGTGAAGGGCGGTTACAGTCTCGGCTGGTTTTCGGCCTTGTGGCGAACGCCCGTGCTGATGCTGTTCGCGGCGCTGGGGCTGGCGCTGTTCCTCGTGGCGATCATCGTGGTGGGCGTGGCGGGTTAGGGCTGCCGGATTCGCGCCGGTCGTGGGGGAAATGCACAAAAGCTTGCCCCGAAAGGCGCTTCCAACCCGGCCCGGCGCAGCCTAGCTTGCCGCCATGTTCTCATCGATCCTCATCGCCAACCGCGGCGAAATCTCCCGACGCATCATGCGCACGGCTCGCAGGCTGGGGTTACGCACAGTCGCGGTCTATTCGGATGCTGATGCCGGCGCCGCTTTCGTGCGCGAGGCGGATGACGCCGTTTGGATCGGGGCGGCGCCTGCAGCCGAAAGCTATCTGCGCGGCGAGCGCATCATCGAGGCCGCGCTGGATGCGGGGGCGGAGTGCATCCACCCCGGCTATGGCTTCCTGTCCGAGAATGCGGGCTTTGCGGAAGCTGTGGCCAAGGCTGGCCTGACCTGGATCGGTCCGCCGCCCGAAGCCGTCCGCGCGATGGGACTCAAGGACGCGGCCAAGGCGCTGATGGAGAAGCACGGCGTTCCGGTGACGCCCGGCTATCATGGCGAGGATCAGGGTCTGAAGACGCTGAAGGCGGCGGCCAAAAAGATCGGCTATCCGGTGCTGATCAAGGCCGTGGCCGGCGGCGGCGGGCGCGGCATGCGCAAGGTAGACGCCGATGCCGACTTCGAGGCGGCGCTGGTGAGCGCGCAGCGCGAGGCCAAGGCGAGCTTTGGCGACGATCGCGTGCTGGTCGAGAAGTTCGTCGAGAACCCGCGCCACATCGAGGTGCAGGTGTTTGGCGATAATCACGGCAACTACATCCACCTGTTCGAGCGGGACTGCTCGCTGCAGCGCCGCCGCCAGAAGGTGATCGAAGAGGCGCCCGCGCCCGGCATGACAGCGGCGGTGCGCGAGGCGATGACAAGCGCGGCGATCATGGCGGCCAAGGCGGTCGGCTATCGCAATGCGGGCACGATCGAGTTCATCGTGGATGGATCGGGCGCGCTGCGGCCGGATGGCTTCTGGTTCATGGAAATGAACACGCGGCTGCAGGTCGAGCATCCGGTGTCGGAGCTGATCACGGGGCTGGACTTCGTGGAGTTGCAGCTGCGCGTTGCTGCGGGCGAGAAGCTGCCGAAACAGTCCGAGATTACGATCAACGGCCATGCGGTCGAGGGGCGGTTGTGCGCGGAAGACCCGGCGCGAGGCTTTATGCCGTCGTCGGGGCTGCTGGAAGTGTTCGACCTGTCGGCGTTCAGCGCGGACGATGAAGGCGGCGCGGTGACCTTGCGGCTCGACAGCGCGGTGGACGAGGGCGATGAGGTGCCCGCGACCTACGACAGCATGATCGCCAAGGCGATTGCGCATGCGCCGACGCGCAACGAGGCGCTGGATGCGCTGGCGCAGGGGCTGCGCGAGGCGGAGGTGTGGCCTGTGGCCACCAACGCGGCGCTGCTGGCGAACCTGCTGGATAATGACGAATTCCGCGAAGGCGTGGCCACCACCAATCTTGTGGAAGCGAACATCCACGAACTCGCAGATGTGGATGAGGCCGAACTGACAGACCTGCTGGTTCTCGGCGCGGCGGGCATGGGCGCGCTGACATCGAACGGGGCGGACCCGTGGAGCCAGTCCGATGGTTTCCGCGTCAATGGCGCAGGTCGTGTCACGTTCTTGTTCGAGGGCGGCGAGAGCAGCCACACGGTCGTGCTGACGCCGGACGCCAATGGCGATGCGCAAGCCATCGTAAATGGCGAGGCTTTGGAGATAGAGATCGACGCTGCAGCGCTGCCTGATGGTGTGCTGGTGTCGGGCGCGATACAGGGCGTCGATGTGATGGGCGTTGTGCGCGAGTTGCGCGACGGACCGGTGGTGTTCGCGCGTGGGCGGGCCATGGCGCTACGCCGGCCGGACTATACGCACGCGATCGAGGGGTTGGCGGGCGGCGATGATGTGCGCGCGCCGATGCCGGGGAAGGTGCTTGAGGTGAAGGCGACGGCGGGGCAGGCCGTGAAGCGCGGCGACGCGCTGGTCGTCATGGAAGCCATGAAGATGGAACACACGCTCACCGCGCCGCGCGATGGCGTCGTGGCGTCGGTGGATGCTTCAGCAGGCGCGCAGACTGTCGAGGGCGCGGTGTTGGTGCGGCTGGAAGCCGTGGCAGAATAGCGCTCAGCTCTTCGCTGACAGCATCAGCTTGATGATCTCTTCAGTGATGTTGGGTTCGAGGCCTTCAGTGTGGCCCTTGTCCAACCGAGAGATGTCGGCAACAACGCGGCCACCAGCGCAATTGGGATAGGTCCAGATCATCGCCTTGCCGGGACGCGGATCAAGGCCCCAAACCTTGTTGCGGTTGTCCTGCGAGCGGCCATCGAAGACGTATCCGGCTTTCGTATCAGCAACTTCGCGCGGAGCGGCCTGCGCACCGCAACCAAGCGTCTGCGCCCAGAGCGAAGCCTTCGGCACGCCAGCGGATGTGTACTCGTGCTCGCCGGCTTCATAGATGAATGAGAATCGTTTTGCCGGCAGCACGGAGGCGTCCGCAGCGAGGCCGCCCGCAGGTGGCGTAGCTCCGGGGGTTGGCGTCGCTGCAGGAGGTGGTGGCGTGCCGCGGGGGATGGCAGCGCGGATGTCCTCGCGCTTGGAGCCCAGACGTCCGCCGGAAAGCGAGACCCAGCCATCGACTCGTTCCTGAAAAAACGGATCGGTGTTGATCAGGCGGTTGGAGGTCTGGCCACCGAAGGAATGCCCCGCAAGCCAGAACGCCTTGATGCTTTGCGCGCCGAGCGCATTCTCGACATCCTCGACGATGTTGCGGAGGTGCTGATCATCACGTGGTCCCTGCCAGATGCCGTTCGGCCCATAAGGCGTAGCGACTACGAGGCGATATTTTTCCTTGAAGTCCATGATGGGAAAGTAGTGGCGCTGCCAGTTGGCGATGGAGCCGCCACCATGCAGGTTTAGGACGAAAGTTACTTTTTCGCCGGGCTTCAGGTCGCACGGATAGTCCAGGAAGTAGGCGCGCTTGTCGGAGGCGCGCTCGTCGATGACGTTGCCTGTTGCCGATGTGAGCGAGCCTGGGCAGGCGGTGTCCGGACAGTGGAGCGACGGCGGGCTCGCGCAGGGAGCGCCGAGCAACGTGACGGGCAGGGTGGGCGTGATCTGGCAGGCGGCGCCAAGCGCGGCGGCGGCAGTCAATGCGGCAAGGCGGATCATGACGCTTCTCCCATGGCTGGACTTCTGGCCGGCCCATCTATCATTGATAGGCTAACCGGAATTCCGGTGCAAGGCGGGCGGGGCAAGGTCGTGCGGGGGAAGGGTCTTGCGGGGCGTCGCCGAGCAAGAGTTGACCAAGGCGGGCGACCCGCGTAGAAGCCCCGCCCATGCAACGTTCGTTTTTCAAGCGCTACTGGAAAACCATTACCCCCGCGGGGCTGATGGCGCGCTTGGCTATGACGAACTAGCCAGAAGCCCGCCGACCAGCCCCGCCGGAAACCGGATGGGGCAGAGATCGCCCCGTCTCCCGGCTCAAGAGGAGACTACCCCGTGACGCACTCTAGCCAGGCTTTGGCCAGCCAGACCGCAGAGCTCAGCTCCCGCGCGGGCGTTGGTACGAAGACCGTCGCCGTTGTCGGCGCGACCGGCGCGGTGGGCGCAGAGATGCTGCGCTGCCTTGAGGAGTCCAGCTACCCCACCGAAACGCTGAAGGCGTTCGCGTCCGAACGTTCGGCCGGCAAGCGGTTCAAGTTCCGCGGCAAGGACGTCGAGATGCAGGTGCTGACCGACGACGCCTTTGAAGGTTGCGACGCGGTGCTGTTCGCCTCCGAGACGGACATCTCAAAGAAGTATGTGCCGTTGGCCGTGAAGGCAGGCGCTTATGCGATCGACAACTCCTCGGCGTTCCGGATGGATGCGTCGGTGCCGCTGGTGGTGCCCGAAGTGAACGGCGCGCTGATCACGCCTGCGCAGAAGATCTACGCCAACCCGAACTGCGTTGCGGCGATCATGGTGATGGCGCTGTGGCCGCTGCATCAGGCGGGCAAGCTGAAGCGCGTGATTGCGTCGACCTATCAGTCGGCATCCGGCGCCGGCCGTCCTGCGATGGATGAGCTGGAAGAGGCGACGCGCGCCTATCTCAAGGGCGAGCACTACGAGCCGCGCGTGCTGCCGCATCCTTATGCGTTCAACCTGTTCAGCCACAACACGTCGATTGGCGCGGATGGCTATAATGGCGAAGAGACGAAAGTCGTCGCCGAGCTGCGCAAGATCATGGGTCTGCCGGATCTGCGCGTGGGCGTGACCTGCGTGCGCGTGCCGGTTCTGCGCGCCCACTCGATGGCGATCACGGCGGAGTTCGACTCGAAGGTGTCGGTCGATGCGGCGCGCGCGCTGCTCTCGAAAGCGCCGGGCGTGAAGATCGTGGACAATCGCGAGACGAACCATTTCCCGATGCCGGTTGAGTCCGGCGGGCAGAACGATGTGCTGGTGGGCCGCATCCGCGAGGACATTTCGGACCCCACCGGCCATTCGCTGGCGCTGTTTATCTCCGGTGACCAGCTTCTTAAGGGCGCGGCCCTGAATGCGGTGCAGATCGCGGAACGTCTGATCTAGTGTTTGCGCGTGTTGAGTGTGTGTGATGAGCAGTGACCGTATTGATGCTGGCTTCGGCGATGTGGTTGATCGCGCCGGAGTGCTTGGAGGCGGCGACATGAGTTCGGATGGAACGAGTGCTGGCGCAGCTTCCGGGTGGTCGCCTGCGTCCTGGCGAAAGAAGCCGGCGCTGCACATTCCGGCCGACTACCCGGACATGGGCAAGCTTGCCGATGTCGAGAAGCTGCTGTCGACCTATCCGCCGCTGGTGTTCGCGGGCGAAGCGCGCACGCTGACGCAGAAGCTGGGCGAAGTGGCCGAGGGCAAGGCTTTCCTGCTGCAGGGCGGGGATTGCGCGGAGAGCTTCAAGGAGTTCCACCCGAACAACATTCGCGACACGTTCCGCCTGATCCTGCAGATGGCCGTGGTGCTGACGTTCGCGGGCAAGAAGTCTGTCGTAAAGGTTGGCCGCATCGCCGGGCAGTTCGCCAAGCCGCGCTCGGCGCCCACAGAGACGATCGATGGCGTGACGCTGCCGTCCTATCGCGGCGACAACATCAACGGGATGGAGTTCACGTCGGAAGCGCGCATTCCCGATCCGCAGCGCCTGCTGCAGGCCTACCTG
The DNA here is from genome assembly GCA_002280725.1 of Alphaproteobacteria bacterium 32-64-14. Taxonomy (GTDB): domain Bacteria; phylum Pseudomonadota; class Alphaproteobacteria; order Caulobacterales; family Hyphomonadaceae; genus UBA7672. Next base: position 78,567 of record NCEM01000017.1, read on the forward strand.
CAATCGGCGGCGACGCTGAACCTGCTGCGCGCGTTTGCGCAGGGCGGTTATGCCAGCCTGGACAACATCCATCGCTGGATGCTGGGGTTTGTGGAGCGTTCGCCCACCGCAGACCGCTACAAGGCAATGGCGGCGCGGATCACGGACGCGATGGAGTTCATGCAGTCGTGCGGCATCACGCCGGAGACGACGCCTGCGCTCAAGCAGACCGATTTCTACACGAGCCACGAGGCTCTGCTGCTCGGTTATGAGCAGGCGATGACGCGGGAAGATTCCACGCGGCCGGGCGAGTTCTACGATACCTCCGCACACATGATCTGGATCGGCGATCGCACGCGGCAGCCGGACGGCGCGCATGTGGAATTCTGCCGGGGCGTGCGCAATCCGATCGGCATGAAGTGCGGCCCAAGCCTCGCGCCCGACGACATGCTGCGCCTGATCGACATCCTGAACCCGGACAACATTCCGGGCCGTCTGACGCTGATCGCACGCTTCGGGTCGGACAAGGTGGCCGAGGGCCTGCCGAAGCTTGTGAAGGCGGTGCAGAATCACGGCGCGAAAGTCGTGTGGTCGTCGGACCCGATGCACGGGAACATCGAGAAAACCAATTCAGGCTACAAGACACGGCCGTTCGATCGCATTCTTGGCGAAGTGAAGGACTTCATCGACGTCGTCGAAGGCGAAGGCGGACACGCTGGCGGCATCCACCTCGAGATGACCGGACAGGATGTGACCGAGTGCACAGGCGGCGGCCGCGAGATCACGGCGTTCGATCTGCAGGACCGCTATCACACGCATTGCGACCCGCGTCTCAACAACGAGCAGGCGCTGGACCTGGCGTTCCTCGTGGCCGAGAAGCTGGCCGGGAAGCGGTAGGCATCCCGTTCTGTAATGGAATCGGGCTAGGGTGGCGGCGTGATGATGCTGCGGCCCGCCATATCCCTGTTGGTCCTTGGATGCGCCGCGTGCGATCCGCCGCCGCCGGCTGCGACGCTGAGCGAAATTCCGGCGGCGTTCGCGGGGCGGTGGGTTCTCATTCTCGGCGATTGTGAGAGTGGCGGCGGGCCGGAGGCGATACGGATCAGCGCCACGGAAGTTGTGCTGCCCGATAGCCGGCTGGACGTGACGGGCGTTGCGCCCGATGGCGAAATGGCGCTGCGCGCCGATGGGCATTTCAAGTCGTCTATTGCCGAATGGGACGGCTCCGTCCGGCTGGAGCTTGCCGAGGGCGGGTCCGTGCTCAATGCCGTTACGGGGTCCACGGTGAAGCCGCGCGTGAAGTGTCCGTAAGCTGCTGTGGGCTGGTGGACTATCCCCGCGCATCCGCGTATCCGGGAAACCGGCCTTGAGGCTGGAGGAGCGACAACAATGGTTCGTATCATGTCTGGCGCGCTTGCGGCGATTGCCCTCTCGGCCTGCGCAACCGCTCCGCAGACACCGCAAGAGAAAATCCTCGGCAAATGGTCGTGCTCGCTGGACATGAGCGGCCTCAAGGGCGCCGCCAACCTGACCTATGTGGCCGATGGTACATCGTCTGGCCCGATCTCGTTCAAGGGCGAGTCCGAAGGCATCAATGTCGACATCACAGGCAGCGTCGAGGCGACGTGGCAATTCCTCGCCGATGGCCAGCTGCGCGAGAGGATCACCGATTTCGCGATCAAGACTGCGTCGTTCGACGGCGAAACGATGGACCAGGCGATGATCTCCGCAGTGATCGAGCCGATGCTGGCCGAGACGATCACGGGCGGGGAGTCGCTCGCGGACGTCACTTTCGAGGGCAACACAATGACGCTCGACGCCGAAGGCGCCGATCCGACCGTGTGCACGCGCTAGACCAGATTTTCGACACTGGGAAAAAGCTACATGCGCCTGACCGCTTCGACTGCCGCCGTCCTGTTCCTGCTGGCGCCCGTCGCGCACGCGCAGAATGCCGCCCAGCTCATCGTGGGCGAGTGGCATTGCTCCGCGCCCGCGGGCGATCTCGTTTCCGCAGGGCCCATGATCTACAAGGCCGACGGCACGTCGACCTTCGACCAGACCGTGACCGGCAAGATCGACGGCATGGACCTGATGGTCCGCCTCGTCGGCAACGCGACCTGGCAGATCGAGGCCGATGGCCGGCTGACCGACCGCATCCTTGAAGCCAACGGTCTTGCAGGCACCATCAATGGACAACCGCTGCCGGCAGACATGCTTCTCGCGTTTGCGGATGAGGTCGTGGCGAACGGCTTGTCGACGTCTGACTTCACGGTGAGTGCGCACGAGATGATGATCTCGGACGGCGAGGGTGGCGGCAGCAGCTGCAGGCGCTAGCGCTTCCCCAGCGGCGCCGGTAACCGGCATAATCACTTCGTATTGAGCAGCGTCCAGCGGGCTTGCCAGATCGTCGCGGATCGTGGACAAGCCTGCTCCCGCTTGGCTTGAAGAGGAGGGAGTCGATGAGTTCAGTTGATCTTTCCTCCGTCGCTTCGCCGGTTTGCGTCGTTCGCGACCGATAGCGGCCAGCCGCTGGTTCCGCTTCGCGGGGCGCCCCCCAAGATCCACGACGATCCACGAAATTCCAAAAGGCGCGCCGGAAGAGTGCGCCCGGAGAAGACCACATGACGTCCACACGCCGTCTCCCTGAATGGGCAAGACCCTCAGAGATTCTCGATCTGACACGCCTTGCCGTGCCGGTCGCGCTGTCGCGCGCATCCTTCATGCTGATGGGCCTGACCGACGCCATCATCCTTGCGTGGTATGCGCCGGGCGAGCTGCCGCTGGTGTTGAATGGCTGGCTGCCGAGCGGCGTCACCATGGGCTTCGGCATGGGCCTGATGCTCGGCGTTTCGGTGATGACGGCCGAGTTGGGCGGGCAGGGGCGCGCGGACGAGACGGGCCGCATCGTGCGGCGCGGACTGTGGGTGGGCGCTCTCTATGCGCTGCTGGCCACGGTGCTGGTGTTCCTGATCGCGGATCCGCTGGTGCATGCCTTCGGCTTCAGCGAGGAGCTTGCCGTCCCGATCACACAGACGACGCAGATTCTCGCACTGGGCACGCTGGGCCACATGCTGGGCATGGCGTGCTCGATGTATCTTGAGGCGCTGCGCAAGCCCAATCTGGTGACCGCCGTGTCGATGTCTGCGGTCGTGCTGAACGCGATTGTCGGGCTGATCCTGGTGCCAGAGCACGGCGCGATTGGCGTCGCCTGGGCCACGACCATCTCGCGCTGGTACATGATGCTGGTGTTCCTGGTGATCATCGCGCTTGCGACGCCGGCGTTCAGGCCGTCGCCCAAAGGGCCGCCGGGCGAGTTCGTCCGCCAGAACAAGGTGGGCATCGGCACCGGCATCGCCAACGCAGCGGAATGGGGCGCGTTCAACCTCACCTTCGTGATCGCGACAATTGTCTCAATCGATGCGGGCACGATCTATGGCCTCGCCGTGCAGATGATGGGCGTGATCTTCATGATCTACATGGGCATGGGCACCGCCACGAGCGTGCGCGTGGCCGAGCGCTTCGGGCGCAAGGACGCAACCGGCGTACGCGAGGCTGCGCGCCTTGGCGTGGTGGCGTCGGTCGTGATGGGGCTTGTGCTGGCGGCGTTGCTGGTGCTCGCGCGCGATCTGCTGGCGCACTGGCTGCTCACCGGGCCTGAAGCGCAGGCGAGCGGCGGGGAGCATTCAACCGCGCTGATGCCCACGCTTGCGCTCATGCTGGCCTTTGCGGCTGGCGTGACGTTGTTCGACGGCCTGCAGGTTGTCGGCGCCATGGGCCTGCGGGCGCAGGGCGTGGTGTGGCTGCCGACGATGATCCATGTGGGCAGCTACATTGTCGTGATGCTGCCGCTGTGCGTGTGGCTGGCCTTCGGGCCGGACCGCGTGCCGGGCGGGATGAACATGGGCGTGTGGGGCGTCTTCATCGGCATCAGCATCGCCTCCATCGCCGCCGGCGTCGGGCAGGTGCTGGCGCTGGAGATCAAGAGCCGCAGCGCGGCTGCGCGTATCGCTGCGGGCGTGAAGGTGGATGTGGGCGGGCATTAGGCATTTGGCCGTGTGCTACACCAACGGTGTCATCCTCGGCCTTGTGCCGAGGATCCCGGTTTTCGATCCAAAGGTATTGGCTGACGATCCCTTGCTTTAGGCAACCGGGATTCTCGGGATGTGCGCTACGCGCTTACCCGAGAATGACTCCACGAGTGATGACTGCCGCAGCAAGGCCGGGCAGGCGCCCGGCGGTCCGCTACTTCAAATCCTTCATCGCCGCTGCCGCCTTGAAGGTGACGGATGTGCGCTCCGGAATCCGGATCGTTGCCCCCGTCGCCGGGTTGCGCCCGTCACGCGCGACGCGCGTCTTCGCGACGAAGCTGCCGAAGCCGGAGATGGTCACCTGATCCTGCTTGCGCAGGGCGCCGGTGATCGTGTCGAACACTGCATCCACCAAGCGGGTGGCCTCCGCCTGCTTGACGCCAGTCGAGTCTGCGATGGACTTGATAAGGTCGGACTTGTTCATGGATATGGCCCTCCCGTGCCCGAGGCATTTTTGGCATGCCTTCGTCTACGGAGCCGATGAGGCCGCCGCCGGGAAGATTCTTCAATCCTGACGTTGAGGGAACCGGGAAACTAAATTCCCAGAATCCAGCCTTCCTCGGACGTAACCGACGCTTTCTTGCCTTCGGTGAGCTTTGCTTCACCTGCGAACATGGCGGCGAGCTTTCCGCTGGCGTCACGCTCGGCAAGCGCTTCGCACAGGACGCGGACCTGCGCCTCGTCGCGGATTTCGCTGGCCTGCTGGGTGGTGGCGTTCAGCGTCGTCAACACTTCGGCGACAACGATGCGCGCGTCGCCCATCGCTTCGTCATCGAGCTTCGCCAGCGGCAGGTCGAACGGCCAGACCTTCAGTGCCGGGAACTTCTCGCGCAGACGTTCCATGGCCGGGATACCGGTCATGGCCTGGCCGCCGATGGCGCCGGCATAAGCGATCTTCCAGACCGGCTGCGGCCGGGCCTTCTTCGCGTCCATGGCGGCCTCTTCCACGATGCGGAATTCCCCGATGTCCTTCGGGCCGTGCTCGCGGGTCTTCTTCACCGACAGCGTGGTCAGCTCGTCCTTCTTCGAGCAGCCCCAGAACGGGAAGGGACCATCCGAGATGAGCCGGTTCATCCGCGCCGCCAAGGCGAAGCGGTTGTTGGAGTTGTCAGGCTTGTCCTTCATTTCCTTGAGCAGGAAATCGCGCATGCCACGCCAGGGCTCGCCCTTGAGCTTCAGCGCAGCCGACGTGCCGGCCGGGAAGCCAAGCGGGAAGTCGACGCCCACGAGCACGCGGTCGCCACGCTTCAGGCAGCGGCCTAGCAGGTCGGTCAGCTCTTCGATGGCCTTGGCGCGCGTGGGCGGGTTCGTGGCCTTGAAAGCCAGCTTCAGGCGCGAATCCGGCGTCATCGCGCCGATCCAGATGGAGTCGGCGCCGGTGGCGGGTTTGGAGGCCGCGCTCCAGTCCACCATCACATAGCTGTCGAACAGGCGTGCCATAGGCAGGTCTTCTTTCATCGTGCGGCAGCGCAGGGGCGGCCGGTGGCTGACATACGTCCGCGTTGAGCGCGGCGGAGAGGGTTCAAAGCAGGGAAGTTGAGGCGGAGACGTCCGCCCCCAAGCAATATAGGTGGGCTAGCCGGTAATATCGAACATGTTGGCGGCTATCCCTCCGTTACGCGGACCGGAACAGCCTACAGCTCTGCCGCCCGTCAGTATCATTCCTCGTAACCGATTTGGGCTTCGTAAATCCAGCATAAGATGTCCAGCATCGGCTGCGGCGCGATTCCAGCGCCGGCGGGTATGGTTTACGGCGACTCACGCGATGTTACGGATTACATCACGGGCAGCAAAATTGCCGCACGCCCGCAATTGTGAGATGGGCGACAAATACCGTATAAAAACAGTATGATACGGATTGAAAGATACTGTAACCAACCTTGATGCCGACGCTCATTGTGCAGCCGCGTCGTTCGCGTATCTGCTGACCTTACGCCGACCTTGAGACGCCGCCTGCGGCGGCTCCAAGAGGGGGGCGCGTCGGAGGGTTTGTGTAGTGAAGCGTATCGAATCTTCGGCCAGAACGGCCACTGTCGTCGGCAGCCACCAGGGCAAGGTCCGGGTTGGCGTAATCGGCGCGGGCGTGTTCGGCGGCTATCACGCGCAGAAATTCGCCTCCAGCTTCCATTCCGAATTCGTCGGCGTGTTCGATCTGAACATTGAGAACGCCGGCAAGCTGGTCGCCAAGATCGGCAAGGGCGAGGTGTTCTCCTCGTTCGAAGCCATCGCCGATGCCTGCGACGCGCTGGTGATCGCGACGCCCGCCTCCTCGCACGCCTTCCTGACGCGCAAGGCGCTGGAAGCCGGCAAGCACGCGCTCGTTGAAAAGCCTCTGGCGCTGACGGGCGTTGAAGCCCGCGCGCTCGCCAAGCTCGCGCTCGACCGCGACCTCGTTCTCTCCGTCGGCCACCAGGAGCGTCTGGTGTTTGAAGCGATGGGCCTGTTCGCCACGGGCGAGCGTCCCAAGCGCGTTGAAGCTGTCCGCATGGGCCCCGCCTCGCCGGATGGCCGCTGCGAAGATGTGTCGGTTGTATTCGACCTGATGATCCACGACCTCGACCTTACGGCCGAACTGTTCGGCGGCGATGTGCGCGGCGTCGATGGCTCGGGCCACTCGGCTCACACGCGCCTGCTTGATCACGCCACGTCCGAACTGATGTTCGGCGTCAACGGCCACGCCCGCCTAGCGGCCTCGCGCTGCGCCGAGAAGCGTGAGCGCTGGATGAAGATCGAATACGCCTCGGGCACGGTCGAGATCGACTTCCTGACGCGCACGGTGAAGAACACCACGGCGTTCAACATCCGCGCGGACGTGTCGGCCATCCTGCCGGATCCGCTCAAGGCTGCGGACGAAGCTTTCCTCGCCGCGATCCAGGGCCGTGCGGCCCCGGTGATCACCGGCGGCGTCGGAGCCCGTGCCGCTGCGATGGCCGAGATGGTCGAAAGCTGCGCGCTGGCGGTTACAGTCGCAGCCTAGGCCACGCACCACACTTCAGGTTTGAGGAAGCAGGAGCGCCTTCGCGCTCCTGTTTTCGTTTGTGCTTACGGCGCTGCCTGCACAAGCCGCGCGCGGGCTTTGTCGCCGCCGATGAGCACGAGCATGCGGTCCATCTCGGGCCCGTGCTCCTGATCAGTCAGCACGCGGCGCAGGGGCATGAACAGGCCTTTGCCCTTGCGGCCGGTCTTGGCTTTCACTGCGTCGACCCAGACTTTCCATGTCTCAAGCGTGACATCGCCCGCCGGGAAGAGCTTGGCCGCCTCGCCGATGAAGGCTTGGTCGACCGCATCGAGTTCCGGGCCCGTCAGACCGCCGCCATAGACGACCGTGAGCCACAGCGTGGCATCCGGTACGGTAACGATGTTGCCGCGAACGGCGTCCCAGAATTCCGGCGTCGCCTTGTCGCCATAGGGTAGCCTCGCAAGGCGCGCCTGCACGCTGGCGAAATCCAGCCCCCGCACGATATGCGAGTTGAGCCCGTTGAGTTCGTTCTCGTCGAAGCGGGCAGGCGCCCGGCCCATCTTGGAGAACGCGAATTCGAGCGCCAGCTGTTGCAGGCTGTCGCGCGCCTCCACCGGATCGGACGTCCCGATCTTGCCGAGCAGTGAGAGGATCGCCATCGGCTCGAACCCGCTGTTGCGCAACTCCTGCGCCGACAGGGAGCCGAGGCGCTTGGACAGGCCCTGGCCATCTGCGCCGATCAGCAACGGCATGTGCGCCATCTCCGGCGGCTTGGCGCCGAGGGCGAGGAAGATCTCGATCTGCGCGCCCGAATTGGTGACGTGATCCTCGCCCCGGATCACATGCGTGATCTTCGCGTCGATATCATCGACCACGGACGGCATGGTGTAGAGGAATGAACCATCCTCACGGATCAGAACGGGATCAGAGACGGACGCCGTGTCGATCGACTGCTGGCCGCGCACGAGGTCTACCCATTCGGCGCGTCCGCCCGACAGCTTGAAGCGCCAGTGCGGCTTGCGGCCTTGGGTCTCCAGATCCTTTCGGTCCGCGTCCGTCAGCTCCAGCGCGGCGCGATCGTACACAGGCGGCTTTCCGCGCGACTGGGCGATCTTCTTGCGGCGCTCGAGTTCCTCCGGCGTTTCATAGCAGGGATAGAGGAGGCCCTTGGCCTTCAGCTCTTCGGCGGCGGCCGTGTAGCGGTCGAACTTCTCCGACTGCTTGAACGTCTCGTCCCACGTCATGCCGAGCCAGGTCAGGTCGGTGCGGATGCCGTCCTCGTTCTCCTTGGTGGAGCGCTCAAGGTCGGTGTCGTCGATCCGCAGCACGAAAACGCCGTTCCGGCCTTTCGCGAAAAGCCAGTTCACCAGCGCGGTACGGATGTTTCCGACGTGCAGCTTGCCGGTGGGCGAGGGCGCAAAGCGGACTTTTACGGTCATTTGGTGCGGTTCCGGGATGCGGAGGGAGTGGCCGGATGCATGTACCCATCCGCCCCGGCTTGGCAAGCTGGGGCGCCCGTAGCTCCGCGCAGGGGCCAAAAGCGTTGACGAGGCCGGAGTTTCTCCCCAATCGTCCGGCCTCCGGGGCGAGGGAACATGACGACATTCGAATACGTGAGTGTTCTGCTGGCGATCGTAATTTCGCTGGCCTTTACCCATCTCGTGATGGGGATCGTGCGCCTGTTCCAGGCGAAGGGCGTCAAGGTCTCTTTCGTCTATCTGGGTTGGATCGGCGTGCTGCTGTTCTTGTGCGTCGATTACTGGCTTTCAGTCTGGCACGCGCGGAATGCCGATGTCTGGACTCTGGCCTTCATTGCCTTCCTGCTGGTGATGATCACGGTGCTTTACGCAACCTGCGCCTTCGCCGCGCCGGAGTCCGCCGCCACCGATGGCGTCAACCTCAACGAGTTCCACCGCGACAATCGCCGCAAATATCTCGGCGCGCTGTTCCTCTATACGATGCTCGGACTGGCCGGTAATTTTATCATCGCCTCACTCCAGCTTGCGATGCTCGTGAGTGCGGCTCAGCTTCTATTGATCGCGGCTGCATGGCTATGGGCTGACCGGCGCGTGCAGATTGCAGCCCTGCTAGGCATTTATGCCGTCACGGGATGGTACGCCGTCACGTTCATCTCGGTGCTATAGCGTCAGCCAAAGGCGCCCGTGTTCCGCGCGATCAGGTCGCTGGCCGAGGCGAGTTCCGCATCGAACACGCGGGCGCCGTAGTCGATCGAGAAGGATGACAGGCGCGACAGCAGGTTCACGCCGACGATCATGGCGGGTTCCTTCTCCAACTCCCACAGCTTGAAGATCGAAGCGTCCGCGATGACGGCCGCTGCGTCCTTAACCGAGAACGCTTTCAGGTCCACACGCGGCAGGGCGACGTACTCGCCCAGAATCTTGTGCCCCGTGACTCCGACTACGCGGACCTTGGACACGCGCTCCAGTCTCGGGTGTTCGGTGCGCAGGGCCTCGCCCAGTGCAAGGTTGGCGATGCAATGATCGGCCCCGGTGTCCAGCATCAGCTTGGCGGAGATATTGCCGACGCGGCCATCGACTTCCGCAAGCATGCCGTTGCGCAGGCGCATATTGCCACGCGGCGCGATGCGGGTCGCACGCTTGGTAGGTTCGACGCGGACCAGCTTGTCGCGAATGGCGAAATGCAGGCGCTTGCCCGCGAACACATCTGCGCCGAGGATGCCATCGCCACGCGCGAGGCCAGTATCAGGCAGGATGGCGACGCGAAGCCGTTCCCGTGTCACGGCGCCGGTCTGCACGGTATCGAGCGCGGTCACGGGCGTGATCGTCGTGCCGGTCGTCCCGGCGACGATGGCCTCACCGGTGTTGATTGTACCCAGCAGCGTGGCGAGGCGCTGGGAGATCACGGTCGTGGTCGATCCGGTGTCGACCATGAAGGCAAACGGGCCCTCTCCGTTGATCGTCGTGGAGGCAGTGGGACGGCCATAGGTGTCGGTCCACGCATCGAGCGTGATCGCGATCTCGTCTTCCTCGACGGGGATGAGCCGCGAGCCGGTGGGCGCAACGGGCGGCTGCGCCCATGAAGCGCCAGCGAAGGCGATGGGTGATGCGGCAAGCAGGCCGCCAAGGGCGGCGCGTCGGTTCAGCTGGATCACGGGCGTCCTCCCGCCCGCCGCTATTCATGCGGCTTGGTGGGCGGAAGCATGATCCTCGCCGGTGTATCCGGCAAGGATCATTGCAGCAGCGCCTGCGTAATACGGCCTACACGCCCGGCAGGCAGGAGACCAGCACCAGCGCGATGCCGGCAATGGAAACAGTCCAGGCCAAGGTACGAACCACAGGCAAGCCAAGCGCGTAACACGGCAGGAAAGCGACGCGGCTCCAGAAGTAGAGCTGCGCACCCAGTGCCGCGAGATCGCTGTCCGGTGTGATCTGCGCCTCGACCAGGATCGCGGCGGCGAACAGCGGGAAGGTCTCGATGAAGTTCTTCCACGCCCGGTCGATGCGCGCGCCGGTGGCGTTGATCGATGGTGCTGCCTCATCGCGGGGCCCAAGCGCCCACTTCATTCCGCGCTGTCCGACAGAGGTCACAGCAGCGGCGAGCAGATAGACAAAGCCGAGCGCAATGCTCGCCCACAGCATGGAGAGTTCGGTTGATCCCATATCCGGCATGGCTTCCTCCCAGAAGTTGCTGGGGGGAGCGTATGCCTGCGTCAGGCACACGCAATCGGCGCCGTGGCGTCAGCCGCCGGGCGGCTTACTTGACGCGCGTGATCGACTTGATGCCCAGCGGGGGCAGGCCCGAACGCTCTGAGATCACCTTGTCCTGCTCCTCGATGGCCGCGCGGATGGCGCGGTCCTTGTCGTAGGGGTCGTCCAGCACATCGGCGGGAATCTTGCGGTTGGATTTCTGCGAGCCGTCTTCATAGATGACGTTGAAGAGGACAAAATCCGTGCGCGCGGTCGGCTTCTTGGCCATGGGGGAGGCTCCGCTGGTCTGGATGGGTGCTGCGCTTCGCGCAGGCGTCGTCTAGGCCCTATCGCGGGATTCGCAACCCCCTGCGACAGCGCAGCGTTGCCCGGAGGGGGGCGACGGCGGGGAATCGGGGCAGATCAACATTCAACCCAGCGTTGCGAGGGTTTCCTTGATCTCCAGCCTGCCGGCGACGTCAGATCCCGCGCTGTTCGGTAAGCAGCGCGTCGAGGCTCGCGTAGCTTATCTCCATGCCGTCGGTCATTCCGGTGGAGATGGCGGCGTTGCGCGCCGCTTTGGAACCGTAGTCTATCAACACGACAACCGTGGTGATGCCGTTTGCCTCGGTAAAGGTGGTGCGGTTGATCGACGGCGTGTTGACCGGCATGTCGCCGGTGATCTCGCTGGCGTCGCCCGCATCGAAGTACTCCTCCTGCGTCATCGTCGCCGGGGCGTCGACGTCCTTGAACTCGCCGAAGAAGCCGAACCCGGCGCCAGTCTCATCGGAGCGCCAGCCCCAGCGATACTTGCCGCCAGGGCGCACATCCATGTCGCACACCGGCATCGACCAGCCCGGCATGCCGCTCATCCAACGCCGAAGCAGGTGAGGTTCGGTGTGGGCCTGCCAGACAAGCGTGCGCGGCGCCTTGAAGCCGCGCGTGACGCGCACGCTTGTGTCGCCGGGCAGGGAAACCTGTGCTTTTTCCATCGTCCTCACCATCATGATCTCCTTGCGTCTTTGTTTGTGTGTTCAGCCGGCCGCTGCGCGATCGAGATCGGCGACGATGATCTTCTGCATCTTCAGCATGGCCTGGATGACGCGGTTGGCCTTGGCGCGATCCGGATCGCCCATATAGCGGCCAAGGGCATCGGGAATGATCTGCCAGGAGAGGCCGAACTTGTCCTTGAGCCAGCCGCACTGGCTTTCTTTGCCGCCGTTATTGATGAAGGCGTTCCAGTAGCGATCGACGTCCGCCTGATCCTTGCACGACACGAAGAAGGACACGGCCTCGTTGAAGGTGAATTGCGGCCCGCCATTCAGCGCCATGAAGGTGACGCCGCACAGCTCGAATTGCGCGCTCATGGGATTGATCATCGCGATCTTCGAATCGGGGAAGAGCGAGGTGTAGAAGGTGACGGCCTCTTCGAGGTTGCCGTTGAACCAGAGGAAGGGGGCGATCTTGTGTGCGGTGGCCATGGCTGTTGGTCCTAATGACGCTTGCGTTTTGATCTGGGAGGCTTGGCCTGAAGCTGGCCGAGCAGGTCGTCGAGGGCGCTGTAGCGGCGCTCCCAGAACTGCCGGTATTCCTCGAGCCATGCCGTCGCCTCGCCCAGGCGCACGCCTTCGATCTTGCGCGGGCGGCGTTGGGCGTCCTGTGCGGTGGAGATGAGACCCGCGCGTTCGAGAACCTTCAGGTGCTTCGAGATGGCCGGCTGGCTCATGTTGAAGGGCAGGGTGAGTTCGGCAACCGAGGCCTCGCCGCTGGACAGGCGCGCAAGGATGGCGCGGCGCGTGGGATCGGCCAGGGCGGCGAATGTTGCATCAAGGCGTTCGTCAGGCGTCATCGCGGCTTATCCATAATCAATCAGTTATAATAACCATGCGGTTATGTAATGCAAGAGCCTCCGCCCGTATTTTTCAGGCAGGGCAGTTTAGGGACGGCGCGGGCGCTGCTTGGCGGAAATCGACTGGATCAACAGTTCGCCCTTCGCCTTGGGCGCCAGCTTCCACCCGGCCTGCAGCACCGCTGCGGTTATGAGCGTGTCCACGCTTTCGGACTTCAGCGTCGCCATCCCGTCTTCAAGCCGCAGGGAACGGATGCGCGCGCCCTTGCCCTCCAGCACGCCATCAGGATCGGGAAGCGTTGCGCCGAACATGAAGAACAGCGTCGCCCAACGCGGATAGAGCGCGATCGACAGCGGCAGGGTGGAGGGCTTGGCGTCCGGGCCAAAGCCAACGGCTAGCGCGTTGTAATTGTCGTAAACCATGCAGATTGCGCCTGGCAGGCGTTTTCTCAGGTGAGAGATCGCCGATCGCCCGAGTTTTTCCATATCGGGCGAATACTTTTGCAGGAAGTTGTCGAGATGCTGCTGGGCAGTGGACATTGCGTCAGGTTATCCTTCCGTAGGTCGTCCGCATACTGCGGGAACCTACGGTTTCGTGGCGGGTTGAGCACGTAATGTGTTTGCGCACGCGAGGCGGAGGGTTTCCCATGGCTACGGACGGACTGGGCAGAAACGGTGCGGCAGCTGCAAAAGCGGCCGGCAGGGTGGCGGAAAACATGAGCGAATTCACGGATCGGGCCCGGCGCGCGCTTGGCGACGCGGGCGACATGGCCGGCGACGTGGCGAACAACGCCGTTCGCGGCGGCCGCAAGGCGGCCAAGTTTGTCGTGCGGGAGGTCCGCGAGCATCCGCTGCGGACGCTGGCCATCGGCGCTGCTGTCGGCGCCGTGGTTGCAGCGGTGATCATGCTGCGCAACCGGTCGAGCGACGAAGAATAGTATAGAGTAGGACAAGTCTCAGGCGGCGGCGCGGGCCACACAGGCAAGCGCCACCGCCTCGGCGACCTTGATGCCGTCGATGGCCGCAGACAGGATGCCGCCAGCATATCCTGCGCCTTCACCGGCGGGATACAGCCCTTTCACATTCAATGACTGGAAATCATCGCCGCGCGTCATGCGCGTGGGACTGGACGTGCGCGTCTCGACGCCGGTCATCACCGCATCATCCATCGAGAACCCCTGGATCTGCCGTCCGAAAGTCTGCAACGCTTCGCGCATCGCCGTGGTCACATATTCCGGCAGGCAGAGCTTGAGATCCGTCGGCGTCACGCCCGGCTTGTAGGACGGGGTGACCGCGCCGAGTTTGGTACAGGGCTGGTCTTTCAGGAAGTCGCCGACCAGCTGCACAGGCGCCGACCAGTTCGAACCGCCTGCGACAAACGCCTTCTCTTCCCAATGCTGCTGGAAGGCCATTCCGGCCAGCGGGTCGTTTGCGCTATCGCCGGGAAAGTCTTCCGGCGTCACGCCGACGACGATGCCTGCGTTCGCGTTGCGCTCTTTGCGAGAGTACTGGCTCATGCCGTTGGTGACGAGACGGCCTTGCTCCGACGCCGCCGCCACCACCGTTCCGCCCGGACACATGCAGAACGAATAGACGCTGCGGCCGTTGGAGGCGTGGTGCGCCAGCTTGTAGTCGGCAGCGCCCAGGATCGGGTGTCCGGCATTCTTCTCGCCGAAGCGCGCGCAGTCGATGATCGATTGCGGGTGTTCGATGCGGACGCCGATGGAGAAGGGCTTGGGCTCGAGAAATACGCCACGTTGATGCAGCATCGTGACCGTGTCGCGCGCCGAGTGGCCAAGCGCCATGACGACGCGGTCGGTTTCGATTGTCCCGCCAGTGGCCAGCACGACGCCAGCGATATGCTTTTCCCCGCGATGCTCGTGCAGCAGGATGTCGGTGACATGCTGCTGGAAGCGGATCTCGCCGCCCAGCGTCTCGATCTTCGCGCGCATGTGCTCGATCATTGAGACAAGCCGGAACGTCCCGATGTGCGGCTTGGAGACGAAGAGGATTTCTTCGGGCGCTCCGGCTTCGACAAACTCGGTCAGCACCTTGCGGCCGAGATGACGCGGATCGCGCACCTGGGAATAGAGCTTGCCGTCAGAAAACGTGCCCGCGCCGCCTTCGCCGAACTGGGCATTGGATTCGGAGTTGAGTTCGGCCTTGCGCCAGAACCTGAACGTATCGACTGTGCGCTCGCGAACGATCTTTCCGCGTTCCAGGATGATCGGGTTGAAGCCCATCTCCGCGAGAATGAGTCCTGCGAACAGTCCGCACGGCCCCATGCCGACGACGACAGGGCGCATCTGGCCGCCGGTTGCGCGCGTGGGTGGGGTGTAGGCCAGATCCGGCGTGGGGACGACATGCGGGTCTTTCGCCAACCGTTTCAGGACGGCGGCTTCGTCCTTCACCTCGCAATCGACGATATAGATCAGCTGGATCGCCGAACGCTTCCGCGCGTCGTAGGCGCGCTTGAAGATGGTGAACGCGGTTAGCGCTTGGTCTGAAATCGAAAGGCGCTTGAGGATCGCCTCGCGCAGGGCAGGCTCGGCGTGATCGAGCGGAAGTTTGATTTCCTGGATGCGAAGCATCGGCATGTCCTCATGGGGGTGGCGCAACGCACACCAGACCATGGGCGCCATATAGGCGAGGTTGCGCAGGCGCGCAAATGCTCGCCGACCTACGCGTCCAGCAGCCCGATCAGCCGCTCGCGCGCATCCAGAAAGTCTTCGCGGAATTGCTGCACCACCTGCGCGCAGGACATTGACTGGTTCATCAGCCCCACGCCCTGACCGACCCAGTAGGTCGCGAGCTGGCTGGCGCCCTCATGGCCGATCTCGGCCATCTTGTTGATGCGGCGCAGCGCGGGTTCAGAGACGAAAGATTGCAGCGGCATGGGCAGCGGCGTTGGCGCATCCTCACGTTCCCACGCATCGGTCCAGGGCGAGCGTAGCTGGCGCGAGGGTTTGCCCGTGCGCGAGCGGGAACGAACGGTGTCGCGCGACGACGCAGCGAGCATCTTCTGCTTGATTGTATCGCTCGGTTCGGCCTCCGCCGTGGTGAGCCAGACCGAGCCGCACCATGCGCCCGAGGCGCCCATCGCCATTGCGGCGGCCATCTGCTCGCCGGTGGCGATGCCGCCTGCGGCGAGGATGGGCGTGTTGGCGCCCATGGCCTTCAGCGCGCGGTGAACCTCGGGGATCAGCACGAGCGTGGACACCTCGCCGCAATGGCCGCCCGCTTCGCCGCCAGCGACCACGAGAATATCAACGCCGGCCTGCACCTGCGCGACCGCATGCTCTTTCGCGCCGACAAGTGCGGCCACCGGCACGCCATGGCGCTTGCCCATCTCAAGCATCAGGGCGGGCGGCACGCCAAGCGCGTTGGCGATCAGGCGGATCGGAAACTCGAACGCGACTTCCAGCGAGTTGGCAGCGCCGTCTGCACGCATGTTGCGGGCAAAGCCGACACTGCGTTCGCGATCTGCATCGATCTCGCCGGGATCGATGCCATGCTGCTGGAGAATGCCGTTGGCGAATTCCTTGTGCTGCTGCGGCACGGCGGCGAGCAGCGCTTCGCGGTTGAACTCGGAGGATTTGCCTTCGATCTTGTTGGGTACGATGAGATCGACGCCGTAGGGCTTACCGCCGCAATGCGCGTCGATCCAGGTCAACTCCTCGCGCAGGCGATCCGGCGGCAGGTTGACCGCGCCGAACACGCCCATCCCGCCCGCGCGCGACACAGCCGCCACCACATCGCGGCAGTGGCTGAAGGCAAGCAGCGGAAACTCGATGCCGAGCATCTGGCAGATGGGGGATTTCATGGCGTGCACCTGCGCTTTGACCTTACTTGCAGGGAAGGCTGGCGCGGCCAGAGCGTGCGGTCAATCTGTCGTCGGGGAAGCTGGTGGTCAGTTAAAGGCCGTCTTCTCTGTCAGATCGCCAGAACTGGAATTGCCTCGTGAGTTTCACACGATCTTCTGCCGACGGAACGATGAGGTCCGCCCCGCCATCATACGGAGCGTAAACGGCTCCGGTCATAGCATTAGTCCAGATCAGCCCGTCGATGTCATCGTCTGCCACGGCGCGGAGCCAGCCAGTGTAGCTAGCGGCATTCCAGGTAGTCTGTCCTGCGAAGACCCGGAAGGGGACAGGCCCGTCCTCGCCTGGACGATACGCGCCGTGGTCGAGGCCGACGTATACCTCGGTGAGTCCCAGTGTTGCAGCGTCGGCTCTATCGTTCGCGATCAGATCGGGTTCGTCGGGGAAATCCGCTACGAACAATGACAGCCAGCAAGTTTCGCCGGGTCCTAAAACAGCATCAGCCACAGCGGCGTGGCGCATAAGCATGGTCTCATATTCTTCTGGTGTTTCCGCGTAACGCTTGCTGCCCGGAAGGCTGTGAATGCGGAACCAGCGATGGGCAAATGCTTCGCGTAGTTCGTAGCCAAGCGGCGGAACCTTACCGTAGCGTTGCTTCCAGAAGAGTTCGAAAGCTGCCCCCTCCGCCATTCGATCACCCCCCGCCGAACCGCGCGGTCCACTCCGCAACCTGCGCGTCCTCGATCTTGGTGAAGAGCTGCGGGGGTACGTTGATGCTCATGCCGCGCGGCAGGGCATCCAGCAGGGCGGGATAGCCACCTGCGCCAAGCTTATCGAGCGCAAGGCTGCGATTGCCCTCGGGCACGCCGAGTGCGTCGAGGATCTTCTTCGCGGTCTCGGGAATGATCGGCTGGGCGATGATTCCGAAGAGGGCGACGAGGTTGAGGCCGGCGCGGATGCCGACTGCGGCCTGATCGACCGAGGTCTTGTAGGCCGTCCACGGCGCGGCCTTGGTGATGTATTCGTTGCCGGCGGCCCAGATGGCGCGGGTTTCGGCGGCGGCCTTGCGGAATTCCATCGCCTCGTAGTGGCTGATCAGCGCGGGCAGGCGCGTGGCGAGTTCGTTCGCCATCCAGGCTTCATGCTCGCCGGGCTGGCCGCCCTCGGGAACCTTGCCGTCGAACTTTGCAGCGGCATATTTTGTGATGCGGTTCACGAAATTGCCGAGCACGTCATTGAGGTCTGAGTTGATCGTCGCTTTGAACTGCTCCCACGTGAACGCGGTGTCGGAGCTCTCAGGCGAGTTGGCGATGAGATACCAGCGCCAGTAGTCGCCGGGCAGAAGCTCCAGCGCCTGGTCCATGAAGACGCCGCGCTTCTGGCTGGTCGAGAACTTGCCGCCATACCAGTTGAGCCAGTTGAACGCCTTGAGCTTGTCGACCAGTTTCCACGGCTCTTCCGAACCGAGGATCGTGACGGGGAAGGAGACGGTGTGGAAGGCGACGTTGTCCTTGCCCATGAACTGGACGTAGGTGACATCGCTCGCGCCCTTGTCGAGCCGCCACCAGCTTTCCCAGTTGCCGCTGTTGGCTTCTGCCCATTCGACGGTCGAGCCGATGTATTCGACCGGCGCATCGAACCAGACGTAGAAGACCTTGTTTTCGAAGCCCGGTCGCGTGGCCCCGTTGCGCGTCACCGGCACGCCCCAGGCGAGATCGCGTGTGATCGAGCGATCTATCAGGCCTTCATCCAGCCACTTGTAGGCGATGGATGTCGTGAGGTGCGGCCAGTCCTTCGCGCGCGCGTCGACGAACTTGCGCACATCGTCCTGCAGTTTCGATTGCAGCAGATAGAGGTGTCGCGTGTCGCGGATCTCGACATTGCGCGAGCCGGAGACGGAGGAGTAGGGGTTGATCAGCTCGACGGGATCAAGAAGCGTCCCGCAATTGTCGCACTGGTCGCCGCGCGCTTTCTCATAGCCGCAATTGGGGCAGGTCCCCTCGACATACCGATCCGGCAGGAAGCGCTTGTCGTCCACCGAGTAGACCTGCTTCGAGGTGCGCTCGTCGATCAGGCCCTTGTCTTCGAGCACATCTGCGAAGTGTTGCGTCAGCTTGCGATTGGGCTCGCGCGAGGAGCGGCCGAACCAGTCGAACGACAGGGAGAAACCGGCGCCGACGCGCTTCTGGATGTCATGCTGTTCGTCGCAATACTGCGCCGTTGTCTGCCCCGCCTCGATGGCCGCGAGTTCGGCAGGCGTGCCGTGCTCGTCGGTGGCGCAGATGAAAAGCACATCATTGCCGGCCGCACGGTTGTAACGGGCATAGACATCTGCCGGCAGCATCGACCCGGCGAGGTTGCCGAGGTGCTTGACCCCATTGATGTAGGGCAGGGCCGAAGTGATGAGGATGCGCGCCATGGTGGTCCGTCGGATGCAGGGCGCAGTCGCAGGGAGGCGAAGCGCTGGCCGGGCTTGTACTGTCAGGACCAGCATGGCTACGCCCGCCGTCCATTGCGCCCAGCGCGCCGGCACGAATATGGCGAACAGGCAGATCAGCAAGTAAGGCAGGTTTCCAAGGGCCACCTGGAGCGCCAGCCATGGCGTCGGGGTCTGCAGGTAGACGAGGCTCATCGCCACGAAGACGAGCAGCAGCAAGACGTACAGGCCATAGAACAGCCGATAGTTGCTCCAGTAGAACGCTTCCATGTCGATCGTCTTGTCCTCCGGCGCCTCGGGTGAAACCGCCGCGCACATGAGGTAAAGGACAACTGACGCCACGAAGAAGAGCGTGATCGTGTAGAGGTCCCACGACGCGACGCCGCGATAGTCCCACATCGCCAGCCAGTCGATGTAGACCTCGATCACCGCCTTGAGCATCACCAGCGTGAGCAGGCCGGAGAAGCGGACGCGCTTGCGTGCGACCAGCATCAGGCCGACGCGGGACAGCAGGTGGCCCAGCGCCAGCGCGTACACGAACGAAAGCAGGATCAGGACAAAGTCGAAGCTTTCCATCGCGCAGCAACCCATCGCGCGCGACCAGCCCACCCGTCACAACCGCCGGAAAAGCCTACCGGAAGGCGTGGCTGGGCCGCAATTGTGGATTTGGCTGGGGAAGGGGAGCGCCGCCGCTTACTTTGCGACGATGGCGTCGCCGTCGCGGGCGAGGGTGTAGGAAGCAAGCACGACTGGAGCGCTGGTGGATGCGTCCGCACGTTGCGCCATGGCATACGCGGGCTGCTCGGCGACATCGCGGCGGTAGTCGGTGGAGGCATCATAGATGAAGCCGCAGAAGCCGATTGCGAGCGCGCCCAGGGTCATCAGATTGAGTCGTTGCATCTCTCGTATCCCTGACCTGTCCGTTTTTTACGCTGGACCATGTATCCGTCTGGGCGTGCTAACGGCCCCGTTCGACCCGGGTTCCCGCCAAGTCCATTTCTCGCCGCCCGGACGTGACAAAGGCGCCGCAACGGCGCTGGCGTGGTCAAAAACCGGCCAGATACGGCGTTCCGTGCCGTGGGCAGGGTTTTCGCAAACCGGCTTGCACTGGAGCGGGAGGGCGCCTATTCCCCCGGTTGCGGCCAGCATTCCACAAGGTGACGGCACGCCGGATTAGCTCAGCGGTAGAGCAGCGGTTTTGTAAACCGAAGGTCGGGGGTTCAATCCCCTCATCCGGCACCAGCCTCTCGCCCGAGGCTCGCGGCGACCACAGTTCCGAAACTCAGTGTTTTTCAGCAGCTTTGCCGTTGCGTGGCCTTTCTTCGCCGTGGCGCTGGGCTATGGTGATCACACACAGGTGAAATACCGGGGCGGGGACTCAGGAGGGACGTCGTGGGGACGAACAAGGTTTGGCGCGCGCTTAAGTACGCGGCCGCCACCGCTATCGCTGCAACTTCATTGGCGCTTCAGGCCTGCGGGCCATCGGCCAGCGATCCCAACCAGGCGACGAGCGTCAAGGGCGACGACCAGGGCCCGCAAATGGCGACGCGGCAGGGCAACTCCCCACGCTCTGGCGGCTCCGGCGAGTTCGAGTTTGTCCGCTACACGATCGATGTGGCCGGCGACACGCCGCGCGCCTGCCTCGCTTTCTCCTCCACACTCAGCCCGACGGCGGATTACCGCCCGTATGTGGACATGGGCGATGGTCCGCAGATCGCGCTGTCGACGGATGGCGCCAATCTATGCCTCGGCGGCCTGAATTTCGGCGCTGACCGTGAAATCCGCATCCGCTCCGGCCTGCCGTCCGCTGACGGCCGTTCGCTGGCGTTCGACGAGGGCGTGACGATCTCGTTCGGCGATCGTCCTGCCTATGTCGGCTTCAAGGGCGATGGCGTGATCCTGCCGCGCATCGACGCTGACGGCCTCGCGCTGGAAACGGTGAACGTCGAGAAGGTGAAGGTCACCATCTCGCGCATCACCGATCGCGCGCTGGCCTTCAAGACCATCACCCAGGGCTATTCGCACAGCGCGGGCGGCTGGGGCTATATGGACTACAATTCGGAAGTCTATGACGTCGCCGAACAACTCTGGACCGGCGAAATCGACACGCCCGGATCGCCGAACTCGGCGACCACGACCGTATTCCCGATCGCCAAAGCGGTTCCGCGTCTTCAGCCCGGCGCCTATTTCGTCGAACTCGACCAGATCAATGCTGGCGGCGATGTGCCCAGCGAAGCCGCGCGGGCCAAGCGCTGGCTGGTGATCACCGACCTTGCCGTCACCACCTATTCCGGCACGGACGGCATGATGGCGACTGTGCGGTCGCTCCAGTCTGCCAAGCCGGTGTCGGGCGTAAAGCTCGAGCTTGTCGCGCGCAACAACGAAGTGCTGGCGCGCGGCGACAGCGATAGCTCAGGCCGGGTCAGCTTCTCGGGTCCGATCATGCGTGGAGAGGGCAATGTCTCGCCGCGCATGTTGATGGCCTATGCGCCCAATGGCGACTTCGCGATCCTCGATCTTGACCGCGCGGCGGTTGATCTCACCGAGCGCGACATTGGCGGACGTGCACCGGCACAGGCGGCGGATGCGTTCGTCTATACCGAGCGCGGCGTCTATCGCCCCGGCGAGACCGTGCAGATCAGCGCCATCATCCGCGATGCTGCGGCGGTGTCGCTCAGCAATCGCGCGGGCTCTGTCGTCGTCTATGGCCCGAACGGGCTGGAGGCTGGGCGGCAGCGCTTCAAGGATACGCGCGCGCTCAATGGCGCGGTGACCTATCCGTTCCCAGTTCCCAAGACGGCAGCGCGCGGCTCGTGGCGCATCGCCACCGAGATCGACGGCGTTGGCGTCGTCGGGTCGGAATCGTTCGCGGTGGAGGACTTTGTTCCCCAGCGCATCGAACTGAAACTGCAGGCGGACTCCACCTCGCCCATGCGCGGGGATGAATCCCGCCCGATCACGTCCGACGTGCGCTTCTATTACGGCGCGCCGGGCGCTGACCTGCCGGTGGAAGGCAATGTGCGCGTCGAGCCCGACGCCAACCCGTTCCCAGAACTGAAAGGCTTCGCGTTCGGCCGTCATGACGAGCAGTTCCGCGAATCCACCTTCGATCTCGCGACCGCGACCACCAATGCGCAGGGCCGGGCCATCCTGACGCTCGATCCGCGTGCGGCTGACAACGTGGACTCAACGCGCCCGCTTCGCCTGCGCTCGGTCATCTCGGCCATCGAGCCGGGCGGACGCGCCGTTCGCGACGATGTGCGGATCGCCTACCGCCCCGAGGCCCGCTATGTCGGCGTGAAGCCGGCGTTTGAGGATCGGTCATCGAAAGAGGGCGAGTCGGCGAGCTTCGAGGTCATCTCGGTGGATCGCACGGGCGCGCTCAAGGCGGCCAAGATCAACTGGCGCCTCGTGCGCATCGACTGGAAGTATGACTGGTACCGCGAAGGCGGCGGCGCCTGGCAGTGGCGTCAGTCGCGCCGGGTTGTCGAACTCGAAACCGGCCAACTCAACATCGCCGAAGGCCAGCGCGGCTCGCTGAAGACGCGCCAGCTCGACTATGGCGATTTCGAACTCTACCTGACCGAAGAAGCCAATGGCGGTGAAGCTTCCTATGGCTTCTGGTCGGGTTGGGGCGGCCAGCCGCAGGATGGCGTCGAAGCGCCGGATCGCGTGCGCGTGCAGGTTCCGGACAAGATGCCGGCCGTGGGTCAGGACGTCGATGTCACGATCATGCCGCCCTATTCGGGCGAGGCTGAGATCGTGGTTGCCTCCGAGAACGTGATCACCACGCGCACCATCACAGTGGAAGCCAACAAGGGCGCGAACATCAAGTTTCCGGTCACGCGCGAGTGGGGCGCAGGCGTCTACATCATGGCGACGGTCTACACGCCGCGCGATGCCGTGAAGACGCCCAAGCCGCGCCGCGCCGTTGGCGTATCGCACGTGGCGGTCGATGTTTCGGCGCGCACGTTCAAGCTCGACATCGCAGCGCCGGAAGTTCAGCGCCCGAATGCCAAGATGACCATCAACGTCACGGCGTCGGGTCCGCAGGCTGGCGGCTTTGTGCAGATCGTGGCGGTGGACGAGGGCATCCTCGCGCTCACCCGTCACGCAACCCCCGATCCGGCGGCCTACTTCTTCGGCAAGCGCCGTCTCGGCGTTGAGCTACGGGATGACTATGGCCGCCTGCTCGATCCCAACCAGGGCGCGGCCGGCAACATCCGTCAGGGTGGTGACCAGATCGGCGGGGCAGGTCTTACTGTCGTGCCGACGCAGTCCGTGGTGCTGACGTCTGCGCCTGTGAAGCTAAATGGCGGCAAGGCGAGCGTCACGTTCGACGTGCCGGCGTTCAATGGGCAGCTGCGCGTCATGGCGGTTGCGTGGTCGGACGCAGGCGTCGGATCGGCTGGCAAGGCCGTGACGGTGCGCGATGCGGTGCCTGCGCTGATGGCGCTCCCGCGCTTCCTCGCGCCGGGCGACTCCGCAACGGCGACGCTGACCGTCGACAACGTTGAAGGACAGGCAGGCGCCTATGCCGCCGCGATCCAGGCGTCCGCGCCTGTACGCGCGTCGACCGGGCAGCTGACGGCCAACCTCCAGAAAGGCCAGCGTCAGGATCTCAGCGCGGCGTTCTCGGCTTCGGCAGAGGGCATCTCGACTGTGTCGTTCAACCTGACCGGTCCGGGCAACTATGCCGTCTCGCGCTCGTATCTGATCCAGACCCGTTCGGCCTGGATGCCGGCGAGCTATGTGGTGCGCACGACGCTGCAGCCGGGGGCGGCGTTCACGCCGGCCGCGGATTCGCTCGCCTCGTTCGTGCCGGGCTCGTCCTATGTGCAGGTGTCGTTCTCGCCCATTCCGATGGACGCGGCCGCCCTGTTCGAGTCGCTCGAGCAATACCCCTATGGCTGCACGGAACAGATCGTCAGCCGTGCGATGCCGCTTCTCTATGCGAAGTACGTCGCTGCGCTGGCCGGCCGGAAAACCCCGGCTGACCTGCAGGGCCAGATCCAGGAAGCTGTCTCGACGCTGCTGAACCGGCAGGGATCGGATGGCGCGATTGGCCTCTGGCGCACGGGTGACGGCCTCGCCAGCCCGTGGCTTGGCGCCTACGCGACGGACTTCCTGTTCCGCGCCAAGGCCGCCGGCTTCGTGGTTCCCGATGCGGCGCTCGACAAGGCGTATGACGCGCTCGAGGAGTTCGCGGTTCGCGAGGATCGCTACTCCTCCGGCTACGACTTCGACGTCTACGAAAGCCGCTGGCATTCGGACACGCAGAAGCAGTTGATGGATCGTTCGGTCGCCTATGCTGCCTATGTGCTGGCGAAAGCCGGCCGCATGGATCGTGCACGCCTGCGCTATCTGCACGATGACAAGCTGAAGGAAATTGGCAGCCCGCTGGCGCGCGCTCAGATTGGCGCCGCGCTCTACATGATCGGCGACAACGCCCGCGCCAAATCAGCCTTCGATCAGGCCGAAGCAGCGCTCGGCTACGTCAACACCGGCGACTACTACCAGACGACGCGCCGTGATCTCGCTGGCGTTCTCGCCCTGGCGCAGGAAGCCAGGCAGACCGATCGCGTCAACAGGCTGTCCCAGCGTGTCGCGCAGGACATGCCCGAGCCGGACAGGCTGACGACGCAGGAGAAGGCCTTCCTTCTTCTCGCCGCCAATGCGCTGTCGGGCGGCCAGGCTGGCGTCAACGTGGCTGTCGGGGGGCAAGCCACGGCTGTGTCCACCGGCGTCTATCGCCTGAGCGGCGCCCAGATGGCCTCGCCCCCGTCCTTCACCAACCGCGGCTCCGGCCAGGTATGGGTGACGTCGGTCTCGCGCGGCTCGCCCGCGTCGGCCCCGCCGCCCGCCTATGACGGCATGGTTGCCTCCAAGCAGCTGTGGACGCCGGGCGGCGCGCCGATCAACGGCACGTCGTTCGCGCAGGGCGATCGCGTCATCATCGCGCTCTCGGTGGCCTCGTCCGAAATGCGGCGCACGCCGCTGATCGTGGCGGACCTGCTGCCGGCGGGCTTCGAGATCGAAGCCGTGCTGCGTCCGGAAGATGCTGGGCCGTCGGGGGCTTACAGCTTCCTCGGCGATCTGGCGGCGCCGGATATCGCAGAGGCGCGCGACGATCGTTTCATCGCCTCGCTCGATCTCTATGACCAGCAGCGCGTGACGTTGGCCTACATGGTTCGCGTGGTGACGCCCGGCATGTTCACGATGCCCGGCGTCGTCGCCGAGCACATGTACAAGCCGGAAACCTTCGCGCGCACGGGTTCGCAGACGATCCAGGTATCGAAGCGGAACTGATGCATGAGTTGCTGAAACGGGCTGCCAGCTTTCTTGGAAGGTTCAAACCTCCCGAGGGCTGGCGGTTTCGTTTCTGGTGGCCTGAAGAGTGGTGGCGCAAGGTCGCGCTGGTCGTGCTGTACATCCTCGCGCCGCTGGTCGTGCTCGATTGGCTGCTGCCGCCGCCGATCTACAAGGGCGACATCGTCTCGGGTGTCGTCATGGACCGGCGCGGCGCCGTGATGCGCATCTTCCCGGTCGAGGACGGCAAGTGGCGCATGCGCGCGCACCTTGATGGAATCGACAGCGATTTCATCGATGCGCTGCTGGCCTACGAGGACAAGCGCTTCCGCGACCATGGCGGGGTGGATTTCCTCGCGCTGGCCCGGGCCGGCGGTTCGCTGGTATCGGCGGGCCAGATCGTGTCGGGAGGCTCGACCATCACGATGCAGACGGCGCGCCTGCTCGAGCCGCGCTCACGCAATATCTTATCCAAGGTCATCGAGGTGTTCCGCGCCTGGCAGCTTGAACGGCGGCTGAGCAAGGACGAGATCCTCGAACTCTATCTCACGCTCGCCCCCTATGGGGGCAACCTTGAAGGCGTGCGCGCAGCCTCATGGGCCTATTTCGGACGGGAGCCGGATAATCTCTCGCCAGACCAGATCGCCATGCTGATCGCACTGCCCCAATCGCCCGAGGCGCGCCGGCCCGACCTGCGCCCGCAGGCCGCCATCGTCGCGCGCGAGCGTGTGTTGATGCGTCTCGCCGTCGAAGGCGTCTTCGCCCCCGATCTTGCAAAAGAGTCAGCCGAATACCCCGCGCCCAAGCGCGGCAGCTTCCCGACGCTGGCTTGGCATGCGTCCGACGAGGCGCTGAAGCGCGCGCCATCGCCCGACAACATCCGCACCACGCTCGATCTCAATCTTCAGCGCGAGGTCGAGCAGATCGCGCTGCGCGCCGCCGGTCCCACGCGCGATGGCGCGCAGGCGGCGGTGATGGTGGTGGACATCGCCACCCGCGAAGTGCGCGCGGCTGCGGGTTCCGCCAATCGCGCGTCGCTTGGCGGCTGGATCGATCTCACGGACCGGCCACGCTCACCTGGCTCCACACTGAAACCCTTCATCTACGGTCTGGCTTTCGACGATGGCGTCGCTGCGCCCGACACGCGCATCTCGGACACGCCGCGCCGCTACGCGAGCTACCGGCCTGACAACTTCGACCGCACGTTTCGTGGCGATGTCACGGTCGCACAAGCGCTCCAACACTCGCTAAACGTACCTGCCGTGTCCGCGCTGGACGCAGTCGGCGCCCAACGCTTCGCCGCCGCGCTGGCGTTTGCCGGCGCCGATCTCTCCATGCCGTTGGCCGCAGATGATGAGGCTGGCCTTGCCATCGCGCTGGGCGGCACGGGCATGACGGTGCGCGATATTGCGCTGCTGTATGCGGCCCTCGGCGATGGCGGCCGCGCGCTGCCGCTGGTCTGGCTTGAGGACGAGCGCATCAAGGCGAAGGTGAGCAAGCCCGTCGCGACGCAGATCATGTCGGCGCAATCTGCGCTGCAGATTGTCGATATTCTCGCCGATGCGCCGGCGCCGGATGGACGCATGCCCGCGCTGCTGACGCAGGAAGCGCCGGTGATCGCGGCGAAGACCGGCACATCCTACGGCTTCCGCGATGCGTGGGCGGCGGCGACGGGCAATGGCTATGCCGTCGTCGTGTGGATCGGGCGCGCGGATTCCGGCCCGCGTCCGGGCGTCACGGGCCGCGATGCAGCGCTGCCGATCCTGTTCGACGTCTACGACGCGATTGGCCGCGTTCTGCCCGCGCGCACAACCGGGCCAAGCCTGCGCCAGGAAGCGCCGGGCGGCCACACGCCGCCATCCGCGCTGGCGCGGTTCGAGCGTGCGAATGCGCCGCCGCAGATATTTTTCCCGCCGGATGGCTCGGAAGTGTTCAAGGATGGCGAACACACATCCTTCGTGCTGTCGGCGCAAGGGCACGGAAAGCTCACCTGGTATGTCGATGGCAAGCCGCTGGCGCGCAATGTCGCCGGCGATACGGTCTGGCGGCCCGGCGACACGGGCTTCTACGAAGTGAAAGTGGTCGACGACGCAGGCCGCACAACCAAGGCGCGTGTGCGCATCCTGTCGCCGGATGGAAACTAGCTATCGCGTCAACGCGATGAAAGCGTCATTCCACGCCGTTGCTGCGCGGCCGCCAGCGATCAGGTCGTCAATCAGGTCGGCAGGCAGGCTGACGGCGGTTTCGGCTGAGCCAAGGCGCTCGGCCTTCGCCGCGCCCAGATCCGAGAACGACATCACGTCGAGCACAAAATCCACGTCCCCGCATGTCCAGTCCGGCCCGGCGCCCAGTTCCTTGGTTTCTTCCGGCGAGAGCCCGCAGCGCCATTTGATGACGCCGGCCTTCCAGTCTGTCAGATAGCCATGCAGCGCATCGGCCGCGGCACGCTTGGGCGCATTCACGGCGATGCTCAGCGCGGTGGCGATCAACTCCGGGCCATCAGGTCCAGCCTGTTTCTTCGCCCATGTTCCATCAGCCGGGCGTTCGGAATTGACGACCACAAATGTCAGGCGGCGCAGCTTCACCGCATCGCGCGGCGACATGGGCGCATAGGGCATTCCGCCCGCGGCCTGCAGCGTCACGAAGCTGGACACGCCGAAATTGTCGGCGACGCCGCCATCGGTGAGATGCAGGTAGGACATGCGCTCGGCATCGCGGAAGAAGCGGAAGGACCGCGCGGTTTCACGCAACAGCATGGGCGTGTTGCGCGCCGTCATCGCCTTGCTCACCCATGGCGGCAGGTCCACGGGGCATTTCTCGGGGAAGGATTGCACGACAACCGGCCGGAAGGCGATCGGAACCGACATCGATGCGGCCACGGCGTCGGCGATGCGCACTGTGCTGAGGTCGCTGCAGATCGCCTCGAACCAGGGCGGCGCAAACGCGAACGGCGCGCCGCTGTAGAGGTCAGCTGCGTTGATGACCACGTAAGGGCGCGTGTGCATGTCCCGCATGCGCCCGCCCGCGAAGATTTCCTTGTCGAGCCAGTTCGCCAGTTTGTCCGGTCCGTTGAGGCCGCCCTGCATCAGCCGCTGCCAGTTTTCTGGTGAGACCCAGGTCGTATGCAGCTGCCCCTGCCAGTCGAGGTCGAGCGCCGCCTTGCGGAATCCATCAAGCCCCTCGGGCCCGTGCTGGCCATAATAGGCCGCCGTGATCGATCCGCCGGAGACCGCGGTGATGAACGCGACGCGGTCGAGTAGGGAGACGCCCTTGCTGTCCTTCATCTCGCGCAGCTGCAACAGCACGCCATAGGAAAAGGACGCCGCCCGCGCCCCGCCGCCGGAAAACGCAAGCGCGATAGCCTCGCCATCAACGCCGAGATCGTGGACCACCTGCGGGGGTGCAGACGTCAGGGCATGATTGATCGGCGTCGTGTCGGGCGCGCTCACGCACGCGGAAGCGGCCAGTCCCAATGCCGCGATCATCGCATGGCGCATCAACGTCCCTCCCGAACGGTCTACAACTTTCGGCGGAACGGGTCGCGATGTCCAGACACGTGATGCGCGACTAGCCCCGCGTGCGGGCGCGCGCCACAAGCCGGAGCGTCGAGGGATCACGCTTGCCCGGGTCTTCGCCCGCGATTGCCTTGTCGAGCTGCTCGGCGAGAACCTTGCCAAGCTCGACACCCCACTGATCGAACGGGTTGATCCCCCAGAGAATTCCAGCCGCAAAGGTGCGATGCTCATAAAGGGCGATCAGCGCGCCAACGCTTTCCGGCGAGAGATCGTCGAGCAGGAGGGTGGTGGAGCCGCGATCGCCAGACATGTGCATGTGCGCGGACTGCGCCTTGGCCTTGGCCGGGTCCATGCCTTTGGCGAGCAGCTCCTTCTCGGCAGCCGACTCCGAGCGGCCCGCAAGCAGGCCCTCGGCCTGTGCGAAAGCGTTGGAGAGCAGGGCGCGGCCACGGGCCTTGTCGCCGGCGCCGACATCAAGAGCGGCGACGAACTCGACCGAGCTCTCGCGCGTACCCTGGTGCAGCAACTGGTGGAAAGAGTGCTGGCCGAGCGTGCCGACCGAGCCCCACACGATCGGGGCGGTAGTGGACAAGCGGCCGCCAGGACGATCGGCGGCATTCTTGCCGTTCGACTCCATCTCGAGCTGCTGCAGGAAGTCCGGCAGCCTGCGCAGACGATGCGCATAGGCGAGCACAACGCGGCTAGGCACTTCGGCGGCGGTGTGGACATAGACGTCCATCATCGCGAGGCGCGCGGGCGTGTTGTGATCGAGCGGCGTATCGCGGAAGTGCACGTCCATCTCGGCCGCGCCCTTCAGAAAGCGCGACCAGACATCGGCGCCCAACGCGATCTGCAGGGACAGCCCTACCGACGACCAGACCGAGTAGCGGCCACCGACGGCTTCATCCATCGGGAAAATGCGATCGTCAGCTGCGCCCCAGGCCCTGGCCTTGTCAGGCGCGGAGGACACAGCAGCGAGGTGGTTGTTCGCTTCGGCTTCGCCAAGCTTGCTCACAAGCCACTCGCGCGCCAGCGCAGCGTTGGACGCGGTCTCCGGCGTCTTGAAGGATTTGGACACGACCAGCACCAGCGTGGTCTTCGCGTCGAGCCCTGCCGTCTGCTCCGCAAAGTCTTCCGGGTCGACGTTGGCGACAAAACGGATTTGCGGGTCGTCCGAGAAATAGTCGCGCAGCGCATCCCAGATCAGGCGCGGACCAAGGTCCGAGCCGCCGATGCCGATGTGCAGGATCGTCTTCACCGGAAAACCGAGCCCGCCGGAGGAAGCCTTGCGGGCGAACGCCGCCGCCTTCTCGGCCTCGCGATACATCGCGTCGGCTGCGGGAATGCCCTTGCCATTGCCGCGCAGCGCCCAGTGCAGGGCGGGGCGGTTCTCGGAGGCGTTCACAATCTCGCCCGCGAACAGCGACTTGATCCTGCCCGACAGGTTCCGCTCGGTAGCAACCGCTTGCATGGCGTCCATCACGCCTTCGTCGATGATCTGCTTTGCGACATCCGCCTCGAGATGGGGCGCCTTCCAGATGAACGCTTCGAGATTGGCGCGGGCGGCGGTGTAGCGAAGGTTCTTCTCGCCGAGACGCGCATATTCGGCTTCAACACGTTTCCAGCTGGCCAGCGTCATTTTGCTGTATTCCCTAACGGCAAGAGTTGGGCGAGGTCTCGCCAGAATTGATGCAACCTGCGAGCCCGACAATGGGTCATGCTGGTTAATGTAGTTGGGATTCTGGACGTGATGCGCACGGGTTATGTGATTTCAGCTGTTGTGGCTTGTGCTGCCCTGCTGGCGGCATGCGGCGGCGAGTCCACGCCTGTGCCTGAGGCGCCTGTCGCGGCCGTTCCCGCGCCCACGGTGGAGCAGTTGCCGGCGCCATATAACGAGGCCAGCCTCGAAGCCGGGCAGGCCGCCTTCGGAAAGAAGTGCGCGGGCTGTCATTTCACCGACCGCGCAAAGGGCGACATGGTCGGTCCCAACCTGCACGGCATGTTCGAGCGCGGCCCCGGACATTCGCGCACCTACAAATCCTACTCGCCCGCGTTGAAGGATCTTGGTGGCGACGTCTGGGATCCTGCCGTGCTCGATCAGTGGCTGACCAATCCGCGCGCCTTCCTGCCGGGCAGCTCGATGTTCTTCAACGGTATCGCCGATGCGGCCGAACGGCGCGACCTGATCGCGTTCCTGATGGTCCAGTCGCGCAAATAGCGCTCAGCCGCCCGCCAGCTTCCGCTTGGCGAGAATGATCCCGCCGGCCATCGCATCGCCCGCCGGAGCGACGATATCCGGTTGGATATGGTCTGGCAGCCACGCGCGCATCACATCGGCAAGCCCGCCAACAAGCGCAACCTTCGGCGCGCCCTTCTTCACGAGGGCTGCGGCAAGGTCTGCGATCTGGGATGCGGCCTGTTTCATCAGCGCCGTTGCCCCGGCATCGCCTGCTGCGGCGTGATGGACGACCATCGGCGCAAGCGTCGCGTAATCCGTGGAGCTGGCGCGATCCATCCAGTCCACGATCTCCACGGGATCATGCGAGAATTTGGCAAGCACCTCTTCCGTGAACGGCGTGGGCGAGACACGTCCATCCAGCGTGCGCAGCGCCGTGCGCAGGGCGTTGAGGCCGATGTCTGCGCCGCTGCCTTCGTCTGACACCGGAAAGCCATAGCCGCCAACGCGCAAAGTCTGTCCGCGCCAAGTGATGCCGATACTGCCCGTGCCGCACACAACGATGCCGCCATCGCCGCCCGCAAACGCGCCAAGCAGCGCCATATAGCCATCGCCCTCAAAGCAGGCTGAGGCAAAGGGGTGCTCCCAGTTGTCCAGTGCGCGGCGCGCCCCGCGCGTGCCGGTTCCCGCGAGTCCGATGCCAGCGTGGATGCGCGGGTAGGCAGCCTCGCCGAGGCCGGATTCCCGCACGGCCTGCTGCGCGGCCGTTATGATGGAATAGAACGCGGCCGCGAATCCAAAGCGCATGCTGGCCGGGCCTGAGCGCCCCTGGCCCAGCACCTTGCCATCGGCTGTTTCCAGCCGGGCGCGGCAGCCCGTGCCGCCGCCATCGACGCCGAGGAACAGCGGGTCAGCCATATGTCCTGTCTAATGCGATTTGCCCGCCTTTCAATTGAGCCGCGCAGCGATAAGGATTGGGCCATGGCGAACGAACACCCCAGAACCGAAGGCAAGACGGAAGATTGGGACCCCGCCTTCGCGGAACTTGATCAGTGGGACACCGCGACGGCCCTGCAGAATCTGCATGCGAGCCAGATGGCGGCGGTTGCGGCGGTCGGGCCTGCCTTGCCCGAACTGACAAAGGCGGTGGATGCAGCCGCCGGCCGGCTCCGGCGGGGCGGCCGGCTGATCTATGCGGGCGCCGGCACATCGGCGCGCATTGCCGTTCAGGACGGGGCGGAATTGCTCCCCACATTCGGTTGGCCCGCTGCGCGCGTGGCGTTCGTTGTCGCCGGCGGCGAAGAAGCGCTGCTGCGCCCGGTCGAGAATGCCGAGGACGGTCATCAGGCTGCACGGGACCGCGTGACTGAGCTGGGTGTCGGCGCCAACGATGTCATGATCGCCGTAGCCGCCAGCGGGGAGACGCCTTTCACGATCAGCGCCTTGCGCGCTGCGGGTGCTGTAGGCGCTCTGACCATTGGCGTGGCCTCCAACGCAAGATCTACAATTCTCAATGAAGCAGACCACGCCATAACGCTGCAGACAGGCGCCGAGCCAGTTTCTGGCTCGACGCGCATGAAGGCTGGCACGGCGCAGAAGGTGGCGCTGAACCTTCTCTCCACCATGATCATGGTGCGCATGGGCCGGGTCTATCGCGGCCGGATGGTCGACATGATCGCGACCAACGACAAGCTGCGAAAGCGCGCCGTGCGCATGGTCGCCGCACTTGATGACTGCTCCGAGGCAGAAGCCGCGAAAGCGCTTGAGGCGGCGGGTGGCGATCTCAAGGCCGCTGTGTTGGTTCGGCATGGGCACGATGTGACCGCAGCAAAAGCCCTGCTGGCGAAGCATGACGGCAATCTGCGCGCGGCCATCGCGGAGCTTGAAAGCCGCTAGCTCAGGCGCTTTCCCGCGATCCAGACGCCTTGCGCCTTGAAGTGCGAATCCAGCAGCACGAAGTCCGCCCGCGCGCCGGAGGCGATCCGTCCGCGATCGTCGACACCCAGAAATTCAGCCGGCGTGCGTGTCGCCATGCGAAGGGCCTCGGCCTCGCTCGCCCACATCATAGCCAGTGCATTGCGGACCGCGCCGGACATATCCAGATGCGCGCCTGCCAGCGTGCCGGAGGGAGTCCGCAGCGCCCCTTCGGAGAGGCTCACCTTTTCGCCGAACAGTTCCATGTCCGCCCCGCCGCCAACCGTCGCCATGGCGTCGGAGACAAGCATCATCCGCCGCGCGGTCTTCGCGCGAAACGCTGCGCGCGCCGACACCGGATGCACATGGATGCCGTCCAGGATCAGCCCCGTGAACGCCTCGGTGTGGGCGAGCGCGACGCCCACCGGGCCGGGATTGCGCGACTCCATCGTCGGCATGGCGTTGAACAGATGCGTAAAGCCGGAAGCGCCCGCAGCCAGCGCTTCCTCAACCCGTTCGGTCGTTGCTGCTGTGTGACCAAGGCACACGCGCACGCCTTCACCGGCCAGCGTCCTGATATCATCGGGCGACACCCGTTCGGGCGCCACCGTAACCATCAGCGGAAAGCCGCGCCGCGCGGTGAGCATGATGAGGTCGACCTCATCCAGCGGGCGCAGGTTGGCGGCCGGGTGCACGCCGCGACGCGGCTCAGAAAGCCACGGGCCTTCAAGATGCAGACCAATCAACCCATCCACGCCCACCGCGAATGCGCCCGACACCGCATCAAGCGCCGCTGCGGTTTTCTCGCGACTGTCGCTTATCAACGTCGCCATAATCCCCGTGACGCCAAACGCCTGGTGCGCCGCCGTGATCGTGCGCAGGGCGTCAACCGTAGGAGCGTCATTGAAAAGCACGCCACCGCCGCCATTCACCTGAACGTCGATGAAGCCCGGCGCCAGCAGGCCGTCGATCCGAATGCCGTCAGCGGGCGCCGTATCCAGAACCGCGCTGATGCGGCCGTCTTCAACCACCACGGCTGCGCCGGTGCGAAGCGTCTCGCCGTCGAACAGTCGTGTCGGAGCTAGGACAGTCATCTCAGCGTGTCTCGGTGACTTTGCGCAGACGCGGCGGCTGGTCCGGCGAGCGCCCGCGCTGCAGCGTCGTGGCGTTGGCCAGAAGATAGAAGCGCGTCAGCAGACCAATCAGCTCCATCGCAGGCTGCGTCTCGTTCGGCGGCCACGCGACCAGCATGGCGCGGCTGCCGGCCTCCTCGAAGGCCTCGGCAATCTTATCCAGCCCTTCGCGCGCTGCATCGCGCTGGGCAAAAATCAGCACGCGCAGGTTGGGCCCCGCCAGTGCAAACGGGCCGTGCAGCACTTCGGCGGAGCTGTAAGCCTGCGCAAACACCCCAGCCGTTTCCTTGAGCTTGAGCGCCGCCTCCTTGGCGATCGCAAGTCCCGGTCCGCGGCCAATCGTGTAGAGCGGCGCATCGCCCGTCATGAAGTCACTCGCGCCCGGCCACTCAAGCGCCAGCGCACGCCCTAGCACGTCGGGCGAACCTTCAAAGGCGGCGATCATCTCCCTGTCGTTGCGCCAGTGAGCCACCAGCCCGAAGCACAAAAGCATGGCGGCCAGGCACGACTTGGTGGCCGCAACGCTCTTCTCGGGTCCGGCCTCCAGCGGCAGGGCAAGGTCCACCGCGCCTTCAAGGTTCGAGCCCGCCACATTGATCATGCCGACGCGCAGCGCGCCCTGGCCGCCTGCGGCGCGGCAGTAACCCACCAGATCGGGGCTCTGCCCGGATTGCGAGATGGCCACCACCAACGACTCACGCAGATCCAGCGTGCCCCCATAGATCGAACTCAGCGAGGGCGTCGCTGATGCAGTCACAATCCCCAGATGCTGCTCGAACAGGTATTTCGCGAACAGGGATGCCGCTCCGGAACTGCCCCGTCCTGCGGTGATCGCAAAGCGTGGCGGGCTGGCGCGCAGGCGGGCGCCGAGCTCCGCCAGCGGCTTAGACGCGCGTTCAATCAGGCGCGCGGCCACATCCGGCGCCTCGCGCGTTTCAGCTTCCATATGGGTGAGCGCCGGGCCGGTCATGCCTGCTAGATATGGACCAGTCCGGGCAGGCTTACAAACACCCGCGCCACGGCTGGCGAGGGCCGGATACGCACGATAAAACGGCGGCATGCGCCAGAGCCTGCGGCCCCATCCTGATTCGCGTTGTGACACCGTAAGAGCGATTCAGGTCGAGGCCGCGCGCCATCCGGGCGGCGTGTTGCGGCTCGACTATGTCGCCAGCGGAAGGATTGCCGACCTTCTGGTTCCGCCGCCTGCGCCGCCGCAACGGGCAGACAAGCTGTGGGAACACACCGTCTTTGAGGTGTTCGTGCGCCGGCCGGGTGAGCCCGGCTATGTCGAGTTCAACTTCGCGCCCTCCGGCGCCTGGGCGGCCTACCGCTTCACCAGCCAGCGGCGCGGCATGTCGAATCTGGAGGAATTCCAGGACATGCCGATAACGCTCGATGCTGGCATGAGCAGCCTGTCGCTGGCCGTGAAGCTCGATCTCGGCGTTCTGCCTGATTTTGCTGGTGATACGCCGTGGAGCATCGGCATTTCGACCATCATCGAGGAAAGCAATGGCCGGAAGTCGTACTGGGCGTTAGCGCATCCGCAAGGAAAGGCGGATTTCCATCACCCCGACAGTTTTGCGCTGGACCTTCCTCCCGTGGGTGCATCATGAAATTTGGCATCGACCGCCTTATCGCCGACCCGGCGCTGCGCGCGCAGCTGAAGGGCAGGCGCGTGTCGCTGGTGGCGCACCCGGCCTCCGTCACTGCCGACCTCACGCACTCCCTTGATGCGCTGGCGGCGTGCGGCGACATCAAGCTGACGTCCGCTTTCGGCCCGCAGCACGGCATGCGCGGCGACAAGCAGGACAACATGGTCGAAAGCCCGGACTTCAACGATCCGGTGCACGGCATTCCGGTGTTCAGTCTCTATGGCGAAAGCCGCCGCCCCACGGGCCAGATGATGAGCACGTGCGATGTCGTGCTGGTGGACCTGCAGGATCTCGGCTGCCGCATCTACACGTTCATCACCACGCTGCTCTACGTTCTGGAAGAGGCGGCGAAAGTCGGCCAGTCCGTTTGGGTGCTCGATCGGCCCAATCCGGTCGGCAGGCCGATCGAGGGGCTCACGCTGCGTGCGAGCTATGAAAGCTTCGTCGGCGCGGGTCCCATGCCGATGCGCCACGGCCTCACGCTCGGCGAACTCGGTCAGTGGTTCATCGACCACTACAAGCTCAACGTCGACTATCGCGTCATCGAGATGGTAGGATACGATCCCAACGCTGCGCCCGGCTATGGCTGGCCAATTGGTGAGCGAACCTGGGTGAACCCCAGCCCCAACGCGCCGAACCTCTGGATGGCGCGCGCGTATGCGGGAACCGTCATGCTGGAAGGCGCAACCCTGTCCGAAGGCCGCGGCACAACCCGCCCGCTCGAACTGTTCGGCGCCCCGGATATCGACGCCCGCGCTGTGATGGCGGAAATGCAGCGCTTCGCGCCGCAATGGCTGAAGGGCTGCATCCTGCGCGAATGCTGGTTTGAGCCGACCTTCCACAAGCATGTGAAACAGCTGTGCCATGGCGTGCAGATTCACACGGAAGCGCCCGCGCACTACGATCATGAAGCGTTCAAGCCGTGGCGCGTGCAGGCGCTCGCCTTCAAGGCCATCCGCACGCTCTATCCGGAGTATCCGCTCTGGCGCGGACTGGATTTCAAATACGAGTACACCGCAGGCCACCTCGCCATCGACGTCATCAACGGCTCGGTCTTGCTGCGCGAATGGGTGGACGGCGCAAACACTTCCGCAGACGATCTCGATGCCCTGACCGTGCCCGACGAGACTGCCTGGGAAGAGGCCCGGCGGCCATACTTGCGCTACTGAGCGTTCGCTCACATAGTGCGCGCCAATCAAAGGGGAGCGCGCTTTGAGCGGTGTGGAATATATCTCGCCGGGAACGGTCGCCGAGGCGATCAGCGCCCTGCAGGCCGCCGGTGGCAACGGGCGGCTGCTCGCAGGCGGAACTGACCTGTTGGTGCAGATGCGCGGCGGACGGGCAAAACCGAAAGTCGTCATCGATCTCAAGGGCATCCCCGGCATTGCCGCAATCCGCGAAGAGGCTGGCGGCTTCATCATCGGCGCGGCCGCAAGCGGCGCGTTGATTGGAGAGCACGAAGGCCTGCGCAAGGCATGGCCCGGTGTTGTTGAAGCTGCGAACCTGATCGGGTCGACGCAGGTGCAGGGCCGTGCAAGTCTTGGCGGCAATCTCTGCAACGCATCACCCGCCGCCGATAGCGTGCCAGCCCTGATCGCAGCGGGCGCTATCTGCGTGATTGCCGGTCCGAATGGCCAGCGCGAGGCGCCGGTCGAAACGATCCAGTCCGGTCCCGGCAAGACAACGCTCGGCAAGGACGAGGTTCTCATGGCTTTCAAGCTGCCGAAGCGTCCGGCGCATTCGGGCGATGCCTATCTGCGCCTGATCCCTCGCACAGAGATGGATATCGCCGTTGTCGGGGCTGCTGTCAGCGTGACGCTGGATGCACCGGGCAAGTGCATCTCCGCCCGCGTGAGCATCGGCGCCGTCGCGCCGACCGCCTTGCTGGTCGAAACGGCGGGCTCCGCGCTTGTGGGGTCGTCGTTCGATGACGTGGCTCTCGCAAACCTCGAAGCTGCGGTTGCTGTGGCCTGCAAGCCGATCAGCGACAAGCGCGGCACGATTGAATACCGCACAAAGGTCGCGGCGGTTCTGGCGCGGCGCGCTGCGCTGATCGCCAGAGACCGGGCGCAAGGGAGCGATCGCGCCCAGGGAGCCGCGTCATGAGCCGCACAGTCGTCAACGCCATCGTCAACGGCGAGCCGGTCGCGTTTCTCGGCGGCGGTGGACAGTCGCTGCTGGACGCCCTCCGTGATGAACTGCGCCTCACCGGCACAAAGGAAGGGTGTGGCACCGGCGATTGCGGCGCGTGCTCGGTCATCGTCGATGGCCGGCTTGTGTGCGCCTGCCTGATGCTGGCGCCCGAAGCCGAGGGCAAACGCATCGAGACCATCGAAGGATTGGCCGACAACGGCCACCTGCATCCGTTGCAGCATCAGTTCCTCGAACAGGCCGCGCTTCAGTGCGGGTTCTGTACGCCGGGTCTGCTGATGGCCTCGAAAGCGCTGCTGGATCGCAATCCCGATCCGACAGAAACCGAAGTGCGCTACTGGCTGGCGGGTAACATCTGCCGCTGCACGGGCTACGACAAGGTCGTCCGCGCCGTGATGGATGCGGCGGCTGACCTTCGTCAGGAGGAGAAACCGAGATGAGCGATGGCAATCAGCCTCCTGTCGATTTCAAGGTTGTCGGCCAGCGGCCCATCCGCCCCGATGGCGTCGACAAGGTAACCGGCCGCGCCCAGTTCGGCGCCGATTTCCATCTGCCGGGCATGCTGACCGGCCGCATCAAGCGCAGCCCCCACGCCCACGCGCGTATCGTCAGCATCGACGCCTCAGCCGCAGAAAAACTGCCCGGCGTGAAAGCGATCGTCACGGGCGTCGATCTCGATGTCGGTGCTGGCGGCGATATCGAAGCGGGCGAACACGCCGCCGCCATGAAAGACGTCGCCGCCAACGTTCTGGCCGGCGACAAGGTGTTCTATCAGGGACACGCCGTCGCCGCCGTCGCCGCGACATCGCCAGAGGTCGCTGCCGAAGCCCTAGACCTGATCGTGGTGACGTATGAGATCCTGCCGCACGTGATCGACGTGGACGAGGCAATGATGCCGGGCGCGCCCGTTCTCCATGACGACATGTACACCAAGGGCGTAACGCCGAAGCCCGCGAAACCGTCGAATGTCGCCCAGCGCCATGTGATGGGCCGCGGCGACGTGAAGGCCGCCTTCGCATCCGCCGGAGTGGTGATCGAAGGCCGCTACACAACGGCGGCCGTGCACCAGGGCTATATCGAGCCGCATGCCTGCGTCGCCTCGTGGGGTGCGGATGGCCAGTCGACCATCTGGTGCTCCAGTCAGGGCCAGTTCCTCGTCCGCGCGATGACTGCCCGGATTCTCAACCTGCCGCTGTCGGACCTGAAGGTCATCCCCGCCGAGATTGGCGGCGGCTTCGGCGGCAAGACGACTGTTTATCTCGAGCCTGTGGCGCTGGCCCTCTCGCGCAAATGCGGGCGGCCGGTGAAGCTGGTTATGTCGCGCGAGGAGGTGTTTCTCGCCAGCGGCCCCACATCCGGCGCGTCGATGGATATCAAGCTGGCCGCCACGAAAGACGGCAAGATCACGGCCGCCGAGATGGAGCTGCGCTATCAGGCCGGCGCCTTCGCGGGCTCGCCGGTCAATCTCGGCTGCATGACGGCGTTCGCCTGCTACGATGTCGAGAACCTCGCGCTTGTGGGGCTGGACGTGGTCAGCAACCGGCCGAAAGTCGCTGCCTATCGCGCGCCGGGCGCCCCGATGGCGGCCTTTGCCGTCGAAAGCGCAATCGATGATCTCGCCCGCAAGCTCGACATGGATCCCATCGACCTTCGCATCCTCAATGCTGTTAAGGACGGCGCAAAAACCGTCTACGGGGCAACCGTCCGCTACAGCGCTTTCATCGAAACGCTGGAAGCTGTGAAGGCGCATCCGCATTACAAGGCGAAGCTCAAGCCCGGTCAGGCGCGCGGCGTTGCCGCCGGCTTCTGGTTCAACATCGGCGGCGAATCCTCTGCTGCTGTCCACGTCGATGAAGACGGCGGCGCCACGGTCGTCTCCAGCAACCCCGACATCGGAGGTTCGCGCGCTTCCATGGCGATGATGGCCGCCGAAACGCTTGGCCTGCCCATCGAGCGCGTCCGCTGCACAATTGCGGATACCACCTCGATCGGTTTCAGCGGCTCCACCGGCGGCAGCCGCGTGACGTTCGCCACCGGCATGGCCGTCGTCGAAGCCGCGCAGAAAGTCGTCGCCGACCTCAAGCGCCGCGCCGCGCAGACGTGGGAATGCGACATCGCCCATGTCGAATGGCGCGATGGTGTGGCCACCTGCCTCGATCCGTCCAAGAACGTGAAACCGCTCAGCATGAAGGTGCTGGCCAGCAAGTCCGCCAAGACCGGCGGCCCCATCGCCGCTGAAGTCTCCCTCAATGCGCAAGGCGCGGCGGCTGGTTATGGCGTCCATGTCTGCGATCTCGAGATCGACGCCGAGACCGGCCGCACGACCGTGGTGCGCTACACCGCCGCGCAGGATGTCGGCCGGGCGATCCATCCCGCCTATGTCGAGGGCCAACTGCAGGGCGGCGCGGCGCAGGGCGTCGGTTGGGCGCTGAACGAGGAATACGTCTACAACAAACAGGGCCTGCTCGATAACGCCAGCTTCCTCGATTATCGCATGCCGGTCGCGTCCGACCTGCCGATGATCGACACCATCCTGGTCGAGGCAAAGCCCAATCCGCGACACCCCTATGGCGCCAAGGGCGTCGGCGAGGTTCCCATCGTGCCGCCGCTCGCCGCTGTGTCGAATGCGGTCAGCGCTCTGGTGGGTAAACGTATGACGGCCCTGCCGCTGTCTCCCGTCAGCGTGCTGGCGGCCATGGGCAAGGGCTGAGGCGTGGCCCGCGTCGTCTCCATCTCGTCAAAGGTCAGGGACCTGACCGGCGGGCTGGATGCGTTTGACGTCGAGGCGGCCACGGTGCGCGGCCTGATCCGCGCACTGGAGGCGAAGTTCCCCGGC
Organism: Alphaproteobacteria bacterium 32-64-14; assembly: GCA_002280725.1. GTDB lineage: Bacteria > Pseudomonadota > Alphaproteobacteria > Caulobacterales > Hyphomonadaceae > UBA7672. The sequence continues at coordinate 119,054 of NCEM01000017.1, forward strand.
CTGGGCGACCTTGTGGAAAACGAAATGTCGCTCGCTATCGATGGCGAAATCCATCAGGACGCCATGCTGGAACCGCTGAGCCCCGGCAGCGAGGTCGTGCTGATTCCCCGGATATCGGGTGGCTGATCTCCGGGCTCGCGCCCGTGGGCAGGAGCCTTGCAACACAGTTGGATTGCGTCAACAAAGGCGTTAACGCGCGGGGTGTGCGCGGCGAGGGGACGGCACAATGGAAGGTGAGCCCAAGACAGCTCAGCTCCTGGCGGAATGGCGTGGCGGCGCGGTCGATGCGCGCAACGTCCTCATTGCGCGGCTGCACCCTGAATTGAGCGTCATCGCCGCCGCCCGCCTGCGAGCCGAGCGCGGCACGTCGCTATCGACCGGCGATCTGATCAATGAATCGGTGATGCGCATCGCCCAGGCCGATGGCCTCTCGATCGGGGATCGCACGCACATGCTGGCGCTGGCGTCCCGCGTGATGCGTAACATCCTGGTGGACCACGCCCGCCAGAAGTCAGCGGGAAAACGCCAGCATCACAAGGTCGAGCTGACAACGCAGGTGGATGGCGGGCAGCGCTTTGATCTGATGTCGCTTGATTCCGCGCTTATCAGGTTGAAGGTGCTCGATTCCCAACTCGCGGAGCTTGTGGAGATGAGATATTTTGGGGGAATGACGGTTGAGGATGTCGCGGCAGTGACAGGCCTTTCCGAGCCCACGGTGAAGCGCCGCTGGCAGGTGGCGCGTTCGTGGCTGCTGGATGCGCTCCAGAACTCGATCGATCAGGAATGACCGGGATCTCGCTTGAACGCGAGGCGCTGGCGCTTTTCGAGGATTTCCTTGAGGCGGAGCCGGCCGACGCGGAAGTCTGGCTGGCTGAACGCACGGGCGTGCGCGCCGACCTGCTGGCCCGTGTGCGCACGTTCATCGCCGCGGAGCAGGTCGTCACGATGCGCACGGGCGGCGCCGTGTCGTCCATGGCGGCCGAGCCGCCCGCGCCGCAGCGTCTCGCCGGCTATGTGATCACCGAACGGATCGGCTCTGGCGGCATGGGCTCGGTCTATCTCGCGCGGCGCGATCGCGGCGACTTCGATCACATCGCAGCCGTGAAGATCATCCGGCCCGGCCTCCTGTCAGAGCGGCTGGTGGAACGCTTCCGGCGCGAGCGTCAGATCCTCGCCCAGCTGCGCCATCCCAACATCGCGCAGCTGTTCGATGGAGGCTCCACCGAGGATGGCTCGCCCTACATCATCATGGAGTACGTCGAAGGCCGCCCGCTGCTGACCTGGGCGGAAGAGACAAAGGCCACCCGCGAACAGCGCATCGACATGCTGCTGCAGGCGTGCACGGCTGTGGCCTTCGCCCACGCCAACCTGATCGTCCATCGCGACATCACGCCGTCCAACGTGATGGTGACCAATGGCAGCGTCGCCAAGCTGATCGACTTCGGCATCGCGCGCCCGAAAGGCGCGGGCGACGAGCCCTCGCGCGCAACTAACGGCTCCGGCTCGCTGCACACGCTGAGCCTGACGCCCGGCTACGCTGCGCCCGAGCGCATGACAGGCGCCGAGCCCACCACGGTCGCCGACGTCTACTCGCTGGGCAAGCTGACGCAGAAACTGCTGGACGATCATCTGGCCGACAAGGAACTGGTCGCGATCATCGCCAGGGCAACGGCAAACGCGCCGGAAGAGCGTTATGCGTCGGTCGATCTATTTTCCGCCGATCTGAAAGCGCTGCGTGATGGTCACCCGGTAACGGCGTTCAAGGGCGGGCGAGGCTATGCTTTTGGCAAGTTCATCGCGCGTCATCGCGTGGCGACATGGGCGACAGGCCTGGGCGCGGCCTTGCTCGCAGCAGCCTTCGCCGCAACTGCGATTGCGTGGGTTGGCGCCGAGTCGGCGCGCGCGGCTGAGGCGCGGCGGTTCGAGGACGTGCGCGCGCTCGCCAACTACCTTCTGTTCGACCTCAACGACAAATTGCGGGTCGTGCCCGGTAATACACAGGCGAGATTCGAGTTGGCCGCAAAGGCGCAGGGTTACCTCGACTCTCTCGCGCGTACGCCGGGCGCCAGCCGCTCGCTGAGCTTCGAGACCGCGAAGGGGTTCGTGCGGCTCGCGGAGATCCAGGATTCCCCGCTCGACCGAAATCTGGGCCAGACAACAGAAGCTCAGAAGAATCTCGAGCAGGCGCGCACCATCCTCGCAAGCCTCCGCGCGACGTACGGGGATGGCCCCGACAGTCTCATCCTGGAGGCGCATATCGAGGCGATCGGCGGCCTGATCGCGTTGTATGAAGATGCCGACGCAGACAAGGCGCTGGATCTCATCAAGCGTGGCCAGGCAGCGCTGGAGCGGGTTCCGGTAGCGGACAGGCAGCGGGACTGGCGATGGACGGAGGTCGATCTGTCCCGCGCGGAGACGGAATACTATTCGGTGAACGAGCGGCCGCAGGAGGCCCTCGACGCGGCCCTGCGCCACGCTGCGCTCGTGGAGGGCTGGCCGGCCGATGAACGCGCGACCGTAAGGGCGGAGAGCGAGCGTGCGTGGGCGATGTACAATCACGGGCTCGCCCTCTCGGAAATCGACAGGGAGCCTGAAGGCTTCGAGATCCTCCGGGCGTCTCACGACAAGTTTGCAGCAGCGGAAAAGCAGGAGCCTAACAGCCCGGAACTGCTGTACATGATCGGATGGGCCGGCGCCGAAGCTTATGCGGTTGCGGCGCGGATCGATCGCGCTGCCGAAATGGAATATCTGCTGCTGAGCGCACAGGATGCGGCAGAGCGACTGGTCGAGATCGAGGATCGCGATCAGTCTGCAGCCGTCCTGCGTTTCGCTGTTGGCGAAACCTATTCCCAGCACCTTGGAAATCTTGGCCGCTTCGACGAAGCGATCGCCGAACAGCAGAAGCTGGTCGATATGCGTGTGGCTGAGCTCGACGAGACAAGCTCTGGAGCAAGCGCTGGCTGGAGCGAGATGATCCTGGGCCAGATCGCGCGGCAGGCCGAGCGGCGTGAATTGGCGTGCAAGTCCTACAAGGGCGCCAATACAAGGTTCATCAAGGCGGACGGCATGGGGCGCCTCATCGAATTCCAGCGGTCTTTCATGCCGGGCCTCAAGCGGTTCGTTGAGATGTGCGACAGCGGCGTGCCGCTTGCGGACTTCGGCCGGCTGAGGCCATAACGCCCGCCGCGCTTCGACGATTGAACGACACGCGCATCGATCCGGTGGCTCTGGCCGCCTAGCGCAGGCTGGCGTTGATCTTCGCCAGCGCGTCGGCGCCCGGCGTCAGGTCTGCCGTGTTGAGCTGGTTCAGCGGTCTCGCTGTCGTGTCCAGGCGATCGTGCAGGTCGGTCGCCTCGGGATCGACATAGAGCAACCCCGTCACGATCTCGCCCTCGGCATGCCGCTCCTGGAGATAGTTGGCCGCGCCGATCTTGTCGGTCGGATCGTAGTCGTCGTGCAGCTTGCGCAGCCGCAGGACAGACCCGTCATGCTGCGTCACTTCCCGCACTTCACCGGCCTTGTACTCCGCCGTGATCGGCGTGCGCCCGAGAATGACGTCGAGCCGGTTCACCGCTTCATTATGCTCGCGCACATAATCGAAGCTCTTGGTCGATCCGGTGTGGTTGTTGAACGCCACGCAGGGGCTGATCACATCTAGGAAGGCGGGGCCGTGGTGCGACAGCGCGCCCTTGATCAGCGGCACCAGCTGCTCCTTGTCGCCCGAGAATGAGCGCCCGACATAGGTCGCGCCCAGCTGCAGCGCGAGCGCCACAAGATCGATGCCGGACTCGGTGTTCTCGACGCCCTTCTTCGATTTTGATCCCTTGTCCGACGTCGCCGAGAACTGGCCCTTGGTGAGGCCGTAGACGCCATTGTTCTCGACAATGTAGCTCATGTTCACGCCGCGGCGGATCGAATGCGCGAACTGGCCAAGGCCGATGGACGCACTGTCCCCATCGCCGGACACGCCCAGATAGATCAGGTCGCGATTGGCAAGGTTCGCCCCCGTCAGCACGCTCGGCATACGCCCGTGCACGGAGTTGAAGCCATGGCTCTGGCTCAGGAAATAGTCGGGCGTCTTGGAGGAACAGCCAATGCCGGAAATCTTCGCAACACGATGCGGCTCGATCGAGAGTTCCCACACCGCCTGGATGATCGCCGCGCTGATCGAGTCATGCCCGCATCCCGCGCACAGCGTCGAGACGCGCCCCTCATAGTCGCGCCGCGTGAAGCCGAGAGCGTTTTTCGGCAGGCTGGGATGATGCAGCTTGGGCTTGAGAATGTAGGTCATTGCTTGTCCGCCTTGCCGGTGACCTGGCGCGTCGCCTTGCGTGCCTCCAGTCGCTTGCCGATCGCATCGCAAAGGAAGCGCGCGGTTATTGGCGTGCCGTCATAATGGAGGATCGAGGTCAGATGAGCCGGGTCGATCCCGCCCTCTATCATCAGCAACGAGCGTAACTGCGCATCACGGTTCTGCTCCACCACGCAGATTTCGTCGTGTGCATGAATGAAGTCGAACACCTCCTGCGAGAACGGGAAAGCCCGTACGCGCATGGCGTCGATATGGTGACCTTGCCTCTCCAGCGTCTCCAGCGCCTCGTGCATGGCCGGCGCCGTGGAGCCGAAATACAGCGCGCCGATCTTCGTGGACTGTTTGGCCGATCGCACGACAGGTGCCGGCACGAGCGCCGCCGCGGTGTGGAACTTCTTCAGCAGCCGTTCCATGTTGTCCTGGTAGTCGATGCCCTTTTCCGAATACCCGGCCAGCCGGTTGCGCGACGTGCCGCGCGTGAAATACGCGCCCTTGTTCGGGTGCGTGCCGGGCCATGTCCGGTACGGGATTCCATCGCCATCAACGTCCGTGTAGCGGCCAAAAAACTTGCCCGCCTCCAGTTCCTCGGCCGTCATCACCTTGCCGCGGTCGATCCGTCTGGCGTCGTCCCACTTGAACGGCTCGACGAGCCATTCCTGCATGCCGATATCGAGGTCGAGCATCACGAACACGGTTGTCTGCAACCGGTCCGCCAGATCGAAAGCCTGTGCGCCCATGGTGAAGCATTCGCCAGGATCGGAGGGCAACAACAGCACATGCTTGGTGTCGCCATGGCTGGCATAGGCCGCGAGCAACAGGTCGGATTGTTGTGTGCGCGTGGGCATGCCCGTGGAGGGCCCGCCGCGCTGCACGTCAAAGATCACGACAGGAATTTCCGCGAAGTAGCTGAGCCCGATGAACTCGTTCATCAGAGATATGCCCGGCCCCGAAGTGCAGGTGAACGCCCGCGCGCCATTCCATCCCGCTCCGACCACAATGCCAATGGAGGCGATCTCGTCCTCGCCCTGCACGATGGCGTAGTTCTTCGTGCCGTCCGCATTGGTGCGGAAGTCTTCGCAATAGCCGGTGAATGCCTCCGCAACCGAGGTGGACGGCGTGATCGGATACCACGCGCACACCGTCGCCCCGCCATAGACCGCGCCAAGCGCCGCCGCCGCATTGCCTTCCACGAAGATACGATCGCCGACCGCATCGGACGTCTGCAGCTGCAGCCCGATGGGCTTCAAGTTCGCCTTGGCCCAGTCGCGCCCGAGATTGAAGGCGTTGAGGTTCGCCCCGATCAGCTTGGGCTTGGAGGCGAACTCCTCCTTCAGCAATTGCTCCACCACGGCCGGATCGATGTTGATCAGCCAGGACAGGGCGCCAACATAGCAGATGTTCTTGAACAGCTGCCGCTCGCGCGGAATCTTGTACGCCTCGTTGCAGATGGCTGTCAGCGGTACGCCGATGATGTGGATGTCATCGCGGAATTTCGAGGCAGGCAGGGGCTTGGTCGAGTCGTAGAAGAGATAACCGCCCGGGCTGATCTCCTTCACATCATCTTCCCACGTCTGCGGATTGAGCGGCACGGCCAGATCAACCCCGCCGCGCCGCCCAAGATGCCCGGCGCCAGACACGCGCACCTCATACCAGGTCGGCAGCCCCTGGATGTTCGACGGGAAGATATTGCGCGCCGCCACCGGCACACCCATGCGGATAATCGCCTTGGCGAACAGCCCATTGGCTGATGCCGAGCCCGATCCGTTCACGTTGGCGAACTTCACGACGAAGTCATTGACCGCCGCGAGCCCTGCGGGCTTCGCACTGCCGCCCTGTGTCAGCGTGTCCGGCATTTGGGGCCTGCCTGCGTGATGTCGATCAGATGCTTCTGCATGTCCCACGCGCCCGTGGGGCAGCGTTCAGCGCACAGGCCGCAATGGAGGCAGACGTCTTCGTCCTTCACCATCACCCGGCCTGTGGGCAGTCCATCAGCCACATACAAGTCCTGCCCCAGATTGATCGCCGGCGCCGTCAGCCGCGTTCGCAGCTCCGCCTCATCGCCATCCTCGGTGAAGGTGATGCAGTCCATCGGGCATATATCGACGCACGCATCGCACTCGATGCAGACCTTCGGCGTGAACACCGTCTGCACGTCGCAGTTGAGGCAGCGCTGCGCCTCCTTGAAGCCGAGTATCTGGTCAAAGCCCAGTTCCACCTCGGCCTTCACATCTTTCAGGGACACGGCCTTGTCGCGATGCGGAACCTTGTATCGGCTGTCGTTCGCGATGTCGTTGTCATAGCTCCATTCGTGAATGCCCATCTTCTGCGAGATGACCGTCACGCCGGGAGCAGGGCGGATGCTGATGTCCTGATCGTTGAGAAACATGTCGATCGATACGGCCGCCGCATGTCCATGCGCCACAGCCCAGATGATGTTCTTGGGTCCGAACGCCGCGTCGCCCCCGAAGAACACATTCGGAATGCTCGACTGCATCGTCTCTTCGCCGACAATCGGCATGTTCCACTTGTCGAAGGTCATGCCGATGTCGCGCTCGATCCAGGGAAACGAGTTTTCCTGTCCGACCGCGACCAGCACATCGTCGCAGTCGAAATGCTGGTCCGGCTCGCCCGTGGGCACAAGATTGCGGCGACCCTTTGCGTCCTTCTCGGCTTTCACCTTCTCGAACGTCATGCCGGTCAGCTTGCCGCCGTCATGGATGAAGGCCTTGGGCACGAGGTAATTCAGGATCGGAATGTCCTCGCCGATCGCGTCTTCCTTCTCCCACGGAGATGCCTTCATCTCCTCGAAGCCAGAGCGGACGATGACCTTCACATCCTCGCCGCCAAGCCTGCGCGCCGTGCGGCAGCAATCCATCGCGGTGTTGCCGCCGCCAAGCACGATCACGCGCCTGCCGATCTTGTTGGTGTGCTCGAAGGAAACGTTGGACAGCCAGTCGATGCCGATATGGATGTTGGCGGCGGCTTCCTTGCGGCCCGGGATATCGAGATCGCGGCCACGCGGCGCCCCCGTGCCGACGAAGATCGCGTCATAGCCTTCCGCGAGCAGGGCCTTCATTGATTCGACGCGCTGCTGTAGATGCATCACCGGCCCAAGCGCCGTGATGTAGCCGACCTCCTCGTCGATCACTTCTTCGGGCAAGCGGAAGCGCGGGATCTGGCTACGGATCATGCCGCCGGCCTTCTTGTCCGCATCGTAGACATGGACCTCATAGCCCAGCGGGGCGAGATCCCTGGCGACGGTCAGCGAGGCGGGGCCCGCGCCGATGCAGGCGATCTTCTTGCCATTGTGGGGCGCGACCTTCGGCAGCAACGCCGCGAAGCCCGATTTGTTGTCCGCCGCCACCCTTTTCAGGCGGCAGATCGCCACCGGCTCCTCTTCGACTCGTCCCCTCCGGCAGGCAGGCTCGCATGGCCTGTCGCACGTCCGTCCGAGGATTCCCGGGAAGACGTTCGACTTCCAGTTGATCATGTAGGCGTCTGTATAGCGCCGGTCCGCGATCAGGCGGATGTACTCAGGCACTGGCGTGTGGGCGGGACATGCCCACTGGCAATCGACGACCTTATGAAAATAGTCAGGACGACTGATGTCCGTAGACTGCAATGCACGCCCCCGCTCACTTGCGGTCCCGACCTTTGTCGGTCCGCGGCTTATGTCGCCCGGTGCTTTGTTCGCTGTGGCAATAACCCTATGCGGCAGTCGCGAACACGTCCGGGTCGGCCTCTACACAGAAGCGGAGGGGAGTCCGCTTCGGAAGGCGACCTTACTCCTGCAAAAGCATCCGTCTACAGGCGATGCAGTGCAGGAGTCATTCTGGGGCAAGGGCAAAGCCCGCATCCCGAGAATCCCGGTTCGTGAGGCGATGGAACGGCTGACAGTTCCCGCTTGGCGCAAACAAAGATTCTCGGGACAAGCCCGAGAATGACTCCGCTGGTATTGCACTATCTCGGCAAATTGCTCGTCGTCATCAGGAACTCGTCGACGGCGCGCGCGCACTGGCGTCCCTCGCGAATGGCCCACACGACCAGCGACTGGGCTTTCAGCTCGAACTCCGAACCCTCGACCTCTTTCATCTCCATGCCGTTTGGTCCGCGCACCCATTCGATGCGCGCGCAGACGAGCGCCGTCACCTTGCCGTCCTCGCCAATCGCGCGCTTGGTCACGACGGCGAAGTCCCGCTCGCAGCCTTCTTCGTGCGAGGACGACGTGCGCAGCTTCAGCGGCCAATCCGGCCAGGTCATCGCCTTGTTCTCTTTGCTCGGCGGCTTCGGCATGATCTCGAGCTGCGTCACCGATGCTGCGCCATGCCGGTTGGACGTGCCGATGCAATCCGATCCCGTGTCGCCCCCGCCGATCACCACCACGTGCTTGCTCTTCGCGGTGATCGTGCCGCCCGGCGCGGCTGTCTTCTCGTCATCCCCCGCCACGCGCTTGTTCTGCTGCGTCAGGAAATCCATGGCGTAGTGCACGCCGTCCAGGTTGCGGCCCGGGATCGGCAGGTCGCGCGGGTTCTCCGCGCCGCCGGCCATCACCAGCACCTGATAATCATCCAGCAGGCGCTGCACCGTCACGTCCACGCCGACATTGAGCCGCGTGCGGAAGATCACGCCTTCGGATTCCATCTGGCGCATCCGCTTGTCGATGGGATGCTTCTCCATCTTGAAGTCGGGAATGCCATAGCGAAGCAGACCGCCGATGCGGTCCGACTTCTCGAACACCGTCGGCGAATGTCCCGCGCGGGCAAGCTGCTGCGCGCACGCAAGGCCGGCGGGGCCGGAGCCGACGATGGCGATGCGCTTGCCCGTGCCGCGCGGCGCCGTCTGCGGCTTGATCCAGCCCTCATCCCAGCCACGATCCACGATCTCGCACTCGATGGCTTTGATGGCGACCGGATTGTCATTGATGTTGAGCACGCACGACGCTTCGCACGGCGCCGGGCATACGCGGCCCGTGAATTCCGGGAAGTTGTTGGTTGAATGCAGGTTCTCAAGCGCGGCCTTCCAGTGGTCGCGATAGACAAGATCGTTCCAGTCCGGGATCTGGTTGTTCACCGGGCAGCCCGGCGTGCCCGGCGCAACCGATCCCGTCCCCTGGCAGAACGGAATCCCGCACGACATGCAGCGCGCCGCCTGCGTGCGGATATCGCGATCGCTCATGCGCAGCAGGAATTCGGCATAGTTCTTCCGGCGCGCATCCGGCTCTTCGTAGTCGCGCTCCTGCCGGTCGAATTCGAGGAAGCCTGTGGGTTTGCCCATGTGTCTGCTCCCGAACTCTATTCTGCGGCGACAACGGCGGCGCGGTCGGACTTCATGTCCTGCAGCGCGCGGGCGTAGTCGATAGGCATGACCTTGACGAAGTGCTTGAGCGCCTCATCCCAGTTATCCAGAACGTCGCGCGCCCGCGCGCTGCCAGTGTGCAGCAAATGGCGCTCAACCAGAATGCGCAGCCGCTCGGCATCGAACGCCAGCATGTCGCCCATGCCGTTGTTCTCCGCAGACGGCGAGCGCTGCTGTGGTGCATCCGTTTCCGCGCCGCCTGAAGCCGGCTCGATCGCCTCGATCTTCACCATCGAAGGGTTGCACCGGTTCACGAAGCCCTTGTTGGGGTCGTACACGTAGGCGACGCCGCCAGACATGCCGGCCGCAAAGTTGCGCCCGGTCTCGCCGAGCACGACAACCACGCCGCCCGTCATGTATTCGCAACCATGATCGCCGCAGCCCTCAACGACAGCGACAGCGCCGGAGTTGCGCACGGCAAACCGCTCGCCCGCGACGCCCTGGAAGTACGCCTCACCGGCAATCGCGCCATACAGCACCGTGTTGCCCACGATGATGTTCTGCGACGGCTCGCGCTTGCTGCCCTGCGGCGGCCGTACGATCACGCGCCCGCCCGACAGTCCCTTGCCAACATAGTCGTTCGCGTCGCCCACCAGGTTCAGCGTGATGCCGCGCGCAAGGAACGCGCCGAAGCTCTGTCCGGCCACGCCATTGAGCGCGATCTGGATCGTGTCGTCCGGCAGGCCGGCATGGCCGAACTTGCGCGCAACATCGCCAGACAGCATCGCGCCAACCGTGCGGTTTACGTTCTTGATCGTCTCGGTGATCTGCACCGGCTTGGGTGATTTCCCGAGCGCCGCTTTCGCCGCCTTGATCAGCTTGTGATCCAGCGCGCCATCGAGGCCGTGATCCTGCGTTTCGGAGACCTTGATAGCTACGCCCGGCTTCGGTTGCGGCTGGTAGAGTATCTTCGACAGGTCAACGCCCTTGGCCTTCCAGTGATCGACCGCCTTGCGCATGTCGAGCAGGTCGACACGGCCAACCATCTCCTCAACCGTGCGGAAGCCGAGCTTCGCCATGATGTGACGCAGCTCTTCGGCAACGAAGAAGAAGTAGTTGATCACGTGCTCCGGCGCGCCGGTGAAGCGCGCACGCAGGATCGGATCCTGCGTCGCCACGCCGACCGGGCAGGTGTTGAGGTGACACTTGCGCATCATGATGCAGCCTGCCGCAATCAGCGGCGCCGTCGAGAAGCCGAACTCGTCGGCCCCCAGAAGCGCGCCAATGGCGACGTCTCGTCCCGTACGCAGGCCGCCATCGACCTGCACGGCAATCCGCCCGCGCAACTCGTTTAGCACCAGCGTTTGCTGCGTCTCGGCGAGGCCGATCTCCCACGGCGATCCGGCGTGAGTCAGCGAGGTGAGGGGGGACGCTCCCGTACCGCCCTCGAAGCCCGAGATCGTCACATGGTCCGCGCGCGCCTTCGAGACACCTGCCGCGACCGTGCCGACGCCAACCTCGGACACTAGCTTCACGGAGATGCGCGCCACCGGGTTCACGTTCTTCAGGTCGTGGATCAACTGCGCCAGATCCTCGATCGAGTAGATGTCATGGTGCGGCGGCGGCGAAATCAGGCCAACGCCCGGCGTCGAGTGACGCACCTTGGCGATGTTGGCGTCGACCTTGTGGCCCGGCAGCTGCCCGCCTTCGCCCGGCTTCGCGCCCTGCGCCATCTTAATCTGGATATCGTCAGCGTTGACCAGGTATTCCGTCGTCACGCCAAAGCGTCCTGAGGCCACTTGCTTGATGCGCGAGCGCATCGAGTCGCCGTTCTTCATCGGCTTGAAGCGATCCGCCTCCTCGCCGCCTTCGCCGGTGTTGGAGCGGCCGCCAATGCGGTTCATCGCGATGGCCAGCGTCGTATGCGCCTCGCGGCTGATCGAGCCAAAGCTCATCGCTCCCGTCGCAAACCGCTTCACGATATCCGCGGCGGACTCGACGTCCTCGATCGGAACCGGCGTCTCGGCGAACTTGAACTCCATCAGCCCGCGAATGGTCAGCAGGCGCTCGTTCTGTTCGTTGATCGTCTGGGCGAACGCCGCATAGTCGGCAGAAACATTGCCACGAACCGCATGCTGCAATTTGCTGACCGAGTCCGGCGTCCACGCATGGTCCTCGCCGCGAATGCGATAGGCATAGTCGCCGCCAACGTCGAGCAGGTCGCGATAGATCGGGTTGTCGCCAAACGCTGCCGCATGGCGGCGCACGGCTTCCTCGCCAATCTCGTTGAGGCCGACGCCCTCGATGGTCGTCGCCGTGCCGGTGAAGTACTCGGCGATCAGCTCCGACGACAGGCCGACGCCGTCAAAGATTTGCGCGCCGCAATAGGACTGGTAGGTCGAGATGCCCATCTTGGACATGACCTTGAGAATGCCTTTGCCGACGGCCTTGATGTAGTTCTTCTTCACGTCCTTGGCGGACAGCTTGATGCCTTCCGTCTGCCGGATCTGCTCCAGCGTCTCGAACGCGAGATAGGGGTTCACGGCTTCCGCGCCATAGCCGGCCAGCGTGCAGAAGTGATGCACCTCGCGCGCTTCTCCCGTCTCGACAACAAGTCCCACCTGCATGCGCAGGCCCTGGCGCACCAGCTTATGGTGCACGGCAGACAGCGCCAGCAGCGCGGGCACGGGAATGCGATCGGCTGACACGCCGCGATCTGACAGGATCAGGATGTTGAAGTCCTGCAGCACATGCTCGGTCGCCTCCAGGCGAATGCGCTCGATGGCAGCCTTCAGGCCAGCTGCGCCTTCCTTGGCGTCCCACGTGATGTCGATCGTTGCTGTGCGGAACGTGCCGTCCACCAGCTCACTTATCGAGCGGATCTTCTCGAGGTCCGCATTCGTCAGGATCGGCTGCGAAATCTCCAGACGCTTGTGCGTGCCCGCCGCCAGCCCCAGCAGGTTCGGCCGCGGCCCGATCATCGAGACCAGCGACATCACCAGTTCCTCGCGGATCGGGTCGATCGGCGGGTTGGTCACCTGCGCGAAGTTCTGCTTGAAATAGTTGTACAGCAGCTTCGGCTTGCGGCTCAGCACGGCAATCGGCGTGTCCGACCCCATCGAGCCGAGCGGATCGTCGCCCTGCGTGCCCATGGGCTCGAGGAAGAACGTCAGGTCTTCCTGCGTGTAGCCAAACGCCTGCTGCCGATCGAGCAGGCTGACATTGCTCGCCTGCAGCGACGGGCCTTCCGCCTCTTCGGGATCAGCCAGCTCCGACAGCTTGAACTGCATCTCGTGCAGCCAGTCCTTGTACGGGTGCTTGCCCGCAACCGCGTGCTTGATCTCTTCGTCCTCGATGATTCGGCCCTGTTCGAGGTCGATCAGCAGCATCTTGCCAGGCTGCAGCCGCCACTTGCGCACGATCTTCTCTTCCGGGATCGGCAGCACGCCGGATTCCGAGGCGAGGATGACCTGATCGTCGTCCGTCACGATGAAGCGGGCAGGGCGCAGGCCGTTGCGGTCCAGCGTCGCGCCGATCTGGCGGCCATCGGTGAACGCAATCGCCGCCGGGCCGTCCCACGGCTCCATCAGCGCCGCGTGGTACTCATAGAAAGCCCGCCGCTCCGGGTCCATCTGCGGATGCCCCGCCCACGCTTCTGGGATCAGCATCATCATCGCATGCGCCAGCGGATATCCACCGGCAACAAGAAGTTCGAGAGCATTGTCGAGGCACGCCGTGTCCGACTGCCCATGCGGGATCAGCGGCCACATCTTGTCGAGATCGGCGCCCAGCAGCGCGCTCTCCATCGAGCGCCGGCGCGCATACATCCAGTTCACGTTGCCGCGCACCGTGTTGATCTCGCCATTGTGCGCGATGAACCGGTACGGGTGAGCCAGCCGCCAGCTCGGGAACGTGTTGGTCGAGAAGCGCTGGTGCACCAGCGCAAGCGCAGACGTGCACAGCGGATTGGTGAGATCCTTGTAGAACGTGCCCACCTGGCCTGCGAGCAACAGGCCCTTGTACACGATCGTCCGCGTCGACAGCGACGGCATGTAGAACTCAGCCAGCCCGGGCAGGTTCTTCTTCGCCGCGATCTCGGCCAGCGGGTTCTGCGTCTCCTTGCGGATGGCGAGCAGCTTCCGCTCGAACGCATCCTGGTCCATCGCGGGCGAGCCCTTGGCGATCACCGCCTGCTTGATAACCGGCATGGAGTCGATCACCGCTTTGCCGATGCCGGCAAGGTCCGTCGGCACATCGCGCCAGCCGAGCAGCACCTGCTTCGACTTGGCGAGATAGTTCGCAAACTGCTTCATCGCGAAGTCGCGCGCCGGCGCGTCCTGCGGCAGGAAGCACATCGCCACGGCGTAATCGCCGGGCTTGGGCAGATCGACCTTGGCGGTCTTCGCCCAGTCGCGGAACAGCGCGTCCGGAATCTGGATCAGAATCCCCGCCCCATCGCCCAACAGAGGGTCAGCGCCCACGGCGCCGCGATGGTCGATATTGACGAGGATCTGCAGACCCTGCGCCACGATGGCGTTCGATTTTCGGCCCTTCACATCGGCAATGAAGCCGACGCCACAGGCGTCGTGCTCGTTGCGGGGATCGTACAGTCCCTGTGCCGGGGGAAGGCCCATTACCATGCGTGTAAACTCGTCCAGTCCTGGATAAGACTGAGCGCCTACCAGCTAGGCACAGAATTTCAATCGAATAGCCCCCGGTGCGGCATCATTTGCGTGGACATGCCTCCGGCGGGGCCAGTGGCGCACAGCTCATGCCCCGGCAATCCACTTTCGGCCCTTGCTGGTCTCGCAGCAGCTATGCCCGCACAGGCCCGAGTTCACGCAAACGATTTCTGCGAATGGCTGTTCGACCAGAATTTCTTGCGCCCAGCGGGCAGGGTTAACGCAAGCGCTCAGCCAGCCGGATACAGCTCGGCCTTCGCCTCGGCATAGCGCGCATAGCTCTCCTTCAGCGTCGCATGGTTCAGCAGCATGGTGGCGATCACCTCGCTCCCGCCCGGCCGGTAAACCCGCGTCCGCATCCAGTAGCTTTCCGTCCGCCGACTGCCGGACAGCGCGACAACCTCGCGCTCGATCTCATAGTCCTCGCCCACGAACAGCGGGCCCTTGATCAGGCTGATCTCCTGGTCGGCAAACAGGCCGATCGCCGGCCCCTTCATTTTCAGCCCGTCCTGCCGCGCCACATGGTTCAGCAACACGCTGATCATCTCCACCGGAATGACCGGCCGGCCCCACGG